>JACJKV010000005.1 GCA_016901755.1 Thomasclavelia spiroformis | reverse complement strand
TAGGTTCGAGTCCTACTTCAAGCGCCATGTGGCTCGTTGGAGAAACGGTTAACTCACATGCCTTTCACGCATGCATTCACGGGTTCGAATCCCGTACGAGTCACCATTTTATGGAGGTTTAGCTCAGTTGGGAGAGCATCTGCCTTACAAGCAGAGGGTCAGCGGTTCGAGCCCGTTAACCTCCACCATTTTTTTGCCGGCTTAGCTCAATTGGTAGAGCAACTGACTTGTAATCAGTAGGTTGAGGGTTCAAGTCCTTTAGCCGGCACCATATTGACCCGCTAGCTCAGTAGGTAGAGCATCTGACTTTTAATCAGAGGGTCAGGCGTTCGAGTCGCCTGCGGGTCACCATGTGCGCGTGTGGCGGAACTGGCAGACGCACTAGACTTAGGATCTAGCGCCTTCGGCGTGCAGGTTCGATTCCTGTCACGCGCACCATTTTTATAAAAACTTTTTGATTGTCATATTCAAAGGCCTTGTGCCTTTTTTATTTTTCACATAAAAAAAAAGCGATTATTTTCTGTTAATCGCTTTTTAATTTTACCAGCATAATTCTAAATACAGATCTTTATACTGTTTAGCTGAGTTTTCCCATGATACATCTTTTGCCATATTTCTTTGTACCATTTCATCCCAGCACCATCTATTAGTAAAATATAATGTTTTAGCACGGTTGATAGCATCCAGCAGTAAACCAGCATCATAATGATCAAAAGTAAATCCGTTTCCATCATTAGTATATACATTATATGGCTGAACTGTATCTTTTAATCCTCCAGTTTCACGTACAATTGGTACTGTTCCATAATGCATAGCAATCAGCTGAGTTAATCCACAAGGTTCAAATTGTGAAGGAACCAGCAATGCATCAGCACCGGCATAAATCTTGTGTGCTCTGGTTTCATCATACATGATATTAGAACATACATTTCCTCGATATGCATTTTCATAATATCTGAATGAATCTTCGTATTGAGGATCTCCTGTTCCTAAAACTACGATTTGAGTATGGTCATCCATCACTTCAGGTATAATCGCATTAACCAGATCCAAACCTTTCTGATCAGTCAAACGAGAAATCAGTCCAATAACGAACTTATGGTCATCCTGCCATAATCCCAGTTCTTCCTGTAAAGCACGTTTGTTTTCACGTTTTTTATCTAATACATTTGTGATATCATAATTAACTGCCAGTCTTGGATCAGTATAAGTATTCCAGATATCTACATCGATTCCATTAACGATTCCACGTAACTTACCAGAATGATATCTTAGATGTTCATGAAGATTTTCTCCATAGTATTCTGTCTGAATTTCATCAGCATAAGTATGACTGACGGTTGTAATCATATTGCAGTATGTCAAACCACCTTTTAACATATTAGCATCTTCATAGCCCTGTTTTAAAGCATCTTTATTGAATACATATTCTGGCAGTCCTGACCAGTAACGTATTGTTGGAATATTATAAATACCCTGGAATCTCAGATTATGAATAGTTAAAATCGTTTTTGCTGATGAAACAGGTGTATTTTCAAATAAAGTTCTCAAATATACAGGAACAAGTGCTGCCTGCCAGTCATGGCAGTGAATGATATCAGGAATCCAGTTCATGTAGTTTAAGGCAGCTAATGCTGCTTTAGCAAAATAACAGTATTTTGGAATATCCCCAACAATTGATGTATAAGGATTTCCTTCACTAAAGAATTCTTCATTATCAATAAAGTCATAAACGACTCCATCCCATACATATTCCATGATACCAACATAATATGAGCGACCATCTGAGCATAGCTCCATATTAAATGATCCTCGATAAATCATCTTTTCCTGATATTCCCATGGTATACATTTGTATCGAGGAATGATGACTTTAACATCACAGTTCTGTTTGATCAGAGCTTTAGGTAATGCATACATAACATCTCCTAATCCTCCGGTCTTAACAAACGGATAACATTCTGATCCAATAAATGCAACGCTTTTACGAGGCGTTGACTGTTCATATTCTCCCATCATAGGCTCTCCCTCTGTTTCTTCTGTTTGTACATTTTCAACAACTTCTTCATGTACTTCTTTCACTTTTGGTTCTTCAATGATTTCTATTTTTGCAGCTTCTGTCACTTCTTCAATATTTTCTGTCGTTTCAGTTTTGATTTTTGTTGCATCAGCTTTTGCCTGGGTTGTTTTCTTTTTAACCGTTTTCTTTACTTTTGGTTTTTCTTCTTTACTTGTTTCTGCAGTTTTTGTTTTTCTTGTTCTTTTTACTTTAGGTGCAGCTTCAGCGGCTGCTTTTGCTGCAGTTTTCTTTGTTTTCGGCTTTTCAGCTTTTGTTTTTGCAACTTTAGTTGTTGTTTTTGCTGCTGTTTTCGTTGCTTTTTTTGTTTTCTTTACTTCACCTTCCTTATTTTCTGGCTGCTGTTCAGTCATTGTTTTTTTTACCGCCATTTTTACCACTCCTTTTTGATTCACCATCATTGTAAATAATATCTATAATATATAGTATAAAGTGTATTTTTTCATTTGACCATATAAAATCATAATTTTTTGCACTTCAAACTATTTTTTAAATCTTTTATTTTCAAAACCATTTATTTCTGCTCTTTGTTTTTGTTATAATACATAAATAGGAGGTGTTGCCAGTGTATATAAAAGACGATGAAATTAATAAATTTTTTAACGAACCAAACTGGAAAAGTGCACATACATTATTCCAACAGGACACGATTCATAATATGTCTGTCATCAAAGATGGACAGATCTATCAGATTGTTGGAACTGTAGTTAATAATAAACCACATACAGCGTCGATACAGGTCGATACTGGCGGTAACATTTTGCATTTCAGCTGTGACTGTCAGTATGTCAAAACAGATGAACTGGCCTGTGGTCATATTGGCGCATTGCTTTTAAAATTCTACGGTCTTGAAGCCAGTGAAATTCCTTATTCTTTTAACCAAAAGGGAAATTATCTGGAAAAAATTCAGGAAATTCAAAGCCGTCAGGAAGAAAAGTATCTTAAAGAACAGGTCATCAAAACAAGCGAACTGATTGAGAAATATAAAAATTCTGATCAAAACAAACATTTACCATTAGATAAAAATGTTCGTCTGATCCCAGAAGTTCGCTGCAGTTTTGACCGTCTCTATCTTTCATATAAAATTGCCGGACAAAGAAGCTATGCGATCAAAAGTATTCCCACATTAGTCAGTCACATTAAAGATCATCGTACAATCGTCTATGGTAATGGCTTAACTACTAACCATGACGCCAAATATTTTGATGAATCTTCATTAAAACAGATTAGTTTTATCAAAGAATATTATCAGGGCAATCTCGATGATGAAAGAACTTTAAAAATCACCGCTGATAATATCGATGATTTTTTTATGACCCATTTCAATAACCTGGATATTAACATCAACTTTATAACGATCGATCTTAAAAATATAGCTTTAGAAATAAAGAAAGATGATGATTATACAACCATTACCTTAAAAAAACCGGAAGGTATCATTATCATCGGTCATCAGTATATTTACTATTTTGACTATCTGACAATGAATCGATATTCATTAGAGTTTTCACAGGCTCTGCGTCCGCTATTAACCTATATGGACAATCATACGCTAACAATTCCTAATGATAAATTATCGCTGTTTTCTAAATATATCATTGATACCGTCTTGCCATATGTGGATTTCCTAGGTGATGAAATCGATGAATATCTGCCAATGGATATTTCCCTGCTGATCTATGTTGATTTAAACATCAGCAACGAATTATCAGTCACCCTTGATTTCCGTGATGATCAGGGAAACTCTATTTTAGAAGATCCCAGCGAGCTTGTCTTACCTTTAAAACTGGATCATGTCATCTCGGTTTTAAACAACTATCTCGAATACGACGATATTACTCGTATGTACTATTTATATAATGAGGAAGATATTTACGAATTTATTACCCATGTTCTTCCTGATCTTAATCAGGACTGTGAAGTATATATCAGTGAAGAAATCAAACTGATGAATAAACCGAAAAACATGAATCTCAACATTGGTGTCAGACTGAAAAATGACCTGCTGGAAATTGATTTCAACAGCATCAATGTTGATAAAGATGAAATCAAAGATATTCTTTTTGCCTTCCACAGCAAAAAAAATTATCATCGTTTAAAATCAGGTGAATTTATCAATCTGAATGATACCTCGATCAAAGATCTTGATTCATTATTCAATGATCTTAACGTCAAATATGACGAAATACACGATGGAAAAATAGAAATCGATAAATATCACTCGCTATACTTAAACAATTTTATCAATACATCATCATTACAGTTCAATCGTAATGATCATTTTAAAAAACTGATTTCCCATATTGAAAAAATCAATATGCAGGATATTAAAGTTCCCGAAAACTATCAAAGTATTTTAAGAGATTATCAGGTCACAGGATTCAAATGGCTAAAAACCATAGCTGAATACGGCTTTGGAGGAATTCTGGCTGATGATATGGGGTTAGGAAAAACTTTACAGGTAATGACCCTGATTGAAGAAAGCATGAGCCCAGATCATGTCAGTCTGGTTGTAGCACCAGCGACATTGATTTATAACTGGCAGGATGAAATTCATAAATTTTCCAAAAACCTGAAAGTATTATGCGTTTCTGGTAACCTGGAACAGCGCAAAAAACAGATTCGTTCAATCAGCGACTACGATGTCATCATCACTTCCTATGATTATATCCGTCGTGATTTTGAACTTTATCAGGATATTCAGTTTACTTATTTCATTCTCGATGAAGCACAATATATCAAAAATCAAAGTACGAAAAACGCTCAGGCTGTCAAAGCTATCCGCAGTGTTCACCGTTTCGCCCTGACTGGTACTCCAATTGAAAACAGTCTGGCTGAACTATGGTCAATCTTTGATTTCCTGATGCCTCATTACCTTTACAACTACTCCTATTTCAAAAAAACCTATGAAATACCAATTGTAAGAAACGGTGATGAAGGAAAACAAAGCAAGCTTAAAAAAATGGTCGAACCATTTATCTTAAGAAGGACAAAAAAAGAAGTTCTCAACGAACTTCCTGACAAAATCGAAAGAAACATGCTTATTTCTTTTACCCCAGAAGAAGAAAAAACCTATTTGGCTAACCTGTCACTGATTAATCAGGAACTGCAAAAAGCCATTCAGGTCAACAGTGTAGACAAAATTCAGATCTTAGCCATGATGACCAGACTTCGCCAGTTATGCTGCGATCAGCGAATCATCTATGATCATATCATCGAACCAAGTTCAAAAATGAGAGCCTGTATTAATATTATCGAAAACGCTAAAGAAAACAATCAGAAAGTGCTGCTGTTTTCATCATTTACGACATCTTTGGATCTTATTGAAATCGAGCTGCGAAAACGTGATATTTCCTATTATGTTTTAACTGGTGCTACTAATAAGATCAAACGTCATCAATTAGTTAACGCTTTCCAGAAAGATAAAACAACCGTCTTTCTAATCAGTTTAAAAGCGGGTGGTACAGGACTGAACTTGACCAGTGCATCTACCGTTATTCATTTTGACCCATGGTGGAATATGTCAGCACAAAATCAGGCAACCGACCGTGCTTACCGTATCGGTCAGACCAATAACGTTCAAGTCTATAAGCTGATCATGAAAAATTCCATCGAAGAAAAGATTCAGCAGCTGCAGGAACAGAAACAGGATCTGTCTAATATGTTTATTGAAAACAATTCTGGCAGTATCGCTAAAATGTCAACTCAGGATATTATTGATTTATTTAAATAAAAAAAAGAGATTATAGACGTTCCAGTCTTAAATCTCCTTTTTTTATGTAATTCAGTTTTCTAAAAGCCTTATAAATAACATAGGTCACAATGGCCGGAACAATGATATCAATCATGATCAAAGGCAGCCAGTATGCTGTTCCCATGACATCAATAGCATCTAGGATCCCTACCATACCTGCAGTTCCCATTCCTGAACCTATCGCACTGCATTTCAATGACAAAACTACGGTTGAAATCGGTGCTGTAATAACGGTTGTTAAAATTGGCGGCAGCCAGATCACTGGTCTTTTAATAATATTTTTAAACTGCAGCATACTGGTTCCAATTCCAATCGCAATCACATCACCAATATCATTATCTTCTAATGACATGATCGCAAAACCAATCATCTGTGCACAGCACCCTGCCAAAGCAGCACCGGCAGCCAGACCATCTAAACCTAACATAATTCCAATAGCTGCTGATGAAATTGGTGCTGTCAGGGCCATTCCCATCACTACACCAACAACAATCGACATAAACAACGGCTGTAAAGTCACACCTTCATTGATCAAAGACCCGATCCAGGTAATGATCTGAGTTAGGTATGGTCCCACCAGTTTAGTAATAATACCTGCGGTAATGATCGATACAAAGGGAACCAGCAAAATATCAATTGGCGTTTTTCCCTGAATCAGTCGCGTCACTTCAATCGCTGCCAAGACCGCAACATATGCTGAAATTGGATTTCCCGCCTGTACCGTCCCATTACTAAAAGTTCCAGCGCCGATCGTTCCTGCAATCGTTGCAACAATAAGATTAAGTCCTTTCGCTTCAATCACATAGCCAATGCCAACCCCGATAGCTGGACCCATCAGATAACCAGCAATATTGCCCCAGGTCACTAAATCTTCGATATGACAAAGCGTCCCTAACTGTTTAAGGATCGTCCCAATGATCAGACTGGCAAAAAAACCATAGGCCATGCCATTAAAAGTATTCACGATATAATTTTCTTTTCCTCTACTCTGTGCCATAATTTCTCCTTTTTTGATATAAAAAAAACTGCCAATGCAGTTTACAAACAAAATTGGTGGAGCCAAGCGGGATCGAACCGCTGACCCCCTGCGTGCAAGGCAGGTGCTCTCCCAGCTGAGCTATGGCCCCAAATTATGGATTTAAATGGTGGGCCTGAATGGATTTGAACCAGCGACCTCACCCTTATCAGGGGTGCGCTCTAACCAACTGAGCTACAGGCCCACATATCTATATTAAGCAATTCATTAATGGTGGGCCTGAATGGATTTGAACCAGCGACCTCACCCTTATCAGGGGTGCGCTCTAACCAACTGAGCTACAGGCCCATCAATCAACTGCTCCATTAATATACCATGTCCCTATCATTCCGTCAATACTTTTTTTACTTTTTATTCATTTTTTTCAAATTTACTGCAAATACTGACTTTCCAGTTTATTCTTTTCCTGTTTTTGAATTTGACTGTCGTAAGCAATCAGTCCAGCTGTTATTTTCTGACACAGCTTTTCCTGATATGATTTGTTACGCAGCTGTCCACATTCATTGTAGTTAGACATAAAACCACATTCAATCAGTATACCAAGTGTACGCGTGGCTTTTAAAACTCTAAATTCACAGCCACTGATTGGTTTTTGACTATGTGTCACTTTTTTTAGGTGTTTATCGATGACTTTAGCCAGGGCTTTTCCTTTTTCACTGCGGTAATAATAAAACACCTGTGACCCCCAGGCACTTTTATAACCGGAAGCATTCTGATGAATACTGATCAGATAGTGTCCCTGATAGCTGTCGATCTTTTTGACCCGCAAGTACATATCATCCTGCTTTGAATAATGATGATTTCTTTTAGTCATATCATAGTCCCCTGATCTGGTCAGATAAACTTTAGCTCCGTTTTTTTCCAGCTGTTTTTTCAGCTTCTTAGCGATTTGCAGATTGATTTCATCTTCATTATAGCCATACTCAATTGCTCCATTATCGAATCCCCCATGACCAGGATCTATCACGACAATACGATGATCAAGCTGTTTTTCCTTGCCATAAGCAGGTATCTGCAGCTTCAACAGCACTATCGAAATGATCATCAGCAGTAAAATTATTTTCTTTTTCATTAAACCACCTAAAACAGTATATGCACCAATTTGTCAATTTTCACCGGTTTAACAGTAAATCATATCTTGTATATCTGTTTCATTTTATATATGATAATAGTGAAAAAGAAAGGAAATTAACACAATGAATAAATTAGAACAATATATCAAAGAAAACAGTCGAATCATCAACGGCGAAATACTCAAAGTTGATTCTTTTTTAAATCATCAGGTCGATCCACAGTTAATGGAAGAAATTGGTCAGGAATTATATGATTATTTCAAAAAATATCCTATCAATAAAGTTGTTACAATAGAAACCAGCGGGATTGCTCCAGCATTGATGTGTGCTTATCGTTTTAAAGTACCTATGGTATTTATAAAAAAAGCAATTCCATCAACTATGGCAGATGCCTATAATGCAGAAGTCTTCTCTTTTACTAAAAATAAATCATATCATATCTGTATTTCTAAGGAATTTTTAACCAAAAATGATCATATTTTATTTATCGATGATTTTTTAGCTAATGGTGAAGCTTTTTCCGGTGTAGAAAAAATATGCAAAGAAGCTCATGCTACCATTGAAGGTGTTGGTATTGTCATTGATAAAGCCTTCCAGAAAGGTCATCAGCTGATTTTAGATAAAGGTTATGATCTTTATTCTCTGGCACAGATTGCTGCATTGAATGAAGATGGTATTCAGTTTAAAAAATAGTGAGGTAAAGAAATGAAAAAATGCTGGTGTGGAAGTGGTCTTGATTATCGTAAATGTCATCAGGACTTTGATAAAAAAATAAAATATTTCAAAAAGCAGGGCATCATGATACCATCTAAAAAAATGATCAAAAATCCTGCACAGATCGAAGGAATCAGAAAAGCTGCTGTTATCAACAACGGGCTGTTAGATCACATCGAACAAAATATCAAAGCAGGAATGACCACCGAAGATATCGATGTCATGACTCAAGAATACCTAAAAAAGCATCACGCTCATTCTGCCGACCTCAATTATGAAGGATATCCAAAAAGTATCTGTACCTCTGTCAATGATGAAGTATGTCATGGTATCCCTAGTCAAAACAGGATCTTAAAAGATGGAGATATCATCAACTGTGATGCAACAACCGAACTAAACGGATATTACGCTGATGCTTCAAGAATGTTCATGATTGGTGAAGTCAGTGATGAAGCCAGAAAACTGGTAGAAGTCACCAAAGAATGTCTCTATGAAGGTATGAAGGCTGTTAAGCCCTGGCAAAGCTGTATTGGCGATATTGGCAGTGCTATTGAAAAATATGCACACGGCCATGGCTACAGCGTTGTTGAAGAATTCTGTGGACATGGAATTGGCATGAAAATGCATGAAGATCCTTATGTCTTCCATTTCAAGCCACAGGAAGAAACCGTCCTGATCGTTCCAGGAATGGTCTTTACGATCGAACCGATGATCAATCAGGGAGGAAAAGGAATCCATTTAAACGAAGACAATGACTGGACCGTCTATACTGATGATGGCCTCTTATCAGCCCAATGGGAACATACCTTTGTGGTCACTGAAGACGGAATTGAAATCATTTCAGCTTAAACGCTCATAGAGCGTTTTTTTTATTGGTCAGGAAAACTTGACATATCTGGCATTCTTTTTTTATAATTATACTTAATAACTTTAGGGGGTTTATTATGAAATCATGTTTCCAATCAACACAAATACTTCTTCCACGTCACGATATCGCTATGGAAAACTGGTCAGTTGTTGCCTGTGACCAGTTTACCAGTGAAGAAGAGTACTGGAAAGAAGTTGAAAACCAGGTTCAGGATCAGCCATCAGCCTTGCATCTGATCTTTCCTGAAGTCTATTTAGGAAAAGATCCAGAACGTATTAGCAGAATTAATCAGACCATGGCTGATTATCTTCAAAATCATATTCTCGAAAAACGTATCGATAATGGTTTTGTTCTGGTCGAAAGAACAGTAAACGATCAGATACGTTTAGGGTTTGTTGGTGTGATCGACCTGGAAGCCTATGACTTTACTCCAGGCAGTTCATCATTGATCCGTGCTACTGAAGGAACCATCCAGTCACGTATTCCACCAAGACTGAAGATTCGTGAAAATGCCTTGCTGGAATGTCCTCATGTCATGGTTCTGATCGATGATCCTAAAATGCAGCTGATCGAACCATTATATAATAATAAAGATCATTTTGAATGTCTCTACGATTTTGAACTGATGCAAAATGGTGGTCATTTAAGAGGATATGCGATTACTGGTCAGTTTGCTGATGCTGTCAACGCAAAACTGGCATTAATGGAAAGTGAAAGTAACGGCTTTTTCCTGGCAGTCGGTGATGGAAATCATTCTCTGGCCACAGCCAAAGCCTATTGGGAAAATATTAAAAAGACATTAAACGAAAACCAGATGGCGGATCATCCTGCACGCTATGCCATGGTAGAACTGGTGAATTTGCATAGTCCTGCTTTGGTATTTGAACCAATTCATCGTTTGCTTTTCAATGTCGATATGAATGATCTGTTAGTCAGATTCAAGGAATATGTTCACGAATTAAATATTCAGTTAGATCATGGTGAAGATCTGATTTTTATCAATGACTCACAGAAAATCAGTTTTCAGCTTTTAAACACTCATGATCGTTTAGCTGTTGATATCCTGCAAACTTTTTTAGATGAATATCTAAACCAGCATCCACAAACTCAAATCGATTATATCCATGGTCTAGATACGATTCAAAAACTGTCACAGCATCCTAACAGCTGCGGTATCATACTTCCTGCCATCGACAAAAAAACACTGTTTCCAGCAATAGCAGCTGGTGGTGTTTTACCAAGAAAAACTTTTTCAATGGGAGAAGCCAACGAAAAACGCTATTACGTGGAATGCCGTCGCATTACTCAATAACCAGCAAAAAAAGGTCTGCTACAAAAAACAGACCTTTTTTAATTAATACTGACTTATATAAATATCATCTGAACACAGATCATATAAATAAGCGTTCCGCCAAGGATTGAAAGTAAGGTGTTGCGTTTCCAGACATGTAAAAGAATCACGCTGACAACACCGATCATTTCACAAATACCATGATTGCCATGAAGCAGATCCACACTTTTCAAACAGTAAACAACCAGCATCGCCATAATGGAATAAGGTAAAACATCGCCTAAATATTCAATCAGGGGATAACTTTTATTTTCAAAAGCTATAAAAGGAATAACTCTGGTTAAGAAAGTCACTGCCGCAATAACCAGAATCAGTAAAATATCATGCATTAATCTGCCTCCTTCGATACATCACCAGTAATACGATAATAATACCGATCATCGCTGGAATGATAAAAGCATCAGCTTTGAATATCATTAGTGCGGCAATACTGATCACAAAGCCCCAGTAACTGTAACGATGATCATGATGACTTAAAAACTGTTCTGTTACAATAACCACAAATAAAGCTGTCATCGCAAAATCCAGTCCCGTTGTATTAATGGTAATCATTTCACCAAGCAAAGCTCCTATGATACTGCCAGTGATCCAGTAACACTGATCAAAAAACGAAATCAGAAACAAAAATCTTTTTTCATTTGGACCATGATAAGCATGATCTTTGATCAGCAGCGAATACGTTTCATCAGTTAAAGAAAAAATCATATACAGCTTATACTTCTTCATCCCACGAAATTTCTTGAGCATGGACAACCCATAAACCATATGTCGGGCATTGATCAAAAAAGACATGATAGCACCATTGATCAATCCCGCTCCCCCACTAAGCAAATCAATAGCTACAAACTGCATACTTCCGGCATAGATCAGAAAGCTCATCAAAAAGGCATAGCCCACATGGTAGCCTTTGCTTTCTAAAAGCATACCAAATGCCATTCCTAATACAAGATATCCCATCATGACCGGCACTGATACTTTCAGTGCTTCTTTTATATCATCTTTCAATTTTATCACCAGGAATATTATAACTAAAAAACACTACAATTGCGAATTAATTATGAAGACTTTGATGAGCATAGTAGCTATCATCATCAATTGCTCGAAACTGATAGCCCTGTTGCAGATAGTATTCAATAATGGAACTTAAGGCCTCTACCGTTGTATCTTTTTCATCGGTATCGTGTGCTAACAGCACAATATTTGTATCATGAGACTCCGTTGCATTTTGAATCAGCTGAGAAGCTGGAATATTGTGACCTTCCGCATCTCCCAGCGAGCAGTTCCAGTCGTAGTACTGATATCCCTGCCGCAAAACTTCTTTAGTTAAAACCGTCATGATTCCTTTTTGATAACGTGAGGAAATCTTATTTGAACTGCCTCCTGGAAATCTGATGTAATGGGGAACAAATCCAATCAGTTCTTCCACCATTTTCCCAATCTTATCAAGATCCTGAAAATAGGCATCAGTAGAACAGTAAATCTCATCATACTCATGACAGTAAGAATGCAATCCGATCGTATGGCCCTGACTATAAGCTTCCTGAATATACTGATTATACTGCTGATGACTTCCTGTCACAAAAAAGGTAGCTGGCACCTCATACTGTTTTAAAATATCAAGTATCGCTTTGGTATTTTGTGATGGGCCATCATCAAAAGTCAGATATACCGTTTTTTCTTGAGAGGGCAAAGCGGAACCGTACTCTTTAACTACTTTCACTGTTCTTGAAGCCACAGCTTCATTTCCAGAAAGATCATACGCATAGTAGGCAATCTGATATTCGCCTTCCTGTTTCATATTTAACTTCGTAGCATCAATCGACAATCTGATTTCCTGCTGACTGTTATCTTTGATACTTAATCCCTTCATTAAATCAGGCTGACTGTCAAGTAATACCGTCAACTCTCCGGTAACAGTAATTTCTGGGGCAATGGTATCAGCGACTTCTACAATCACCGGATATTCTTTATCACGGTAAACGAACACAACTTCATATTGCCCCGTCTGTGATGTATCTAGCTGCTGTTGATAACATGAAACATCACTTTTCGTTCCTCTTTTGACTGCAGTAATATACTTTTTATATTGAAACTGTTCATTAATTTCAATAACAGGATTGGCCTGCAAAAGCAGCATATCTTTTTGCAGCAGATAAAATCCAAGGCAAAAACAGATAATGATGATGATAATAATCAGATAGTATTTTCTATTCATAGACTTACCTCATTTTATTTTATGATGAGTTATATTTTTTATGATAAACAGTATATAACAGTTGACTTGATGTTATATACTGTTATATACTGTTTATAGATAGAGGTGAATAATATGCGCATTATTATAAATAACTCATCCATGATTCCTATTTACGAACAAATTATGAATCAAATAAAAAAAATGATTTCACATGGTGATCTGAAAGTTAATGACCCATTGCCATCGGTTCGAGCCTTAGCTAAAGAACTGAAAATCAGTGCCTTAACGGTAAAAAAAGCCTATGACAATCTTGAAGCTGAAGGCTTTACAACAACCATTCATGGTAAAGGAACATATGTTTCTTCGATCAATCAGGATATACTGTTAGAAGAAACAAAAAAAGAAATTGAAAAGCTTCTGGAAAAGGCCATTATCAAAGCCAGACAGTCTGGTATTTCTGATTCTCAGACCAAAGATATATTTGAATTAATATTGGAGGAATAACGATGTTAGAACTTAATCATGTTACCAAAAAGTATCCCGATTTCAAGCTGAACTGTTCATTGACTGTTCATCCTGGCTGCATTACCGGTCTGATTGGACAAAATGGTGCCGGAAAAACAACTGTTTTCAAAGCCATTCTCGATCTTATTAGAATTGACAGCGGATCGATCAGAATCGATGATCATGATCAGAAAACTTACCCTAAAGAAAATATTGGTGTCGTGCTGGCTGATGCTGGATTCAGTGAATTTTTAAAGATCAAAGATATAGTAGCCATTTTGGAAAATATGTATGAACACTTTGACAAGGCAATGTTTATGGCGAATTGTCAAAAATTTGCTTTACCACTCAACAAAAAAATTTCTACTTTTTCTACAGGTATGAAAGCAAAACTGAAAGTTCTTATTGCTTTATCACATCAGTCAAAACTGCTGATTCTTGATGAGCCTACAGCAGGGCTGGATGTTCTGGCCAGAGATGAGATTCTTGATCTGTTAAGAGACTATATGCTGGAAAATGATGAACGCTCAATTCTCATCAGTTCGCATATCTCTTCTGATCTGGAAAATCTGTGTGATGATATTTATATGATCGATCAGGGACAGATCATCCTGCATGAAGATATCGATACCCTGTTTAATTGCTATGCATTATTAAAAACTGATCATGATCAGTTTAATACTTTAGATAAGACATATATTCTTAAATATAAAAAAGAACCATATGGCTATATCTGTCTAACCAATCAAAGACAGTTTTATTTAGAAAACTATCCAGAAATCGTCATTGAAAAAAACCGTATCGATGATCTTTTTACATTGATGATAAGAGGTGAATAACATGAAAGGACTATTAAGAAAAGATTTTGCTTATTTATTTCAAAATAAGATCATATTTGCATTTTTACTTGTTTTTGGCATCGTTTATTCGATCTTCTACAAAAATATTTATTTTATTTTAGGTTATTATAGTGTATTTGCTGGAATCTTAACATTGTCAACATTGAATTACGATGATTTTAACCATGGTCTGGCTTTTATTCTGACATTACCAACAACTCGCAGACAATATGTCAAAGAAAAATACTGTTTAGGTTTTCTGCTTAGTCTGATCTTATGTCTGATTGCTACTGCTTTAGCCATCATCTCTCAGTATCAGACAATGCAAAGTTTTGCTTTTATCGATATTGAATGGCTTTCAGGCTGCCTGTTGACACTGTTATTTTCACTTTTTCTGATATCTCTGCTGATTCCTGCGCAAGTCAAACTAAACAGTGAAAAGTCACAGTATGCCATGTTTATTGTTTTTGGCACGTTGACTATCATCATTTTGATTTTCTATTATCTCTTAAAACTGCTGCATATCGATATTGACCCTGTAATTACATCAATGATGACGATGAATCCATATCCGCTTATAGCTGGTCTTTGTCTCCTGGTATTGATAAGCCTATGGATTTCATTAAAGATAAGCACTCATTTCATTGAAAATAAAGAATTTTAAAAATGCTCATACGAGCATTTTTATTTTCCCAGATATTCTTCTAGCGTCATGTCATTTTGATACATCAAACGGGCATGTTCTTTACCTACATAGCGATAATGCCATGGTTCATAATTAACTTTTGTCTTTTCCTTTTTACCCCGTGGATATCTTAAAATAAAGCCATATTTCCAGCTGTTTTTCATCAGCCACCGATTAACAGCTGTCTGTTCCTGACTGTCATCCAGACGCTCATTTTCTTTAGATACAATATCAACTGCCAATCCAGTGTGATGTTCGCTGCAATAGGGTCTGGCAACCCATTGACTGGCCAGTTCTTGCGCCTGTTCCAGCGCGTAGCCCTGTTGCAGATATAACTGACATTTCCCCTGAAAGAGATCTTCCTGTTTTTCTATCGAACGATAGGATGAACAGACAATGGGCTCCAGTCCTTCTTTTTTCATTTGAGCATACATATCCAAAAATGGACGATAAGCTTCATATGAAACAAACTGCCTGTCAAATATCCTGATTAAATCTAATCTTTTATGTTCATCAATAGGATGATCAGCATTGACCAAAACGATATCACTTTTATTCATTTTCCTCACCGCCATTAATATATTCATTTATCGATTATTTATGTCTGTTTTATATTTTCAATAATTTAGTTTTTATGTATAATATGGCTGTTAAACAAGCAGACAAATGGTAGTGACTTTTTCAGGCATTAACCGTCTGTACATTTTAACAGATTTTATTTTAATACATCGCATTCTTCAAGAAGCGATAGTGGAGGAAAAATGAAAAACAGAAAAACAAAGAACCTGGCGTTCATGTCGCTTTTTATAGCGATCGAACTGTTGATGGTCATGGTACCCTTTTTAGGATTTATTCCGATTGGTCCCTTACGTGCCACAACATTGCACATTCCGGTTATCATTGCCGCAATGACCTTAGGAAAAGAAAAAGGTGCTGGTATTGGACTGGTATTTGGTTTGTCCAGCTTGCTGATCAATACGATCTCACCAACCGTAACCTCTTTTGTCTTTTCACCATTGATCAGTGGATCATTCATGTCCGCATTGATTGCCATCATACCAAGGATGCTGATTGGCTATGTATCAGGATGGATTTATGAAAAATGGCAATGGCATCGTCGAACTGTCGTTATGACCGTAAGTGCTATGATGGGCTCATTAACCAATACCGTATTGGTTTTAGGAGGAATCTATTTGATTTTTGGCAGTCAGTATGCCTCTTCAATTGGTCAAAGCTATCAGCAGCTGTTACCTTATTTTTTAGGTATTATCATGACTAACGGTGTGCTCGAAGCTATTACTGGAACCATCATTGCAGTCGCTGTGACAAAAATTATACAGCATTATATTTAAAAAAAATAATACCAAATTTCAGATTGAAATTTGGTATTTTTATTAGTTATTGACTTTTTGATGTGGAGTAAATGAATCTTCATCGATTCCTTTGAACTGATAACCTAACTGCTGATAGTGGGTAATAATTGCCGGCAGGGCTTCAACTGTCGTTGATTTAGCATCAGTATCATGACATAACAGATTAATATTGTTAGCTCGACTTGATGTCCCATTAGCTACCAGCTTGCTTACCGCCACATGATTTCCTGATGCATCAGTACTATCTGCATTCCAGTCATAATACTGATAACCTCTGGCTTTGACTTCTTTAACAAGCGTCGACATTATACCCGGACAGTATTTTCTTGAAACAGTATTCGATGCCCCACCTGGGAATCTGATAAATCTTGGCACAAAGCCAATTTCTTTTTTTACCATTTCACCTACTTTATTTAAATCATCAAAATAAGCATCAACCGATTTATATAGCGCTGCATAATCATGGCTATATGTATGTAATCCTACTGTATGACCACGTTTATGCGCTTCTTTGATCAGATAATTATATTTCTGATTCGTTCCCGTAACAAAAAATGTAGCCTTAGCATTATACTGATCTAAAATATCTAAAATTTTCTGGGTGTTGGCCGATGGTCCATCATCAAAGGTCAGATAAACAATTTTTTCTTCTGATTGGGCTTTATCTTTAATTGGCAGTTTATCGACAACTGAAACTGTCTGCTCATATTTTTTCTTATTTCCTGATCTGTCACTAACTGTATAAGTCACCTGATAATTTCCCAGCTTTGACAGTTTGACCTGACTGTCATCAACTTTGATTTCTGGTGATGGGTCATAATCATCAGCAGCTTTTACATTTTTTAAATAATCAACATCTTTATTCTGCAAGACGACCAGATCCTGAATTCCAGTTAATGAAGGAGCTTCTTTGTCATCAACGATCTTGACTTTTACCTGCTTTTCAGTTTTATTTTCTCCTTCATCTTCAACGACGACCGTAACCTTCTGATTACCTGTTTTCTTTAAATCATAGTCTTCTTTAAAATACACTTTGGTTTTGGTTTCATCTTTAATATTTTCTACCAGTTCGCTGGCTTTCAGTTTTCCTGAAGCATCAGCAACCACATCTTTTTTCACATCGAAATCAGGGGCTTTAGTATCAACAACTTCCACCTCTAACTCATAGCTTTCATCACCAAGGGCATAAGTAATAGTGTATGTTCCCAGTTTACTTACATCTACCTTGGCAGTATCTGCTTTAACCTCGCTTATATCATGCCCTCTTACTTTTTCAATAAAGGAAAGAGCATCATATTGACCATTAATTTCTATTTGAACATCATCATTAAACGCTATTGCTGGACGCGTCAGAAGATATATCGCTACTCCAGCAACGACGACAACAAGAGCTAAAATCACAATAACTTTTTTCTTTAATTTTCTCATATTTTTTCCTCTTCATTTTTCGACATTTTTCTTGTTTAAGACATTCTAACATTATTCTTTATAAAATCAAGATAAAAAGAAAATTTTCACAAAGAAATAAACTTTGCTTATAAAACATCACTCTTCGATACTATTATTAGCTGATTTTCTAAATATAACGACAAATCCCAGATAATTTTCATTCCCGCAATGCATGACTTCTATGCTTTGTTATATCAAAGTATGGCATGTTGTTTTTAAGCTATGTATCCGGTTTTGCTGATAACTTTAGCTATCAAACAGTTTTTTTATTTCCCCATGCATTGCATTATCATTGATTCAGAATATGATTTATTTTTAAACAGCCCAATAAAAAAGGAAGTTCAAACAAAATCCTCGAGTGTTTTTTCATATGCTTAGTCAATCAATCATTTTTCCTGATACGTTTTTCTGTTAACAAACAGCTTCTTCTCTAGCTATAATCAAACACCAGTCTTAGATCAGATGCTCTTAATTTTTTCTATAACCCTGTTAAATCAATATTTCCCCTTTTTTCAGGCAATTTACCATTTTTCCTGCTGTTTATGATAATAAATTCTTTCTACCTGATTATCTTTGACTTCTATCAAGTTCATCTACATCATCAAATAACCCTAGTAAAAATTTAACTTCCTAGATTATTCAAACTCGACATCATTACAATCTTTAAAATTAGATACATTGATTCCATATTTTTTCAATACTTCTTCAGAAGTTTTGCACCATGAACCGATTGATCAAAGCAATATAATCTTCATATAACAAAAAAAGGAGCATCTAAACTTCTTACAAAGTTTAAATACTTCTCTAATCTTCTCACGTCAACAAACTCTAAAGAAAATCAATACCTGCCATTAACCAAAAGGTTCTGAAATTTGATTGCAAAAAAGTTTTTCGTTACTAAGGTATATCATTTTTACTTAATCATTGTCTTAATAAGTTGCATCATAATATCCTTATCTTCGAGGGGGAGATGGATCATCATCTTGGCTATGAAGCTAATGACAAAGGTCCAAAAAGCACATCTAACCGCAGAAACGGATATACAAAAAAGATACTCAAGACATCTCAGGGAGAAGTTGAAATTAAATCGCCAAGAGACAGAGACGGTACCTTTGAACCTGTCATCGTTCCTAAAAGACAGAAAGATGTATCATCAATAGAAGACAAGGTACTGGCCATGTATGCAAGAGGCATGTCTCAACGTGATATTTCATCAACGATCGAAGACATTTATGGATTTTCAGTATCGCATGAAATGATTTCAGACATTACTGATAAAGTTATCCCAGAACTTGAAGAATGGCGCAGCCGTCCCCTGAAAAAGTGCTATCCATTTCTTTTTGTTGACTGCATGTATGTTTCACTGCGTCAGGACTATGAGGTCTCTCAGGTAGCAGTGTATGTGATCCTTGGATACGATCTTGAAGGACACAAGGAAATACTGGGACTGTGGCTTTCACCGACAGAAAGCAAAAAACAGTGGATGCAGATATTTGATGAGCTGAAGACACGAGGAGTTGAAGAAGTTCTCTTTATTTCGATGGATGGTGTGTCAGGACTGGAAGAAGGAGCCAGATCTGTTTTTAACAGGGTCATCGTACAAAGATGCATTGTCCATCTGATCAGAAATTCAGTAAAATACATACCAAGCAGGGACTACAAGAAATTCACACAGTCATTAAAAAGAGTATATGGAGCTTCAAGCCTGAAAGCAGCACAGACAGCATTTGAATCGTTCTGCAGTGAATGGAAACAGTATCCTGGAGCCATAGGTGTATGGGAAAGAAATTTCGTGCACATAGAACAGCTGTTCAATTACGGAAGTGCTGTCATAAAGATCATGTATACAACAAATGCCATCGAATCAGTCAATTCAAGCTTCAGAAAGGTCACAAAAAAAGGAACATTTCCAAATGAAAATGCACTTTACAAAGTACTGTATCTTCGCATATGTGAACTGTCCAGAAAATGGGAGAAGGGACGTATCAGCAACTGGTCAATGACGCTAAATCAGCTGATGATTGATGATGATTTCAGAAGTCGAATTGAAAAATACATGAATTATTAATTTTCAAAATCTTAAATATCGAAAAAAGACAAGGGACCATTATCCCCTTGTCTGTTTCGGCATGAGCAATAAAAATGTGAAAATACTTATTACTTTTTTCACAGATATAAATACAAAAATACAAATATTAAAAATTAAATACACACTTTTCTTGACAAACCCAAAAAGTATAAGAAAAGAGGAAACGCAAATAAATTTCCTCTTAATTCCAGTCTAATACACTTCGATTATAAATCGTTCTTCTTGATACGCTTATCTGCTATAGAATAGACTTCTTTGTCTTCTCTAGCTCCAATCACAACAATCAACATTCTATCTTCTTGCTTAATAACTTTATATACCAACCTTAATCCCGATGCTCTTAATTTGATTTTCAAGAATCCAGTTAAATCAGTATTTCCTCTTTTTCCAAGTAACTTCCCATAACCACCCTCTTGTTGTGATAATGGATTCTTTCTTATTTTCTCAATTGATTTTAATACTAATTTTCTTTGACTTCCATCAAGTTCATCTAAATCATCAAGTGCCTCTGGTAAATATTTAACATCCCACATTATTCAAACTCAATTTCATCACAATCTTCTAAATCAGAAGCTGTAACTCCATATCTTTTCATAACATCTTCATGTGATACAAGTTTGTTTGCATCATATTTTTCCATTCTTTCATTAGCTAAAAGTAGAAGTTTTGCATCATTAACCAGATCGATTAAAGCAATATAATCTTCTGGTGATAGAAGAACACACTCAGGTTCATTATTTTTCATAACAATTTTAGCTCCATATTTTTTGACTTCATCAAAAATCTTACCAGCTAAACCACGATTAAATTGTGAAATTGGAACAGTACTTTCTATAATAGTTCTAACTACGTTCATAACATTCACCTCTTCACTTATAATATATGCTTTATCGTTAAAAACATCAATAAATTTATTGATTTATTTATATATATTTATCTATACTCTTATTATAGCTTTTTTTACATAAAATTATCCTTAATGGTTCTATTTTTTATCCATTTCGTATATCGCCAAGAAAAATAAAACAGAAAGCTCAAAAGACAATATCAAGGACGAACGAAGTGAGCATGTTTCTCCTTGAAATTGTCTTGCTTTCTGTTGAATAAATAAGGCGATATACAGATGGATAAATACAAACCATTTCGGTTGAGCTTCGAAGTCCCAAAAGCAGGACAAGAATTAGATTGATATATGATAGTTTGCTGCATATGTGAGAATTTGAGGTGAGAATATTGTTGCATACGTGTTACATTGCCAAAATAACTTAAAACAACTTATTGCCAATTTCATTTAAATTATATTAAGATTTAATGTCAACGATTATCTCTTATTCTTTTATAGATTTCAAACTGTCTATTTATTTCATCTTCCAAGTTTAAAATCATACCTTTTGCCTCTAATATACGTTCTATAGCCTGTTCAGGGCTAAGTGTATGATATGGTAAAAATAACTCTCTCAATTCCTTTGGCTTTACAATTTTATAGATTCGAGTTGATGATAATTCATACGTATATGAAAAATATCTATACAAATATCCTATCCAATACATTTCGTTTTTTGTATATTTTACTGACCCGTATTTCGATTCTTTATATTCTTCTTCTACTCGTTTAATTATATCTTTTGCTTGTAAATTCATCTGTAAAATACTTTCATTATCTATCATTTTTGCCACTTTACTATTCATAAATATTCGCATAAAGATTTCCGAACTTGTTGATGTTAATTCAATAGAAAGCTCAATTATTTTCACCTTATCTATTTAATATAAAATCTCATCAATATATTTACCTTTTCCTCTATATTGTATTCTTGCTGATATTACTTTATCATCTCCAAGTTTAGAATTAGAGCTTCGAATCTTTTTATAATAGTTTTTCTCATTATCAGAAAGATATACATGTTCTACAATTTTTAATTGAGAAATAGCCAAATCACTCACAAAAACATACTGCTTTCCTAGATTCGTAGCAGCTAGACAATGTTTACATTGTTCATCTGTTATTTCTCCTTGGATAAAAGAATCAATAATTTTAAACATACGATTATCGGCTATTGGTGCAATAATATAATCACAATTCCTTGAATCCTTTATTATTTTTTGAACAATTTTATGATTCTTATAATTTTCCAAAGCGCCTCGATAATATGCTATTGTCATCATCCATTCTTGATCCACAAAATACTCTTTACTTTTTAGATTTTGATTATCAAAATCTAAATAATAAACTGATGAATCTTTAAACCCAGAGACGAATGATATCGCCTGAGCATATGTTTCTCCAGTATAAAACCCTTGTCCAAAATCATTGTTTATTCTTCCTACATGTACACTTAATGGTCTTTCTATAATCCCTTTAGCTCCATGAAACAATAATTTATGATTAGAAGGTAATTTTTCTATCCATAACATTTCTTTTAATCGATTTAATTGTATGTTTTTATCAAAAGCAAAATTATATACTCGTTCTAGCAATTGATTCGAAGGTTTTGTTTTATTAAGCTCATTTCTCGAAATAGTTACCTGCTCTACTCATAATTGTTCAGCTATTTCAGATTGAGCATAACCTAATATTTCTCTTATTGCTTTTAAAGCATATGCAAAATTATAATCCATAACATCACCTAACTTATTTATATCATATTACTTAAATAAGTTTTATATCTTATTTTTCATTCTAAAAGAAAAAAAGAAGCATTTAAACTTCTCACAAAGTCTAAATACTTCTCTAATCTTCTCACAACAATTATTACTAACGTTTTGAGAATTCCGCAACCTTATAAAATAAGGGTTTTAATGCCTTTTTGTCTCTTACTTGTCGCATTGCCATAACCATTCACAAAACTTATATCCACTTATTCTGTATTATCATTAGATGATAATACAGCTTCAACCTGAGCAATTAATTGTTCCTTATCAGGCATATATGTTACATATTTTGAAGCAAAAATATTATTACTCAAGCCTCCTAATGCATACTGCATATCAACATTGCCTTTATCAGTGCATAAAATCAATCCAATTGGTGGATTATCATTTTCATCATTAATTTCTGCTGTATAATAATTCAAGTACATATTAAGTTGCCCAACTGCTTCAGGCATTAATTTAATAGTTTTTAATTCTATCAATACATAAGATTTTAAAATCTTATTATAGAAAACCATATCAACATAATAATGAGTATTCCCGAACGTTACTCTTTGCTGAGTTCCTACAAACATAAATCCTTTTCCAAGTTCCAAAAGAAACTTTTCAATTTGTCTAACAAGAGCATCTTCCAAATCAGATTCCATCATTGGTTTATTTTCTGGCAGACCTAGAAATTCAAAAACATAAGGATCTTTTACTATATCTTCTGGTTTGGCAATTTCATTTCCTTTTAACGCTAATTCAAGAACCTTCTTTTTATTAGTCTCCCCATTTGATAATAACAACCTTTCGAATAATGAAGAGCTAATTTGTCTTTTTAACTCTCTTACTGACCAATTTGCATTAATTGCTTCTTTTTCATAGAAACTACGTTTGTCATCATCAGATATATATAATAATTCGCAATAATGAGTCCAGCTCAATTTTCCAGTCACTGACTGGAAAATTGGATATTTCGTATAGAACATTTTCATGTTATATAAATTAGATTGTGAAAAACCTTTTCCAAATTTATTAGTAAGATTTTTTGAAATAGCAAGTAATTGTTTTTTCCCATATTCACCACGATTATTTTTCAATCTTTATGGATCAGTTTTAAATTAACATATACAACTGGAATTTTCAAACCATCTTACTCATTATTAAAGCAATAATTAAAGCAATTATTGCAAATCCAACTATGGTTCCCAGCCATTTGACTATTTTCATTTTTGTAGGAATATAAGGTTTTAATTCTTCTGTATTGGGTATATCCCACGCTTTTGTATGTTCTACCCAATACCAGTCAACAAAAAATCTATCAAATAGTCCCATTATATACATTATAAATAAACTTTGAATAAAAATATTTCCAAACTCTTTTGCATCATTTATATAGCAAACCATTAATGGCACTAGAATAAAACAAGGTAAGTATAAAACTATAATTGATATAATGGTTTGTTTCTTTATTTCTTTTTGAGTAGTATATCCTAATTTTATTGCTTTTTCTTGAACATTCTTTTCGTAAAATACAGTAAATTTTTCAGGACCGTTTGCTATACCAATAACACAAAACATTAAAAGTATAAAACATAATACTATACCTTCCATTAGTAACATTAGAATTAACATTAAAATCAGCTCGCTTTCAAATGCCAATTTATCTAACTAAATTATCTCATGTGGAGTTTTTTATAACAAGATAATTTAACTTACATGCTTATTTTTCACAATAGGATGTTTGCTGAGATAATCAGATAGAGTAATACTTTTTGTATCATGAAATACGATATCCTTATCTTCATCTACATCTCGATACACAAGATGATTTTGTTCATCTATCACATCATAGAGAAATAGAGAAATATGGTTAGTTTTTTTGTATCTTACTTGTCGCTTACCGTTTTTAATTTATAAATATACAAAAAAACTCAAATCGAGTTTTAGCCGATAAATAAAGACTTTTGCTGATTTGAGTTTCTTTGAATTGTTCTGGGTATTCCCAAAAATTAACGTTTTGAGAACTCCGAAACCTTATATAATAATGGTTTTAAAGCCTTTTTGTCGCTTACTTGTTGCATTGCCAAAACATCTTATAGAATTCTAGAGCAAT
This sequence comes from Thomasclavelia spiroformis, assembly GCA_016901755.1. Taxonomy (GTDB): domain Bacteria; phylum Bacillota_I; class Bacilli_A; order Erysipelotrichales; family Coprobacillaceae; genus Faecalibacillus; species Faecalibacillus spiroformis_A. Next base: position 88,224 of record JACJKV010000005.1, on the reverse strand, counting down.
TGTCATACTATCATTATTATTATTTGAATCTCGCATCTACTTCGTAATTTATATCCTCTAACTATTTCATCTTCAAAATGTCTAGTACTTTTTGCATACTCTGAATTTCTAAGCCCTTCTTTTTTTATTCTTTAGTTTTATCATCAATTCTTAAAAGAGTTTTCTAGACGAAAGCAAAAAAGATATCCTAAAAGTATCGAAAATCAGGTATAATATGTTTAGCTATATTCACTTTTTAAAGGAGGAACAGCAATTGAAATATGAAGAATCTAATTTAATCGAATTAAAAAGATCTTTAACTGATGATATGAAAACAGAAGTAATAGCATTCCTGAATAGTTATTAAGGTGGAACCATATATGTTGGCGTTAATGATGATGGCTCATTATACAATTACACACAGGAAGAAAAAGATCGAAATGAATCTAAAATCATTAATTGGATTCGAGATGAAGCCATTTATCCAAATTGTTCTGATTTTGTCAACATCTCATACAATGAGGATCGAGTCCTTACAATAAAAATCAATCCTGGGAATAAAAAACCTTATTATTTAAAATCTAAAGGTTTAACACCAAGTGGTGTATATATTCGTTACGGCAGGAACAAATCCCAAGCATCACAAGAAGAGATATCAAGAATGCTCAGAGAAAGAGACAATATAACATTTGAATCTTTAGTTTCAAAGGAGCAAGATCTTTCATTTAAGGCTCTAGAGAGAAAATTCGAAGAAAAAGATTTAGATTTCTCACAGTTCAACTTGAATACATCTGGATTTATAGATAAAGAAACTGGATTATTTATAAATCTTGCTTTCTGGATAAGCGATCAATACAATATTGATACAAAAATGGCAGTATATCAAGGAATGGATAGAGACATTTTTAGATCGAAAAAAGAATATGATGGTTCAATCATCATTCAAATTGATAAAGTTTTAGAATATTTTGATCTATGTAATGAAGTAAGAGTAATTATCGATGGTTCACCTATGAGACAAGAGATACTATCTTATAACAAAAGAGCTGCTCGTGAGTGCATTTTAAATTGCTATTGCCATAGAGATTACTCTAGAAAATCAAATATAAAGATAGAATTTTTTAATGATAGGTGCGAAATACTATCCCCAGGCGGTTTCTATGATGGTCTCACTTTAGAAGATGCTTTAAATGGATTGCAGAGTTTCAGAAATGAAAAGCTAGTAAAGTTACTATTTAAACTTGGTTATATTGAGAATTATGCTTCTGGTTTAACTAGAGTATTCAATGAATACAAAAGAGTAAACCTAGTTCCCGAAATAAGAACAAGCTTGACATTTTTTAAAATAACTTTACCAAATATAAATTTTAAAGCATTTAACCATCAGGATAAAGTAAATGGCGAAGTAAATGGCGGAGTAAATGGCGAAGTAAATAATAGATTAGATAACTGGATCAGTGATATTGTAATTAAACTTACTGAACCAAGAGATGCGGATATAATTCAGGCTATTGGAAATAATCCCGGTATAAAAATGAAAGAATTAGTGAATATATTAACACTAAAGTATCCTAAAATTAACAGCAATATCATATCCAAAAGAATCAAAATACACAACCATTTAATTGAATTCAAAGGCGCTCCAAAAACAGGGGGATACTATCTAAAAAAACAAGATCAGTTAGACAAACAATAGGAAAAACATTCATAGTATTCTTATGTATCTTATCAAAAGTTTTACAGCAGGTGAAAACAGTAAACAATAACCCTCTATGACAGCTAGATATTTTAACATATAAGCCAAGGAAATAACATTTCAAAGTAACTTAAGCAGATTCTAAAATAGGTCTGCTTTTCTTATTTCAAAAAAAAGACCACCCATAAAGGATGATCTTGATATTCTCTTGACGATAATAATTAACGTTTTGAGAACTGTGGAGCACGACGTGCTTTTTTAAGACCGTATTTCTTACGTTCTTTAACACGTGCATCACGAGTTAATAATCCAGCTGCTTTTAATGTAGGTCTGTAATCATCACCAGCTTGTAATAAAGCTCTAGCTACACCATGACGTACTGCACCAGCCTGTCCTGAGTAACCTCCACCATAAACATTAACTTTTACATCGAATTTATCTTTTGTATTAGTTAATTCTAATGGTTGATTAACGATCATCATTAAAACATCAGATGCTAAATATTCTCTAGCTTCTTTTCCATTGATAACGAAGTTTCCTGTACCAGGTGTTAAGATAACACGTGCTACAGAAGATTTTCTTCTACCAGTTCCTCTATATTGTACGTTTGCCATTATCTTTCACCTTACCCTTTCACTTTCATTTCTACTGGATTTTGTGCTTGATGAGGATGTTTGTCTCCTGCATAAACAAATAATTTCATACCTTGTTTTCTACCTAATGTATTATGTGGTAACATACCTTTAACTGCTGCTTCAACGAATCCTGTAGGATTTTGTTCTAAGAACTGTTTAGCTGTCTTAACTTTAAGACCACCTAACCATCCTGAGTGACGGTAGTATTTAACGTTGTCTAATTTTTTACCAGTCATGACAACTTTGTCAGCATTGATAATAATTACATAATCACCAGTATCAACATGTGGTGTGTAAGTAGGTTTGTTTTTTCCTCTTAACACTGTAGCTACTTCTGAAGCCAAACGTCCTAAAGTTTGTCCAGCTGCATCTACTACATACCATTTTCTTTCAATAGTGGCAGGTTTTGCCATAGTTGTTTGTCTCATTCTATACTCTCCTTTGTATTTCCTTACCGGGGACTTATAAAGGTTTTGCCTATGAAACCTTTTTAATTATATGAAATTCACTTTGTGATGTCAATAAAATAATGTGATGAAAACACAATATTTTATTCATCTGCCAGAAAATTCAACGTGAGTTTCAATACTCTTTTAATATCATGGAGCTGATCAAAATTATGATTTCCACCCTCAATAGCGACAAATTCCGTTTTTTTATGAAAGCCCTGTAAATAACGTTTTGAAATTTCATAAGGAACGGTTGTATCTTTTGTTCCATGAATGATCAGCAAATCATTTTGATAGGTATCCAGATGTTCATAGAAATTTCGGCTTAAGATATCTTCTACAAATTCATCAGAAATTTCAAAACCATTGTGATCATAGGTTTTAGCACGTTCTATCTGCCCAGTTAAATAAAGCAAAGCATCTGGTAAATTAAAAGCTGGAGCCCATAATACCATCTTTTGAATAACCTGAGGATACAGCTTAGATAGTTCACTGGCAATAGCACCTCCCATTGAATGACCCAAAAGATATATCCCAGTACAGTTTTCCATCTTTAGCGTTTCTTCTAAAATGATTCGGGCACATGACAGTTCATCCTGAAATGTCATCTCTACAAAATTGCCATCACTTTCCCCGGTGCCTAAAAAATCAAAGCGGAAAGTGGCAATACCTTTAGCTTCCAGCATTCTGGCAAGCTGTACATATGAAAATTTAGTTCCCGTTTTCTGACCAGTAAAGCCATGAAAAATCAGACATACAGGATGCTTATCCTGTGCAGGTTTATGAAAAAAGCCACGTAAAGACCCTTTAGGTGTAGGAATTTCACAATAATACTGCATTATCTGATGCCTCCATGGGCCCATTTAACACGGTTTAAGGCTCCAGAAGCGATATATTGCTGAGTGATATTTTTTATATTATCACTGGCAAAATCACCACCAATAGCCAAACATGTATCCATGATTTCACTGGTAACAATTGTTAACAGTTCATCAGACATAGCTTCATTTATTTCTTCTTTAACGATTTTTTTGCATTCTTCAATGTATGCTGTTTTATCAATATTTGTAATACCTTCCATTATCATCACCTCTATTTTTATTAGTATTATATCAACAATAGACATAAAAGTATAATCATATGGCACAACTTGTTCTATTTTCGTACTTCTCAGCAAAAAGTCTTTATAATGTCAATAAACGGTAAGGATTTGTGCATCTTAAACGGAGGCGAACTATGACAAATAGAAAAAAACCATACTATAATCTCATTAATTTAAGAGAAGCAAACAATCTCAAACAGAAAGATATTGCCAAATATCTCTATGTTTCACCAAGAGCTTACAGCTACTATGAAAACGGTGAAAGAACAGTACCCATTGAAATATGGAAAAAACTCTCTGTTCTTTTCGATAAAAGCATAGATTATCTTTGTGAAACAAAAGATGAATATCAAAGAAAAGAAAAAAAATAAAATGTGGTATATCCACATTTTATTCATAATCACAAGTATAGCCACGCTGATCCAATTCCAGTTTCACTACATCCCAATCATTGAGCAGTGAACCCAGTTCTTCTTTGATTCTAACGACTCCCATTTTATCTTCTTCCTTAATGACAGCCATTAAAGTTGGTCCAGCCCCTGATAAATAACATCCCAGAACTTTTTCATCTTTTTCCAGAACTTTCATAATATCATCAAAACCTTGAATCAGTACCCCTCGATAAGGCTGATGCAGTTTATCCTTAAAGCCTAACTTTAATCCTTCATCATAGCCATTGATCAATGATGCTACAACTAACGCTAAATGTGAAACATTTTTAATAGCATCCTGTCTGTCTAAAGTCTGAGGCAATACCTGACGAGACTGTTCCGTTGATAAAGTAAATGGTGGAATCAAAGCTACAAAACGATATTCATGTTTAATCGGAATATTTAAAGTTAAAACTTCATTAGCTTCCATAACTGATACCGTCAGTCCACCAAAAATAGCAGGAGCAACGTTATCAGGATGCCCTTCAATCTTAGTTGCCAGTTCCAGAATTTCCTGTCTGTCTTCAGCTTTATCCTTAAAAGCAAAAGCTCCCACGATACCAGCAACAATACAGGTTGAACTGCTGCCCAGTCCACGTGTATAAGGAACCTGGCTGATACAGTCAATATTAACTCCTTTATAGTCCAGTCCACAATATTCAGCAGCTTCTTTAAACGCCTGATAAGTGAGGTTATCTTCATTACAGAATTGGGTTGGACAACCGGAAATATTTAAACCACCTTCATTTAATTCAAAAGTGAAAGTATTATATAATGTTAAAGCTAATCCCGCAACGTCAAAACCTGGCCCCAGATTGGCACTTGTTGCTGGAACTTTGATCTTTACTTTCATACAAGCCTCCTAGATCGCTTCAATTTCTGATTTAATAAAATCTATGATTTCAGTTTTATCAATATGAGTTTTATGTAAAACTTCTTTATCTTTAATTCCCACTAATGGTTTAGCAACCGGTACACCAGTTTTTAAATTCAGCTGTTCGATAGCTTCATAAACATCCTGTTCTTGATCGAACAATGCTTTGTAAACTGATTCAGGGAATTTATATGGTGATGCGGTTGACAGAATGACCGTTTTTGTCAGATCACCAGTTTGTTGCTGGTACTGTTTTAATACACCATAACCACAGGCAGTATGTGTATCTAAAACGTAGTGTGTTTTTTCATAACATTCTTTGATCGTTGACAATACCTGCTTTTCTGTTAAATAACCTGCCGCAAACTCATTTTTGATTCGGGCAAAAGTTTCATCATCAACTTTATAGACACCATTGTCTTTTAACTGCTGCATATATTCACTGACTTTTTTACCATCTTTACCAGTCATATACCATACCAGTCTTTCTAAGTTGCTGGAAACAAGGATATCCATCGCTGGCGCATTGGTTTTATAAAATTCACGATTAGCATCATATTGCCCAGTTGTAAAGAAATCAGTTAAAATATTATTTTTATTAGATGCCGCGATAAATTTATTTACTGGCAATCCCATGTTTTTTGCCAGCCAACCTGCCAGACAGTTACCAAAATTACCGCTTGGCACACAGAAATTGATCTTATCATCCATTTTAATTTCCTGATTTCTCACCAGCTCAAAATAGCTGTGGAAATAATAAACGATCTGTGGAATCAGACGACCAATATTGATTGAATTCGCTGATGATAGAAAAACATGATGTTCCTGACATACTTTTTTCAGTGTTTCATCACCAAAAGCGACTTTGACAGCACTTTGTGCATCATCAAAGTTACCTTTAATACCAATGACCTTTACATTGTTTCCTTCCTGTGAAACCATCTGCTGCTGCTGAATAGCACTTACTCCATCCAAAGGATAAAAAACTTTAATACATGTTCCAGGAACATTTTTAAACCCTTCTAAAGCTGCTTTTCCAGTATCCCCACTGGTTGCTGCCAGAATCATGATCAGACGGTCTTCGTCAAGCTGTTTTAATGATAAAGTCATTAAATAAGGTAATAAAGATAATGCCATATCTTTAAATGCTGCCGTCTGTCCATGGAACAGTTCAGCAATATAAACATCACCTGCTTTTTTTACTGGCACGACACCTGGTACAAACAGACCTTCACCATATGCATGCTGGCAAGCTTCATGAATCAGCTGTTTTCCATCTTCTGGAACAAAAACCGAAATGATTTCACTGGCGAGATCAACATAGTTACATTTTAATAATTTATTAAGATCTAAAACCGGCAAATCAAACTGAGGAACAAGTAACCCGCCATCATCACCGATTCCCTGTACGATTGCCTGATAAAAATTGATTTCTTTTTGAAGATTTCTAGTACTTATGTATGTTTTTTTCATTGATAAATCCTCCATAATTGAGTTAATTATATTGAATATTAAAAGTGAAGTCAATATTGTATACAATTATATGTGAAATTTAAGATAATAAATTGACTAGCCTATATAATCATGATATTATAAACGAAATTAGAGAAAGTGAGGTTTGACCATGATCATTCATATAACTGTATGAAAAATAAAGTTAAATGAATTAACGGCGTCAAACTTTTATAGACCGCGGGGTCTATTTTTTATTAAGGAGGGCATATCATGAAAATAGGAGTCATTGGCCTGGGAACCGTTGGCTATGGGGTCGTTGAGATCCTGACCAATGAAAAAGAACGATTAGAAAAAGAAATACACCAGGAAGTTACCGTGAAATATGGCTGTGGATTAGAAAAAGTTGATCTTCCTGAAAATATCATTTATACAGCTGATTATCACGATGTCATCAATGATGATGAAATCGATGTTGTCGTAGAACTGATTGGTGGAACGACGATTGCTAAAAATATTATTCTTGAAGCTTTGCAGCAAAACAAACATGTCGTTACGGCTAATAAAGCTTTGATTGCTCATCATGGTAAAGAAATTTTCACCATGGCAAAAGAACATAACGTTCATATTTTCTATGAAGCTTCAGTGGGGGGCGGGATTCCAGTTCTTGTCAGTCAGAAAGAAAGTCTGATTGCCAATAATACAAAAGAAATCGTTGGGATCCTGAATGGAACGACAAACTTTATTTTGACTTTGATGGAAAATGAAAATCTGGATTTTGATGAAGCTTTAAGTATCGCTGATGGCTTAGGCTATGTTGAAGCCAATCCATCATTAGACCTTGATGGTATCGATGCTGCTCATAAAATCTGTATTCTCGCACAAAATGGTTACAAACAGTATGTCGATTTTGATGCAATTCAGGCTTCTGGAATCAGACACGTAACGAAAACTGATATGGATTATGCTAAAAAACTAGGTTATCGTTTTAAAATGATAGCCCAGGCCAAACCGGTAAAAGATGGTTTAGGCATTGATGTCAGTGCGACGCTTGTTAATCTGAAACATCTGATCGCTAATGTCATGGATTCTTATAACGTTGTTGAAATCGACAATGATTATGTTAACAATATCATCTATTATGGTCGAGGAGCCGGACGTTATGTTACTGCTTCAGCTGTCGTATCAGATATCATGAAAACTATTCAGGTAGAAAAATGGTCACACGACTATCAGGACTGCAAACATGTTTATCCAATTACTTTATCAAGATATTATGTCAGAGTAGATAAGCCGGTTGATATTCCATATGAAATCTACTATTCCGAAAAAGCTGATCATATTTATATTACTGAAGAAATTGAATTAGCTGATTTAAAAGCAAAAATCAATCAGGATCAGGCTATCATTTTTAAAGTCAGAGATTAGAGGGGGACAAAACAATGAAAAAATTTAAAATTGCTATCGTCGGTGCAACTGGAGCCGTAGGTCGCGAAATGTTAAGATGTGTATTCCAGTTCAATTTTCCATTTGAAAGTATTAAATTATTAGCCTCAGCCAGAAGTGCTGGAAAAGAATTAGAATATGAAGGACATCAATTTATTGTTGAAGAACTGACTGAAAACAGTTTTGAAGATGTTGAAGTCGCTTTCTGGTCAGCTGGTGGAAGCATTTCAGAAAAATTCATGCCTTATGCCGTTAAGGCAGGATGTGTTAACATCGACAATACTTCTCATTTCCGTATGGACCCTGATGTACCACTGGTCGTACCAGAAGTTAATGGTGATGCATTAAAAAATCATCATGGAATTATTTCATGCCCAAACTGTACAACGATCATGATGTGCAGTGCCTTAACCAGAATCAATGATGAATTTGATATTGAACGTATCGTTGTATCAACATATCAGGCAGTATCAGGAGCTGGGGTAGCAGGAATGGAAGAACTCTATCGTCAAAGTCAGGAAGTTCTTGATGGTAAAGAACCGGTTGCTAAAACGCTGCCATGTGCTTCTGATGAAAAACACTTCCCTATTGCCTTCAACTGTATTCCACAGGTTGATAAATTTGATCTGACTAACGGCTACAGTAAAGAAGAAATGAAAATGGTCAATGAAACGAAAAAGATCTTCAATAAAGATATTGAAGTGAATGCAACATGCGTACGTGTTCCAGTTTTAAGAGGACACAGTGAATCTATTTATATTGAAACCAAAAAACCAATTGATATCGATAAAGTCTTCGATTTATTAGCTCATAGTACAGGAATTGATTTATGTGATGACCTGGCTCATCAGGTTTATCCAATGCCAATCAGCTTTATTGGTGATGAACTGACTCATGTCGGTCGTGTCAGAAAAGATCTGACTAAAGACAATGCATTAAGCTTATGGATCACTGGTGATCAGCTGATGAAAGGTGCAGCCTACAACTCAGTTGATATCGGTTTAAAAATGATTGAAATGGGATTATTAAAATAATCAGTAAACTCCTTGTCAAAAGGAGTTTTTTTATACAAAAAAATGGATAGTCTAGCTATCCATTAATGGTAAGATAATTTTAAAGGTCGTTCCCTTATCCAGTTCACTTTTTAAATCAATATACCCCTGATAATACTGAACAATATGTTTAACGATCGACAGCCCCAATCCAGTACCCCCTGTTTCTTTATCGCGGCCATGATCACAACGGTAAAAGCGTTCAAAGACACGTCCCTGATCAACCAAAGCAATACCTTTTCCAGTATCACTGACCTCGATGATCAGATCAGTCTTATCACTGTAAGAAACAACCTGAATCTGTCCATGCTCCTTATTATATTTCACAGCATTAGTTAACAGATTGTTCATGAGATGATAAATAAACTGATGATTAGCATAGAAAGTAGTATTTTCTATATTTTCGCTATAGTGAATATCTTTATGGTCCATTTCAACCTGCAGCGAATCCGTAATTTCATCAATAATAGGTTTTAATGTCAAAGGATGATTAACAACTTCGATATCTTTATTTTCCAGTCTGGAAATCATTAAAATATCATCTATCAGCTGAGACATATGATCGGCTTCTTTTAAAATCTTATCTAAAGATTTCTTTCTGATTTCCTGATTATCGATCATACCCGTTTGCAGTAATTCACTATATCCCTTGATTGCAGTAATTGGTGTTTTCAGCTCATGGGAAACATTAGAGAAAAATTCCTGTCTCATTTTCATCCCGTTAACTGATTCCGTCACATTGACAAACAGTAAAGTAACCCCATAATCAACCTTAGAAATAAAACAGCGATATATTTCTTCATCTTTTTTAATATCAGCAACCTTAGGTTCACGAGTGACTTTTCTTAACTGATCAATGATCTGATAATCAAAAATAAACTGACCCACTGCTTTTCCATATTCAAATGATGGATAAAGCTGTTTGGCCTTTTCATTATACATCAAAACAGTATCCTGACTGTCCAGTAAAACAAATCCTTCATTCATCTGATCAAGAATACTGTTGATTTTTTTTCTTTCCTGTTTCAAGGTAGACAGTGTTTCCTGAATACGTCCTGACTGTTCTTTCAGTTTGTTGGCAATCGTATTAAATTCCTCATACTTATAATTATCAAAATGTAAAGTTCTGTTATCTTTCATTTTCATAATTTCATTATTCATATCCGATAGCGGATGATTGAGCGTTTTAGAGAACTTATAGGCAAAAAACAAAGCAAAGATCAAAGAAAAAACCGATGAAAACAGCAAAGGATCTAATAAAGAAAATACATTATCAAAAATGCCATTATAAGGAATAGACAATCTGACAATATGCTCATTATCATAATAAGCTACATACAATAGACTTTTTTTCAAAGTTTTAGAATACCTTGTTGCATAGCCCACTCCATTTTCCAAGGCTTCTTTCACTTCACTTCTGGTAAAATGATTTTCCTCGATGTCCTGTTTTTCACTGTCTGCCAGGACATTTCCTTCTTTGTCGATGATCGTTAAACGGGTATTATCTTCGTAAGCCATATCATTTAATTCAACGACCTGCTGATCTAAAGGCTGACTGTAATCCAGATGATATTCAACCAGTTTCACTGCATAGGTCATATTCTTTTTTGTATTTTCAAGCATCCGATCTGATAATATAACTGTTGACACTGCTGAAGATAACAGCAGGGTAACAACCAGTACCAGTGCAAAATACTTAAATATGGCCTTTTGCATGATCCATTCCTTCTTCTATAAAACGATAACCTACACTTCTGATGGTCTTGATATAATGATTGCCATCATCATCTAACTTAGCTCGCAAAGCTCTGATATGAACGTCTAAAGCTCTTGATTCACCGATAAAATCATAGCCCCATATTTTGTTAAGCAGTTCATCACGCCCAACCACACGATCATTGTTTTCAATCAGATATAACAGCAGTTTATATTCTTTATTTGTAAAAATAATATTTTGACCATTTTTATAAACCGTACGGGTATTTTTATTGATTTCCAGGGTTGGCGTATGAATAACCTGTTCTTTGACCTGTCTTCTTCTTAATAGCGTTCTCACGCGAGCCTGCAGTTCTAAGATACCAAAAGGCTTGGTCATATAATCATCGCTGCCACTGTCTAACCCATTGACCTTATCGATTTCACGGTCTTTGGCACTTAAAATCAAAATAGGCAGTTCCATATCAAATTCTCTTATTTTTTTGATTGCATCCAGTCCAGACATTTGTGGCAGCATCAAATCAAAGATTGCCAGATCAACCTGTTCTTTGTTAAGTTTTTCTAAAGCTGTAACAGCATTATCAAACAGCGATACACGATAACCGTTATTTGTTAAGGCAATGTTAATAATCTCTCTGATATTTTCGTCATCTTCTATGACATAGATATGTTTACACATTGATCATCCCTCCAATTGACAATATCTTACCATATCTTAACATGGAATATGTTAATATTGTGTAAAATCAGAAATCATTTTTATATCAGTCTTTGATCATTCAAACGACCTGTCTGACTGAATTCGATCCATTCGCAGATATTGACAACATGGTCTCCAATTCTTTCAAAATATTTAGCGATCATTAAAAAATGAATTGACAGATCAACATTGTCTTTATCTTCTTTAACGATCTTGATCAGTTCATTTTTAACATTGTCAAACAAACGATCCATTTCCTGATCAGTTTTCTTAACTTCTTTTGCTTTCATGACATCATGTTCATGAAAAGCATTTAAGGCTTTTGTCACCATCTTAATAGCAATATCAGCCATGGCAGGAATATGTTCCACCATTAAAAAACTGTTTTGTTCATCAATTTCCAGAATCAGTTCAGCAATATCAGCACTCTGATCCCCTATTCTTTCCAGATCCGTAACAACTTTCAATGCTGTAGAAACATCACGCAGATCAGAAGCAACGGGCTGCTGTTTGAGAATTAAAGCTAAACACTTTGATTCAATCGCTCTTTCCACATTATTAATAGCTTTATCATTTTCTATAATTTCTTTTGCCAGATCAAAATCCTGATTTTTAAATGCTGTTACACAGTTTTCAATCGCCTGAATGACCAAATGACACATTCTGTCCAGATCAACATGCATATTGTTTAATTCATCATCAAATTGACTTCTTAACACGTTATATCCTCCTATCCAAATCTACCAGTAATATAATCTTCTGTTCTTTTATCCTGTGGTAAAGAAAAAATATCCTGGGTTTTGCCATATTCGATCATTTCTCCCACCAGAAAAAACGCAGTATAATCCGCAATACGACTTGCCTGCTGCATATTATGAGTAACAATAGCAATCGTATATTTGTCTTTTAATTCTAATAACAGTTCTTCAATTTTCAGTGTTGAAATTGGATCTAACGCACTTGTCGGTTCATCTAATAAAATAACTTCTGGTTCAACCGCTAAAGCTCTGGCAATACATAAACGCTGCTGCTGTCCACCAGAAAGACCTAAAGCACTGCTATGCAGGCGGTCACTGACTTCATCATATAATGCGGCAGCTTTAAGACTTTTTTCAACAATTTCATCGAGCTGTCTTTTATTTTTAATACCATGAATCCTTGGTCCATAGGCAACATTATCATAAATTGACATAGGAAAAGGATTGGGCTGCTGAAAAACCATTCCAACTTTTTTTCTCAATACAGTTGTATCAACTTTTTCATCATAAACATTTTCATCATCTAATAAGATCGTACCTTCAATTTTACAGTTATCAACATAATCATTCATACGATTTAAGGTTTTTAAAAATGTTGATTTTCCACATCCTGAAGGTCCAATAAAGGCTGTAATCTTATTTTTCTTAATATCTAAACTTACATCTTTTAAGGCATGTTTCGTCCCATAATATAAGTTGACATTTTTTGCTTCAATTTTATTTTCCATTTATCTATCCACCTCATGAACGTCAAATTTTTTCGTGATTACTTTGGCAAGTAAATTTAAACCTAAAACAATAATAATCAATACTAAAGCAATCACAAAAGCTACATCATAATTTCCTTTGGCCATTTGTAAATACAATTCAATTGTCAAAGTACCACCACTTGATAAAATATGACTAAAGAAATTGCTAGGCAACAGATGAACTGAGCCTGCAGTAAATAACAGCGCCGCTGATTCAGCCACAATTCGCCCCATCGCTAAAATAACACCTGTTAAAATTCCTGGCATACAGCTAGGAAGCAGAACAGTACGAATCATATACCATTTGGTCGCACCAATTCCTAATGCCGCTTCTCGATAACTTTTAGGTACAGTTTCTAAAGCTGTTTGTGTATTTCGCGAAATAATTGGTAAAATCATGATGGCTAATGTTAATGACCCGGTTAAGATTGAATAACTGAAACCACATAAATTTCCAAAAAACAGCATCCCAAACAAACCGTAAACAATAGATGGGATCCCTGATAATATTTCGGTTGTAAATGAAATAATATCAACAAACTTTTTATTTTTGGCATATTCATTTAAATAAATGGCACCACCAATACCAACTGGACAAGCAATCAGCAAAGTTAAAACAATAATATAAATCGTATTGATAATATTAGGTAAAATTCCTACGGTATCATCTAAAATACTCGTTGTCGTTACCAGGTATGAAAAATCAAACGCTGGAATACCACGATACAAAATATATCCAATGATCACAACTAAGATAAATACCGATAAAAAAGTTGCCAGATAAATCAGTAAATTTAATATTTTATCACTTAATCTGTGCTTCTTATCATAAATAGAATTAGTCATCCTGATCTCCCTTCTTGATAATAAAAGTTAAAACAAGATTGATAATCATAATAAAAACAAATAATACTAACCCAATCGTAAATAATACCTGTCTATGGGTTCCATTAGCGTATCCCATTTCGGATACAATTGCTGTTGTTAAAAATCTCACTGAATTGAATGGAAATGGCATACTTACCGAATTTCCAGCAACCAATAAAATAGCCATAGCTTCACCAATAGCACGACCTACACCTAACACGATTGCTGACATAATTCCATTTTTAGCGGCTGGTACAACCACTTTAAAAATAGTCTGAATTTTACTGGCACCTAAAGCCAGAGAACTTTTACGTAAATCATCTGGAACTGACTGCAGGGCCGTTTCCGAAATATTGATCAGTGTTGGTAAGATCATGATTGCTAAAACCAAGATGGCTGAAAGCAGATTGGCTCCTCCTGTAAACTGATGACTAGGATCATTTGCATAGATCCATAATTCCAGATGATACATGACAGGATTGACGATTAAAATACCTAACAGCCCATAGACAACTGAAGGAATTCCCGCTAATAATTCTATCGCTGATTTAACAATTTTTCTTGCTTTTTCATGTGCGATTTCTGCCAGATAGACTGCCGTTAACAAACCAATCGGTACACCTATGATAATAGCTAACAAAACCCCAACGATAGACGTTAAAATAATTAATAAAATCCCATATTGTGGATCGGCAGCAGTTGGTGCCCAAGTTGTTTTAAATAAAATATCAATAAAGCCTTCTTTAAATAATGCTGGTGTTCCTGATATCAACATATATCCTGTAATTGATATAACAGCAACTATAGATACAATAGCACAGCTACGAAAAATGATCGCAGCTGTATTTTCTACCATGGATTTAGTTTTCTTTGATGCAATGATCGACAAATACTTATTTTCCATTATTGAACACCTTATTTAGGACTAATTAAACCAACCTTTTTAATAACTTCTTGTCCAGCATCACTTTCAATAAATTCGAATACGGCTTTTACTTTTTCATCTTGTTCACTGATTTCACCTTTTGTAGCCATAACGAATGGTCTTTGTAACATATATGAACCATCTTTAATAGTTTCTTCTGAAGCTTCTACACCATTTAATTTCATTGAAGTTACTGAATCATCAATAACATCTAATGATACATAACCAATAGCACCTTTAGTTTCTGCTACTTTTGCTAAAACTGCACCTGTTTCATTTAATTCTTGTGCATATTTACATTGATCTTCTACTTCTAATAATTCTTCAAAAGCACTTCTTGTTCCTGATCCAGATTCACGTCCGATAACAACGATTGCCTGATCATCTCCACCTAATTCTTTCCAGTTAGTAATTTCACCAGTATAGATTTTTTTCAATTCATCAGTTGTAATATCAGTTACTTTATTGCTTTTATTAGTGATTGTTGCGATTCCATCAATAGCAACGATATTTTCAACGATACCTTTTCCTTTTTCTTCATCAGATAATGCTCTTGATGCATTTCCAATATCAGCACTTCCTGATGTTAAAGCTTCAATACCAGCACTTGTTCCAGTAAACTGAGCTTCTAATTTTAAATCAGGATATTCTTCTACAATTGCTTCTGATAAAGCATTAACAAATTTTTCCATTGAAGTTGATCCATTCAGACTTACTTTACCACTGATTGCTCCTTCTTCACTTCCTGATCCGCCACACGCTGTCAAACCTAGACATAAAACGCATGCCATTAAAATACCAAATATTTTCTTTTTCATTTTTTTCTCTCTCCTTTTGCCTTCATCTAAGACACACATATCATAAGTGAAAATGAAAAACAGTAAAATCAAGCTATCGTTCAAATTATGTTAATTAGATGTAAAGAATTGTTAAGCTAATCTTTCATTCTTAACAAAAAAGGTATTTTATCCTGTTGCTTAAGATAAAATACCCTATAACTTTATATATAATTGTCTCATTCGTTCAATTATCGTTAACATTTCTTCTTTAAGCTGTAAAGGTCGAATCACCTTAACATGATCCTGCAGCATCATCAGCCAGCCAATCAGCCCCTGAGAAATCAATACATCATCTATTACCATCACATAATCATGATCGATCGTTTTTTTGACCTGACAGTCAAATCCAAAATGATCTACTACTTCTCTCATGACCGTTTCATCAAAACGTATTTCTAGCGTTGAACGATACCCTGAAATATACATATTCACATTATTATCCAGTTCTCTTTCAAAATCATACTGTTCTCTAATATCAACAAAAGCACTTTTATGATTACGAACCAGTCGCATACGATCAAGACGATAAACACTTAGCTGTTCTGGACGCTTGTCAAAATGTCCCAACAAATAATACTTAGAATCTCTTTGAATGATCTTATATGGAGAGACAATATAATATTCATTATTAAAAGGAGCGTTACCATGTTGACGATAAACTTCTGTAAGTTTATTGTCCTTAATCGCATAACTGACATATTTAAAATAAATATTGCTTTTATCATGAATCGCTTTAATGATCGTTGTCAGATTTAAAAGATAAGGATATTGCTGGTGATGACGATATTGCGGTAAATGAATTCTTTCAAGCTGACGGGCAGAACTAAGCATTTGAAGGCTTTTTACCAGATTCTCCACTTCTTCACTCGTAAGATCCTGATTAAAAACGACACTGTCTGCCAAATATTGCAGCTGACCATCATCAAAAAATTCTTCTTCAATACAATAACCGGTACGACGAATGGTTTTGATCAGTTTTTTTGAACAGAACAGCGAAAACAGTTCATTAAGATGAGCAATATGTGCGTAGATCGTTTTTATATCAACTTTAATGTCATATTTCTCTTCCAGGATCATTTTGATATCCTTAGCTGGAATAGGTTGAGAACTTTCTTTGATAATTAAAAATATATAGTACAGTTTATCCATTTTATTCCCCTATCGAAATGATAATGCAGGCTGTGTAAAAAACAGCTTTTCAAATTGCATTGGCGAGTAATTATATAAAGCGCGTTCAAATCTCTGCAGCGAAGAATCAAAAGCAACATAAGGCAAATGCTGGTATGCCTGTCTGTATCTTTGTTCCAGCAGATAAATTTCACTGGCCAGATGATGAAACTGTTTTTCATCAAACAGACGGTAAACAGCAATGCTTTTAATAAATTGTTCCATTCTGGTTCTACGAAAATGAATCAGATGTCTTAACAGACAATAGATTTCCAGTGACAGCTCACTGCCATCAAGAATATAGTAAAACAGTCGATATTTATATTCCAGCAATGGCTGATAATACTGACTGATCAGCAGATTCATCATCACCAGATGATATTCCATATCATCATAATCCTGAGACTGATCTATCTGTTTTTTAATTTGTGAAAACAGCCACAGCTTAATATCATCTCTTTTATTAAGCTTTCTTTTTAAAGACGCAATATCAATACTGGCATTCATAATATCATAAATATCCTGCTGATAACATCCTTGACTATGATCCAATAAATATCTTTTGACTTCAACAATTGATTTATCTGTCACCTGTTCATAATTTCTTAATTTCATGTTCACCATCTCCTTTGTTACCATTATTATAGGCAAAATCAAAAAAAGATGATGCTGATAATACTATTTTAACACCAATAAAAAGAAGTTAAAATAAAAAAAGGATTATAAATAACCCTTTCTTTCTAAAAATAATCTGATTTTTTCGGTTGCTGCCTTTAATTCAGCAATACTGTAGGCATAAGAAACACGAATATATCCTTCACCAGCTTCACCAAAAGCACTGCCTGGTACACAGGCAACAAGCTGATCTTTCAGCAGTTCTTCACAGAACTGTTCTGAAGTCAGACCAGTCGATTTAATACATGGGAAAATATAAAACGCTCCCTGAGGTGTAAAAGTTTTCAGTCCCATTGAATTAAAAGCCTTCACTACGAAATTTCTACGCGTCAGATAAGACTGGCGCATTCTTTCTATCTCATCATCACAATGACGCATCGCATCAATCGCTCCATACTGTGCTACCGTTGGTGCAGACATAATAACATACTGGTGAATCTTATTTAACATGCTGATAAGATAGCGATTCCCTAAGACATATCCTAAACGCCATCCAGTCATCGCATAAGCTTTAGAATAACCACTGACCAGTAATACCTGATCTTTGATTTCATCAAAAACAGCGATTGAGCAGAATTTAGTTTCATAAGACAGTTCAGCATATATTTCATCAGTAATAACGATCAGCCCTGCTTCCTTGATAATAGGTACAAGCTTTTCATAGTCTTCATAAGTCATGACTCCACCTGTAGGATTGCTAGGATAATTAAGCAAAATAGCTTTCGTTTTATCCGTAATAGCTGCTTTCAGCAGTTCAGGTGTCAGCTTAAACTCGTTTTCTTCTGTTAATATAATATTTTTTTCGACTCCTCCAGCCAGCTTGACTCCTGGAGTATAGGCAACATAGCTTGGCTGTAAAAGAATAACTTCATCACCAGGGGAAATAACAGTTCTTAAAGCCAGATCTATAGCTTCAGATCCACCCACTGTGACGATACATTGTTCTGGAGTATAATCTAAACCAAACTTTCTTTTCTGATAACGACATATTTCTTTTCTTAATTCTAATAATCCCTGATTAGCTGTATAGAAGGTTTTCCCTTTTTCAATCGAATAAATAGCTGCTTCTCTAATCGACCATGGGGTAGCAAAATCCGGTTCACCAACTCCTAATGAAATAACTCCTTCCATCTGGTTAGCCAGATCAAAGAACTTTCTGATTCCACTGGGTGGTAAATCTCTAACAACAGGATTAATAATTTGTGAAAAATCCATTATGGTGTAACCAGTAATCTTTCTGCAGCTGTGTCATTATCATCATCCAATACAACCCCCATATTTTTGTATTGTTTTAATACATATAATGTTACGGTTCCTTCAACCCCTTCTAAACATGCCAGTTTGCTGTTGACAAATCTGGCAACTTCAACCATTGTCTTCCCTTTGACAATAAGCATGAATTCATAATTACCAGCCAGCAGATACATCGTATCCACTTCTGGAAAGTTATATATTTTTTTAGCAATGCGATCATAGCCATATTCTCTTTCTGGCTTGGCATTGACCTGAATCAAAGCTGTACAGATATCGTTATTCGTTTTATCCCAATTGATAATCGTATGATATCCACAAATGGTTTTATTTTCTTCCAGATCATGAATTGTTTTTTCAACATTTTCTTCCGTTTCATTTAAGGCGGCCGCTAAATCTGTCACTTCCATTTTCGCGTTATTTCTAATCAATGACAATAGCAAATTTTCATTCATCCCGATTCCTCCTTATTTTATTATTGTTTTCATTATATACCAAAAAGATGACAAGGTAAATGTTAATATGAAAAAGCAGGCGCTATTCCTTGTCTAGATATGTTTATTTGTTTATAATATAAATGGAGGGATAAATATGATTATACAAAGTAAAAAAATCTGGATCGCTGATCAGTTTGTAGCTGCACAGCTAGAAATCAAAGATGGAAAAATCGTAAACATTTATAATTATAATGAAAAAGAAGTTAACAAAGATTATGGAGAAAACAGGATCCTGCCTGGTTTTATTGATATTCACTGTCATGGAGCCTATGGTTTTGATACCAATCATGGTGAACCTGAAGGCTTAAGAAAATGGGCCAAAGGCATTCCTGATGAAGGTGTAACCGCCTTTTTAGCAACCACCCTGACTCAAAGTGAAGAAGTTCTTACCAAAGCCCTGCAAAACGTCGCTAATGTCGTAGAAAGCGGTTATGAAGGAGCAGAAATTCTGGGAGTTCATTTTGAAGGACCTTACTTAAATAAAGCACATAAAGGTGCTCAGCCTGAAGAATACTGTATTAAGCCTGATATCGAACAGTTTAAAAGATATCAGGAAGCAGCACATGGTCTGATCAAATATATTTCTATGGCTGTAGAAAACGATGATGATTTTGCGATGACAAAATACTGCAGTCAAAATGGAGTCGTTGTCAGCATTGGACATTCTAACGCTACTTATCAGCAGGCAGTGATGGCTTTCGCTAATGGAGCCCGCAGCATGACTCATGTCTATAACGCTATGACACCATTTAATCACCGTGCCAATGGTTTAGTGGGTGGTGCACTTCGTATCAGAAATATGTATGGAGAAATCATCTGTGATGGTAATCACTCTACTTTAGCCGCTTTAAACAATTACTTTATGTCAAAAGGACCTGATTACAGTATTATGGTCAGTGACGCTTTAATGTGCAAAGGATATCCCGCAGGAAGCAAGTTTGATTTTGGTGGTCAGGAAGTTGTTATTTACCCAGATGGCAGTGCCCACCTGGTAGAAGCCGGAAATCTGGCTGGATCAACCTTAAATCTTAATAAAGGTTTAAAAATCTTAATTGAAGATGCCTTAGTTCCTGTCAACTACGCCATTAACGCCTGCACCAGCAATCCTGCCAGATGTTTACACATCGATGATCATAAAGGTTACATCTGTACTGGCTATGATGCCGATCTGGTTGTTTTAGATCAGAACTATGATGTCATTCAGACATACTGTAAAGGAATTGGACAAAAATAATAGCATTCCGGGAAGAGTTGATCTTCCCTTTTATTTTCACTGTTTTTTTTCCGTTTTATTTTGTTTTTATGATACAATAACAATAACGAGGAGGGATTAGATGATTAATTTTTATGTATCCAGTTATGGAAAAGGTGATCTTAAAGGAATTTACATCTGTCAGCTTGATGAAGACAGCCAAAAAATGTCTTTGGTCAAACAGGTTGAGACCATAGATTATCCTTCTTATATCATTACTAAAGATCATTTATTATATGCTGCATTTAAAGATGCACAAAAAGGTACCGGAGGAGGAGTAGCTAATTATATCATGAAAGATCATGATCTGATTGAATACTCTCGCTTCGATTCACTAGGTCGCTCTTATACTCATTTATGTCTCAGTCAGGACAATCGTTTTCTCTTTACCGCCAATTATCATGTAGGAGCGACAGCTATTTTTTCTTTGAAAGATAATAAAATACAGCAGAAAATTGGTACTGTCCATCATCGTGGTCTGGGAATCGATCTGTTAAAAAGACAAACTGGCCCTCATGCCCATTATGTTGGTATTACTCCTGATCAGAAATATCTCTATAGTGTAGATCTGGGAGCAGATAAAGTTGTCATGTATGAATACAGTCAAGGGGTTCTGGTAGAACAGCCACAGCTTAATTTACTGATGATTCCTGGCAGTGGTCCACGCCATATGATTTTTTCAAAAGACGGTCGTTTTAGCTATGTTGTTAATGAAATAGCTAATTCAATCATGGTTTACTGCTATGACCAGGGACATTATACTCTGATTCAGGGAATTAACTGTGTCCCACGCCATTTCCATGATTTCTCCAGTGCTGCTGCTATTAGAATGACCAGTTCAGGTAAACATCTGATGGTTTCCAACCGTGGTCATGACAGTATCGTTTTATATCGTGTCAACCAGATAACTGGAAAAATATCATTATTGTATATGGTACATACTGGCAAAGGCCCAAGAGATTTTAATATTATCAATGATCGCTATGTCATTGTTGGCTGTCAGGAAGATAATGTCATGGAACTATATACATTCGATGAAGAAAACGAAGAACTGAAACCAGCCAATGAAAAACTGGAAATCCCACAGCCAGTCTGTGTCGCTTATTAAGGAGCTTTTATGAAATATGAAATAAAAGATGACAACTGTTCGGTTGTCATCTGTCATTTAAAACAAGGTGAAAAAATGATATCTGGCAATGATGCAATTGCCTGGAATGATGCCTGTATTAAAACCAAAACCTATGACCCCAGCAGCATCTTCACCTCGCTTTTTAACAAAAAAAACGCAGACAGAAAAATCTCTGCTGCCTTACAGGATGGAAATATTGCCTTTACCGTAGGTTTCCCGGGAAATATTTTGCCAGTATCTGTCGTTTCTGGTCAAACATTCATTATTCCTCGTTCTGTGTTTGTAGCCAGCGAAGACAGTATTATGCTTTCTTCTTTACAGAATAACTTAATAAACAGTATTTCTCTTCCCGATTTAAACAGGATATCAGGACAGGGAATGTGTTTTATAAAAATTCACGGCCAGATCGTAGAGTATGATTTACTTCCGGGCCAGCAGCTACTCATCAATAGCACTGATCTTTTAATGATGGAGACGACATGCAAAATGAAAATACGATCCATGTTAAAATTGAAAAATAAATCAATATTAGACCAGACGAATAAAAATATCCTGATTACAGGCCCTGGTCGTGTAATAATTCAAGCTATCCCTTTTTCTGTCAATAACACTTTACTCTCTTTATTAAGGAGGAATGCCTCATGAAAAAACTGATTTGTTTTGATATTGATGGTACTTTGCGTACTAACTCTGATCATCAGGTTCCAGCCAGTACTGTTGAAGCTTTAACAAAGCTTAAACAGGAAGGTCATACCCTGCTGATTTCAACTGGTCGCAGTATCCATTCACTGATGGGAACACATATTTACGAAATATTCCCCTTTGATGGTTATGTCTGTAATAATGGTCAGGCTCTGCTCGATGAAAATCTTAATGTCCTGCATAAAGAAATATTACCAGTTTCAATCGTAGAAAAAGCCATCGCTATCGCCAAAGAACATCATATCCCCTTAGCTTTAAAATGCGATCCACGAATCATTACGGAAACGCCTGATGAAAATGTTATTCAGTCATGTACTTATTTTCATAACCCAATCCCTCAGGTGGCCACCTATCAGGGACAGGAAGTTGGCGCTATGATCGCTTATGCCCCATTAGGTCATGATTATCACGAATTTAAAGTCATTGAAGAACTGGATGTCATGCCAGGTGAATCTACTTACGCTGATATTACGATCAAAGGTATTTCTAAAGCAACCGGTATTTCATATTTTATGAAACTGTGGCATTTTGATGAGTATATCGCTTTTGGAGATTCTCTCAATGATGTAGAAATGTTTAAGCATGCAGCATTTTCAATTTGTATGGGACAGGGTAATGAACAGTTAAAACAGATGAGTTCATATATCACAGCACCTATTGATCAGGATGGAATATATCTGGCCTGCAAAAAGTTAGGTTACATTCAATAATGAAAGCCTCTATCCATATTCAGATAGAGGCTTTCATTATTATTATTTAAGTTTTGTAATATCAATGAGCGTCATGATTCCTGTTTTTCTTCTTTCCAGTGAATCAATCAGGGCTTTAGCAGTATCCAACGATGTATAAATTGGTATACCTGCTTCTACTGCAAATCTACGAATCAGGAATCCATCTTTCAGATTATTATTTCTGGTTGGAATATCGATGACCAGATCAACAGTATCAGTTAACATCAGATCAAAGATCGTATTTGACTTAGCATCAATACGGTTAACAAAATGAGCTGGAACACCATGTTCTTTTAAGAAATGATATGTTCCTTCAGTAGAATAAATATCATAACCATACATATAATACTGTTTAGCAATTGGCAGGAATTCTTCTTTCGAACTATCTTTGATCGTACAAATAATATTTTTCTTTTTAGGCAGCTGAATCCCTGTTGCCATAAAGGCTTTGTAAATAGCTTCATCAATATTTTTAGAAATACCTAAGACTTCTCCTGTAGATTTCATTTCTGGGCCAAGTGAAATCTCTGCTCCAGTAATTTTTTCAAATGAGAATACAGGCATTTTAACGGCAATTGTTTCTTTTTCTGGTGCCAGTCCATATTCATATCCCTGTTCCTTAATTGACTGTCCCATGATTACATTTGTAGCCACCGCAACAATAGGTATATCAGTGACTTTAGAAATATATGGTATCGTTCGAGAAGAACGAGGATTGACTTCAATAACATATACCTGATTTTCATAAACGATAAACTGTATATTGATCAGACCAATAACGTGTAACGCTTTAGCCAGACGTTGTGTATAGTCAACAATGATTTCTTTAATTTCTGGTTTAATTTTTTGTGGCGGATAAACTGAAATACTGTCTCCTGAATGAACTCCAGCACGTTCTACGTGTTCCATGATTCCAGGAATTAAAACTCCTTCATGATCACAGACAGCATCTACTTCTACTTCCTTACCAGATAGATATTTATCGATCAGAATAGGATGTTCCTGATACTGACGATTAATGATCTTCATGAATTTTTTAATATCACCATCATTTAAAGCAATTTCCATACCAGCTCCACCTAATACATAGGATGGTCTGACTAAAACCGGATAACCTAACTGATTAGCCACTTGAATAGCTTCATCGGTTGTAAAAACAGTTGATCCTCTTGGACGGTCAATATGACATTTTTCCAGAATTTCATCAAATCTTTCTCTGTCTTCAGCCGCATCAACATCATCGGCATCAGTACCTAAAATTTTTACACCCATATCGGTTAAAGCCTGAGTTAACTTGATTGCTGTCTGTCCACCAAATTGAACGATAGCACCATCAGGTTTTTCAATATCGACGATACTTTCTACATCTTCTGGTGTTAATGGTTCAAAATAAAGGCGATCAGCGATATCAAAATCAGTAGACACGGTTTCAGGATTATTATTAACGATGATCGTATCATATCCTGCTTTTTTCAAGGCCCATACACAGTGAACTGAACAGTAGTCAAACTCAATTCCCTGTCCAATACGAATTGGTCCTGAACCTAATACCATGATTTTTTTCTTCTGGTCTTGAGGATCGACTTCATTAACCCCACCATGAATAGAATAGTAATATGGTGTGGTAGCATCAAATTCTGCAGCACAGGTATCAACGATCTTATAGGCTGCTTCAATATGATGATCTTTTCTAAACTGATGTACTGCCTGTTCGCTTTGATGAGTCAGCTTAGCTATTACACAGTCAGGGAACTGCAGTCTTTTTGCCTGCTGCATTAATTCAACTGTCAGTTCTTCGTGTTTTAATCGTTCTTCCATTTCAATAAGAACTTTAATGCGGTCAATGAACCAAAGATCTATTTTAGTAAGATCATGAATTTCTGCTTCGCTGATTCCTTTTCTTAAAGCTTGAGCAATAGCGAAAATACGCTGATCATCAACTTCTTTTAATTTTGTTTTAAGCTGTTCATTTGTCATATTTTCCATGCTAGCAGCATGTAAATAATATACGTTCTGTTCCAGTGAACGTAAGGCTTTCATCAAAGCCCCTTCAAAGTTATTGCAGATAGCCATAACTTCTCCTGTTGCTTTCATCTGGGTTCCCAATTTTCTGGAAGCACCAACAAATTTATCAAATGGCCATTTTGGAATCTTACATACGACATAGTCTAATGTTGGTTCATATGAGGCATAGGTTTTTCCAGTAACTGCATTTTTAATTTCATCCAGACGGTAACCTAAGGCAATTTTAGCTGCCAGTTTAGCAATAGGATATCCTGTTGCTTTAGATGCCAGTGCTGATGAACGTGAAACACGTGGATTAACTTCGATAACACAATATTCAAAACTTTCAGGATGTAATGCATACTGCACGTTACATCCCCCTTCAATATTTAAAGCGGTAATGATATTTAAAGCTGATGAACGTAACATCTGATATTCTTTATCAGATAAAGTCTGTGATGGAGCTACAACGATACTGTCTCCAGTATGAACACCTACAGGATCCATGTTTTCCATATTACATACGGTAATGCAGTTTCCCGCACCATCACGCATTACTTCATATTCAATTTCTTTCCATCCAGCAATACTTTTTTCAATCAGACACTGGCTGACACGAGAAAGACGTAAACCATTGGAACAGATATCATGCAATTCTGTTTCATCATGAGCAATTCCGCCTCCTGTTCCGCCTAGCGTATAGGCTGGACGAACAACAACTGGATAGCCAATTTTTGCAGCAAAATCCAAAGCATCATCAACATGATTGACAACGATAGAAGGAGCACATGGTTCCCCAATGCTTTCCATCAGATTTTTAAATTCCAGTCTGTCTTCCGCTAATTTGATCGTATCTGTATTAGTTCCAATGGTACGCACATGATGTTCTTCCAGGAACCCTTCATCAGCTAATGCCATAGCAATATTTAAAGCATTCTGACCACCTAAAGTTGGTAAAATACTGTCTGGTTTTTCTTCTATGATCAGTTTTTTAACAACCGGAACAGTCAATGGTTCGATATATACTTTATCAGCGATATCTTTATCCGTCATGATCGTTGCTGGGTTAGAATTGATCAGAACAACTTCAATACCTTCTTCTTTTAAGGCACGACATGCCTGAGTTCCAGCATAGTCAAATTCGGCTGCCTGTCCAATGATGATAGGTCCGGAACCAATAACTAAAACTTTTTTGATACTTAAATCTTTTGCCATCTTACTTTACCTCCATCATTTTTTCAAATTCATCAAATAATTCATCTGTGTCTAAAGGCCCAGCACAGGCTTCAGGATGGAACTGAACAGTTTTGATATTTTCATTTAAATATTCTACTCCTTCAATCGTACCATCGTTGACATTTTTAAACCAAGGTCTGGCAATTTGAGGATCGATCGAATCTTCACAAATTACATAGTTGTGATTCTGAGTAGAAATATAAACTCTTCCTGTTTCCAGGTTTTTAACTGGATGATTCGCTCCATGATGTCCATATTTCAGTTTTTCAGTTTTGAAACCATGTGCCAAAGCCATTAACTGATGTCCTAAGCATATCGCAAAAATTGGTATATTGCTTTGTGCCAGCTTTTTCATTTCAGCAATGATTTCAACATTTTCACTAGGATCTCCTGGCCCATTAGAAAGCATGATTCCATCATAATGTCCATCAATAATCACTGAAGCTGGTGTCGAAGCTGGATAAACGGTTACTTCTATATTTCTTTTCGCTAATGATTTAGCGATATTAGCTTTAGCTCCAAAATCATAAAGAGCTACCCTTTTATCTCCTGAACCAATCGTATAGGGCTGTTTACATGTTGTTTGTTCTACTACACCAGTTACTTTAAACTGATGAATTTTTGTCATAACTTCACTTAGATCATCATAATGATGAGTTGTGATCATCCCATTCATACACCCTTTATTTCTAATAATTTTAGTTAAATAACGGGTATCAATTCCCTGAATACAAGGAATATCATGTTCTATCAGATATTCTTTTAAATCAACATTTTTTCTGAAGTTACTTCCTTTTCTGGTTAATTCATTAACAATGAATCCTTCTACATAAGGCTGTCTTGATTCCTGATCTTCCAGACAGACTCCATAATTTCCAATCAAAGGATAAGTCATGACTACCGACTGTCCTGCATATGAAGGATCTGTTAAAACTTCTACATATCCTGTCATTGATGTATTAAAGACAAATTCACTAATGACTTCTTTGTCAGCACCAACGCTTTCTCCTGTAAAAACGCTGCCATCTTCTAATATTAAATAGCCTTTCATATCAATATACCTCCTTTATAAAAAAACATATCAATAAAAATGATATGTTTAGAAACAAAAAGAATATAAAAATGAGGATGTAGCAGATATAAATATAATTGATTGTTTTTTATCACAATAATACATTTTCCTCATCCTTTTCTATTCTTTCATAGTATAGTCAATTTCACTATATTTTTCAATAGTTTTTATAAAATTTTATTATTATATTAAAATAATTTGAATCAAGATAAAAAACTGTTTTATCTATATATATTTATTAACAAAAAAAGGAACTATATCCAACTATAGTTCCTTCATATCCAATTAATCAATACTGATATATTTCTTTTCTTCAACCTGTTTAACAGTATCTTTTGGAATTGTAATTTTCAGTTCACCATTATCAAATGCTGCCTTGATATCTTCTTTTTGAACATCTCCAACATAGAAGCTACGACTGCAGCTGCCACTATAACGTTCACGTCTGATAACATGACCTGCATCATCTTTTTCTTCACTGTTTTCATCACGGTTTGCACTGATATAAAGATATCCATCTTTCAGTTCCAGTTGAATGTTTTCTTTTTGAAATCCAGGTAATTCCATATCTAACAGATAATGATCACCCTGTTCAGTAATGTCAGTACGCATTGCGTTTACTGTTGTGTAGTTTTTAAATGGATCATAAAATAAATCATCAAATATATCGTTCATTGTAGGTAAGAATTTCATATACATCGCCTCTTTCTTTCTTTTTATCTCAGTAGTTCAATGCTGGGAAATAAAATTATTACCTCGTTAAGATCTCTTCCTTAACTACACTAATATTATAGCACTTATTTTAGCACTGTCAAGTATAGAGTGCTAAAATATTTATCTTTTTTTATAAAACTTCTATGTTCATCCACTGCAATTTTACAGGAACAAAAAACATGGATCTTCACGATCCATGTTCTTAGATATTATTTAATCGCTTTATGATATTCCTGTAATGATTTTACTTCATGAGTACCATGAATTTCAGCATCCATGATACCTTCGATGGCAGCTTTAGCTGCAGCCATATTTGTCATATATGGAATTCTCATCTTGATAGCTGATTTTCTGATATAACTGTCATCATGAGCTGACTGTTTACCATGTGGTGTATTGATGACCATAGCCAGTTCACCATTAGTTAAGGCATCAGCGATATTTGGTCTACCTTCGTGAATCTTTTTCACTTTGATAGCTGGAATTTTATTTTTAACGATCAGATCAAATGTTTTTCCAGTAGCAACGATTTCAAATCCTGCATCATAATATTTTTGAGCCAGTTCCACAACATCTTTTTTATCTCTGTCAGATACAGAAATCAGTACTCTTCCTTTAGTAGGCAGCTTTGTCTGAGTAGCTTCTTCAGCTTTGAAGATAGCAGCACCATATGAATTAGCTAAACCTAGAACTTCTCCAGTTGATCTCATTTCAGGTCCTAAAATTGGGTCAACTTCAGGGAACATGTTGAATGGGAATACTGCCTGTTTAACTCCAACATGAGGAATTTTTCTGTCTTTTAAATCTTTAACTGGTGATGGTCTTCCTGTCAGATCACTGGTAATAATATCAGTAGCAATTCTTACCATGTTGATATTACATACTTTTGATACTAAAGGTACTGTTCTTGAAGCACGAGGATTAGCTTCTAACACATAAACTTTATCATCAGCAATCGCATACTGCATGTTCATTAAGCCACGTACATTCATTTCTTTAGCGATTTTCTTAGTATATTCTTTAATTGTTGCCACATGTCTTACTGGAATATGTTTAGATGGTAAGATACATGCTGAATCTCCTGAGTGGATACCAGCTAATTCGATATGTTCCATAACAGCTGGAACGAATACATTTTCACCATCAGAAATAGCATCTGCTTCACATTCCATGGCATCATTTAAGAATCTGTCAATCAGAATTGGACGGTCAGGTGTAACCCCAACAGCTGCTGCCATATATTCTTTTAATGAATCATCATCATAAACGACTTCCATACCTCTACCACCTAAGACATAAGATGGTCTTACCATTAATGGATAACCAATACGTTTAGCAATTTCTAATGCTTCATCAACATTAACAGCCATTCCAGATTCAGGCATTGGAATATTTAATTTTTCCATCATTTCATTAAACAAATCTCTATCTTCAGCCATATCGATCGTTTCTGGTGTTGTTCCTAAGATATTAACTCCATTAGCTTTCAGCTGACTAGCCAGATTCAATGGTGTCTGACCACCAAATTGAGCAATAACACCTAATGGTTTTTCTTTATCATGAATGCTCAATACATCTTCTAATGTCAATGGTTCGAAATACAGTTTATCTGATGTATCATAATCAGTAGAAACTGTTTCTGGGTTACAGTTAACGATAATTGTTTCAAATCCCAGTTTTTTCAAAGCTAAAGCAGCATGTACACAGCAATAGTCAAATTCGATACCTTGACCAATACGGTTTGGTCCACCACCTAAGATCATGATTTTCTTTTTATCAGTTACACTGCTATGATCAGGTGCATTATATGTAGAATAGTAATAAGCATTATTCTGTGTACCAGAAACATGTACTGGTTCCCATGCCTGGTTAAGTCCAATAGCCAGTCTGTGTTCTCTAATATCTTTTTCTTCAACAGCTAACAGCTGACTTAAATATTTATCAGAGAAACCGTCCAGTTTTGCCTGTTTCAATACATCATCTGGTAACTGCTGTCCTTTATAAGACATGATTTTTTCTTCTTCTTCAACCAGTTCTTTCATTTGTTCAATGAAATAGTGTTTAATTTTTGTCAGTTCATACAGTTCGTCAACTGTTGCCCCTTTTCTTAAAGCTTCATACATGATGAACTGTCTTTCACTTGTTGGATTGATCAGCATTTTCAGTAATTCTTCTTTAGATAACTGATCAAAGTTTTTAGCATGTCCTAAACCATAACGACCAATTTCCAAAGAACGGATAGCTTTCTGGAAAGCTTCTTTGTATGTCTTACCGATACTCATAACTTCCCCAACAGCTTTCATCTGCGTTCCCAGTTTGTCTTCAGCACCTTTGAATTTTTCAAAAGCCCATCTAGCAAATTTGATAACTACATAATCACCATCAGGATAGTATTTATCTAAAGTTCCATATTTCCCACATGGAATATCTTCCAAAGTCAGTCCTGCTGCCAGCATTGCTGAAACTAAAGCAATAGGGAAACCTGTTGCTTTTGAAGCTAACGCTGATGAACGAGATGTACGAGGATTGATTTCAATAACAACGATACGGTCAGTTACTGGATCATGAGCAAACTGTACGTTAGTTCCACCAATAACACCGATGGATTCAACAATTCTGTAAGCCTGTTCCTGTAATCTGGCCTGTACTTCTTTAGAAATTGTTAACATTGGTGCACTACAGAATGAATCTCCTGTATGAACTCCAAGTGGATCGATGTTTTCAATGAAACAGATCGTAATCATATTGTTATTAGCATCTCTGACAACTTCAAGTTCCAGTTCTTCCCAACCTAAGATTGATTCTTCGATCAGACACTGATGAACCAGGCTGGCCTGTAAACCACGGTTAACAACTGTTTTTAATTCTTCTACGTTGTAAACCAGTCCACCACCGGCTCCACCCATAGTATAGGCTGGTCTAACAACAACCGGATAACCTAATTTATCTGCAATCGCTAAAGCTTCATCAACCGTATTAGCAATTTCACTTCTTGCCATTTCAATTCCTAAAGCATTCATTGTCTTTTTGAATTCCAAACGGTCTTCACCACGTTCAATAGCATCAACTTTGACACCTAAAACCTGAACATTGTATTTATCCAGGACACCAGCATTAGATAATTCTGAACATAAATTTAATGCTGACTGTCCTCCTAAATTTGGCAATAAAGCATCTGGTCTTTCTTTTTCAATAATTTGAGTCAGTCTTTCCAGATTTAATGGTTCAATATATGTTACATCGGCAGTTTCTGGATCAGTCATGATTGTTGCTGGATTTGAGTTGACCAGGACAATCTTGTAACCTAATCCTTTTAATGCTTTACAGGCCTGTGTTCCTGAGTAGTCAAACTCACATGCCTGTCCAATAATAATTGGGCCTGACCCAATAACTAAAATAGAATGAATATCTTCTCTTTTTGGCATTTTTTAATCCTCCGTTTCTTATTTTTAAAAAAAACATATCTTATAAAAAAGATATGTTTTCATTCAACAAAAATAGAAAAGTGAAAAAAGGCTAACTGATATTGAATTGTCTGTATGAACTGTTTCCATTTTCTAGCCTCCTGCACTGATTTTCAGTGTTTCCCTTTTTATTTCTTAAATTATTATATATGAAATATTTGTCTAATAAAATAATTTGCAATAATTTTATTATCATAAGTTTTATTTAACAATATAAAAGCAGAACCGCTAAGTTCTGCTATATCATGTATTGATTATTTATTTTTTAAATATGCATCCATGGCCTGTGCTGCCTTTTTACCTGCACCCATAGCTAAGATAACTGTAGCTGCACCAGTGACGACATCGCCACCTGCATAAACGCCATCTTTAGATGATTTCATCGTATCTTCATCAACGATGATACCACCCCATGACTGACAGTCAAGACCAGGTGTTGTCTGTCTGATCAATGGATTTGGACTTTGTCCAATAGCCACAATAACAGTTCCTGTTTCAATCGTAAAGTTAGAACCTTCTTTAACTAATGGTCTTCTTCTGCCAGAAGCATCAGGTTCACCTAATTCCATTTCGACACATTCCATTGATTTGACCCATCCGTCTTCACCTTCAATTTTTACTGGATTAGTCAGCAATTTGAAAATGATTCCTTCTTCTTTGGCATGATGTACTTCTTCAGCACGAGCTGGTATTTCTTCTGGTCCACGACGATAAACGATGTAGACATTCTGAGCTCCTAAACGTTTTGCTGTTCTGGCAGCATCCATCGCTACGTTTCCTGCACCAATAACACAAACCGTATCAGTGATCTTCACTGGTGTTGGTTTATCTGGGAACTGGTATCCCTTCATTAAATTAACACGTGTTAAAAATTCATTGGCTGCATAAACCCCATTTAAGTTTTCACCAGGAATATTCTGGAAACGAGGCAATCCTGCACCGCTGCCAATAAAAATACCTTCATAACCTTGCTGCTGCAGTTCATCAACAGTAATTGAACGGCCAACTACAACGTTTGTCTGGAAATCAACACCTAATGCAGCAACTCCATCAACTTCGGCCTGAACCAAAGCTTTTGGTAAACGGAATTCAGGAATTCCATATGACAAAACGCCTCCAGTTTTATGTAACGCTTCAAAAACTGTTACATCATAACCTCTTTTAGCCAGTTCTCCAGCACAGGTAATTCCCGCTGGCCCTGAACCTACGACAGCAACTTTTTTACCATTTTTTTCAATTTTATTAGCTAATGGTTTACCATGTTCACGATGGTAATCAGCAACAAATCTTTCCAGACGGCCAATCGCTACTGATTCAGTTTTGATACCACGAACACATTTTCCTTCACATTGATTTTCCTGAGGACAGACACGTCCACAGATGGCAGGCAATGCATTTTCTCTGGTAATCGTCTGATAAGCTTCTTCAAACTCTCCTTTAGCTACGTGGGCAATAAATTCAGGAATAGGTACACCCACTGGACACCCATCCATGCAGAAAGGTTTTTTACAGTTCAAACAGCGAGTGGCTTCTTCCATGGCCTGTTCTTTTGTATATCCTAAAGCAACTTCTTCAAAATTCTTATTTCTGACATTTGGTTCCTGTTCAGGCATTTTTACCTTATTTGGTGACATGTTAGGCATTACTCACACCCCCTCATTAAATTACACATACGATTAGCATTGGCTTCAACTTCATGTTCTTCTTCCTTGAACATTCTTTGACGAGCCATCAGTTCATCAAAATCAACCTGTAATCCATCAAAATCCGGTCCATCAACACAGGCAAACTTAATTTTTCCATCAACAGTCACACGACAGCATCCACACATTCCTGTTCCATCGATCATAATTGGATTTAATGATACCATTGTTTTGATATTGTAAGGTTTGGTGACCCCTACAACTGCTTTCATCATTGGTACTGGTCCAATAGCGATAACTTCATCAATATGTTCACCACTGTCAATGAGCTGCTGTAACTTGACTGTTCCAAATCCTTTTTCCCCTAATGATCCATCATCAGTCATGATATATACATTTTTACAGAATTCTTTAAATTTATCAGCCCATAAAACATACTGTGCTTCACGACCACCAATGATGACATCCACATCTACGCCCATCTGTGCCAGCTTTCTTAACTGTGGATATAAAGGGGCACTCCCTACACCACCAGCAATCCCAATAACATGCTGTGATTTTTTCAAGTCTGTTGGTACTCCTAAAGGTCCAACAAAATCGGTGATTTCATCACCTTCATTTAATTGAGCCAGAGCTTTAGTAGAAAAACCTACGATCTGGTAAATGATCGTAATCGTTTCTTTTTCTCTGTCATAATCTGCTATTGTTAAAGGAATTCTTTCTCCATCTTCACCAACACGTAAGATGATAAATTGTCCTGGTTCACATTTTCTAGAAACCATAGGAGCATGAACTTCCATTAATTCAACAACGTCATTAAGTCTTTCCTTTTTGACAATTCTATACATTTTGGCTTCCCCCGATTCTTATTAAACTATTCCTATTATACATAGATTTAAATAAAGAAACAATGCTATAAATCAAAATAATCTTTACACCACTTTGATCTCTTTAAAAATAAGTATATATTATGATATAGTGTAAATAAATGAGATAATTGGGGGAAAAATGATGAATCAGAAACTGCTATTCTTTGATATTGATGGTACTTTACTTAATGAAAGAACACATACTATCGCTTCTAGTACGGTTAAGGCAATCGCTCAAGCCAAACAAAACGGACATCTGGTTTTTATTAATACCGGTCGAACTCGTGCTACGATTGACAGCTGTATTGCAGCGCTTCAGCCAGATGGTTATGTCTGTGGCTGTGGCACCTATATCAGTTACCTAGATGAAGTGCTTTACCATCATCGCATCACAGCAAAAAGGTGTCACGAACTGTTATCTTTGATTGCATCACATCAGCTTTATGCCATTTTTGAAGCCAGTGATAAAATTTATTTTCAGTCACAGTGCGATGATCCTGTTGTCAAAAGCATTTATCAGATGTATGATCAGGCACACTTTCCATTAGGTTTTTTTGAAGATGAAGATGTTCATCTTGATAAATTCTGTATTCAGTTTTATCACGATGTTTCGGCTTTTTATCATGCAATCGAACATGATTTTGATATCATTAAAAGAAACCCGGTATTTTCCGAAATAGTACCAGCCAAGCATTCAAAAGCGACTGGTATTCAGTTCCTGATCGATCATTTTCATCTGTCATTAGATGACTGTTACGTTTTTGGTGACTCTTTCAATGATGAGTCAATGCTTAGTTATGTCAAGCATTCGATCGTCATGAAAAATGGTGATCCAGAACTTTTTAAGCTGGCAGAATATGTTACTGATGATATCGATCATGATGGTATTGCAAAAGCCTTAAAACATTATCATCTTATTTAAAAAGCTGTAGAGCAAAATTTCTCTACAGCTTTTTAATGTGTCTGCTGATAATTTCTGATAAAATTCACATTTTTAACTTCAATATCATTTAAATATGCACTAACATCGGCATTCATTTTATCAGAAGTTAGATTTGGATCAGCACTATACCATGATTTTGACTGGAAGTAATTTACAATTTCTTCGGTTTTAAAAGTACAGTGATGACGAGCATAAATCTCGTTGATACCGATTCTTAATTCCCATTCACTTTTACCATTTAAGTCATTTTCCGTTAGCAAAACAGTTGAACTATTAGGAAAAACATAATCTCCAGCAATAGTTTCTGTTTGACCACCGGCTTCAACCGTAATTTTCACTGTTGCTTTAGCACCATTATCCCCTTTGCAGGTGATCGTTGTCTGCCCCGCTTTTAATCCAGTTACTGTTCCAAAACGATCAACTTCACAGATTGACTCATCTTTAACAGAATAAGTGCAGTCCACATCAGCTTCAATATAATCATGTTCTCCCACTTGAACAGTAATACTGTCTTTTTCTAATTTAATTTCTTTAGAAGACTCAGTTTTTTGGGATGTTGTCTGCTTTTCAGTAGTTTTGGTTTCACTATCATCTGATTTAAAAAACAGAAAATAACAGATTGCAGCAATTAAAACAGCTGCCACAACAGCACCAATAATAATGATATTTTTCTGACTGCTGCTTTTTTGCTGTTGCTGGCGTTTAGAAACGCGACTGCCAACAGAAGATTCTGATGTACTCTTTACTTCTGGCTGTTCGATTTTCTGACCACATTCACTACAGAACATAGCATCATCTCTAATTTCACTATGACAATAAGGACACTTCATCATAACTCCTCCTTATTTTATATTATAATGATTTTTATTGGAAATAACTATGCTTTTTTTAACAGTTCCAGCATGTCATCCGCATTTGAAGCCGCTTTTACTTTTTCTTTAGCGAAAACGATCATTCCCTGTTCATCAATCAGATATGTCGTTCTGACAACGCCCATTACTTTTTTGCCATACATGTTTTTTTCATGATATACATCATACTGTCTGATCACCTCAAGTTCAGGATCAGCTAAGATCGTAATTTTCAGATTCTGCTTTTCTTCAAATCTTTTATGTGACGCTACGGTGTCTTTGCTGATACCAATAACTTCACAGTTTTCCACATGAAAATCTTCAATCTTTTCACTATATCCACAGGCCTGCTTAGTACATCCTGCGGTATTATCTTTGGGATAGAAATATAAAATCACTTTTTTGCCAAGATAGTCACTTAGCTTCACTTCTTGTCCATTTTGATCACATAAGGTAAAATCCGGTGCTTTAGTTCCTGCTTCTAACATTGTTTACTCTCCTTTATTTATTGATTACCTGGTTATAATATACCATTTTTTCTCTTATTTGAAAAAGAATACGCTTATAAAGTCCTCATGGCAATAAATGGATATTGCTTTTCCTAATCGTTTTATGTATAATAACATCGTTTTATAACACTGGTTCGAGAGCCAAACCCAGTATAAAAAACTAAGGATAAAATGAAATGGCTCAGCCATTTTTTTATTTTATCTGGCTTCTAACTGTACTTTAGAAGAGGAGGACGAAAAAATGAATAATAAAAAGGTACAACTGTTAGTGATCAATGCGATGATTGCGGCCATTTATGCGGTATTGACGATTCTGATTTCACCAATTGCTTATGGCGCTATTCAAATGCGATTAACAGAAATCATTGTTTTACTGGCTTGTTACAACAAGAAATTTATTCCTGGTTTAACAATTGGATGTCTGTTAGCTAATCTGGCTTCACCAATGGGGATGTATGACATCTGTTTTGGAACATTAGCTACTTTACTGGCATGTATTGGAATGTATATGGCCAAAAATCTGTTTGCCGGTGCTTTAATCGGTGGTGTGGTTAATGGTTTGATTGTTGGATTAGAACTTTATTTAGCACTGTCTTTACCATTTATGATCAATGCTTTCTATGTTTTTGCTGGTGAATTTGCTGTATTGTTAATTGGTGCAGTTATTTTCAAGGTCATTGAACGTAATGAATCATTTATGAAAAAATATATTTATGAATAAAGCGAAAACCGCCTCATTGAGAGACGGTTTTTTATTATGCTTCTTTTTCTACGAAATCAACGATATCTTTAACTGTTTTTAATTCAGCAGCAACTTCA
The DNA here is from genome assembly GCA_016901755.1 of Thomasclavelia spiroformis. GTDB lineage: Bacteria > Bacillota_I > Bacilli_A > Erysipelotrichales > Coprobacillaceae > Faecalibacillus > Faecalibacillus spiroformis_A. Next base: position 51,026 of record JACJKV010000005.1, on the reverse strand, counting down.
TCAGGAATTTCTACACCGAATTCTTCTTCAGCAGCCATTACTAATTCAACTGCATCTAATGAATCAGCTTCTAAGTCTTCTTTTAAGCTTGCTTCCAATGTAACTTTTTCTTCATCGCATCCTAAAGTTTCAACGATTAAATCTTTTACTTTTTCAAATACCATATCATTATCCTCCAAATTTTTTTTCGAGAACATTATAACAAAACTTTTCGTTTTGTAAATGGTCTATTGTTCACTTTATCATAAATTAATAATGATAACATTGACAATTTTCAATAAAATATATATATTTTTAATACAAAATGAAAAAGAGGGATAAATATGATACTTAGAAAAACAAAAATAACCGATGTACCTAAAGTGATGGATATTATCAATCAGGCAAAAGCATACTTTAAAAACAGTGGTATCGATCAGTGGCAAGATGGCTATCCATGTCAAGAAAGTATTGAAACTGATATCGCTAATAATGAAGCCTATGTGCTTGAAGACAATGGTCAAATCCTAGGTACCTGCATGGTGACGATCCAAGGTGAACCTACATACCGCAAAATTGATGGTCAATGGAAAACCAGCCAAGATTATGTTTGTGTGCATCGTATAGCTGTAGACCCTCAATATAAAGGAAAAGGCCTGGCTTCGATCATGTTAGATCAGGTGGTTGCCATGTATCCTCAATATCATAGTTTAAGAATGGATACGCATGAAAATAATCTTTCTATGCAAAGACTGCTGCTGAAATATGGATTTGAATTCTGCGGTATCATTACTTTGCAAAGTGGTGCTTTGCGTAGAGCCTATGAATGCCAGATCAACTGTTAAAGATCCGGACTTTATTGTCTGAAATGATACTTTTCCTGCTTTTATAGAAAGTTATCATTTCAGTTTATCAGTAAAGTCTTTTTTTATGCCTTTAGATTACCTGCTTTCAATAAAGCAAGTAATACATCATTTTGCTTTTGCGTTCCCTGATAATTATCAATACCATTGAGTTTAGCCAGTTTGGCACGACTGGCAAACGAACTGTCTTCACCAATAGAAAGCAACGCTTCAGTAAGACTGTTTCCCTGATAATCAGGTGCAGCTAAATATTTGATCTGTCTTTCAATCACCTGATCATTGACCCATCCTGAATCATCACCAATCAGATAAGGATTTCTGGCACCAGGGACAATCCGCGTAATACGCCCTATCGTACGATAAGGTCTTAATGGTGTCGTCGATTCACTGGTCAAAAATACATAATTAAATTCTACCTCATCACCAACTTTATACCTGGTGATATTTTCATCAGCAAAATTATTGAACCCGCCACCTTCAATGATCACGGGATAATCAATATAGCCATAATCCAGATCAACCATCTCATCAATTCCTCTTACTCTGCCTGTAGCACTGTATTGCCACATTCCATAGTCGCCATCATAATTTAATTCATCACTGTAACGGGCTATCCATTTTGTATACTGTTCAAAAACCGGATCAGTTAACTTAGTATTAAACCAGTATAATGATGCATATATTCCCACATAATAATTTTCTCTTTCCAGAAGATCACAAAACGTCTTGGCAATGGCTGCAATCGTATCATTGCTTTGTCTTCCTGTTGTATTATTATCTTCTAAATCATAATATATTGGATAAGCCATTTTATAATCTTTAACCAGTCTTAAAACATGTTTGGCCTCAGAAACAGCTTCGCTGACATTCGTTGCATAAGAATAAAGATAAACGCCAAAAGGAATATTCAGTCTGGTACATTCATCAGCATTACGTCGAAACATCGGATCATCCTGTCTGGGATCGTCTCCACCATAACCACAGCGAATGATTGCAAAATCGATATGTTCTTTAACTACATCCCAGTCAATAATTCCTTGAAATCTTGAAACATCTATTCCGTGTGTGACCACATTTTTCACCTCAGTTATGTATATGACAAATTATGTTAAATTGTTAAAAATTCATCTTAAAATATTTACATTTCAGCCAAAAAATAAGATAATAGGACAAGGAGGTGGATTATGAAGAAAAGCTTAATTTTAAGTGTTTGTCTTACGATGTTATTTACAGTTCAAGGTTCTGTAAAACAGACAGAAGCTATCAATTTTGAAGGACAGGAAGATAAATATATGAGTTTATGTTCTAGTTCTCGTTTATCTAACAGTAATTATTCAACTTGTAAACAGTTTAATACATATTTAAAAAAGAAAAACAGTGAACTGCAAAGTTCTATCAGTAGTTCAAAAGAAGATATTTCTCAAACCCAAAGTACCTTAGATGGTGTGGTTGCTGAAATAGCGAATTTAAACAATCAGATTCAGCAAAAACAGGATGAAATCGACTATCTGCAGACTTCAATCAAAAATCTTGAAGACAGCATTAACCGTAAAGAAGAAGAAATCAGATCACGTATGTATGCTATGCAGTCATACAATAACAGTAACAGCTATGTAGAATATATTTTCGGGGCTTCTAGTTTTTCTGATTTCTTTGCCAGAGTTGACAGTGTTAATGAAATCACTTCTTATGACGAAGAACTGATCGATGAAATTGCTGATGAAAAGAAACAGGTTGAACAGCAGAAACAGACTGTAGAAACTGCCAAGGCTAATATTGAATCACAAAAACAGCAGCAGGAAGTTTTACAGACTCAATACCAGGATCTGTTAACAAAACAGCAAAACGAACTGGCTGCTGCCCAGGAAAAACAGGAAGAAATCTCAAGTACACAAAGTTCTTTAGATTCATTCTTATCTTCAATTATCATCAGTAATCCTTCAGGAGGATCTAACAGTTCAGGTGGAAGTTCAGTGACGCCACCACAAAATGTTCCAACTACAAATAAATACGGAGCAACTGTTGTAGCTGCAGCCTATTCAAAACTGGGATGTCCTTATGTATGGGGTGCTTCTGGTCCTGATACATTCGACTGTTCTGGATTAGTTATGTGGTGCTATCGTCAGGCTGGTGTTTACTTGGATCATTATTCAGGATCACAAAAAGAATCTGGTGCTGTAATTCCTGTATCACAGGCTCAGCCAGGTGATATTTTATGGAAATCTGGCCATGTTGGAATCTATATTGGAAATGGACAATATATTCATGCTCCACAAACTGGAGATGTTGTTAAAATTGCTTCAAATGTTGGCAGATTTACTTGTGCCGTACGTCCATACTAATTATTTAGCTGTATCAAATGATATAAAATTTGATACAGCTTTTTATATTGTGTGACTTTTTAGATATATCATAAATTTATTTACTTTATTATATAAATGTTGTATAAATAGTATGAGGAGGTAGAAAATGAAAATTAAAAAGTATGTTATAGGGATACTTGCCGGAACAATGATCACAAGTACGCTCTATACGGTTAAGCCAGTGGCAGCTATTGACTTTTCAAAAAATGAAGAAAAGTATATGAAACTCTGTTCCAGCGGTAATCTAACCAACAGCAATAAATCAACTTGCGAAAGCTTTAATAAATATTTAAAAAATAAAAATAAAGAACTTATTAATCAGTTAGCTAAACAGAAAGAAGAAGCCTCTAGTACAAAAGAAACATTAAATTCAGTACAGAAGAAACTGACTGAAATTAATAATGATATTTCTGCTAAACAAACAGAAATAAAGTATGTAGAAACAGCTATTGAAAATACTCAAAAAGAAATTGATAAAAGCGATGCATTGATCAAAGATCGTATGTATGTCATGCAAAGTTATTTAAATGATAATTCAATTATCGATTACATATTCTCGGCTGATAATTTCACTGATTTCTTTACCAGAATTAGTGGTTTTAATGATCTGACCGATAACGATCAGGATCTGATTGCTGATATGCTGGAAAATAAAAAAGCTATTGAAACCCAAAAAGCTACCTTAGATAATGCTAAAAAAGTATTAGAACAGCAAAAAGCTCAACAGGCCGTGATTCAGGCACAATACAGTAAACTGTTAGAAGAACAGAATAAAAATATTGCGGCTACTCAAAATGCCATCTATGATTATGGTGAAGCAACTGAATCATTAAGTGCAGCCATTGATGAATTCAACGCTAATGCCTATGAATCACCTGTAACTGGTTCTAAACCTGAACCACCTGCAAACAACAATAACAGTAGTTCAGGAAGCGGAAACACATCAAGTGGATCTAACAGCAGTTCTTCAGGATCAGGAAGCAGTTCAGGAAATACTTCTGGAGGATCAAGTAATTCGGGGGGGTCGAGCAGTTCTGGCAGCGGATCTTCAAGCAGTTCTGAATCAGTTTCTGGTGAACAGCTAGGTTATAATATCTATAAAGTAGCTTACAGCAAACTTGGCTGCCTTTATTACTGGGGAGCTCAAGGACCAGATTATTTTGACTGCTCGGGATTAGTTTATTACTGCTTAAATAAAGCTGGTGTCAGCGTTGGTCGTACTACCGCCGCTGGATACTCACGGAAATGGTCGGCTGTCAGCTGGTCAAATTCAAGAACAGGAGATCTGGTTTGCTTTGGCAGTCCAGCTTATCACATTGGTATCGTCATTTTAAATGCCGATGGTACACGTAACGTTATTCATGCTGGGGGCGGAAACTCGAGCACTCATGGTGATAATCCTAATGCCAAAGTTAAAATTTCTTCTCTAGAACCTGGTTCATATTATTATAAAAACATGTCAACTATTAGACGTGTAAAATAAATAATGACCTTTCAATAAACAGTATAAATTCAAAAAACTGTTTTACTGAAAGGTTTTTATTTTTGCCAAAATATTCTGAAATAAAAAATATGAAAACTAAGTCTATACTAAAATATAATTGAAAAATAAAAAGCTGTCGAACGTATTTTCCATGACTCTAGCTATTGATAGTTAACATGATTCAGGTGTACTGATTATTGAATCTCATATGATTATCAATTATAATAAAAATAACAATATCTTACATGTTGATATTATCATAAAGGGGAGAGAATAATAAAATGATAAAAAAAATAATTGCATTGTTTCTTGTGTTATTTTTAACAGGATGTTCACAAAAACAATTGCCTGTATATGAAAGTTATGATGATCTTTCTTCCAGATTAAAAGGAGTTGACTCCTGGTTATATGTCTCAGAAGATGAAATGATGTTTTCTGAAATATTAGACGATGAAAACACTTATAATTATTATGCTTTTTCATTATGGAAAGATGAAAAAAATCTAAAAAATATTTATGATATTGTGACGAAAACAGATTATAGTACGATTAGTATAGTTTATTTTCTTAATCCTGTTTCCGATGATGATTTCAGTCTATTTGAAAATTACATTGACAAAAACATAAAAAATTCTAACTCGTCTCCAGAAAAAGAAGTCTACAATAATGGTTTAAGCTATATTATCACTTCTGATGAAGATAAAAATGAAACTTATTTTTTTCTTACAAAACAGTATTATATATACTTAGAAATAAAAGATGAAGAGAAATTCATACTTGATGATCTAGATTTACCATACTGATAAAAAAGAACCGCTGATTTAATAATCGCGGTTCTTTTTTCTGTTATTTTCAGTTTGTTTTTTAATTCCCTAAAAATTCATCAATACCATCGGCAATTCCGGTTGCTAACTTTTCCTGATACGCATCATCATTCAACAGTCTGTCTTCATTAGGATTCGATAAAAATCCCATTTCAATGATCGTGACAGGAACAGTTGCCCAGTTTAAGCCAGTCATTGTATCAGTAATCGTAACCCCTCTACTTTTTGAACCGGCACTTTGGCAGGTATGATTTAAAATAGCTTTAGCCAGTTTCTGAGATGAGCTGGCAATCTGACTGCAGTAACGATTATTTGTTGATGGTGCCATCGTCATGGTTCCAGTTGGTGAAGACGATTCACTGGAATCACAATGTAAACGAACAAAAGCTGCAGCATTAGCATTATTAGCAATCATGGCTCTTTGTGCATTAGAAATATCAACATCCTGACTAACCCTGCACATAATCACCTGATATCCTCTTTCACTAAGGATCTGCTGTAATTTTTGAGCAACCTGTAAATTGATTTTGGATTCTGCCGTTCCAGTAACACAACCGGTAGCCCCGCTTGTTACTTTCGCTTTCATCGTTGATGAACCAGGACCATTAGGTTCTTTCGCACTATTTCCTTTAGCCTGATGTCCGGCATCAATACAGATCGTTTTACCTTTACCGGGATAAGTTATCCCCGTGACATTACCGTCCACACCGTAGCTATTGTTTTTTACATGAACAGTAATATTTTTTACAGTTTCATTACCTGAAGCATCTTTTGCGGTTGCTGTCATTTCATAGTCACCTGCCTTAGCTACATTGATTTTTGATGTATCAAAGTTAACAGTCACATTGGACAGGTCTGTTGCTTTGATGATACTGCCATAATCATAATTTTGAGTATTAACTGTTATCGAAACTTCATTAACCTCATTAAATTCAGGTTTTACCGTATCCTGAACAATAACCGTTTTAGATAACTCCTGCTTTTCATAGATAATTTTGACCTGATACTTACCAGGGGCAGGATAATCTTTTCCCGTTTCATTATTAATATCTGCTTGAATAACAGTCTTTTTTTTGATTGTTTTAATTTCATCTTTACTGAAATCTTTTGTGTTGATTAGATCATCAAATTCTAACTCAATCTGTTTTCCATATTCAATAACGATATCTTTTTCGTTTTTTAATGACAATGTAGTATTTTTTTCCTTCAGTAAAAAATATAATAAAGAAAAAATAAGTGCAACTGCTAAAAATAAAAGGAGCAATTGCTGTAACCTGGATAATTTTTTAATTATTTTCATATCAATACCTCTTTCATCTTTCATTATACAAAAGACAATGTTAAAAAAAAAGAGGAATCCATTCCTCTTACACCATCTCTAGATGAAAATGATAATCTTTGATCTCCATGACCGATGCAAAATCAGATGACAGCCACTTTTTAACATCATCTCCAGTCAGTACCAGCGGCATGCGATGATGAATACCTTTGACATATGAATTAGCTTTGGTCGTCACGATACAGAAACGTCCGTGATCATAAATACCTGCCAGGTAAAATGGTTTATCTAATTCATATGAAATTGGCTGATTACGTCTGTTCCATTCATAAAATCCAGATACTGGTACTAAACAGCGCTGATGATAAACACACTGAAAAAATGGTTTTTCTAAAACTGTTTCACTGCGACAGTTATAAATGTTTCTGTTTTCCAGTAAAAAACCCCAGGTCATCAGTTTCATAGTATACTGTTCCTGAATATAAACGACCACTGGTGCCTGATTACCAGGGGATATTGTCCCACTGTAGTGATGAACTATTTTTTCTAATGCCTGATGTTTGATCAGATCAATATAATACTTTCTACACATACAATTCAATAAACATAACAATATAGCCACTCACAATAGCTATCAGATAACTGGCCGCTAAAAGTGACAAGGCACGTTTTTTATCTTCCATATATGTTAATAAAGCAAGGGTTCCAACCCCAGCTGAAGTTGTTAACCCTGCCAGTAAAGCACCGAAAGACAGTCCACCACTAACAAAAAGCTGGGTTAAAATGACCGATCCTGCACAGTTAGGAATAAATCCTACGATACCAGCGATAAATGGCTGAAAGATCATATTTGTTTCTAACAAATGAGTAAACGTATCTTCACCGATCAATGAAATAATTAATGTCAATACGATATTTGTCAGCAAAATAAAGATAAATATTTTTAAAGCATGCTTGATTGCTGGCAGTAAAATGCCATTCTGGCAGCCACATTCACATGGCGCAATCTGAATATATTCATATTCTTGACTGTTTTGATGAAAACGGTCATAGAGCCATCCTGAAATAGTACCAATGGTAATTTTCAAAACAATCAGTAATACAAACATTTGCCACAATTCGGGATGAATCAGCAAAATAGATAGTGCTTCATCACTGGTTGCAATAAATACTGATAATAATGTTCCTGAAGTAATGACATTCATAACCAGCAATCTGGCCGCCATGACTGAAAATCCACATTGGGGAATACAGCCTACGATGGCACCTATGGCAGGTCCTAAACGTCCATATTCCATGACTTTATTAATAACATTTCTATTTGAAAGATATTCCACCAGAAGACAGGCGATAAATAGAAATGGCAAGGTCATTAAAGATTCTTCTATTGGTTCGAATAATATTTCCATATTTCCCGTCCTTTCACGTCAGCATTATATCACAATTCTTATTTTTTACCTAGTCATACGATATATACAAAAAAAACAGAGATATGATCTCTGTTATAAACCCTTAACATGAATACGTGTCAAAGCACGACGCAGTGCAATTTCAGCACGTAATATATCTGTATCTGAGTTTTTATTCTGTAATCTTTCCTCAGCTCGCTGTTTTGCTTCTTCAGCACGGTGTAAATCTATTTCTTCCTGTGATTCGATAGCATTTGCAATCAATGTTGTTTCATTTTCATTAACATGAACAAAACCACCAGCAACTGCAAAATATGTTTTTTTACCATCAACAATATAATTCATCTGGGAAATTTCCACACCACTAGCTAAAGGAATATGATGAGCTAAGATACCAATTTGTCCGGCAGTTGTTCTAATATTGATCTGATCAATTTCCACTTCCTGGTAAATTCCATGCGGTGTAATTATTTTTAGCTTAAATTTAGTCATTTTCTAAAGTTTTTGCCTTTTCTACAGCTTCCTGAATTGTACCGACATTATGGAAAGCCTGTTCAGGTAAATGATCCCATTTACCTTCAAGAATTTCTTTAAATCCCTGAATAGTATCTTCAACGCGCACATATTTACCATCCATACCAGTAAATTGGCTTGCAACAGTGAATGGCTGTGATAAGAAATTACGCACACGACGAGCACGTGCTACAGTTAACTTATCTTCATCACCTAATTCATCCATACCAAGAATTGCAATGATATCCTGCAGTTCCTGGAATCTCTGTAAAATCTGCTGAACACCATGAGCTACTTCATAATGTTCTTTACCAACAACTAATGGATCTAAGGCACGAGATGATGAGTTCAATGGATCAACTGCAGGATAGATTCCTAAAGCAGCAATTGAACGATCCAATACGATCTTAGCATCCAAGTGTGCGAAAGTTGTTGCTGGTGCAGGGTCAGTTAAGTCATCGGCAGGGACATAAACCGCCTGTACTGACGTAATTGATCCTTTCTTAGTAGAAGTAATACGTTCCTGTAAAGCTCCCATTTCTGTCGCTAAAGTTGGCTGATATCCTGCCTGTGATGGAACACGCCCCAATAAGGCAGAAACTTCTGAACCAGCCTGAGTAAAACGGAAGATATTGTCAATAAACAGTAAGACATCCTGTCCCTGTTCATCACGGAACTGTTCTGCCATTGTTAAACCAGTTAAAGCAACACGTAAACGTGCTCCTGGAGGTTCATTCATTTGTCCAAAGACAAGCGCTGTTTTCGATAAAACGCCACTGTCTTTCATTTCATAATACAAGTCATTTCCTTCACGGCTACGTTCACCGACTCCGGCGAAAACTGATAACCCACCGTGCTGGGTAGCGATATTGTTGATAAACTCCTGAATTAAAACGGTTTTACCAACTCCGGCACCACCGAACAATCCGATTTTTCCACCTTTGATAAAAGGACAAATCAAGTCAACGACTTTAATCCCGGTTTCAAAGATTTCAGTTTGTGTCAGCTGTTCAGCATATGTTGGTGCAGGTCTATGAATAGGCATTCTCTTCACTTCTTTGCCAATAGCTTCTTTACCATCAATAGGTTCTCCTAAAACATTGAACATACGTCCTAATGTTTCATTTCCAACTGGTACTGCGATTGGATGACCAGTATCCACTGCATCCATTCCTCTTACGACACCATCAGTTGGACCCATAGCGATACATCTGACAGCATCATCACCGATATGTTGTGCCACTTCCACGACAAGTGTCACGCCACCATTATCGATCGTAATGGCAGTATTTAATTGCGGTAATTTATCTTCGCTATCAAATGCAATATCAATAACTGGCCCACGAGCACTGATTATTTTTCCAATATTTGCCATGTCGCCCCTCCTTTTATTGTGCATTAGCTCCAGCAACAATTTCACTTACTTCATTCGTTATTGCTGTCTGACGAGCCTGATTGTATTTTAATAATAATTGTTCTGTTAATTCTTCAGCATTATCTGTCGCATTTTCCATTGATGTTCTTCTTGAAGCATTTTCACTGGTTACACTTTCTACCAGATAACCATAAATGACTGCCTGAAGATACATTGGAATCAGACTGTCCAGAACTACCTGTGAAGAAGGTTCAAAGACAGTAAATTTATTTGTAATTTCTATATTTTCGAATTCATTGATATCAATTGGCAGTAAAGTAACGATTCTTGGTGTAAATGTCAGATTGTTGACAAATTCAGTATAAACAATCTTAATTGAACCAATCTCTTTATGACGATACATTGCTGTCACTTCGCCTACCAGTTTAACAATATCATCAAATGATAGTGTTGTATTTAAATTAGCATATTTTGTATCTACTTTACCCTTATGATTTCTTTGAAAATAATGAACGCCTTTATTTCCAATGGCATAGATATAATCATCATCTTTGATTACATCTTTGACCGCTTTAAAGACATTAGCATTATATCCGCCACATAATCCTAAACTTGAAGAAATAACGATATATACATCCTGATCAGCCTTATTTTCAGCTAAATAAGCACTATCTTTGATCGTCTTATTTGAAGCCAGGATTTCTGCACAGGTTTCTCTGACTCCCTGATAATAAGGTTTCAATTCATCTAACTGATTTCTTGTTTTTCGAAGTTTAGATGTCGCAACTAATTCCATTGCTTTCGTAATTTTCTTAGTTGATTCGACTGATTTGATACGACGCTTAATTTCCTGCATTGAGCCAGCCACGATTATTCACCATCTTGTAATTTCAAAAACTGTTCAACGTAAGCGCCAATAGCCTCTTTCATTTGTGCATCTAATTCTTCAGAAATCACTTTTTTCGTTTCAATTTCAGTAATAAATTCTGGATGATTTAACTGTACGTTTTCCATAAGTCCATCCATGAACTCTGATACTTTTTCAACCTGTAACTGTTTTGTAAAACCATATTTTAAAGCAAATAAGGTAATAACCTGAGTTGCGACTGAACGAGGTGAATACTGTGCCTGTTTTAAAACTTCACGTACTTTTGCCCCATGATCCAGTGTAGCCTTAGTTGCCGCATCAAGATCAGAACCAAACTGAGCAAAGGCCTGCATTTCGGCATATTGAGCCAGTTCCAGTTTTAATGATCCAGAAACCTGTTTCATTGCTTTAATTTGTGCTGATGAACCAACACGTGATACCGAAAGTCCAGTATCAACGGCAGGTCTGAATCCTGAGTTAAACAGTTCCTGCTGTAAGAAAATCTGTCCATCAGTAATTGAAATAACGTTAGTTGGGATATAAGCCGAAATATCACCAGCCTGAGTTTCAATGATTGGTAAGGCAGTTATTGATCCTCCACCATTTTCTTCATTTAAACGGCAAGCACGTTCCAGCAGTCTTGAATGTAAATAGAAGACATCCCCTGGATAAGCTTCACGTCCTGGTGGTCTTTTTAATAATAATGACATTGTACGATATGCAACGGCATGTTTAGATAAATCATCATAAACGATCAGAACATCTTTTCCCTGTTCCAGCCAGTATTCAGCAATCGCACATCCTGCATATGGTGCGATATATTGAATAGGCGCCAGTTCTGAAGCTCCAGCAGCAACAACACATGTATATTCCATGGCTCCGCCCTGTCTTAATCTTTCTACGACCTGAGCAACAGTTGAGTTTTTCTGTCCGATTGCGACATAAACGCAATACATATTCTGACCTTTCTGATTTAAGATCGTATCAATGGCGATTGCAGTTTTCCCAGTCTGACGATCTCCGATGATCAGCTCACGCTGTCCTCTACCGATTGGGATAATCGCATCAATTGAAGTAATACCTGTCTGCACTGGCTGATCAACTGACTTTCTGGTCATGACCCCACTGGCAACACGTTCAACTGGTTTTGTTTTACCAGTATTGATTTCTCCTTGACCATCAATGGCCTGTCCTAATGGATTAACGACTCTGCCAAGCATTTCGTCTCCAACCGGAACTTCGATGATTCTGCCTGTACGTTTGACTTCATCGCCTTCTTTAATCGTACTTTCAGAACCTAGTAGTACGGCTCCTACACTGTCTTCGTCCAAGTTCATGACCATTCCGTAAACATCATTTGGAAACATGATCAGTTCACCTAACATGGCATTATCCAAACCATGGATCAAACTAACCCCGTCTCCAACAGTCATAACTGTTCCGACGTCTTTTTGTTCAATGATATCATCATAATGTTTGATCTGTTCTTTGATCAAAGCACTGATTTCATTTGGTCTAAGCCCCACTATTTCCACCTACTTTCTTAAAAGTTCTTTTTTAAGCATTTCTACTTTATTTTTTATTGTGCCATCATAGACACGATTTTTGATTTGTACTTTGATTCCACCAACCAATGATGGATCAAGAGTAACTGTTAAAGTCACTTTTTTATTTTCTTTTTGACTGATTGCTTTTTCAATATCTTTGATTTGCTGATCAGATATTGCATAAGGACTGTAAATAACGCCTTCTTCAATACCTAAGTGTTCATTAGATAACTGAATATAACATTTCACAATATCATCAATATATCGAATTCTTCTTGATTGCACCAATAGTTTTAAGAAATTCAAAACATATTTATCAACACTTTGACCAAATGATGATTCAAGCAACTGATACTTGACATCATTAGTAATCAAAACGTGACTAAAGAACTGAACAATTTTTCGATCACTATGAAGCACTTCATCGACGAGCTTCATATCCTGAAGATAGCGATCGACTTTGTTTTCTTCAATAGCCAGATCAAATAATGATTCTGCGTATCTTTCACCAACAGCGCTCATTAATTAACCACTTCATCAATAAAGTCATTAACCAGATCTTTATTGATATTTTCATTCATTTCTTTGTTCATCACTTTAGTAGCAACATCGATAGCAACATCAACAATTTCCTGTCTCATGTCTTCACGAGCCTGCTGTTTTTCTGTTTCAATTTCTTTTTGTGCCTGTTCAATTTTTAATCGAGCTTCTTTATTGGCTTCATCCATGATCTGCTGTTTAACTTTCTGACCGTCTTCTTTGGCCTGATCAATGATCATTCTATATTGCGCAGCAGCTTCACGTGCTTTTTTATTAGCAATCTCCAGATTTTCAGAAGCTTTCTGATTCATTTCATTTGCATCTTTGATAGTTGATTCTATATAATCAGCTCTCTTAGCAAAATACTGCAAAGCATATTTCCATAAGTATTTCTTAAAAATAATTAATAAAACACCTGTTGATAATAATTGAACAATCAGCGTTGTAAGATTAGGGAATAATTTTCCTGCTATATCTGGCATTTTTATTCCTCCTTTGTCAGATTTTCAATTATTAATATACGAATAATAAGATTAAAGAAACTAATAAACCATAGATAGCTACAGTTTCTGTTAAAGCAATCCCTAAGATCATTAAAGTACGGATCTTATCTTCTGCTTCAGGATTTCTACCTACAGCTTCAACTGCTTTACTGGCAGCAATCCCTTCACCAATCCCTGTTCCTAAACCTGCACATACTGCAAGACCTGCAGCGATCGCAACTAATCCTCTTTCCATAATATAAATATCCTCCTATTTTATTTTTAATCTATTTCTAACAGATATTTTTTCTGTATAGAACAATTTAATCTGGGTTTTCCATCATAATAAAGATTGATGACAATGTTACGAAAACCAGTGTCTGAATACATCCTGCAAAGATATCAAAATAACAATGCAGCAATGGTGCCACAATAGGCCCTAAAAAGTTAAAATCAATAATAAATGATGATAACCATCCAGTTAATGAATAAACCAGATACATTAAGATCGATCCACTTAAAATATTTCCAAACAAACGCATTGAAAGCGAAATCAGTGGCGAAATCATACCTAACAGCTCAGTTGGTGGCATAATTTTACCCCAAATAAAGCTGCCCAGTCCCTGCTTTTTGATGGCATTGTACTGTATCAGTACAAAAGTAATGATCGATAAAGCCAGGGTAATAGAAAAATTAGAAGTTGGTGCATCAAAACCTATCAGACCACTGATATTGGCAATGACCAGCCAAACAAATAACATTGAAAAATATGGATAATAGTTCTTTTCAAACTTTTTAGGCATGATACTTTGCATATGACCATAAATTGCCTGAATTCCCGTTTCTACTACTAACACCACGCCTTTAGGTCTGGCAGTAGGATCAGCAGCCTTGATCTTTCTTCCTGCATAGATAAAAAAGATTGCCAGAGCACTAGAAATAATCAGCGAAAAAATCAGTTCATTTTGAATTTCACCCATATTGATCACCTCCTTTTAGAAAAATAGTTTGCTGCAAAAATACTCAGCTGTGTCATCATATATCCAAAAAATACACCAATGATACTAAATACATCGGGAAAGAATATCGCCAGTAAAAATCCTGCTGCATAAATCAGCAGTTTGACGATCGTCATGATAATGATGATACTGACTGACTTTTTTAAATTCAGTATCCTGTCAGTTGTGAATATAATAACATAAAAAACTATGATATTAAATACGTATCCTAACAAAAATCCCAACGGAAAACTGATTTGATGTAAGACCATACCAATCAGTGAAAATATGAACAGTCCTAACATAAATAATATCACTGACTGTTTTAAAACTGTTTTCTCATTCATTTTTTTCCTATCCTCAATAATATCTGAATAATTCGTATAAAAGCCAAGATCAGCCATATCAATGTCATGATTGGGCGTGTCGACAGTATATGATCTAAATAAAGTCCAATCAAAACAGCACCAATAAACGTCCCAATGACTTCTCCTGATAACGTTAATGCGAAAATCAGATCATGAATCAGTTTTTTATTATTCATCTGTACCAAACAGTCGATCTCCGGCATCACCTAACCCAGGAACAATATAACCATGTTCATTAAGGTGATCATCCAAATGAGCAAGATAAATATCTATATCGGGATGTTTCTTTTCAACCAGCGCTAAACCTTCAGGCGCTCCTACCAGACAGGCCAGAATAATATTTTTTGCGCCCTTACTTTTGACATTATCGATGGCATCGATGCTGCTGCCACCAGTAGCCAGCATTGGATCAATGATCATGACGATAGCATCTTCTAAATGCTTGGGCAGCTTAGCATAATATTCATGAGGAATCAGTGTGACTTCATCACGTGCCATTCCCAGAAATCCCACTTTAGCATCTTTCAGTAAATGACGGAAGCCCTCAAGCAAGCCAACTCCTGCTCTTAAAATTGGAACCAGAACAATATCCTGAGCCAGTTCTTTTCCTGTCATAGCACATATTGGCGTATCAACTGGTTTATCTTTTAAAGGCAGATTTCTTGTAATTTCATAAACCATCAGCTGAGCTATATCATCAAGATTCTGTTTAAAAAGATATGAAGGTGTATTTTTATCACGCATAATGGTCAGTTTATGTTCGATCAATGCATGATTCATTATTGTTGTTGCCATATGTCCTCCTAAATATATCGGATATCATTATACATACTCACTTTAGCAGTGAGTTTCGCAACACGTTTGAGACATTCCTGTTTAACTTCTTCAGTTTCTTCATTTTTCAAACGATAAGCAATAATTTTAGCGACTTCAATAAAATCTTCTTCCTTAAATCCTTTCGTTGTCATAGCTGGCGTTCCTACACGAATACCAGAAGCTTTAAAAGGTTTTTCGCTGTCAAAAGGAATAGCATTTTTATTAGCAGTAATATTGATTTCATCTAACAGACGCTGTGCTTTTTTACCTGAAATACCACAGCTGGCTTTTACATCAATCAGTAACAGATGATTATCTGTACCTCCCGCTACCAGTCTGAAACCTTCTTCTTTTAAGGTTTTCTCCATTGCCTTGGCATTTTTTATGATCTGGTTTGCATATTCTTTAAATTCGGGCTGCTGCACTTCATAAAAGCATTGTGCTTTCGCTGCGATAATATGCATCAAAGGACCACCCTGCATTCCTGGGAAAACAGCACGATCAATATCCGCTGCCAGTTCTTTTTTACACATGATGACTCCCCCACGAGGTCCTCTTAAAGTTTTATGTGTTGTCGTAGTTACAACATCAGCATAAGGAAATGGTGAAGGATGTACTCCAGCTGCAACAAGACCAGCAATATGTGCCATATCAACCATAAATAAAGCCCCATTGTCGTGAGCTACTTTTGCCATGAATTCAAAATCGATGATACGACTGTAAGCACTCGCTCCTGCTACCACCAGTTTTGGTTTGAGCTCTTCTACCTGTTTTTGAAAAGCCTCATAATCTATCATTTCAGTATCTTTAGCCACACCATAGCTATGGAATTCATAATTGATTCCAGAATAATTAAGCGGATGACCATGAGTCAGATGTCCACCATCAGCCAGTGACATACCTAATAC
Organism: Thomasclavelia spiroformis; assembly: GCA_016901755.1. GTDB lineage: Bacteria > Bacillota_I > Bacilli_A > Erysipelotrichales > Coprobacillaceae > Faecalibacillus > Faecalibacillus spiroformis_A. The sequence goes on along the minus strand of JACJKV010000005.1, from coordinate 34,411 downwards.
TTTATCGCCATGTTTTAATAAGGCCAGATAAACAGCGGTATTAGCCTGCGCCCCACTATGAGGCTGAACATTGGCATGTTCAGCACCAAAGATCTCACAGATTCTTTTTCTTGCCAGGTCTTCTACTTCATCAACAAATTCACAGCCACCATAATAGCGTTTTGCTGGATAACCTTCAGCATATTTATTAGTAAGCACTGACCCTGCCAGTTCTAAAACTTCTTTAGAAACAAAATTTTCTGAAGCAATTAATTCAATATTGTTGCGCTGACGATTTAATTCACGTTCAACACTTGCAAATAATTGTGTATCTTTCATAAGCCTACTCCTTTTCCAGTGCCATCATCTTCGCAATTCGGGCATCATGTCTGCCACCTTCGTATTCGCTTGACATCCAGGCATGTAAGATTTCTAAAGCTAAACCTTCACCAATAACACGCTGTCCCATTGCTAACATATTAGAATCATTATGCTGACGAGTTGCTTTCGCACTGAAAACATCATGACATAAAGCACATCTGATGCCATTAACTTTATTAGCGGTAATGCTGACACCAATTCCGGTACCACAAACCACAACTCCTCTTTCACATTCCCCTGAAGCTACTGCCTTAGCAGCTTTTGCAGCATAATCAGGATAATCACAGCTTTCTTCACTGTATGTTCCAAAATCTTTAACTTCATGTCCTGCTTTTTCCAAGTCAGCTTTTAAAACATTTTTTAATCTTAATCCTCCATGATCACAAGCCATCGCTATTTTCATAATAGTACCTCCTCAATTTCTTCCTTTGTAATCAGACCTTGACGCAATATATTCACCTGACCGTCTATTTTTACCACCGTACTGGCCACCTGTGAAACACAGTTTCCCTTAACAATCAATGGCAATTTACCATTAAACTGCTGGTATACTTCTGCTGTAGTCAATAAAGCGGGTGTGCCCGAAATATTGGCACTGGTGACCAGCATAGGACCAACTTCTTTTAACAGTTGTAAAACAAAAGGATCATCAGGAATACGGATTCCAATTGTTTCCAGTCCAGCAGTATAACGATCATCCACATTTTCTTTCTTTTTTAAAATAAGGGTCATCATTCCTGGCATAAAAGCATTGATCACTTTTTTGGCATCAGCACTGACATAAGCATATTTTTCAATATCATTTTTATCAGCAACCATCAAAGTTACGGCTTTAGAATGATCTCTTTTTTTCAGTTCATAAATTTTTTCTAAATAAGCAAGATCACCAAATTTTACTCCTAAACCAAAAACAGTTTCGGTAGGAAAAGCCACGACCTCACCTCGTCGCAGTAATTCTGCAACTTTCTTCATGTCATTCTTTTCCACCAAAACTGTGTTCATGATATCACCTCATTTTGTGATATTATACTATTTTTCATTTTTAATGTCTACTTTTTCCGTTTACGTTCAAGAGTTTGCGTTTAATACCTTATTTCTTATATTTTTATATGATTTTATTTACTTTCGTATGGTTTATACATATTAAACCTGCGATTACTATTAAAAAATAAGAATTTATAAATGTCCTTGTGCCTGATACAAAAATCGAAGCCGAAAATCCCATTATAATTCGTGCACAAAATGCCGCTAGAAATAAAACTGTTACAATGAACCATATTTTTTTTCCAAAATATTTATATACTATATACAAATTTATCATAACAAATATACTAAAATAAGCAATAAGTAGATATATACTTATTTCCTGAAAATCTACATATTGCATAGTTGACAAATATTTCTTAAACAACGAGAAGCATTGCTTAAATACACTATACGAACAAAATTTATCTGATATACTAATAAAAAAATTAATTACAGTAAAAATAAATATTGTTAGCATATCATAAACTTGACCTTTATGTTTCACTAATAAAAACAGTAAGGAAAAATTCCAAAAATATACCATATAAAAAGGGTTAACAAAACCAATGGAAATTGTCGTTATGATCCCTAAAAATAGTTTTTCAATTATTGAAAATCGAATAAAATTCGGATAATATTCAGTTGTTTCAACAATTTTTCTATTAATATTTCCTGGACATAACATATGATATCCAAGCATAATTAGCGATAAAACAAAAATAATGTATATAAATAAAGGGATGTGTAATTTTTTTATCCAACAGTAAATTATAAATATTCCAAAAAATCCCACATATAATGCACACATTTGTTCTTGATTAATCGCGTAAATTGTAGTTAATAATACTATTATTTTTTGAATCCGCCACATTTCCTCTTTAGCAAGAATTCGGATTATAAAAGATAATCCATATAACCCAAATGCTAAAGGCCAGATATAATTCATTGTCGTAGCATACCAACCTGCTTGCTTTAATATATCAAATGGAAAAATAATCATTAAAAAAGCAATCACCATCGTCATATATATACTACCACTGTCTAAAACTATTTTTCGAATAGAATGTAATATCAAAACAAATATTGCACTATCAATAATTATCCATACCCATTTATTAAGATTCAACATGACAAGCATGAAAATCTCTATAATATTTCTACTAGTCCAGGTTTGTATTCGCATTTTAGTAAAGTCTAAAATTCCCATTTTAGATTGTGTGTAAAACCACATATCATCACCTGTTCCTAATTGTACAGATGCATGTTTAAAAAACATAAAAAGAAACAAAAGCAAATAAATAATCCAAATGTTTGTTTCAATATAATTAATAATTTTTTTCATTTTATCCTCTTTTCACCCTATATAAATAATATGTGAAATCCATACCTTCATATTTTTGATTCTTGTGCATTATTTCTTCGTAATTAAGATTTAAAAAAGGTATAAATTGTCTATATCCTCGATTTGCATTATATTCTCTAATAATAACAAATTCAATTTCTTTATTTTTAATCGCATTATTTTGTCCATCCAAAATATAAGGATATCTGTCATACCCTACATTTTGCCTCATAAAATATCTAACATTAGGAACTATATCACACGTTGTATAAAATCCACCATCTAAGTTATCATAATTCAGTAATGTTCTACTCTTTGAATGTTGAATTATATCTTTAAAAACAAATTGTGCATATGTATCTTTTGATAATTTTATAGAATCTAAATTGGGACTTTTTAACAAAAAATATCCTGAAACAAATAATACACTACAACTGAGAAATATATTAAATTTGTGGTAATTCATATATCTGTCCAAAACGCAAAAAATATAAATAAAAGCAAAAATAATATAACATTCAAAACACAAAAAATAATATAAGTATGGTAAACCACCTGAATATACGCCCACCAGCAATAAAACAAAAGACAACAAAAGAGTAATATTATACCATCTATCACCATGTTCCTTATGTTTAACAAGATATAAGAATGATATTAACAATAATAGTGCTACTGTTCTATTTGTAGTAAATTGTTGAAAAAAAGCTAAAAACATATTAATGACTCTTTGTTTCAAACTTAAATCCGTACTGTAAGCTGTCACGTTAAAAACAATATAAACGTTAAAAAAATCTTTTATTGCATTATTCATACCAAAATATATAAGTGAAATTAGAACAGGAATAATCATACCTACCAAAAATCGTATACAACTGATGAATGCACCTTTGATTGTTTTTGAATAAACTAATTTAAAAAAATACATTGCCATCCAGACAAACCAAAAACCTAATAAATTAAACTTAATTAATGCAACACACCCGGCAATAAATCCGTTGATATATAAATATTTTTTATCTAATTTATAATTATATTTTAATTCAAATAAAGTATAAATACTTATGGCTAAAAACGGTAAACAAAATTCTTCTGCGCTTCCACCTTGCACAAAAGCCGTTGACCCTGCAATAATCGAAGATGTTAAAATAGATGTAAAACAAGCATATATACTCTTGATAAACCTATTAGCAGTCAAATAAACAAAGTAGGAAAAAACAGTTAATGATATTACTTCTAAAATAAAAACACCTGTAAATGTATCATTGCTTAATAAATACCCTATTCCATAAATAAAATATAATAATGGCCCTTTTTGTTCAAACAAATCTTTATAAGGAACCTTTCCATTAAACATCCCTTTTCCCATGGTAAAGAAAGCATTTCCATCAACCCAATCATTAAAAACATATAAAAAAGAATTTTTTGAACATAACATCAATATTAAGAAACTGACAATCAATAATATCAATGGTACATAATATTTACTATTTAATTTTTTTTCCATTTTGCAAATCCTTTATACCAATGTTATGTTCTTTCACTATGTAAATTGGTCTGTTTTTTGTTTCTAAGTATACCTTTGAAAGATACTGACCTAAGATCCCTACACAGAATATTTGTATTCCACCAATTAATGTAATAATACATACTAATGATGGCCATCCTGAAACAGGATCTCCAAACATCAAAGTTCTGACTACAATAAAAATAATAAAGAAGAATGCAACAAATAGCATTAACATTCCTATGACTGAAGCAATGGCTAATGGTGTTGTTGAAAAGGCTACAATACCATCAATGGCATAAATAAACAGTTTCCAGAAGGACCATTTTGTTTCACCAGCCACTCTTTCAACGTTTTCAAATTCAATCCACTTTGTCTTATAGCCAACCCAACCAAATAATCCTTTAGAAAAACGGTTGTACTCTTTCATTTCCAATAGTGAATTGACAAACTGTCTGGTCATTAAACGATAATCTCTGGCACCATCCATCAGTTCTGTATCTGATATTTTATTCATCATCTTATAGAACATTCTGGCAAAGAAACTTCGAATTGGCGGTTCTCCCTGTCTTGTGACTCTTCTGGTAGCCACACTGTCATAACCTTCTTCTTCAATGGCTTTGACCATGTCTGGTAGTAGCTTTGGTGGATCCTGTAAATCAGCATCCATTAAACAGACATAATCTCCCGTACTGTTTTCAAACCCGGCAAACATTGCTGCTTCTTTTCCAAAGTTTCGAGAAAATGAAATGTATCTGACTCTTTCATCTTTATTTACCAACTCTTTAATAACATGTAAAGTATTGTCTTTTGAGCCATCATTAACAAATAATAATTCAAAATCATATTGATTCATTAATGTCATGACCCGTGACATTTCTTCATAGTAATAATGTAAAGCTTCTTCTTCGTTGTAACAAGGAACGATAACTGTTATTTTCTTCATAATCATTCTCCTTTAAATACGACCAATTTACTTAAAATATAATTTGCAATAATGACAAATACATTTGTAATAACTTTAGCAACAAAATCAGGTAACAGACTAAATCCAACAAAGATCCACATGAATATCATATCCATGACACCTGTTGCCAGTCTGGCACCAAAAAAAGATACCATTTCTTTCAATATATGCTGACTTTTACTTTCAAAAACATATTTTCTGTTTGTCACATAAGCAAATAATACAGATAAAAACCAGGCAACAATATTACTGATCATATAATGAACTTGTAACATATCTGCCATAATATAATAGACAACAATATTAACAACTGTTGTTAATACCCCAAAAATCAAATACATAATGACTTCTTTATATTTTAATAACAACTCTTTCATATAGACTCCTTAAACTATCAAACTAATCAGTAAACAGATAATAATTAATCCTATGATATACTGAATCGTATTTCTTTTACTGAAATGCCTAATGATTTCAAACAGTGATGAATTTCTTTCTAAGGTGAGTATTCCTTCTGCTACATCATCACTCATATCCATAAGTCCTTTAGCACAATAAGGGATAAGCAATACAAAATATGTAATCGTATACTGTCCTTTGGCTTCCCAAAACAAATGGAAAATAAAACCACCAATAAAGATCATTGGTAATAACAATCTATGTAAGGGCATATGCCTACCGGTAAAATAAATGTATGCCAAGGTTCCTAGCAAAATAATAGCCTGTAAAATATTGACCAAAGCATAGTAAAGATCATTGTGAAAATAGAAATCTGAGTGCCTGGTTAACCATGTCCCCTGAAAATCAGGATTACACCATTGCGATACTGTCTTACGATAAATAAAATCCACAAAAACACTTGGATTTTCAATATAATACGTTATCGTATTCTGCAAATCTGTTTTGACCTGTTCACTAGCTTTTTCAGTGTCACTGCCATTATTGGTATAAACATTCCAGTTATAACTGTTAAACCATCCTGGGGCATCAGGAGAATCCTGAAGTCCCATTTCAATGTAAGCTGTCATTGGTATCCCTTTACCTAATTCTATTCCCGTTTTCTTTTCTATCAAATACGCTGGTATCATACTAGAAGCAAAATAAGCGGGAATAAGTAGTATCAGCAAAATAATTGTTTTTAAGTTTTTATTTAAAATGATATCAAAAATCACAAAAAAGACCATGGCCACAAATGTAATAGAGTAGTTAGACTTAAACATCATCGATAAAGTAATTCCTGCAAATGATAAAACAATATCCTTAATTTTCCGATCTTCAAAATATCTGTATCCACACAATACTGCATATAATGAAAAACCTAATCCAAATAAATTTCCATAAACAAAGACAATATACCAAGTTAGTGGTACAAATAACATCAGTAATATTAATGTCCATTTTTTTAATTCATCGTTACTGAAACTTATTTCTGAAATTTCACAAATACTATAATAACTTAAAAGCAAAGCAAAGACATTTAACAGCTGAAATATCTGATAATTATTCTCACCAAAGATAAAAGACAAATAGTACAAAATCATGACAATTCCTGCTTGATTTGTACACTTACCAACATATCCTGTTGGTAAGAAATAGCTATAATCACCATTTCTTAATCCACTGGCCGCATTTAGAATATCCTGCTGATCAGCAACGGGAAAGATATTATGAAAGAAAATCACATAAACAGAAACAATCAAGGTAATAAGTGATACAATTAAAAACATCTTTTTATAGGGCATAGATTTTTGCACCTGATAATATCTTCTAATAAAAAACAAACATATTAATACTGCAATAAAATATAAAATCAATTTAAAAGGATTATCACTGACAATTGTTGTTTTTTCATCAACACTAGTGTAAGCATTAAAAAAAATACAAAGATATGTCAAGATGATAATAATTAATGCATAAATTATTAATACAAAACTTCTTGCAAACTTTTTTAATCCACTTTCATACATGTTTGTACTCCTTAGTATTTTTGATTATTGACTGCAAATTATTTTTTTAATAAATTGCATTGTTTAATATAATATATTATTTTTAAAATTATTTTTTTATTTAAAAAATAAGGTTACTATATCTATAGTAACCTATTTATTCTATTATTTAGTAGGATATTTAATAATAAATCCTCTAAATACTCCATCTCTGTTTTCATTACAACAATCAAAAGTATAAGTATATCCTAAATCATCACTATAGTCTAAACGCCCATCAATATTTTTAATAGGATCACCTAATTCATCATAAAATCTTTTAAATCCTCTTTTATCATTTAATTTAAAAGTATATGCATCTGTAATAACTTCAATATTTGAAAATACTTTATCATAATCATTTGAAGATAATGCATCATATTTTACTTCAATAAAATTCACAGTAGCTTCGGCAACAGGAATTTCGTCGTCTGTTTTATTTTCATAACGTACATAGAATCTTGCTTCTTTACCTTCATCGGTCTTTACTTTTAAATAAGCAGCCATTGAAGAAACTCCACCTGCATTTAATTCTGCATCTTCAACACTTTCCCCAGTTTCATTTAAAGTCACTGTTCCTAATTGTTTTAAATAGTTTGCATATTCTCCTACTGTTTCAGGAAGAGCAAATTTATAATCGTTGACAGTAAAATATTTCACTAATCCTTGTGATTCTGCAAAATCATCGACAGTTTTAATTTTAACTGAATCATCTTTTGAAGTATCACTTGTATTTGAATTTCCTTTACTTGAATCATCTTCAAAAAAACTACATCCGGTTAATGATAATGTTAATACTAATGTTAACATTATTCCCATTAATTTTTTTAACATGTTATTTCCTCCGATTTTTTTATTCTTTTATACTATATAACAAATTTTCGCTGTCGACAATTATTTTATGAATAAGTCTTCATATTCTTTAATAATTTTTGGCCAATTATAGGCATTTTTTACTCTTTCTAACGCATTTTTTCCTAATTCGTCTATATAACTTTGATCAAAAGATTCGACATGTTCGATAACATGTTTTAAGTTATTTTTTTCTTTTCCCCAGTAAATACAACTGTCTAAGCCAACTTCCTGATTAAATCCAACATTGAATAACAGATTTAATTTTGTTGTTCCTAATGCTTCTAAAAGTGAAGGGTTGGTACCACCAACTTCGTGACCATGAAGATAGGCATAAGCATTTTTTCTGATTGTTTTTAATAATGCTTCATCATAAACTGTTCCTACAAATTTAACTCTTTGGTCTTTATCAAAATGAAGTTTTGAATTCAGTTTTTTATATAACTTGTTTTGATAGTCAGTAATAATAACTAAATCTTTTTTTGTGTTGGCACTCATAAATTCTCTAATCATGGTTTCATAATTGTTTTCAGGTACAAATCTACCAACAATTAGATAATATTCATTTTTCTTTATATCAAATTTATCGATCCATTCCTGGTAGTTATCAGCATCTTCACAATCTGCAATATACGCACCATAAGAAATATATGTTGTTTTAGGATTATATTTTTTATATTCATCCTGAATATAAGATTCAATGTTTTCACTATCACAAATTAAAAGATCAGCATGTTTGACCATCAGCTTTTCCGAAAATTTCCAGTATTTTTTGATGAAATAATTCCATTTAGCTCTTAAAAATTCATGTCCGTCAGGATTAACATAAACTTTATATCCTCGTTGATGAAACTGTTTGACATATTTTTTCATCCATGGACCAATACGACAGGCAAGAATATAGACAATACCATTTTGTGCATAGTAATGACTATCTATGTAATCAAGTACATATCTTAGTGCTGCTAAATCATAGTATATTGCCTTCGCTGGTCCAATTTGAGGCACTTTTAAATGAAAACAGCTTGCGCCATTATATTCTTCAACATATTCCTTGTCATCAAGACAGGCAACATGATATTTGATATCATCACTGATTTGTTGTTTGGTCAGATTTTCAACAAACGTTTCAAATCCACCATAATTAGCAGGTATTCCCTTACTTCCTACTATAAATATATTTTTTGGTTTTTTTATCATTTTTTACATTCCTTTCCAAAGTAACTGGTAGATGATGTTATATATAAATAAATCCAGGTTTTTAATAGATGGTTTAATCTTTCCATATAATTTCATATCATATTTATATTGTATACATCTCTTCAATAAATCAACATTTATATTTTTTAATTCATCTTTAATTAAATCTATCATTGCCATGTTAGATTTATAATTCTGATGAATATCATTAGAAATATTCACTCCTGTATATTTATGAGTATACAATATATCATAATTGACTGCAAATTTACATTTTTTATCAATCATTAATAAAAATAACATATAATCATCTGCACAGTTTACTGTTAAAAAGTTTTCTTTCCAAAACTGCGGTATACTGTCTTTTTTTATCAGACACTGTCCTGGAGAAACAATCAGATCTCTGACTTTGATAAACCCAATCTGTTTTTTTAAATAATCTAGCGATCTTTTTGTTTTATAAATGAGATGTTTTTCTGTTTCTGATTCCATGATTCCATTACTGATGCAAACATCTGCACCATTGATATGAGCAAATTGACTAGAAAGATAATTTTCACTTATTTGGTCATCCTGATCCAAAAACAATATATACTTTCCTTTAGCTTTATTTAATCCGTTAACTCTCGTATGATGTATTCCCATATTGACTTCATTATTTAAAACAATAACATCATAATGATGTTGTCCTTCAATAATTAATGTTTCCTGGGGATAATCATTGACGAAAATAACTTCCATTTGATATTGATGTTGTTGATTATTTTTATCTAATATATCTAATAAACTATCTAAATATTTTTTACCTTTATAATAGGGAATAATAACTGAAACATCCATAATTAATCCTTTCTAATCAATACTTTCAAATATATCAATCAAAATACCAGATATTTGATTGATATCATATTGTTTAACTGTTTGATATGCATTATTTTTTATTTCTTCTTTTTCACTTTGTGATAACTGTAAAACATATTCTATTTTTTTCTTTAAATCTTCAGGATTGCAAGGCTCAAAGAAAAAACCATTTTCTTTATCCACTATATAGCTTGTTGGTCCAGCCATATTTGATGCAATCGTTATTGCTCCACAGGCCATTGCTTCTAAACCAACCAAGCCTAGACTTTCACTTTTGCGATAAGTTGGAAAACAGAAAATATCAATTGCTGAATATAACTTAGCAAGATCCTTTTGATTTAACATGTGTAATTTCTTAATATTTAAATTATATTTTTCTATCATTTGATCAGCTTGATGTTCTTCATCACCTGTACCAACCATTACAAACTGATACTGATCACGATGTTCTAACAAATTGACAGCTTTTAAAAAGATTTCCCATCCTTTTCTAATTTCATACCTTCCTACATACCCAATAACAGTTTTCTTTTCATCTAAATCAAATAAAGTTTTACTGTGATCAAAATGCTTAAACACTCTTTGATCAACACCGCCTGAAGGAAATACTCTAACAATATCTTTAGATAAATGATATTGGCTGATCATAATATCCTGAAAATATTTCGAAGGTGTAATACACATATCAATCATTGGCAGAACCTCTTTTACCATGGGAATAAATTTTTCATCATGTTTATTTTCTGGAACGACATCATTACCATGCACGTTGACAATAACCTTGATACCAGGTTTGATTTTTTTTATGATTTTAATCAGTAATGCACAATGAGAAATATAGTGTGCATATAAATAATCATAATGTCCAAACACTGCTGTCAATATTGTTTTCAAATAAAACCAGCTATAACCTAACAATTTCGTTATTTTTGTATCCTTCTTTTTTAAAGCTGAAACAGTAACTTTATAACCATTCTGCTTTAATATCTTTGCAGTATTTTCAACAAATACACCATAATGCTTATATTTTTTTGAAGGATACATATTTGATATAATTAGTATTTTTTTCATGATAACCTCTTTATTTGATGATATTAACTAGATCTCCCAAAAATGTTTTTATACTTCCAAACTCCTTATATTTTCTTTTCATAAAGAAAAAGATAAGTGAAAATATTTTTTTCTTTTTCATGGCATTGACTCGATAACTTAAATAGTTTTTATATCTATTACAGTAGTTTTTCTGTTCATTATCTAAATTCAAAGATAAAGCAAAATCAACATTATTTATCTGTAATTTTGTTTGTTCAATTCTTTCATTAACTCTCTGTTTTTTTTCTTCTATGATACTACCTTCAACAATACTATCCATACCAATGGCATTATTATTATGGATACGATAATCAATCAAAGGTATATCTAAATAATAACAGCCATGATGAATAGCTGAAATAATATTTAATTCCCAGTCATGAGGCAATAAACATTTTGTCATTTTTATATATTCATCTTTAACAGCTTTTCTTATTGCCATGGTACACCCCTGAGAAAAATTCATTTCCAATAGACTTTCCATTTTTATCTCGGTTAATACGTTATTAACTTCCTGAAACAATAAGTTATTGTTTGATCTTCCTTTTATTTTTTTAACTTCAAAACGATTCCCTTTTTGATCCATAAAATGAAAACTAGATGCTAATGTTAATACATTATCATTCATATAGCTTAACATGACTTCTATTTTATTTTCATGCCATCGATCATCCTGATCAGACAAAAAGATAATATCCCCATTAACTAAACTAAGACCTTTTTTAAAATTTCCACGATATCCTAAATTATTATCATTTTTTATTAATTTCCAATGACTTAACTTATAACCATCAATAAACTGATGAGCCATATGATAACTATCATCAGTAGAACAATCATCTATCAGAATCACCTCATCAGCAGGACAAGTTTGTTTTCGGATAGATTCTAATTGTTCAACAATATATTTTTCACCATTATATATAGCTAATACTACTGAAATTCTCATAATTTTCTCCTAAATAAAAAGCTAGTATTTTTTATAATACTAGCATTTTTACTTTTAATATTCAATTTCTTTTAAATATCTACTTAATGCATCTTGCCAGGTTGGTAATGGTTTGAACCCATTTTTTACTAGTTTAGATTTATCTAAACGACTATTGAATGGTCTTTTTGCTTTAGATAAACCATATTCTTCTGTAGTAACTGGTATAACTTCTGTTTTATACCCAGCCTGTTTAAAGATTTCTACTGTAAAATCATACCATGAAATATAGCCACCTTCATTAGTTGCATGATAATATCCATATTTGTCAGTTAAGATCATATCAACTAATAATCTAGCTAGATCATATGTATATGTTGGTGTTCCAATTTGATCATTTACAACACGTACCTGAGGATATTTCTTACCAACATTCAACATTGTTTTGATAAAGTTTTTACCATTAACTCCAAATACCCAGGCAATACGTACAATGTAATATTTTTCAAGATTATTGGCTACTGCCAATTCTCCTTCTAATTTTGTCTGTCCATATACATTTAATGGTTTATAATCCTTACAGTCAGGATCCCAAGGTGTCTCACCTTGTCCATCAAATACATAATCTGTTGATAAATAAAGCATCTTACAGTCTAATTCTTTACATACAAGTGCAATATTTTCTGTTCCTTTTGCATTGACTTCTCTAACTTTTTCAACTTTATCATCATCTTCAGCTAAATCAACTGCAGTCCACGCCGCACAATGAATAACTGCATCAGGATTGACTTTTGTAATAACATCTCTTACTTGTTTAGCATCTGTGATATCCATTTCGTCAATGTCTACACCAATCGCTTCGATATTTCTTTTTTTACATTCCTGAACAACATCATAACCAAGTTGTCCTTTTACACCCGTTACTAGTACTTTCATTATTTCCTCCATTTCTCCGCGCTTCGCTGCGTGGACACAAATATTTAATCAAAGTTCGGATTTGTTATTAAGCTAAATATTTTTAGAAGAATACTAACAAATTTGCTTTTATCATAAGCAATATCTGCAATCTCATTGTTTTTTTCGATTAATAACAAATTTTATTTTCACACTTAACCTCCTACCTTTTCAATACAATATGACTTCTCTATCATAAAATTCGGATTATAGTACTTCACTTTTGAAATAGTCTCTCGATACTGTTTTAAAATTAATTCTATCTTATCTTGATCTTCATCACTAAAATTCATAATTTCAACTTGTGGCACCATAACGTTGTTATATCCATTTTCCAAAAGTTTTAATTGCAAATCATACAACGCAACAACTATTGAATAATTTGTATTTAAATCTTGAAATTTACTCTTTTCAACTGCCATAACTTTATTTTCAACCAATGTATAATCATATGGTATAAGCAATCTTCCATTATACCCATAATCCTTATAATGTAATGGCCCATTTGTGTAAATTTTATTATTTTTAAGTGAAACATGATATCCAGATGCCTTTACCAATCCCAAATCATCAATTATTTTGCATCCTACAACACCAATATGTTTTTGACTAGCATATCCGATGAGAATATCAATCCAATCAACAGAAATTATCTGACTATTTGCATCAATAAATATTAAGTAGTCTGCTTTTATTTTATAGATTATTTCATTTACCGCTTTTATTGCTTTATTTTTCTCCAAAACAGTCACATGATAATTTTCAAAAATAGTCATATTTTTTATTGATTCCAATACTTCTTTTTGATTTTGATAATTATAAATCAAAATCTCAACTTTAGGTTCTTTATCAAATAAATATTCAACAAAATAATTTGTACTTATGAAATTATCAATATTCACTTTAATATTCTTTCTATTAAAATAATCCTCTAGTGCTCTTTTACCTGCATCAGCCGCATAATTTTTTGCTCCATCACCACCAACAGCTGTAGATCCCGGAATCATACGCCAATGATATAGTACTTTTGGTATATGATAAATCTTTTCTGTAACTTCTGTTAACCTTAAGAACAAATCAAAATCTTGTGCACCTTCATATCCTTGTCTAAAACCTCCGATTTGATCAATTAATGATTTCCTAATTACACTAAAATGACAAATATAATTTCCTCCATATAATGAATCAATGGCGAAATCACTTTTAAAATGAGGATCACTTCTATTTCCTTCCATATCAACTTTGTCCTCATCAGTATAAATGAAATCAAGATGCGGATTTTCGTTTAGTACATGAATTACCTCATTTAAAGCGTGTTTTTCTAATTTATCATCATTATCCATCAACCCTACAAACTCTCCTGTTACTAATTCTAATGCTGAATTAGTTGCTCTAGATATGTGTCCATTCTTTTCCCTAAAGACAACTTTAATCCTATTGTCTTTTTTCATATATTTATGTAAGGTATCAATCGTATCCTGGTTTGTCGAACAATCATCCGCTATACAGATTTCAAAATTTTGATATGTCTGATTTAAAATAGAATCTAAACAATACCCTAAATATTCTCCAGGAACATTGTAAACAGGCATAACAATCGATATTTTAGGTTTATACGTATAATTTTCAATCTCACAAAAAGACTGATGTTTTTTCAACCATCGTGTATACTGCTCAGAATCTTTGTAATCTATTGTATTTTTATAGTAAACATCTTGTTTTTTCCTTAATCTTCTATCATGAAATTTATAAGACTTAATAAATCTAAATCTCGTTTCATATTTATGGATAAGTCTTTGTATTTTGTTGGCAGAAATGCTTTTCACTAATATTTCTCTATCATTATTATCCACAAAATAAATTTGATATCTATTTTGGTCTTTCAATAGAGGAATTTCATAATGAAATGTTGTAACTTTTTGTCGCACTTTTTTTATAACTTTTTCGTTAATAATTTTTCCATTGCTTTTTATTACGATTTTATTTGCATTATTTTCAACCCATCCAATCAAAGTTAATGTTGGATTGATAACACCACCTATCGTACAATCATCTATTCTATATTTCATTGCTGCTTCCCTTTTCAAACCTATCAAATAGATAAGCTCCCTTTCTACTATAATTTATATTATAATACGGATCTTTTGAAATATATTGATTCCATTTTTTTTGCATATAATTGGATTCATTAATAAATTTCTGATATTTTTCAGATGTTGTGTCCATACCCCTTGATTTCGATTCATAATGTATTAACTCTACCTGCGGTAATAATACATTGTAATAACCTTTTCTTAATAATTTTAAACAAAAATCCACATCATTATAAGCGACTTTTAATTCTTCTTCCAAACCATTAACTGATAAATATTTTTTCCTTTCTATTGCCAAACATGCAGCTGTTACTGCTGAATAATTATATGGTATAAGCAATCTACCATATAGTCCAATATCATTTCTAGGTTTTGTAATGAATGCATGTTGTGCAATTTCACCACCTATGCCTATCAAAATTCCACCATGTTGAATAGTCATATCTGGATACAGTAATTTAGCTCCTACTGCACCAATATGTTTTTGCATAGCGTAACCGACCATAATTTTCAACCAGTTTTCAGTTAGAATTTCTGTGTCGTTATTAAGTAATACTAACACATCACTGGTTGTATTGCAGACAGCTAAATTATTAATAGCAGAATAATTAAATTCCATATCAGCTTTTATAACTCTAAAATTACCATATTTCTCATTATATTTTGATAACATTTCGAAAGTTTTTTCTTCAATACTATTATTATCAACAATAATAATTTCATAATTTTGATATTTCGTTTTTTCATATATTGAGCTTAAACATTTGTCAGTTATATCTGCATGGTCTTTTATAGGAATTATAATTGATACTGATGGCTCTTTATCGTAATCATATTCTACCAAATAAACAGTGCTATCATTAACACTTTTAACGGTTCCTTTAACATTTCGTCTTTTCAATGCATTATCAATAGCTTTTATTCCTCTCTCTACTGCATAGCTTTTATTTTCAGTCGAAATTGAGGTTGATCCTGCAGTCATACGCCAATGATATAATATTTTTGGTATATGATAAATTTTATCTGTAACTTCTGTTATTTTTAAAAACAAATCATGATCTTGAACCCCTTCAAGTCCTATTTCAAATCCTCCAACCTGTTTAACAACCTCAGTTCTTATAACTGCAAAATGCGTAATATAGTTAATTCCCAATAATGTATCAGGTGAAAAATCTGCTTTAAAGTGTGGTTCAATTCGTTGACCCTTTAAATCAAATTTATCTTCATCACTATAAATAAAATCTAAATATCGATTTTTATTCAACACTAAAACATTTTCATATAATGCCTGAGGAGCCAACTCATCATCATTATCTAACAAACAAATATACTCTCCTTTTGCCATATTTAATGCATCATTTGTTGCTGTCGAAATATGCCCGTTTTTTGTTCTATATAATATTTTTATTCTTGTATCCTTATGCTCATAATATTTTAAAGTTTCCAATGTCTCATCATTTGTAGAACAATCATCAACTATACATATTTCAAAATGAGAATAAGTTTGGTTTAATACAGATTCCAAACATTTTGATAATAATTCTTTGGATACATTATACACTGGAATTAAAACAGATAATAATGGCTGATACTCTAGTTCCTGATATTCTTCAAAATGTTCTACATTTTTTATCCAAGATAAATAATCTGATTGAATGTATGGATTTAAAAAAACTTCCCCTCTATCATTGAATCTGTTTTTGAAGCGTGATAAATAATCCTTCCATAGACTAATAGGTATTAAAAAATGGTGTTCTCTCCATAAATATTTTATACCTCTTTGAAAAACTAAAATACTATGTCCTAATTTCTTTTTAATATTTTGCCAAACAAATTGTATTTTGAAAAAAGTATTTATATTAAATTGATAGACTTCATAATTTTGATTATTATGTTGACCCACAATACATATTTTTTTTGCCTTTTTAGGAATATCAAAAGATACTTGTATTTCTCCATCTTTTGATAGATATTTAACAAAACAATTTATTTTATATTCATCAGCAAACACCATAAAATTATCATTTTGAAGACAATTAGTCACTGTCAATTTTAAGTTCTTTATTTTTGCATCAATAATAATATCTTTGATTTCGTATTTATTTTTTTTTGAAAGTTTAAGTTCTGATAATTTCAAAACTATACCTCCTCAGCAAATCTTTTTTCTAATTTTCTAAATATTAATAGACCTGCTATAAATATTACAACCGCCCAAATCAATACATATAACATATCCACTGATGTTGGCAAATTATGATACATAAAGATATCTCGATATATATCCATAAAATGCTTGAATGGATTTAAATTAATTAAAAAAAGTACTTTTTCAGGAATATCTCCAAAAGTTTCTAAATCATATAATATAGGTGTTCCATAAAATAATAAATTAATTATAAATGGTACAATATGTTCTGTATCCTTTATATATACATTAATAGCACTTAAAGCCAATATCAATCCTAATGTTAAAAAGTACTGTATTAAGGCTACAACAGGAAATAATATTAAATGCCAAGAAATTCCTAATCCACCAGCAATACAAAACACCAGCATTATAACAGCAGAAATGAAAAAATTAATTAATCCACTTGTTGCCACAGAAATAGGTAATATTTCTCTAGGAAAGTAAACTTTTTTTATAATTCCTCCATTTACCCTTATTGTCATTATTCCTTGAGAAAGAGTCGTAGTAAAAAAATTCCATGGAATAATACCAACAACTAAAAACTGCAAATAGTGATCAACTGTATTTCTAAACAAATAGGGAAAAACAATTGCGTAAACAGCTACGCTGAGTAGTGGACTTATAAAAGACCATAATATTCCCAGAAAAGACCCTTTATATTTTCCTCTTATTTCCTTTTTAATATTTGATTTTAATAATTCTCTATATTGATATAACTCCTTAATTAATCTCATATTTGCACCTACTTTTCTTCAATCAAGTTAATGTGTACAGTTTCTTTTGCAAGAATTTCATTTTCGTGTACTACTTCAATACTTATACGATGATG
This sequence comes from Thomasclavelia spiroformis, assembly GCA_016901755.1. Lineage (GTDB taxonomy): Bacteria > Bacillota_I > Bacilli_A > Erysipelotrichales > Coprobacillaceae > Faecalibacillus > Faecalibacillus spiroformis_A. Next base: position 16,227 of record JACJKV010000005.1, on the reverse strand, counting down.
TCCTTTTAAACCTTCGACATCAACACGTGTTTTGAATCCTGGTTTACTGTTTAGGCTTGCTCCGCCCATTGTTTCCTGAAAATGCATTAAAACATCATTTCTTTTTTCTTTTTCCAAGTATCCTCTAAATTCATCATCTACATAATATTTTAACTTTTCTCCTACAAAATTTCCTACTTCCCAACCCTGCAATAATAAATTTTTACATATCTTATAATCAGCGTTGTCTCGTGGAGCCTCAATAGTTAATTTACAATTGAGGATAGATGAATTACTCATTTGTGCTACTTTAGAATGATCCTTAATAACTTGCTCAAGATAACAATCAATAATTTGTTCTGGATTTCCATCCATTTTTATTTTTCCTTTATAAATCCATACTGCTCTAGTACACAGTTTTCTTATCATATCTAAACTATGGGAAACAATTACAATTGTTTTATCACTATCTCTCAACTCTATTAATTTTTCAAAACATTTATCTTGAAAATGCTGATCACCAACAGCCAGAATTTCATCAATCAGTAATATTTCTGCATCAACATTAATAGCTATAGAAAAAGCTAATCTCATATACATTCCAGATGAATATGTTCGAACAGGATTGTTAATAAAATCCCCTAATTCTGAAAATTCTATGATTTTATCAACTCGTTTATCAATATCTGCTCGTGTCAATCCAAAAACAGCAGCATTAAAATATATATTTTCTCTACCTGTAAAATCAGGATGAAATCCCGCTCCCAATTCTAATAAAGAAGCAATTCTGCCATCCGTCTCTAATGTACCAGATGTAGGATATAAAATCTTTGTCATTAATTTTAACAATGTAGATTTACCACTTCCATTTGTTCCAATTAAAGCAACTGTATCCCCTTTTTTAATATCCAAATTTATATCTTTTAAAACATGATGAATTTGAGGCTTCTCTCTATTCCAAAATAAAATCATTTCTTTTAAAGATTGTGCCTTATCATATTGTATTTTAAAATCCTTACTCATATTTCTAACTTCAATAGAATTCATTTTATTTTCCATATTTATCACCTTTTTATAAAAATATACCTTACAAACATAATAATGCTTTCAAAGACATAATATAACACAATTATTATAGCTTATACAAATACAAAAAAAAACTATTTATTCATATCTTTTATATTATGATATACTAAATATAAAAGGAGGAATGCCTATGAAAAAAAATGTGGCATGGATTGTTCCTCCGTTATTAAACGGAGGCGGGGGTGCCCGTACAATAATAGAAAATGCAAATTATCTTGCAACTCATGGTTGGAAAAGTGATATATACATTGACATTAATCCATCAAACAAAAAAAATATCAATTTAAAGAATGATATTATCAGCGCTTTTGGTAAATGTGAATGTAATGTATTCTATTTAAGTGATTTAAAGGATAAATATGAGGTTATGATTGCAACATATTCAATAAACACACCTGAAATTGTTTATCACAGCCAAGCAAATCATAAACTTTATTTTATTCAGGATTTTGAACCTTGGTTTGAACCAATGGGAGATATATATTTAGAAAGAGAAAATACCTATAGATTAGATCTTAAAGGAATTAGTATTGGAAAATGGCTAAATTACAAATTAGAAACTGAATATGGTATGGAAATGTGTTATTTTCCCTTTTGTGCAAATCTAGATATCTATAGACCATTATCAATAAAAAAGGAAAATGCAATTTGTTTTATTTATCAACCGGAAAAGCCACGAAGATGTGACAAATTAGGAATTCAAGCACTACGTATTGTAAAAAAACTAAAACCAGATGTAAAGATATATTTATATGGTTCAAAAAATAATACTGATTTCGATTTTCCTGTAGAAAATTTAGGCTTGCTATCAGTTAATGAATGTAATGATTTGTACAATAAATGCACAATTGGTCTATGTATTTCTGCTTCTAACCCTTCTCGAATACCTTTCGAAATGATGGCTTCTGGTCTTCCTGTAATAGATATATATCGAGAAAACAATTTATATGATTATACAGATAATACTGTATTATTATCTGTTCCTACACCCGCTGCAATAGCCAGTGCTCTTATCTTTGTTTTAGATAATCCTAATGTTCAAGTTGAAATGTCTAAAAATGGATTAAAATTTATGAAAAACTATCCTATAAAAAAAGGATTTGAAATCTTTTTAAATTATATGAATTCTCTTGATAATGATTCGCATTGTACCCAAATTACATCTTCATATCACAAGAAACCTTTTGAATCAACATCTAGAACCAAGGAATGCTTAAATAATATTTACAACTCTAACAAAATCAAAATAAAACATTCTCTCTTGAATAAGATTAATATAGAAGTATATAATCCTTTTTCAATAAATGAAATTAAAGATCTACTTTTAGCAAAATGGTCAAAACCTGATCAAAGTGATTTAAAATGGATTCCATTTTCAAAGCATAAAAACAAATATATCATCACCTTTAATAGTAATGACCTTAATAAAAAAGACATTCTTCACGTATATGTAAAGGACATCAATAATCAAATGTATAATATTATACAAACCCGATTATGAATTATCAGGACACAATAAATAATCATGGAATTTATAACTGATAACTTCTAAATAAAGACCAAATCCACAAGATATTGTCCCTTTAAAATAGACAAATAAAATATTCAAAATTATCGTACCTATCTTAAAGGGATAATATCAAACAAATTCCAGCTTAAATTTAAAAGCTTCAATTTATTCCATAAATATTTAAAATACCTAAAAATCAATGTGACAACTTTTATTAATATAAAAACTATTTACAATACAGATTATATTTTCTTTCCACTTAGTCTTTTAATTATATTATTAATAATATTTTTTATAATTGTAATATTAAAAATATATCCAATAATCACATAAACAATACCACCAATAGAAAAATATAAAATCAAGACCACTAATATATTAGAAAAATATTTAGAAACAAAATAATATATTATAAATAACGGTATTGCGGCTATTGTTTCTTTGAGAAAAATAATACAACTCTTTTGAACATCAAATAAAACTATATGTTCTTTTTTTATAACAGCTATATTAATAATGGTAACCACAAATTCTGAAATTAACGTTGTAACTGCCGCAGCATTGAAACCATATTTAGGAAGCAAGAAAAAATTCAAAACAATATTAATAATTCCTGCAATCAGAGTAGACATCAAAGCATAATTTTCTAATTTCAATGGAATCAAATAAAATACCGTAAAAATAGAAGCAACTGTTGAAAAAATAAGAGCGAAACATAAAATAATAAGTGAAGTATAACTACTTAAATATTCTATACTACTTGTTAAAATAATTAGTTCTTTTCCAATGATAAATGTAGATATTATCATTGGAACCATGAAAAAAATTATGACTTCTACTGTGTCTATTATAATCTTATTTTTCTGATTGACATAATGATTATCTGAATATCTAGAAATATTTGGCAAAACAGCCATAATAACAGCAGCAATGATTGTTTTGTACAATGAATAAATCCTAACAGAAACAGAATAAATTCCTACGGCACTCATGCTAACCATACTTCCAATCATAGTTGTATCTGAATTAACATATAGAGTAACTGCTATATTATTTACAAATAAAATAATAATTGGTTTTAAATGTTTAATTAATGTTGATTTTAATTTGATCTTAATACAAACTTTTTTTCTCACATGAATAAAATTCAAAAGAAAAGCCCCACTTGAAGCAATTACTTGTATTGCTGCAAATATAATATAGTCATTTTTATCTTTTACAAAACATAGCATTAATATTATAGCTATTATTTGTAATATAAAATTTCTTATAGCAATAAAACCATAATCCTCATAAATTGAATATACCCACTCTACTGACAAAGTTGTAAATATGATTAAAGTACTTTGTACAACTAACAAATTTGTAATATTGTTTAAATCTTTGATAAAACATACACAAATGCATAATAATATATATGAAAAAATGGTTGCAATAATATTAATAGTAAAAACTTCGCTAGCAAAATCACTAATCTGAACTCTATTATTTCTTATTTTCGCTCCTTCTCTAATAGCATAAGTTGAAACACCAAGCCCTGCTAAAAGAACAAAATAATTAATAATAGAACTTCCATAATTGATAGTTCCAACCCCATCTTGTCCCAAAACAATAGCTGCATATTTATATGAAATTAGTGGAAAAATTATTTTTAAAATACTATTTAGTGTATTCAATACAATATTTGAATACACTTTTACTTTATTCATTGTAATATAATCCTCTTTCTACTTTTTGTTTTTTCCATCTTCTATTTATCATATAAATGTTTCCTTTATTTTTCATATCCACTTTTGAGAAAAGAATTAAATATTTATTAAGCTTCCATAATGTTTTTTTTTCCATATTTTACTCCCTGCTAAAGTTTTATATAATATAAATAATATAACATCTAATATAAAAAACAACTTTAGTTATATTACGTTAATCGTTTATTTCGATTTTATTTTCTAAATTGATTTTTCCATATTTGTATATTTTTTTCAGGCAATTCTATTTGTGTTATATATTCACTATTTATCCAGGTTTCTAATTTTTCTGAAATTTCATTTCTCTCTAAAACTGGTAATCCTGTATCTGCTCCTATATCACGAGCACGATTGTCTATAGCAATTATTAAAGATCTTTTTTTATTATTCAAACTTCTAATTCCCGCATGTAATCTTGTTCCAATATAATCTACATTATTATTTTTAAGACATTGATCTAATAGGCTTAATTTTGGAGGAATTAATATAAAATCATTGATGTCTATTATTGATGATAAATATTCATAATCATATTGACCTTGTATCCATATGTATACATGACGATAGTTATTCTTTAAAATTGTTAACATTAAAGTATCATTTAGTGCATCTTTTTCATAATCAGTAATAGTAGTAATAACATCTTCTGATTTTAATTTTGGTATCAACTTACAAAATTCTTTATTTAATCCCCACATAGTAGGGCAAGCAGTATTTAATACATTGGTTATTCCTATTCTTTCTAATGCTTGTTTTGTATGTTCATCTCTAACTGCATGACAACCTTTATGACTTAATACATATTTAAAAAATATCTTACTATAAATTGACATTTTTTTATTTATATCTTGCCCTTGTAATCCAACACCCAACAATATTATATCTTTCAAATTCGTATAATCATTTGGCATTGACCATAATTGATTATTCTCCATATTTTTATAAATAATATTCGTTCCACAAAGTATTTTTCTTTTGTTTTTCATATTTTCAACTTCTATATCATATACATGAGTTGGAACATGTTGATACTTTAGATTAGAATCTATTTCATTCATTATTTTTGTGCAATAATCCATGATAATATTATCACCCTCATTGTCACTCCCATTATATGTATCTAACAATACTACTGAATCGTTTATAATTTTTTGTTTGTGTAAGAAACTATTCAAAATAGCACAATAAAGGTTAACATATTTTTTTACAATACTTTTTTTATTCCCCTGACGCTGAAGAAAATGTTGCTTGTTCCAAGATCCCCATAAATACAAGTCAAGTGCTGGATTAACATTTTTTCCTTGACTAATACAATCAATTATTTTATTACAAATTGTATTTTCATCCTTAATTTTAATTATCTTTTTAGATATCAGTGAGCAGTCATCAAATATTAAAATCCAATCTATTTTATTTATTAATGAATTAGTACATTTATCTATTGAATCGATTACTAATATAATATTAAATCCATAATCTTTAAAATCTGCTACTAATTTTTCATCAGCTATTCCAAAAATAATTATATTTTCTATACCTGTGTATCTAAAAAAGCAAATAATATCTTCTAATTTATTATCTTTTTTTATCTCTGCAAAGTCATATTTATTATTATCATGATTATTTATATCATAATAGTCTAACATATTATTTTTTTTCAAATCAATCAAGTTGATATCTAATTGCTTAGTATTTTTTATTACCCAATCAAACTTATTATTTTCCATATAAGTTAAAACATTCATTTTATGATTTAAATGCAAGTTTTGACTTATCGTTTGATATTTATCTGCTCTATTAATATTTATTTCTAAGGTATCTAGATAGAAATTGATATTTTCATCAGATAAATCCAATCTTAAATATTTTATATTATCATCAAAAATAATATTTCTTTCAAATACATCAATAATCTGAGTATTGAATACAATTGATTTCGACGCATCAAAATTTTTTTTGTTTGTACTATAATATACAACAATATTAGTTGGTTTTTGCATCGGCTTTTTTAATTTTATTTTGATATTTACGTTTTTTTGCTTTTGTTTAAATTTAATAACAATTTGTGGGTCATTATTAACAAATTGTAAATAATCATTGATAATTACAATATTTTGTATATTTAAAATCTTTGCGTTATTTATTTTTATTTTAGTCAATATTTCTTTTGGTACCATACTATTCCCCTTATATTTTTATCATCAACCCAACAATTGCAACAAATTAATTGTCTACATTTTTTATATAAATACCATAAGTAAAATTATTCTGCGTATCTTCTACCAAGCCGTATAAATGATAATCTATTGTCGCTAATAATTCATTGTGTATTTCATTGGCATTAACAATAATAAGACAGTCAAATGGATATTCTTCGTTCAATTTTTTAAGTTCGATCAAATTTTTTTTTGTTGGATTTACTTCAAAAGAATTAAATACTGCTAAATCATCTAAATTAAAATTATTAAATTCTGATTCTTTATCCTTTATTTCTGGATTGATTCGCAAAGCTCCTACAATGGATTGAATATTCGGAGCAAAAGAACGTAAAATAGCAGCAGTATAATGCGTATATCCATTACATATTATTCCCGGATCAATAATAACTTTTAATATTTTTTTATTCTCCTTATAATATTTATTTAATTGCTCTGATAAATCTACGGTACTTTGTGGAACAATATATTTATTTAATTTATATGTTTGTACGCTAGTACGAATATGGATACCTCCATATTCATTTTTCCCTATTAATAAAGATCCAGCCCCACAAGAAATTACAATTGCTACTAATACTCCAATTTTAATGATTTTATTCGTATAATTTAATAATAGATTATAAAGATATTCAACTATATAGTATACGCCAATTAATATAGCAAACAACCATAGAGATAACCAAGTTCTTTCAGAAACAAAATCGTAAATAGTTAACTTCTCATAAACATTATTTAAGTACGGAACAAAAGTCAATAACAAAGATGTTACTAATATTATTATTATTCTTTTACTTTCCAAAGTCTTTAATATCATCTTTAAGCATATAACTGCCAAGATAATTATCAATACTATCGGCATCCTATAATTATAAAATATTGATATAATATAGTTTTCTAAATAACTATTATTTCCTACCAATATACCAATAACTGCAATTAAAGGAATTAAAAATATAAACCATTTTTTATCATAGAAATCATATGAAACCAAATAGCCAACTGCCATTAAAAAGATGATAGGGATAGCGCAAGATGACTTAGAAACCAATACTACACAACTCATAAAAACAATAAGAATATTATAAATATTTAACTTATCTGTTTTCAAGATTGGTAGTAGCAGTACAAAAGGTGAAATTACTTTTACCAAAGAAGAGCCAAAATAAGGAGCAGTAATAATAGACCAAGCAGCCCCCGTATTCAAAATAGCAGCAATATTATTAATGATCAATAAATAAGCGCAAGTTGAAAAATATTGATGAATTCCTTCATCTTTATCACTCAATTTTGAAAAAAATGCATTAATAACATTAAGTCCAATAAAATGATTTAACATTGACAAAAATACTCTAGCGTAAAGCGTTCCGGGAATTTTCAATAAATAAATAAAAAAAGAAGCCTCTAATTCAAATGTATTGATAATTCTTTCCAGCGAAAATCCACTTTTAAAACCAGAAACGGGATCTATTCTAAAAGCATTCTCAGTGTATGGCAAAGAAGACATTAAACTAATGTAATGTCCGTCATCAGTATAATTATTACTCCACAATTGCGCGATATGAAATAATGAAAATGCAGTTAACATTATCATTCCAATATATAAAAACCAATTGTTTTTTATATATTCTTTAATAACATCCACATTGATTACTATTTTTCTTTGTTTAATACAATATATTATTAATAGTATCTCGGAAGCAAATAAAAATATCATTCCATAAAAAAATATTTTCCATGGTAAATTAATAACTTGTATAGTCATTCCTAATATAGCTACCAAAAAACTATGAATAATGAAACCTATAGTAAAACGGTATGAATATAATTTACTTTTAGTAAAAATTGTTCCAATTATTTGATATATTATTATTGAAAAAATAACATATATAAAACCAAAAAAATAACTTATCATGTACTTCCTCCCCTTTTATTTCTTTATAGGTCTTAATCTATTTTGCATTTATTTGAATTTTGACTAGTCTATAAATTTTTTCTAAATAGTAATGAGAAACAAATAAAATTTTTATACATTTAATTAAAACTTCTAAATAATTATGATTTTCTAAAGAAAATAATGCAGAATTAAAAAGTGCATTTGCCTTAGAATATCTGATATTTTTGTTTTCAGTACTGTTTTTTTCAACATATTTTTTTGCTAAATTTATATCTGCTATCTTTTTTTTACAATAACATTTTGTAATATATTTAGAATATAAAAACTGTTCTAACAAATTATTTCTAGAAATACTATTTGAAGTCATTCTATATTTTAAAACCTGTTCTTTAACATTTGAAATTGTGTAACCCTTGAGAATTGCCCTTAAAGTAAAATCATAATCTTCACATAATGGAATTTCTCTATATCCATTTAAATTATCAAATATTTCCTTTTTTCCAAACCAGGTAGGATGTGCAATACATTGATTATATTTAATAATTTTTTTTATGTTACTGAAATCTGTTGGGACTTTCTTTATAGAATATATAGCATTATTATTTTCATCAATAATTTGAGTGATACCGCCTATCAAGTCATAGTTGTTTTCTTCCAAATATTTCTTTTGAATTTTAATACGATCATTTTCCGAAATATCATCTGCATCCATGCGACATATATATCTTCCTTTAGCCAAAGATAATCCTTTATTTAAAGATTTTGTCAATCCTAAATTTTTCTCATTTATATGAAAATTTACACGTTTATCATGTTCAGCATATTCCTGGATAATCGATATATGCAAATTATTTTCTGGATTATCTAAAATAATAATAAATTCAAAATCTTTATATGTCTGATTGAGAATAGATTCTATAGCTGCTCTTAAATATTTTTCTTCTTCTTTATATGTTGACATTATTACTGAAACAGACGGCATAATTTAACTCCTTTTAATTATTTAATAAAACATTTTGTATCTTCTCTACTATATTTTTATTGATTGATGATTCAAATTTTCTTGCAAAAATATACTGTCCATTCATCATTTTATCAAAATCATTTAATGAAATAAATTCCGGACTAGCTTTATTCTTTTTAAAAACTATATATCTCGCATTATTATTAATAACATTATCTTTATATTTTGAATTCATGATTAATATTTGAAAAAAATGTTCATCTGAACATGCAGTATATTGAAAATCACTAATATATTTCTTAGATAACATATGAACATATTCCAAGCACTCATAAGGCATTGTAAACCATTGTGAACCTTTATATAGCTTAAGATTATTTAAATTTTTTCTTTCTGGCAAAATAAATTGTGAATATCTTAATATATTATCTATTACTCTATAAACAAATTTTCTATTATTTGGATTTTCTCTAAAAAAAGAATATCTTTTAACTCGCCAACGATAACTATTTACATCAGCATATTCCATTAATATTTTATTTTTTCCTATGGAACTTAAAAAATTATCTAACTGCTTATTCGTCATCAATACCATATCTTGGCCACTTATCAAATGAACATAATCATATTGTCTATTGTTTGAAATCATATATTTTATGATTGATAGTGTTGCTTCAACCATGCTAAATCCTGACCAATTAACATTTATCCTATCTTTCAACAAAAATACATTCTTGGCATCTTTATAACATGTAGCTAATTGATCAAATAACTGATTATTTTTTTTATCAACATGAATATAAATATCACCAAAACTTAAATTAGACACCAATGTATTGACCTGTTCAAAATCTTTATGTACTAGCATCATAAACGCGTGTTTCATAAATTACCTCATTTTTCATTTTTTTCTTTTAAAGCAATATAGTGATTTAAATTTTTTACTTTTTCATTTAAAATTGATATTTTTACTGTTTGCCCAAAGACTATGATTAATAAAAAGAATAATATCATTGTAAATACAAAATTTGATGTGCTCATAAAACCAAAAGCATGTGCTATTTTATTAATAAAAGGCAAACAAAGGCTCATAACAATTAGTAATAATGATAACAAAATCCATACAACTGCATCACCAATATTTAATTGTGATTTTCTTATTTTATTAATAACAAATAAAAATGTTATGATAGAAATAACGAATAATACTATTTGTAATGTTAATGTCATAATTTTACCTCTTTCTAAATGATTGAATAAAAACAATTGATAAACACATTTCCGCCATATATGTTATAGATCTGATTGGATTTAAATAACTTTCACCAAATTCTCTATCTCTCATTTCAACCTGTACTTCTTTAATTTTTTTTCCTTTTTTTAACATATACACTAATGTATCTGGTTCAGGTGGATAATTCATATTATATGCGTACTCTTTTAATACATCCTTACCAATCATTCTCATTCCTGAGGTCGGATCTATTATTTTTTTTCCTGTCATAATTCTAATTAAACCTGATATCAATCGACTTCCTAACATTCTTGCAGTAAATGGTTTTTTTTCTGATACGAATCTCGAACCGATAATAATATCATTATTTTCTAATTCTTGAGACATAATATCTATATATTTTGCCATATGTTGTCCATCTCCATCAAATTGGATGGCACCATCATATCCATTTTCATATGCATATTTCATTCCTATTTGAACAGCACTTGTTAATCCATAATTAACAGGTAAATGAATTACATTAAAGTTGTTCCTCTTACATACATCATATGTATCATCTTTAGAACAATCATCAACAACAATATAATCATCATCAGTATTTTGCATAATATCTTGAACAGTTTTTTCGATGTTTTCTGCTTCATTATAAGCAGGAACAATGATCAATATTTTCATGACTTATTTATATGCTCCTTTCACTTTTTTTATATAATCTTCTATACCCCTTTTATAATAATGTATTCTTTGTCTCTTATCTTTCAAAAAAATAAAATGTACTATTGGTCTTGCTGTTAGCATTTCGATAAACATAATCTTATTAATAACTGGTGTATATTTTTGTTTTAAAAGGTAAAGACAATCTCGTGTTTGATAATATATTCTTATAGGAGATCCAATTCTGATTCTTAATGGTCCGATATGTTTTTCACCAATTCCTAAAGTATGGTTCATTATTACTTTTTTTGTCATCATACACATCTTCCCAACTTGATTAATTCTCCAGCATAAATCCCAATCGGCCATATCTAAAAAAATTTCTTCATTCCAAAACCCTATTAACTTTAGTATTTTATATTGAATCATCATTGATGATGTGATAATGGATTGTACATAATATGTATCATCATCTATTTTTTTTATTGGCTTTTTAGGTATTTCTAATATTTGGCTAGAATTATTGAAATATACTGGTCCTAAACACCCAATTGAATATTTTTGATTTAAAAGTCTATCGTATTCTGTTTTTAGATTATTAATATAACTTTCTGAAATTCTAGAATCTTGATCAAAAAATAATATATAATCATCATCCTGCCAATTTATTTCCTTTGATTTTAGAATTCTATTAAAAGCTAAGGATAATCCCAGATTTTCTCCAAAAAACACATATTTTATATTATTAGTATTTTTGAAATACGTTTCATGACTATCATTACTATTGTCACACACAACTACTAAATCCACTTGTTTTGCTATATCAAAAATATTACTTATATTTTGTTCTTCTGGAAAATAACATGTCACTAATGCTATTATCATTTTTACACCTCCAATATATTTAATATAGACTAGTATTACTTCTATTACATCAATAATTAAATAAAATTATTGTTTTCCTAATTCTTGCAACAAAAAAGACACTTGTTCTTCATTTTTTAACGGTAATTGCAGTTGTTCTTTATGTTTAATGATAAAATCTTTATCTAATTTAGAAAAATCAAATTTTAACAGCAAATTAATCATTTCATTACTAAATCTATATTTAATGATTCTTGCAGGAATTCCAGCCACCACAGCATATGCTGGTACATCTTTCGTAACAACGGAACCAGCAGCAATGATTGCTCCTTGTCCAATATTAACACCGGATAATATGATAGCCCTTGTTCCTATCCAGACATCATCACTAACTGTAATACTTCCTTTGCTTATTGCGCTCGTTCCATCTTCTCCAATTATTTTTTCATTAAACGGATAAGTTGATAGACAATTTGAAGGATGATCAGAACTAACTATAAATCTAACATCTTCAGCAATACAACAATAATTTCCAATCGTTAATTTGTATTCTTTCCTATTGATTAAAGCATCTATTGGACCATAGGTACCCTTTCCTACAGAAACACAATCAAAATCAGTAACATTCACATAATATGTATCATTGTGTTTATTTCTATGTCTCCATTTTATTTCTTTTACTGTTGTAATTATTAGCTTTTTTATTGTTCGCAAAATACGACCTCCACCATCTTAGTTCTATTTTTTTCAAAAAACAACGTTAAATACTGTTATACTCTTCTAAATATAGGGGGAAAATAAGCAGCAAACTTCATCTGTTTTTCACTATAAAAAACATTTATATAATCTTTATAATCATCAAGAATATAAGAGCACGGTTTTTTTAAAAAAATAAAATTTCTATAAAGATTTGTTACAAATTTTCTATTTTCTCTTAACAAATAATTAAATGTTTGAATAGAAATATATCTACTTTTCATTAATTCCATCAGTATAGAAGGATATTCAATTGCAAACGCATAGAATACATTATATTTTCCTTTTTTTTCATGACCAACATCAATTTCATCAAACATCAAATTATTATTAATAACATAATGTTTCGCTGTTTTATCGCTAAAAAGTATATCAGTATGTGGAAACAAAACATTAAAGTTTTTTATTTCAATTATTTTAGATAATTGTGCTTTCCAAATACCTATCCCTCCTGACCAAGAAGAATATATTCCTAAAGATCTAACGAATGAATCAAAATTATTATAATGTTGAATCATATCTTTATGTTTTAATGAACCATTTGAAAAAAATACAACAGGTTGTTTTTCTTTATTATTGTTAATAAAGTTTATAAGCATTTCTAAACTTCCATCTATTAATTTAGCTCGATGGTTTACAAATTTAACAAAACTGCCAGAAGCCATTTTAAAACAATCTATTTGATTTAAAAAGCCATTTGAATTAGACTTTTTATATATAATATTATTATGTTGTATCAAGTATTTATTTAATTCTTTTTCAAACAAATCATTACTGCCATTATCACTAATTACTATTTCATATAAATCATCATCAACATTTTGATTTAAAATACTCTCTAAAACAGGTATTACCCATTCAACTACGCCATTTGTAGGAATACACAATGATAATAATTTACTCATATTTCACTCCTAAAATCAAATTATTCTCTTCGTTATGATTTTCTAATATCATAAAAATTTTCTAAAAACAATATTGTTTCTTTTATTCCATCTTTTATATCTCTACAATTCAATTTACCAAATACACTTTCATACTTAGAAATGTCTAAATAATTTGCTTTAACATCTACTTTTCTGGCACTCATGTATTTTACTTTTACTGGTTGTTCAATTATTTCATCCAAAACATTTAATATATCTTTTATACTGTTACCTTTGCCGCTGCCTAGATTATAAATTTTATTTGATGTTAAATCATTCATGATTTTTAATATACCAGTAACAGCATCATCAATATAAATATAATCTCTTATGACACTTCCATCGCCAAAAACACATAATTCTTTATTATTCAAAGCATTATATGTAAATGTTGTAATTACACCAAGTTGTCCGTTTGGTCTTTGATAGGGACCATAAGGATTTGATAAACGGATTATCTTATAATCTAATTGGTATACATAATTATATAGATATAACAGTTTTTCTATCATCAATTTCTGCAACCCATATGAATTTATAGGATTTGTTTCACTATTTTCTTTAATAGGACAGTTCACCATGTTTCCATACACTGTACCACCAGATGACATAAAAATTATTCTTTTTACATTTGAAGCTACACAAGCATCTAAAATTTTTGATGAGATAACTACATTTTCACTTAATTCTTCTGATATATGTTGATTTGATGTTGTTGGATTTGTCGTACTCAAAAGATGAAATACAATGTCAGCATCACTAAATAATTTATTATAATTTTCGCTTTCATCAAATTTTGATTCCCTAAAAATCACATTATTTAATTTTAAACTTCTTAACACCTTAAAAAATTTGATATCTCTGTCTACACATATTATTTCATGTTCTTTATTTTTAGATAATTGAATAATTAAGTTTGTTCCTATAAAGCCACATCCACCTAAGACGATTATTTTCATATTATTTCCTTCCTTGCTAACAGTATTATACCTCATACCAACAGCTAATATCAACATAACCATTTATTCCTGGAACAATACCTCCATTAGTATATTGCCATCCAAATTTCCCGTGATAATATGGATTTGACCAACCAATAGTATCTGTATAAGCAGCCATCCAACTTGTTTCAGACCATATATATGAATCATTCAACGAACTGTTTAATAAAGATCTGTAACTATATATATCTGCATTATATCCATATTCTCCTACTCTATTGACAAAAGTACGAGCGTTACTAGCAAATTGGCTTGTTGAAAGCACATCTCTTTCCATATCAAAATAAATAGGATAAGATAATTCATCACTTTGAATATTATATTTTTTTAATATAGAAATTACTAATTCTGCTTCATTATAGGCATCATTAGTCGAATTACTATAATCATAAATATACACACCAAAAGGTATATTATATTTACGACATCCTGCTAAGTTATTAGCAAATTGTGAATCTTCTACGTAACTTCCATTTGGATGTGCAACTATTCTTAATATCGCACCATCCACATCACCATATTTTTTAACCGATTCCCAATCAATAACCCCGTTATACAAACTAACATCTATGACTTTTTTTGCCGGCATATTTCCAACGATATTTCCTTCATTATCAAAAAAATATTTTTGACCACCTATATATACCCAATCTTTTGCAATATTAGCACTTACAATATCATGATAACTCAAATCAGCACAAGTAAAATTACCCTTTTCATCATACGCATAAATATGTGTGATATATGTACCAAACTCATAATTATGATCGCTTCTTTGAACTCTAAAAGAATATAACCCATTTGCCTGCTTTGTACCATCATACCATTTTAAATCGTCTTGTCCGTTTTTATATGTCCATGTTGGAAAACTTACTTTTGTAATTTTATTTTTTGAATTAACCTTACATGTTACAGTATATCCATCATCATTTGATTCAGTAATACTAACATCCATAATATGAGGCAGTTCATCATTTGGTTCATTCAATTCAGTTGTACCATAAACATACCCTTCGCTAATTTCATCATCATTATCATAGGCGTAAATATGCGAAATATATTTACCATATTCATAATTATGATCTTTTCTTGTAATAGTACAATACCATAATCCATCTTTTAATTCAGCTTCATGCCAAACTAGATCATCCTGACCATTCTTTTCTGTCCAGGTTGGCACCAAAACTTTCTCTATTTCACAATCATCTTCAACAGTGATTTCTAAAGTATAACTATCGTTTGTTGTGTTTATAATTTTTGCATTTTTTACAATTGGTTTTTGATTGGCTGGTACTGTTATGTTTTCAACGACATATGTTCCTGTCTGTGTCGCTGTATAGGCATAGATATGTGTATTGTATTTTCCTGTCTCATTGTTATGATCTGCAC
>JACJKV010000040.1 GCA_016901755.1 Thomasclavelia spiroformis | reverse complement strand
CATACCACAGTATTCTGGTTTTAAATATATATCTTCTATCCAGATACATGGTTTTCCATATTCTGTAGAAAAACTTTTTGCCAGCATAGCATAGCCCAATATTTTCTCACGTTCAATAAAAACATATCCTTCCAGATAGGGATTATCACTGATACACTGTTCTATATCATTGTAAAATATCTCTTCTGAGCCATTGGTCAAAACTGCTGGCGATGCATAAAAGACACGCATCATCTCTTTTACTTCTTCAGCATGTTGCTGTTCCATATTTTTTATTTCTACCACGATTATTACCTAACCTTTCATCTTATTATTAATATTTAATTTAACATATTTTCTATCATTAATGAACCCGTTCGTATATTTTTATATTAATATCTGGTCATGATATTGATTTTTTAGCATAGGCTTTATCAGGTGATTATATGCGCTCACAACTAGAAAAAGAATTTTCTTTTCATATTCCACAAAAAAATCAACCTTACTTTGAAGGTTGGTATGTTCGTATTCATACCAATAGTCTGGATTTTGCAGTGATTTTTGGATTATCGCTATCCACAAAGAAAGATGTTTTTATCCAGTATTTGGACTCTCACTGCAGCAAAGTTTATCATTATTCGTGGCACGAGCTGACTTTTTCCATTGAACCATTCTGTATTCAAATAGCTGGAAACCATTTATCATTTGATCAATTAAAGTTGGCTTTACCAGAAATAAAAGCAACATTGGATTTTGATCAGCTAATACCTTTAAAAATCAGTCGCTATGCTCCTACGATCATGGGTCCTTTTGCTTATTTTCCAATGGAATGTATCCATTCCATTATCTCTTTACATCATAATGTTACTGGTTTTATTGAACAGAATGGTTTTTGTCAAGAAATTCAAGGTATAGGATATATAGAAAAAGACCGAGGAACATCCTTTCCTTCTCATTATGTATGGTTCCAGTCAAATCAAAACAAACAGGCTCCTTGTTTCTTTTTTTCCTATGCTCATATTCCTTTTGGCTTCTTATCTTTCCAGGGATGTATCTGTGTCCTGTTATTAGAAAAACAATATCGCTTTGCAACCTATCTAGGCTGTCGGGTTAAAGTCTTTAATAAAGAAAGAAAAATCGTTCTTAAACAATATCCTTATACTTTGATCATTGAATTTTCTTATCCACATGGTCATACTCTACATTCCCCAAAAGAAGGCATAATGTGTGGCCGTGTCAATGAAACATTGCAGGCTCAGGCAACTGTAACTTTATTTAAAAAGAAATATATGATGGGGAAATACAGATATACACATGGTGGATTTGAAAATTATCATATCTTCTAAAAAATATAAAAGCTAGTACAAAACTGGCTTTGTTCATAAAAAATAGACATATGTCAACTATTTTCCTCTTTTGTTTCATTCATTTCCATATTAAATTGAATATCACCCTGTTTAATAGATAAATCAGGAACCGGAACAATGGAAACATCTGGTTGATTTATTACTGTTTTCTGCTGATGATTTTTAACAACACATTCTGTTATCTTTTGAGATAATTGCTCATCGCTAGCTTCTGCAACTGCTTTTAATGGTGCACCTATTAAATTTTCCATATCAATTCCTTTAAATTGATCACTCATTGACACTTTTTTCTCCTTTCACTATTTTATGCGTATCAGCACTAAATACACATACTTTATAAAATGGTACTCAATTCAATTCCTTGAGGAATGATTTGAGGTTCTTTTCATTTTCTTTTAAATACCAGCAGTAAAAAGTTGCTTTGGCTTCACTATCCTCAATAGGAATAATGCGACGATTTTGTGGCATTGTCTCTGTTTTCATGACATAATCCGATGTAAAAGAAGGTAATGTTGACAATTCAACCAGATCATAAAAAACAGAACGATCGTTTTGAATAATAAATTTAGTATGTGGCATCGTTTTTTTATGCATTTCATTCCAAAAACCGATATTAGACATCAACAGCATTCTTTCGCCATCCATTTCTTTTAAACGAATAGATTTTCTATTAGCAAAGCGATGCGAAAGCGGTAAAGAGAAAAATAGTTTTTCATCCATAAATGGTATACTTTCAATTTCCGAATTATCTTCCATATCATAAGGCATGATAATTATGGTATAATCCTTTTCTTTTAAACCTTTAATTAAAATATTGATATCTCTAATTTCACTAAGCAAAGTTTTTTGAGGAAAATACCGATTTAATTTTTGTACTATGAATTGAAGTGGGGCTGGAGCACAGGAGCCAACCGCAAAAGTGTGCAGTTTTCGATCATACTCTATTAACTGTTTTTTCATATCATCTGTATCATCTAAGATTCGTGTTGCCAGTGATACTGCCAAAAGACCTGTTTCATTGAAAGAGATTTTATTTTTTGTTCTGTTAAATAAAGACACTTCGAGATCTTCTTCCAGTTTTTGCATTGAGCGAGTTAAAACAGGCTGGGAAATATGTAATTGCTGTGCCGCTTTTGATAAAGTCTCACATTCTTTAAATACAATCAAATGTTTAAGCTGTTCAATTTCAATCATCTCTATCCCCCTTCACTATTCTATTTCATTATAGCAGTTTTCTATATTGATATTGTACTTTTTTATAACTAAAAAATAAAATATAGATGAAAGGATGATAAAGATATGTTGTTTTATTTTACAGCTACGGGTAACAGTTTATTTGTTGCCCAGAAATTGGATAAAAAACCTATAAGCATCCCGCAAGAATTAAAAAAACAAAATCTATTATATCAGGATGATGTGATTGGTATTGTCTGCCCTATATATGCTGGTGAACTTCCACGTATAGTACAAAAATTTATTAAATATAGTTCGATTAAAGCAAAATATATTTATTTAATATTAACATATGGAAATGACGATACTGTTGCCTGTCAATGGAGTAAAAAATTTTGTGAAAACAACAACATACATGTTAATTATATTCATACGATCAAAATGGTTGATAATTATTTACCAACATTTAACATGGATGAACAAATGAATATCGATAAACATGAAAATGAACAAATTAAAACAGTTATTGAAGAAATTCAGCAAAAAAAATGTTTTATTCCTAAATCCACAAAACAAGCACAAAAACTATATGCTACTGTTGCAAAAAAAATGAAAGAACATCCTGAATTAAACAATGGAAAAAATATCATTATGAGTGATCGATGCGAAGGTTGTACAATATGTCAACAGGTATGTCCCACAGGTAACATTGTATTACAAAACAGAAAAGCAAAAAGAATTCATCAAACCTGTGATTTTTGTTTGTCATGTGTACATAATTGTCCTTTTAAAGCTATTGATCTGGTTATAGATAAAAATCCAAAAGCAAGATATCGTCATCCCCTAATAAGTTTAAAAGATATCGTAAAATCTAACAATCAAGGAGGAAAGACAAAATGAAAAAAATATTATATTTAATGCGACATGGACAAACTTTGTTTAATCTGCAACATAAAATTCAAGGATGGTGTGACGCCCCATTAACCGAATTAGGAATTAAACAAGCTAAAATTGCCAGTGAATATTTTACTGATTATCATATCACTTTTGATCATGCCTATTCGTCAACTTCTGAAAGAGCCTGTGATACATTAGAAATCGTCACTGATTACAAAATGCCTTATACCAGAGTCAAAGGGTTAAAGGAATGGAATTTTGGCGTTTTCGAAGGGAAAGATGAATGTTTAAATCCAAAATTACCTTATGGCGATTTCTTTAAACAGTTTGGTGGAGAAGGTGAAATGGAATTAAGAGAAAGAATGTCAAAAACATTAACAGATATCATGAATAAAGATGATCATGAAATTGTATTAGCTGTTTCTCATGGCGCTGCCTGTGCTCAATTTTATCGAGCATGGGAAAATCATGCCAAAGTGAAAAAGACAGAAAGATTTTATAACTGCTGTATTCAAAAATATGAATATGAAAATGGTATATTTACATTAGTTGAAATTTACAATAAAAACATCACAGAATAGAGGCTGAATATGGAAACTGTAAGAAAAAAATTTCTTAATACAAATGTTGATCTTATTCATGGTCCTATATTCAAATCACTAATCATGTTTGCTTTTCCATTATTGATATCAAATATTTTTCAGCAGTTATATAACACTGTTGATACAATGATTGTGGGAAATTATTTAGGTGATGTTTCTTTAGCAGCCATTGGTTCGTGTACATCGATCTACGATTTATTAGTAGGCTTTGCCTTAGGAATTGGTAATGGGCTAGCTATCGTAACGGCAAGAAGTTATGGTTCTCAAGATAAAAAACTATTAAAAAAATCTGTCGCTGCCTCTATCATCATTGGTGTTATTGTCTCTTTAGTATTAACAGTCATTGGTTTAATTTTCTTAAAACCACTGTTGCTGGTTTTAAATACCCCACAAGAAATTATCAATGAAGCATACAGTTATATTTTCTTTATTGTACTGTTTATTATTGTAATGTTTGCTTATAACCTATGTGCCGGATTAATGCGTGCCATTGGTAATAGTGTCATGCCTTTGGTATTTTTAATAATATCATCCATGTTAAATATTATTTTAGATTTACTGTTTATTACCCAATTTGATATGGGCGTCGCTGGTGCGGCTGTAGCGACAGTGATATCTCAAGGAATATCTGTCATTTTATGTTTGATTTATATAATGAAGAGAACACGCATTTTATTACCAAATAAAGAACATTTTGCTTTTGACAAAGGTTTATATCAAGAATTATTAGGACAAGGTTTTTCAATGGGATTTATGAGCAGTATTGTTTCGGCGGGATCAGTTATTTTACAATATGGTATTAATAACCTGGGATATCTAATTATTGCTGGTCATACAGCAGCAAGAAAACTATATATGTTTTTCAATATGCCTTTTACCGCTATGGCATTAGGTATTTCTACTTTTGTTTCGCAAAATAAAGGTGCAAATCAAAAAACGAGAATTAAAAAAGCCTTAAAAGATGCCTATATTTATGATGTTGTCATGGCCGCTATTGTGACTGTTATTATTTTGATTTTTGGATCGTCACTGGTTAAGCTTATTTCTGGTTCAAATGAAAATGTGGTACTGGATAATGGCACTTTATATTTAATAATTGTAGGTCCATTTTATGCAGTATTGGGTATTTTAATGCAGACCCGTTATGCCCTGCAGGGGATAGGACAAAAGCTGTTACCTCTTATTTCTAGTGTTATAGAATTTATTGGAAAAATTATCTTTGTCTTTGTATTTATACCACAATTTCAATATATGGCCGTTATTTTCTGTGAACCTGTTATCTGGTGTGTCATGTGTATACAGCTAGTTTATTCGTTTTATCACAATCCCTATATAAAAAACAAACAAAATGAGGAGGTTTTATAAATGAAATATATAGAATTAAATAATGGTATAAAAATGCCACCGGTAGGTTTTGGCGTATTTCAAATTTCTGATCAAGAAGAATGTATAAAAGTCGTATTAGATGCTATTGAAACGGGATATAGACTCATCGATACAGCACAATCTTATGGTAACGAAGAAGCTGTAGGTAAAGCGATTCAAAAAGCATCCGTACCGAGAGAAGAATTATTCATTACCACCAAAGTGTGGATTTCAAATGCTGGATATGATAAAGCCAAAGCTTCAATTGAAGAGTCTTTGAAAAAAATGCAATTAGATTATTTAGATTTAGTTTTAATTCATCAGCCTTTAAATGATTATTACGGTACATATCGTGCGATGATTGATCTTTATAAAGAGGGAAAAATCAAAGCTATTGGTGTAAGTAATTTTTATCCCGATCGATTAGTTGATCTTACATTATTTAACGAAGTGCCACCAGCTGTTAATCAAATTGAAGTCAATCCTTTTCATCAGCAGATTGAAGCTCAAACCATCAATGAAAAGTATCATGTCCAAGTTGAAGCCTGGGCACCATTTGCTGAAGGAAGAAACGGTATGTTTACCAATCCTGAATTAAAAGCAATTGGTGATAAATATAAAAAATCTGTGGGTCAGGTTATTTTAAGATGGCTAGTACAAAGAGGTATTATCCCGCTTGCCAAAACAGTAAGAAAAGAAAGAATGTTAGAAAATATTGATATCTTTGATTTTAAGTTATCAAAAGAAGATATGGATGCCATTACCAAAATGGATAAAAAAGAAAGTTCATTCTTTAATCATCAGGATGCCTCTGCAATAGAAAGATTAGCAAATTTAGTCAGATAAAAAAATTATTCGGACTTAAAAGTCTATCAATATGAAATCATTTCGTATTGATAGACTTTTTTATTTCAATATACTATCGTACTCTATTTGTTTCTCCAAAGTAAATCCTCTCCCTCTAACTTCAGATACGGGATGTATAGTTACAAACG
Organism: Thomasclavelia spiroformis; assembly: GCA_016901755.1. Taxonomy (GTDB): domain Bacteria; phylum Bacillota_I; class Bacilli_A; order Erysipelotrichales; family Coprobacillaceae; genus Faecalibacillus; species Faecalibacillus spiroformis_A. The sequence goes on along the minus strand of JACJKV010000040.1, from coordinate 8,675 downwards.
CTGTATGATCTACCTTTTCAATAATCGTTTTGATTTTAGTAATTTCTTTAGAAAAAACTGTTGTATTGACAACTTGAAATTCTGTGTTTTTCAAACCACTTGTGGCATAAAACATCGTTACACCAAAATCATTTTTTATAAGTTCTTCTTTTAATAGTTCATATTGTTTTGTAATGACAAATACCTGTTCTTTATTCGTTCCATATACCAATACTTTATGCATCATGTTCGTTAAAAGATAAGCTGAAATAATCCCATAAAAAACTTTATTAAACTGTCCAAATGGAAGCTGTCCTAACATGATAACTGTATCAATGATATACATTGATTGACTTATAGAAATATCTGTTTTTTATTAATAATAACTGATAGAATTTCTAATCCATCAATTGTGGCTCCTGCTTTAATCCCCATTCCAACCCCTAAACCCGAAATAACGCCACCAATGATGGCTGACAAAATAATATCATGACTCAATAATGTAATACCTGGTATGTTTTGGCATAGCGAAAGAAACAATGGATATAAAAATGATGATAATACAGAACCCATAACGAGTTGTTTTCCTACAAAAAACAATCCTAAACTTAAACATATTATATTGATCATTAACACAAACATCGATAAATCAAACGAAAATAAGCTGTTAAAAATAATTGATAAACCAGTTGATCCACCTACCGCTATTTGAAAAGGTAAATTAAATGCACAAACACTGAATGCTAATAAAAATTGCCAATTATAATGTATAAAATACTCTTTTGAAATAAATAATTCATCTCGTTTCTCCTTTATTTATCATACCTTGATTGATATTTTATCTATCTTATAAACGAAAACAATTTTATCTATTTAAAAAGAAACAATGCAACATACAAATATCATCTTTCATGATATTCTAAGTTGCATTGTGCACATTAATCTTCATATTGTTTATCATTTTCATTGTATATCGATACCGCTTTTTGTAAATCATTAACAGTAATTAATGATAACAAAACATCTAAAATATATTGCACAGATATTCCATAAATCATCTCACCAAATTCTTTAACACCTTCAATATAAGATGCTTTGATAAAAAAATCTGCTCTTTTAACAATTAAAGAATTTTCATTAGAACATATTACTATTGTTTTTATTCCTGATTTTTTCAGTTCTAAAATAGCTTTTGCGATATTTTTATCTTGTCCTTACCTTGTAATGATAATAACCACAGATGCATTTTGACTAACCTGATTGTATAGTAAAATTTTATTCATTGAACTATACACATTTGATTTTTTACCGATTAAAAATAAATTATGCGATGTATATTCGGCAATAGCTTTATTGGCATCTGTCGCAAAAAAATTTATTTCAGTATTTACATTAAGAATTTTTGCAATCTTTATGATATTTTCAATATTCATATTTTGCTTGGTTTCAGCAATCACATGTTCATGTAAAGATGTAAGTTTATTTAATAACGTATAAATATTTTCATGTTCATTCAAAAATAAATCTTCTTGATCATATGTATCATTTTTTAAATCATATAAATAATTAATCTTAAAATCATTATAACTAGAATAACCTAATTTTTTTACAAAACGAACGATTGTTGTTGAATTTGTAAAAGTATTTCGTGCCAATTCTCTAGAAGACATATGAATAACTTTTTCACTGTTTTCTAAAATATAGGCTGCGATCATTTTTTCTCTTTCTGTAAATTTTTATTGTTGATATAACTGTTTTAATATTGACATCATTCCACCTCAACCATCGATTTATGTTATCTTAACAGTAACAAAAAAAACTTAATAAAATCAAGATTCTAAATATTAATTAATCCCCTAAGTATAATATAAACTCATTATGGAATTTCTGCTTAAATAATGTATATCTTTCTGTTATGAAATGAGCTTTATCAAGTTTAAATCATACATTCATTTCCTTCATTAAGATATTCCATTGGATTTAGGTATGTATACCCATTTGACTGGTTAAGGTCTATATTTCTTTTCCAGAATGGATCGCTTAATGCTTTTCATGTTCCTTTCAAGATATTCATCAATTTCATATACTGTCATCTTATCAACTCCAGGTACACCTTTATTACTCTTGGCTCTTTTGATTGCCTCATTTACGTTTTCATCACTTAAAATCATTCTAATTAATTCCATCTTGCATGCCTCTTCAACAATGAGAAGTTCAGAAAAAAAGACGCAAAAGCAGTAGACAGCTCAGGCCCAGAACTCCCGTCAGAAACAGGGTGAAAAGCTAAGAAAGACCTGGATGTTTCAGATACTTGATCTGCTTTCCAAAGAAAAGCTCAGAAGCTTTAGTACCCTGAAATCAAAATACTATCGCATCCATGACAGCGGGTTCTATGTCTATGCAAAAAAATGTGAAAAACAGGATGATGACAGTACCGAGAAATGCATCTATACCTCCCGTCCAGCCCTGGATGAAAGCCATATCATCAGATACGAAGATGACAGAAAAATGATTCGCTGGTGGTACAACCGGCATGAAGATGATGTCTATGTTGGAGTCTATGAAGACGTTCACAGTTTTCACAGTAACTTTCTCCTTCACTATCCGGATGAAAAATACTGAATGAAATGTATCAAATGCGGATACGAGGAAAACGTTCCTGCATGAATTGTTGGTGAATTTGCCGATGAAAACAAAGCAGGAGACCCAATCATATACCCTTATAGTTGTATCTTCTCAATTTTAGACTGACATATTGAAATTCTTAATAAATAAAAAATGAAAAAAGCCAGTAAATACGGAATTATTCTGTATTTACAGACTTGTATTTTTTTTATAGTTTATTATTATTTAAATTATTCATCAATAGATGATAACCTTTATTTTATGAGTACTATTTTTATTGATTATTAGTCTATTTTTTACACTTGTTTGGTTGATTTACAGCTATTATTTTATTCTACAACATTTTTTTACTAAAACAGTACCATAAATTATGAGCAAACCACTTTTTAAATCATGAGAATAAAGTCAAACCAATTTATAAGCAAATTGTCATATATGGTGGAATACAAATAATTCCATTATCTTTAACAATTAAATTCTTAGGGTGAATAACATATGCTTCTCCTATTCTATCTTTAAACTTTATACAAAAACGTTCTAATGATTTTATTCCATATCTTTTTGATGATTTTACTTCTATTGGAAATATTTTATAATCAATTTTACTATTATTTGAAATAATAAAGTCAATTTCAATATCATTACGATGTTTTTCTTTATTATAATGTGTATAAAAATATAATTTATGTCCGTTAGACACCAGCATCTGAGCTATAACATTTTCAAAAAGCATTCCTTCATTAATATGTAATTCATCATTAAGAATCTGTTTATACATTTCTGAACTTATTAATTCATTTTCGTCAAATGCATGACTCAATAGTAATCCAGTATCTCCCATATAGCATTTAATATATGTTCTCTTTTCATTTAAAGACAAACCAACGTTTGGATCATTACACATAAAACATTCATTTGAAATCATAGAATCACTTAACCAAAAAAAAGTGTCTTCATATTGACTAGCATCTGAACCTGGTAAAATATTTTTAAATACAACTCTTTTTTCATGCTGAGATAATAATCCTGGAATCTGATCATATATTGATAATACCTTTTCTCTATATAAAGAATTAATTTTCATAATATCTTGTCTATATAATGTTAGAATATCTCTTTTCTCAATATCTGCCTTTTTAAAGTTTTTGGAATTTTCAATATATTTAGAAAGAGGCTTAGGCATTCCACCTACTAACATATATTCTTTAAATAACATCATTGCCTTATCATGTAACTGTCTATTTAATGGTTCCTTCTTTTTAAAGCAATCTTTTATATATGATATTAATGTCTCATTATGATATGCACATAAAAATTCCTCAAAATCCAAAGGATACATTTTAATGTGTCTTTCTTCAGAAGGAATAACAATATCTTTAACATTTTCTTTTATTGAAATAAGTGATCCTGTTTCCAAATAATCATATCTTCCATCAGCAACAAGAAATTTAATCAATGCACGTGCCTTAGGAAACATTTGTACTTCATCAAAAATAATTAATGATTCTCTATTGTATAAGGTTACATTATAATAAACAGACAGCATCATAAATAATGTATCAAAATCATTCGCATATTTTATAAAATAATCTTTTACATTATCTATTTCTCTAGAAAAGTCTATAATTATATATGACTTGTATTCATTTTTAGCAAACTCTTCACAAATCGTTGACTTACCTATACGTCTTGCTCCTTCTACTAATAACGCTTTTTCTCCATTACATTCATTTTTCCATTCTAATAATTTTTTATATATTTTTCTTTTAAATATCATTGTAAAATTCCTCCTCATAGATTATACGCATTTTTATTTTATGTATTTTCAGGAATAAACGCAGATTATAACATTAAAATAGATTATACGCAATTTTACAATAATTGATTTTTACGACTATACGCATGTTTATACAATTTATAATACATACATTTTATTATATTCACAATATATAAAAGTATTCATGTTTTAAAAAGCAATTCTTTCTTTAATAAGTCGTTTTATAACAAAACATATCATTTTATAATAATACCAAACCCAACTATAAAAAGAAACTTAAATTTATCAAAGCTTTTTAATACTTGTTAATCACCAACGTATGATAACCTTTATTTTATAAATATTATTTTCGTTTATTTTTAGTCGATTTATTACACTATTTTCATGAATTTACAGCTATTATTTTGATTTCAAACATTTTTTGATGTCAAAATGATGTCACCATATAAATCAATATCTCTCATATAATCTCGGCTAACTTACTTTTTTAAAATCCAAGAGGTTCTATCTTTAGGATCTGTCTTTATATCATCATTTTTCTCAAAGAAACTAATAAATTTCCTATTTCTTTTGCTTATCATTTAATACATCTTTCATATAACAACAAAACTTTCATCTACTTATTTGCATGAATAAAATTCATTAATTCTATACGATAGTTAATGTTTAACTTTTTATAAACATTTGATATATGTGTTTTTACAGTATTTTCACTAATATCAAGAATACTTGCTATTTCTTTATTACTCTTTCCACTAGCCACTAATTCAACAACACTGATTTCTTTAGGTGTTAAACCATATTCCTTTAAACGAGAAGATGATACTTGATTTTCATTGTTTTCACTATATATCATAAAAATGCAGGCAGCAGTGTGTTCTATATCTTCTATAAGATTTTTTTCATAATTCAATTCATTTAAAACCTTATCAAATATCTGATAAGCAGGACAAATATCATCACTTATAGCAGTCTTAGGTACAACACTAAACAAATAATTTCCTATACGAAGTGGTAATGAATACTGATAATGACGTATTGTTTTCATATAATAAGGAAGGACTTGATTCGCAAAAAATATGTTATACAGCTTTTCATTATCAAAGCCTAAATCACTAAGATACTGTTTTGCTATAGCATTTGTGTGAATAATATGATGATCAGATGAAATGTACAAAATACCTGCTGAATAATAATTCATGATTTTTTCTAATTTTTTGATATGACTATACAATTTATTGATATTGATATTTTCAAGATGTGCATTTGCAATAAGATATTGAACAATGTTTAAAACATCAATTATATCTTTTTTAAATACATTTTTATTAAGATAAATAATGCATGATAAATATTGCTGACTTTTTTCATATTTAATAAATTGAATAGCTATATCTTTATAATCAGTGTATCTTAAAACATCTTTATATAAATCACTCTTTTTATAATTATCATCATGACTTAATATATAAACATCTTGTATAGAATCAATAAAATGATTATGACTCATTAAATATGATAACAAATTCTGTAAGAAACTCAAATCAACATGATGAGTTACAAAATTAACAGGTATTTCTTTAATACCTGTGTTTGATAAAGATGCCATCATGGTATTTTGAAATCCCAAAAAACGATCCAGTAAAGATAATGTATCTTCTAAAAAATATTCACTATGATTAAGTTGAAGATTATGAAACATTAATTCATTAGAAAAACTTAAAAGACTTTCATACATATGTACATTCATCTTATTTCACCCTATATTGTAAGCGTCAAATGAACAAGCGATTAAAAACAATAGAATAATCAAATACAATAAGGATGTACTAAGGAGGTGCATCTTTATGATAACTGAAGAAAAAGACAAGTGGAAAGAAATGATTGAAGCACAAAAACAAAGTGATTTGTCGATCAGGCAGTTCTGTGCTGACAATCATATCAGTGTTTCATGCTTTTATAAGCATAAGGCACTGATTTTAAAGGAAGAATCTTCATTTCTTCCAGTCACTGTTGATAAAAATGAAGAAACTGTTGATTTTGAAATCGATCATCATCATATTTCATGCTCTAAACAAAATCTTAAACTGATACTGGAAAATCTGCTATGATCATAAATACTGATGAAATCAAAAATATTTATGTCTCTAAGCACTTCTGTGACATGAGAAAGCAGATTAATGGGCTTTCATTGATTGTTACATCTCAGTTCAATATGAATGTTTTAGATCACAGTCTGTTTATTTTTACCAATGCTTCACGCAATCGCATCAAAATGCTTTACTATGAGGCCAATGGGTTCTGGCTTTTTACCAGAAGACTGGAAAATGGAAGATTCAAGTTTAAAAAACACGAAGAAACAGGTGTATTGATGATCACCCCTCAGCAGCTGAACTGGCTTGTTGAAGGACTGGAGTTTGAAAACATCATAAGTCAAAACAACGCTTCAAATCGTATCATTATCTAGTATTTTATGGTATAATCTTTCCTGTTTGAGGGATGTGATGCTGAATGGAAAATAAAGAAAAAATCAAACAGCTTGAAGCTGAAATAAAAGCTAAAAATGATGTCATAGAGAATTTAAAACAGGAACTGAACTATATTCGTGAACAGCTGATTCTTTATAAAAAGACACTTTACGGTTCAAGAACCGAAAAGACTGAAATTCCAGATCAGCTGACACTTAATCTTTTTAATGAGGCTGAAACCGAATCAACAGTATTGAAAGCTGAACCGGAACTTCAGGTAAAAGTGACATCACATTGCAGAAAGAAATCCACAAGAAGAAATATCGATGATCTACCTGAAACAGTTGTAGAACATGATATAGAAGATAAAACAGATCCTCAAACAGGAAAGCCATTAAGGCTTATAGGAAACAACGAAAGAAAAGAACTTGTCCATCATAGGGAATATTATGAAGTTATCAGACATATTCAATATGTCTACAGTGCAGAATATGATGAAGAGATAGAAACAACACCGATGTATAAAGGTGAGATGCCAGATGCAGTGATACCGAAAAGCTTTGCATCAGCATCACTGCTTGCATCGATCCTGGATAAAAAGTTCAATCTGTCATTGCCATTGTACAGACAGGAAAAAGCACTTGAAAGAATTGGAATCACCATATCAAGACAGACGATGTCCAACTGGATCATAAAGCTGTATGATCTGTATTTTCAGATATTCATTGAACACATGCATAAGGAACTTCTTAAATGTCAATATATCAATGCAGATGAAACAACACTGGAAGTTTTAGAACTCAAAAAGAGTGAAGACAGACAGGACTGCTATGTGTGGGTCTACAAAACAGGAAGAAGTGAAGAAAAGAAGATGGTGCTGTACCAGTTTGAAAATGACAGGAAACATGAAAGAGCCAGAGATTTTTTAAAAGGCTATCATGGAATCATACAAAGTGATGGATATAAAGCGTATTCAAATATAGAAGATGTTAGAAACATGGGATGTTTTGCACATTTAAGAAGAAAACTGGCTGAAGTGATGGATGTGGCACCAAAAACAGTGGAAATAAAAGAAACTGAAACATACAGGATGTATCAGCTGCTCAATAAACTGTTTTATTTGGAAAAGGTATACGACAAAAAATATAAAACAGATTATGAAAGTATCACCAGGGAAAGGGATGCAAATTCACTGCCAGTACTTGATGAATTCTATAAAAAAGTGAAAAATGTATACCCACATACGGTAGAAAAGACACATCTGCATACAGCAATGACATATGCCATCAACAATGAAAGATATCTAAGATACTATATAGAAGATGGTCGTGTTGAGATAAGCAACAATTCAGCTGAAAGATGCTGCAAAAGCTTTGTGATAGGACGAAAAAATTTTCTATTTTCGAACAGTATCAATGGAGCGAAGGCAAGTGGAGCAGCATACAGTATCATAGAAAGTGCAAAAATGAACAGACTAAAGCCATATGAGTATATAGAATATATTCTAACAAGGATGGCTGGAAAAAAATTGACAGAAGATCTGCTGGAAGAGATCATGCCATGGTCAAATCGATTACCAAAAACATTATACAGGGACAAAAAGGCATAGTGATATGTTCTTTTTGTGCAATAGAAAAAACAGGATGTTTTTACCTGAATGGCTGGCATCCTGTTCATTTTATTTCTTGCTTATTATTTGACGCTTACCCTATATTTTGTAAGCGTCAAATTATCAAGCAATTACTAAATGACGAATAACTTAATAAAATAAAGATGTACTTAAAGGAGGTGCATCTTAATGATGATAAGAAATAAAGAACAGTGGA
>JACJKV010000039.1 GCA_016901755.1 Thomasclavelia spiroformis | reverse complement strand
AATGGCATGATGGACACACCTGTACCCATACCGAACACAGAAGTTAAGCATCATAGCGGCGACGATAGTACACTGTGCGAAAATAGCACGCTGCCAGTTCCTTTTTTTTGCCCTTTTGGGGCTTTTTTTAGTAAAAAATTATTAACTTAAATTGTTTTTATTTTCTTTCTCATATCTTATTTTTATCATATGAGTTTGCTTTTAAATTGTTTGAAAATATAATATAATGTATCTAGGTGATATTTTTATGAAAATCAAATTATACTTTGGCATGGAAGATGCAATAAAAAAGTCTGGGATTGGACGAGCTTTTGTTCATCAGAAAACTGCTCTAACTTTAAATCATATTGATTTTACTGTTGATAAAGACTCTTTAGACTATGATATTTTACATATAAATACAATAACACCTGATAGTATTTTTCAAATCAGACATGCTCGAAATAATGGAAAAAAAGTTATTTATCATGCGCACAGTACTGAAGAAGATTTTAGAAATTCTTTTAAGTTTTCAAATACTGTTTCTGGGTTATATAAAAAATGGCTTGTTTATCTTTATAGTTCTGCCGACGTTATTATAACACCTACTCCTTATTCTCAGTCCTTGCTGGAATCTTATCATTTGGATAAACCAATTTATCATGTTTCTAATGGTGTTAATTTGGATGATTTTAATCCTTCTCCACAGCAGATTGAAGCATTCTGTCAACAGTATCATATTATGGATAATGATATTATCGTCATTTCTGTAGGCTGGCTTTTTGAAAGAAAGGGATTTGATACTTATGTAGAAGTTGCCAGAAAAATGCCTCATATTAAATTTTTTTGGTTTGGTGATATTAAACTCTCTAATTCAACTTCTAAGATCAAGAAGCTGTTAAAGGAATTGCCTGATAATGTAATTTTACCGGGCTATGTTAGTGGTGATGTAATTAAAGGTGCTTATGGAAGAGCAAATCTCTTTTTCTTTCCATCTAGAGAAGAAACTGAAGGTATTGTGGTATTAGAAGCTTTATCATGTAAAACACCAGTCTTAATTCGGGATATTCCAGTATTTGATCCCTGGCTTATTAATCATGTTAACTGTTATAAAGGGAAGACCAATGATGATTTTATTTCTTTGATTTCAAAAATTGTAAACCATGAACTACCATCAACTGTTATCGAAGGATATAAAGTAGCTCAGGAAAGATCACTAATTAACATTGGTAAACAGTTAAAAGTTATTTATCAGAAAGTATTAGAATAATAGAGGTAAATTTATGAATAAATCAAGTCTTAAAAAGTATCTGATCAATTTAGCCATCATTGTAATTATTGGTGGTGCTTCAATATATATTTCTATTGGTAATCAGTTTCAGTCAACTATAGAATCTTTACGTCACTGTCATCTGAAATGGCTTTTTATTGTTTTTATATTAATGGGAATTTATTATCTGATAAATGCACTTAATTTAACAATTTTTGCACGTGTTTATAAAAAAGACTATAAATTATCACAAGGAATAGTTAATTCTATGGCAGGTATCTTTTTTAATGGAGTAACACCGATGGCTTCAGGTGGTCAATTTTATCAGGTATATGCTTTTAATAAACAAGGTATTAAGGCAACATATTCTTCAAGTATATTGCTGATGGTTTTTATTGTCTATCAAAGTGTTCTGGTTTTTTATACTTCCTTGATCATGATTTTTAGGTTTGCGTATTTTAGATCTATTTATTCAGGATTCTTTTCTTTAGCGGTATTTGGTTTTATTATTAATTTAACTGTTATTACTAGTCTGTTTTTAGGGGCTAAGTCTAAACGTTTGCAGAATTTTTTTTGCAATAAAGTTATTAAGTTGCTGGCAAAGGTTCATATTGTAAAAAATTATTATGAAACAAAAACCAGAACAGAAAGAAAATTGGCTGATTTCCGTATTGAACTGAATTTACTGCAGAAAAACAGACCGGTGCTAATTCAATCAATTATCTTGAATTTTTTGAAATTAACAGTTTTATACAGTATTACTTTTTTTTGTGCAAAAGCAATGGGAGCACAAATTACTTATCATTCATTTCTTGATTTATTGGGAATCACATCGTTTGTTTATCTGATTTCTGATTTTGTTCCGCTTCCTGGTGCTAGTGGGGGCAGCGAGGGGACGTTTTTCATTCTGTTAAGTGTCTTTTTAAAAGGAACTACTTCAGCAACTTTACTGGTATGGAGATTTTCAACATACTACTTAGGGCTGATTGCTGGTGGACTTACGATTACATTTGCTAAGGAACTGCATACGAAAAAGAATGATGAAAAACAAAATGAATATTATGATCAGTCAGTGACTGGTGTATCTGGTGATATTTTAATTGAAGATATTGATGAAATTGGTTTGGAAGATTTTAAAAAATAGGAGGATATAATAGTGAAAATAGCTTTATTTTCTGATACATATTTACCTGATATTAATGGTGTAGCTACCTCAACAAATATTTTGAGAAATGAATTAATTAAACTTGGTCATGAGGTTATGGTAGTAACCAGTGAACTGCCTAGTGACAGTGATTATGAAGATGAATTTGATTCTAACATTTTGCGAGTGCCTGGATTAGAAATTCAGGCTCTTTATGGTTATCGAGCATGCAATATTTTTTCTTTTAAAGGTATGCGCGAAATTAAAAAGTTCAGACCAGAAGTAATTCATGTACAGACAGAGTTTGGGATTGGTATTTTTGGTAGAATTGCTGGTGAATATTTAGATATTCCTGTTGTATATACTTATCATACTATGTGGGCAGATTATTCACATTATGTTAATCCTATGAATTCCGAGACAGTAGATTCGGTTGTAAAAAAAGTTATTAAGAAAATCAGTAATCTTTATGGTAATAAATGTCAGGAATTAATTGTGCCTTCAAAGAAAACTAAAGATGCATTGATTCATTATGGATTGACACAAAAGAATATTTTTATTATTCCTACTGGTTTAGAATTGGATAGATTTGACATCAAAAATAAGAATGAAACGATTTGTCAGCAGCTGAAAATAAAATATGATTTACAGGGGAAATTTGTACTTACTTTCCTTGGACGAATTGCTCAGGAAAAAAGCATTGAAGTTATTATTCACGCTTTAAAAAAAGTAGTTCAGATTAATCCTGATATTAAATGTCTTATTGTTGGTGGGGGACCGCAGTTAGAAGAATTAATTGAATCTGTTGAAAATGATCCCATTAGTGAATACATCATTTTTACCGGACCGCAAAGTGGAGAATATGTTCCTGCACATTATCATATCTCAGATATGTTTATTTCAGCGTCATTATCAGAAACCCAAGGATTGACCTATATTGAAGCTATGGCATCAAGTATACCGGTCATTGCCAGATACGATAATCAATTAGCTGATGTTATTATTGATCAGGTCAATGGATTTTTTTTCAAAAATGAAGACGAATTGCCCGATCTGATATTAAAAGCTATGTCTTGTGATCTATCAAAAATGAAAGCGGCCGCATTAGCAAAAGCTAAAGAATATTCAGGAGAAACTTTTGCTGAAAAGGTATTAGATGTGTATCATAATGCTATCATTATTAAAAAATATACATATACTGTTAAGTCGATATTTCCTGTAAAAAACATGAAAAATGAAGTAGTGTTTTCTTATGATGAAAACGAAAGTGCTGTATCATTAGAGTTAACGGATAAGATTATTGAAGAATTTGGCATTGAGAAAGGTAAAACATTTGATAGAGATCAGTTCGATGCACTGAAAGATTTAGAGCAGGTTTCTCGCGCTTATAATAAAGCTTTAAAATATCTTACAGTAAAAGATTATACTTATCATCAGATGAGAAAAAAACTGATGGATAAGGGGGACTATGACGATACGCAACTCGATGCAACGTTAGATTTGCTCTGTGAGAAGAATTTGATCAATGATGAGTTATATTCCATCAATTATCTTAAACGTTGTTCTAGGCTAGGAATTGGGATTAATAAGGCTATTTATAATTTGAGAAACTATGGCGTTGACAGTGAAGTTATCGATCACTGTCTGGATGAACTTGATGATGAAGAATATCAGGCTGCTACTCATCTTATTGATAGTTATTTTAAGAAAAACAGTACCAATTCATTTAAGAATATTCAAAAACGTATCAAAGAAAAATTATATATAAAAGGATTCACTATTGATACAATTGAAAAAGCAATGTCTGATTATGATTTTATTTATGATGATGAAAAAGAAAAGCAAACCTTAGAAAAAGAAATAGATAAGATATATAAAAGATATTCAATGAAGTTAAACAGTAAGGAACTGAAAAATAAATTAATTGATACCTTGTTAAGAAAAGGATATAATTACGATGATATCAAGAGTGTTTTAATAAGTAAGGAGAATGATAATGAATAAAATTTCAACTTTAAAAGCGGGGGACGATGGTATTTTAACTGAAGCTCTAATTAACCGTGTTGTGTCAGGTAAAACGAATGGGGCTAACCGATCAACATATTTATCGATGACGCTTCAGGATGAAACAGGAAGTATCGAAGCTAAATTATGGAATGCCAGTGAAGAGCAGGTAAAGTCTTTGGTAAAAGGAGTACTGGTTCAGGTCAAAGGAGATATTATCAAATATAACGACGATCGACAGATGAAAATCATTAAAATTCATCTTGTTTCAAATGAAGAAAAAGATAAGATCAGGTTTTTGAAACAGGCACCTTTGAATGGAAATTACCTAATCAAAGAAATTAAAGGGTATTTGGAAAAAATCGATAATATTAAACTTTATCAATTGGTTACTACTCTTCTTGAAGAGAATATTGAAAAATTAACTGTTTATCCTGCTGCCAGTAAAAATCATCATGAATATGTTTCAGGGCTGGCTTATCATACATATGGTATGTTGAAACTGGCTGAATCTTTCTGTAATATTTATCCTACTTTGAATAAAGATCTTTTATATTCAGGTATTATATTACATGACTTGGGGAAAACAGTTGAATTAAGTGGACCAGTTGTCCCTGAATACACTTTGGAAGGGAAACTTCTTGGTCATATTTCTATTTCCAATGCTATGATCAAAGAAACTGCTGATCGTTTGCATATTGAGGGTGAAGAAGTGACTTTGCTGCAGCATATGATCTTATCACATCATGGTAAAAATGAATTTGGATCTCCGGTTTTACCACAAATTAAAGAAGCTGAAATCCTTTATCTTATCGACAACATTGATGCCAGAATGGCAATGATTGACAAAGCTTTAGAAACAGTTGAACCTGGAAGTTACACAAAACGTGTTTTTTCTCTTGAAAATAGAGCGTTTTATAAACCAAAAATGTATGGGAAATAAAATATTGTTCCTTTAAATAAGTGTGGACATATTAAAAAATCTTAAATCAAGAGCAGAATTAAAGTTCCTGCTTTTAGATCAAAAATATGTGCATAAGGATATGTTGGTGGTCATTATTGACCACCATTTTTTTAAGAGTCTATATTTTTTTAGGCTGGAATGATTTTTGAGACTGATATTTTTTATACAATCAGCACGTAATCCAAAAAATAGAAAAGATATAGGGATTTTCAAATAAAGAAAGTGAATGAAAATTTTTATTTTATATTAAAATTAAAATAAAAAAACAACCCATACCATAAATTTAGGGTAGGGTTGGTCTTATAGATATCTAACACACAGTTTTATTGTATGATTTTACTGTAAACTTCATCTAAATCTATTTTATCGCTATTATCATTAAAATCGATGATCAGTTCATTTTCATTGTATCTTGGCAAAATATGAATATGAAAATGATAAACAGTCTGTCCAGCAATTTCATTGGTGTTAGTTAAAACATTGAGCCCTTGAGCATGACATTTTGTCATAATTGTTTGAGAAACTTTTTTAACAGTTTTAAACAGATGTGACAAAGTATCATCATCTACTTCCAAAATATTAGCAAAATGCTGTTTTGGAATGACAAGAGTATGACCATAAGTTGCCTGAGACAAATCCAAAAAAGCCATACAAACATCATCTTCATAAATTATTTTTCCAGGGATTTCTTTGTTTGCTATTTTACAAAATATACAGTTATCCATTACTTAATACCTCCATATTTAATATTTTAACATAAAAAAGGATAAGGGGATACCTTATCCAAAATAATCTTCAGATACTTCTTCGATTTGTTCTTTTATTTTTGGTTCATAGACATCAAAATTATATTTTCTTAAATAGAATGTTTCTGCATCCTGATTAATATCAGAAATTTCTGACAGTGAACTTGAAATTTCATCTTTTAATTTTGATTTATCAGTATTATAAACCCATACAACAGCATATTTAGAATCTGAGGTTTTAATTACCTGAGAATAAATACCATCTTTAGTGAATTTTCCCAGTTTTTTTGTAATATTTTCGTCTAATATTGTACTATCTTTTGTGACCAGTCCCTGATCAGTTCCACTGTATTCATTCATATAATTGTTAAAAGATGCTTCATCTTTGCTGCCTTCAATAATTTTTAAAGCCTGAGATTCGGTGTCCAAAGTAATAGTTTTAATATATTTTACTTTGTAATCTTTAATTAGTTCATCATAATTATCATTGATGTATTTTTCTTTAAGTAAAGTACTTTTTGCATCAGGAGTAATGACATCATCTATGAAACTCTGTTCATCAGCATATCCGTTTTCTTTTGCATAGCTTGCTAAGTCAGTTCCAATATAATCAATATATTGCTGTTTGATTTCTTCGATTTTAGCATTTAAAGCTTCTTCATCATCCAATTCTTTATCGCAAATGAAATCTATTGCTGTATCCAAAGTAAGATTCATACCATTATTATTTAAAAAATATTCATATAAATCATTTTTTGTAATAGATACACTGTCTTCA
Source organism: Thomasclavelia spiroformis (assembly GCA_016901755.1). Classification (GTDB taxonomy): domain Bacteria; phylum Bacillota_I; class Bacilli_A; order Erysipelotrichales; family Coprobacillaceae; genus Faecalibacillus; species Faecalibacillus spiroformis_A. The sequence continues at coordinate 9,586 of JACJKV010000039.1, read as the reverse complement.
CTTATGATTTCTTTATCACCATTTTTTACAGATGTTACATAATGATCATTATCTGTGAAGAATGTCTGATATATAGCGTAAATACAGCCAATGATACATATGACACAGACAATAATGACCAACAGACGATATTTATATAAAATGTCTTTTATTTTATCCATTATTGTCACCTCTTTCAGTTTCACGTTCTTTTAATGCTTCATCTAGACATTCCTGAACGATATTTTTGATTTTTTTATCATCATAGGTAAGCTTGTATGAATCGAAAACGATATACTGTAAATAGTTATCATAAATTAGAAGTGGTGAATCAATATCTGTATCCTTCAGTTCTTTTTTTATTTTATCATAATCAGTACTAGTGACTTTAATAAAATAGTAACCATCATCTCCAGAAATGGCATCTGAAACCTGTCCTTCAGCTAGATTATATACTTCGTTAATAACTGTTTCACCATAGGTATTAGTTAAGTTTGATGTATCTTTTGTATCTACTATACCGATATCGCCTTTTTTACTAGATGAGCTATCATCTGAATAGTCCTGGGCAATTGACCCAAAACTTTTGTCAGTGTTGTTTAACAGTTCTTTAACTTCATTTAGCTTTGAAGTTTCATCTTCGGTAGGATTAGACATATCAGTAACTGATACTTTAATCAGGCTTACGTATTTAGGAGAACATTGCTGAAAATAATCATCAAATACTGAGTCATAATTTTTGTCAATGTAATCCAGTAAGAAATTAGCATATTGAATCTGCTGAATCATTTTATTTCGATAATCTTCTAAATCAGTATATCCTGAAGAAGTTAAAGCTGTATTTAACTGTTCTTCATAGTCATCTCCATAATTAGATTCATAGCTGGTTTTAACCTGTTCGATAATTGTATCGGCTTCTTCTTCCATATCTTCATCAATAGGGAATTTTTTATCAATCAGATTTTGTAATACTGCATTAAATACTGTAGCTTTATTACTTTTTGAATCTACAATCTGATCGTATAAATCATCAGCAAAAATATTTTTTTTGTTTTCGCCTTTTTCCAAAGTTGCTACAATGTCTTTTCCATCTTCGGTTTTTACCGAACCGGAACACCCCGTAACAAAACAGCTCATTATCAACATAGTAGCTGCGCATTTTTTTAGATTCATATTTTTCCTCCTTGTTATACTGAAAAATTATACTATTTTTTTGATTTGATTTCAATATTATGGGCAAAAACACATGGTCATTCCTTTTTTTGACATAATTTATATTAGATACGACATAGCCCTTTGGAAAGGAGGGAATATTATGAAATGTGAAGGATCTTTTACATTGGTTCTAGTTCTGTTTATCTTGCTGGTTATCATTTGTAATATGCTTTAAAAATATCTTGTCAAAAAAACAGCACTCAGTTTTCTGTTGAGCGCTGTTTTTTATACTAATCTTTATAATGGATGATGTTGGCGATAGACACGATAAGTAATCTTACATGTAACGATCAGTGGCATGGCGATAACCATTCCCCAGGGACCGAACAATGTAGAGCCAGTCAGTATTCCAAGTAACACCCACATAATTGACAGATTGATCTTGGTCGAATAAATCTTTGGCTGAATTACATAGGGTACAACATTGGACTGAATGAATATCAATAAAAGCAGGGTTGTTAATTTCGATGCTCCTAAAGTAATCGACGTAATAATACCTAATACATTGGCCATGATAGGACCGATGTATGGGATAACTGAACTAATAGCTGAGACAATCGCAATCAAGGCCCAGTTAGGATGCCCTACAATAATATAAATAAAGCCTGTGGATAATCCCTGAACCAGTGCACCAATTGAAAAAGCTTTGATATAGTCATTTAATGATGCATTGATTTCGGTTAAATATAATGGCATACTGCTGTCGAGTTTGCAGGCAATGTTCTTGATTTTCTGACGTAGACCATCATACTGAAAAGAAATATAAATTGCCAGTATGATATAGATTAGAAAATTTGCTGCATTGATCAGCAACTGGTTTAACACTTCAAAAGTTGTATCAAGAACGGCAGTAGTCTTCAAAAATGCTGAGACCTGGGTTTGAACATAGGTGACCAAATGACTGACATCATAAGTAGAATTCTTTTCAATCAGTTTTGAAATATATATTAAACCATCTTCAAAGGCAGGATATAATTCGAAAATACTATTATAAACCATTGGAATTGCCAAAACGATAATTAATAAAATAGCAGCAATTCCACCAACATAAACACAAAACATTGCCAATGCTCTTTTTTTTACGTATTTTTCTACGAAACTGATTAAAGGATTTAGAACAAAAGCAATGACAAAAGCAATGACAAAGGGTTTAAGTACCTGCCAGAGTAAAGAAAAAAAGCCTCCCCAAACTTCGGTAGTCGTATTTATCAGCAATATTATAAATAATAATATGAGTATATTTAAAAGTGTCTGTGTGATTTGTTTAGAAGAAATGATCTTAAACAGTTCTTTGAATATTTTCAATATATCACCCCTTTATTTCATAATATAACATATTTTGGTCATAATATAAAATGTTAAAAGCAGAAATTATAAATTATCACTTTTGTTGTTTTTTTATGGACATTTTAGTAAAATATTGTGAGGAGAAAGGAGCCTATTTATGTCGACTTTAAAAATAGAAAATTTACATGTTTCAATAGAAGACAAGGAAATATTAAAAGGGATAAATTTGGAAATAAATACAGGAGAAATACATGCATTAATGGGTCCTAATGGTAATGGGAAATCAACATTGCTTTCAGTCATCATGGGACATCCTAAATATCGTGTAACTCAGGGTGTTATTTATTTAGATGGTAAAAATGTTTTAGATATGACAGTGGATGAAAGATCTAAAGCAGGTATTTTTTTGGGAATGCAGTATCCACAGGAAATTCCAGGAGTCATTACTTCTGATTTTTTGAGAGCTGCATTGAATGCTCATAGTGAAAAACCAGTTTCATTATTTAAGTTTATCAGGGAACTGGATAAAAATATTGCTGATTTGAAAATGGATGAGAATCTGGCTCATCGTTATTTAAATGAAGGTTTTTCAGGAGGAGAAAAGAAACGCAATGAAATTCTGCAAATGAAATTATTAAAACCTCATTTTGCATTATTAGATGAAATAGACTCTGGTTTGGATGTGGATGCCTTAAAAATTGTTGCTGAAGCTATCAATGATATGAAATCAGAAGACTTTGCCTGTGTCATGGTATCACATTATCAAAGATTATTTGAGCTGGTTGTACCAACACATGTCCATATTCTGGTTGATGGTAAGATTGTTTTGAGTGGCGGACAGGAAATTATTGATAAAATTGATAAAGAAGGTTATCAATGGGTTAAAGAACTTGGTTATGATTTTGCTAATGATGAAAAGAAACCTATTATTTTAGGCAGCTGTGGAAATAAGGTAAGATCAAAATAATGGAATTATTAAAAGATATCGAAAATTATCTTGTTTTAGAAGATGGTGTGGTCAAAGAACATCATTTTTTACAGGATATCATTTTAGATGATCATCATCTTATTATTAATGAAGATGCAAAGCTTCAGATCATTTATCGAACTGTTCAGGAAAGTGACTGGTCTTTTCAGTTAACTGTTAACAGTCATTTAAATGTTGATCTGGTAGAAGTTTATGAAGCATCTTGCCAATGTTCTTTCAATAAAACTGTCGTTGTTCATCCAAACAGTACAGTTATCAGATATGTGGAAAACGGAACCAATGATCACGTACAACTCAATATTCATGAAAACGTAAAAGTACATGAACAGGCATTTATTAAATGTGCCTATGTCGAATTAAATGATTATTCAACTCTTATGGAAGTGAAATATGATCTGTTAGGGGAAGGAGCTAATGCTAATTTACGTTTAGCTTCTTTAAGTAAGGATCAGGAAAAGAAAAAATATAAGATTACATTGCATCATCAGGCACCGAATACTTTTGGTGATATGGATAACTATGGTATCGTTCAGTCTCAAGCAACGCTGATCATTGATGGAGTCGGTAGAATAGATAAAGGACAGTATCTTTCTAGTACTCATCAGACCAATAAGATTATTGTTTTTGATCCACGATGTGTAGCTCAGGCCAATCCTTACTTATATATTGATGAATATGATGTAAAAGCCAGTCATGGTGCCAGTGTTGGAAAAATTGATGAAGATCATTTATATTATTTACAGTCACGTGGCTTATCTAAGCATGATGCCATGCATCTGGTCACTTATGGATATTTCTTGCCGGTGTTAGAATTTATTACCGTTGATTCTTTAAAAGAAAGATTTTCACAGGTATTAAAAGATAAGGTGGGATTATAATGATAGATGTCAATGAAATTAGAAAAGATTTTCCAATGCTTAATGGTAAAACCATGCATGGACAGCCATTAATTTATTTGGATAATGGAGCAACAACATTAAAGCCACAATGTGTTATTGATGCGGTATGTGATTATTTGACTCATTATTCTGGAAATGCACATCGTGGTGACTATGATTTGTCGCATGAAGTAGATGTTCGTTATGAACATGTTCGAGATTTAGTCGCAAAATTTATCAATTGTGACAGAAAAGAAGTTGTTTATACCTATGGCTGTTCGGACAGTTTAAATATGGTAGCTTTTGGTTATGGAATGACTCATTTGCAGCAAGGGGATGAAATTCTGCTTACTTTGGCAGAACATGCCAGCAATACGCTGCCTTGGTTTGAAGTATGTGAAGCCAAAGGCTGTGAGGTCAAGTATATTGATCTAGATGAGGAAGGAAAAGTTACGATCGAAAATGTTAAAAAAGCTATTAGTGATAAAACAAAAATTATTTCAATAGCTCAGATCACCAATGTCATTGGACATCTGGCACCAATCAAAGAAATTTGTCAGCTTGCCCATGAAAAAGGAATTATCGTCGTTGTAGATGGAGCACAAAGTGTACCTCATCATGCTATTGATGTTAAAGATCTTGATGTTGATTTTTTGACTTTTTCAGCTCATAAAATGTGTGGGCCTACTGGGGTAGGTGTTTTATATGGTAAATATGATTTGCTTCAGGAAACAAAACCTACACGTTTTGGCGGTGGCAGCAACGCACGTTATAACAGTTGTGGACTGATTAAATTAAAAAGTGCTCCAACGAAATTTGAAACGGGTACGCCTAATATTGAAGGGGTCATCGGGATGGGAGCAGCTATTGAATACCTGATGAATATTGGAATGGAAAATATTTCAGAATATGAGGCACAATTAAGAACGTATGCTATTGAAAAAATGAAAAAACTGGATAATATTGAAATATACAATGAACATGGTATTGGACCAATAGCATTTAATATTAAAGGAGTTTTTTCACAGGATGGAGCTTCCCTGTTTAATACATATGGTATTGCTATTAGAGCAGGGCAGCATTGCGCAAAAATATTAGATGAGTATCTTCATGTTTCACAAACATTAAGAGCATCATTTTATTTTTACAATACCTTTGAGGAAATAGATCAGTTTATAGAAGTATGTAAGAAAGGAGATGACTTTTTAGATGCCTTCTTTGGATAATATGATGTTACGACAGATCATCATGGATCATTATGAAAATCCAAGAAATCATGAATTGGTTAATGATCCACAATATAAAAGTGTTAATATGGACAGTGAAACCTGTATCGATAATATCGATATCCAGGCTCATATAGAAGATGGTATTATAAAAGATATTCGTTTTGATGGCGAAGCTTGTGCTATTTGTACTTCTAGTACATCGATCATGACTGAACTTTTAATAGGCAGAACGATCGAAGAGGCCAAAATTATCATAGAAAATTATATGAATATGATTTTTGAAAAGGATTATGATCCAGATATTCTAGAAGAAGCTATTGCCTTTTATAATACTCATAAACAGGCTAACAGAATCAAATGTGCGACTCTGGGATGGAAAGGAATCTCACAGCTGATTGAAGAAAGCGAAAAAGAATAGGAGGGAAAAAGATGGCTGAAGATGAAACAATGATACCAGATAAAGATGTGTCTGTCTTTAAAACTCCTAAGGGATTAAATGAAGATATTGTTAGAGAAATTTCAAAAATAAAAGGTGAGCCAGAATGGATGCTGGAGTATCGTTTAAAAGCATTAGATTGCTTTTTAAACAAGCCTATGCCTACCTGGGGAGTAGATTTAAGCAGATTAAATTTTGATGAATATACTTATTATATAAAGCCTTCTGATAAACAGACAAATAAATGGGAAGAAGTTCCAGAAACGATTAAAAATACTTTCAATAAGTTGGGAATTCCAGAAGCTGAACAGAAGTTTCTTTCGGGAGTTACTACCCAATATGAATCTGAAGTTGTTTATCACAATATGCTAAAAGAGGTTCAGGAAAAAGGAGTTATTTTTCTGGATATCGATAGTGGATTAAGAGAATATCCAGAAATATTCAGAAAATATTTTGATACTGTTATTCCTTATAATGATAATAAGTTTTCGGCATTAAATGGTGCAGTCTGGTCTGGTGGATCGTTTATTTATGTACCGCCAGGAGTAAAATTAGATAAGCCACTGCAGTCTTATTTTAGAATCAATTCAGAACAGATGGGGCAGTTTGAAAGAACGCTGATCATTGTTGATAAAGGCTCTGATATTCATTATGTTGAAGGATGTACAGCGCCAAACTATTCTAAAGATTCATTGCATACAGGAGTCGTTGAAATTGTGGTTTTAGAAGGTGCTAAATGCCGTTATACAACAATTCAAAACTGGTCAACAAATATTTTAAACTTAGTAACACAAAGAGCAAAAGTATATAAAAATGGTCAAATGGAATGGGTTGATGGTAATATTGGTTCAGCTGTAACGATGAAATATCCAGCCTGTGTCTTAATGGAAGAAGGGGCAAAAGGATCTTGCATTACGATTGCTGTTGCTGGAGAAAATCAGATCATGGATTCTGGTGCGAAGATGATTCATTTGGCACCAAATACTTCCAGCAGCATTATTTCTAAATCGATTGCTAAAAATGGTGGAAAAACAAATTATCGAGGATTGGTGCAGCATAATCCAAAGGCAGTGAATGCTAAAAGTAAAGTTGAGTGCGATACTTTGATCTTAGATAAGATTTCTACCAGCGATACAGTACCAACTAATTATACCAGAAATAATGATTCTTTAATTGAACATGAAGCTACTGTATCTAAAATTTCAGATGAACAGCTGTTTTATCTGATGTCTCGTGGTCTTTCAAAGAAAGAAGCTACTGAAATGATCGTAATGGGATTTATTGAACCATTCTCACGAGAACTGCCAATGGAATATGCAGTTGAACTAAACCAGCTGATCAAAATGGATTTTGGTGAAGATGCAATTGGATAAAAAACTATTGCGTCAGCAGCTGATTAAAAAAAGATCAGAATTAGATGGTCCAACACATCAGAGACTTTCTTCACGTATCATCTCTCATTTAAAACAACAGGATTTTTTTCAACAGGCAAATACGATTGCCGTGTATTTGTCTTATAACAATGAAGTTGATACGTGGCAGCTGATCAGGGAAATGATGCCTTACAAACGAATTTGTGTTCCGACTGTTGATAACAGCCAGACCATGCGTTTTGTTTTCCTTGATGATCTGGAACATTTGAAAAAAAATAAATATGGAATATATGAACCATTATCCAATCTTGCTGTAGAAAAAACAGATATTGATCTCATTATTGTACCGCTGGTGGGCTTTAATGATCAGAATTTCCGTTTAGGTTATGGTGGCGGATATTATGACAGATTTTTGGCTCAATATTCAGGCAAAAAAATTGGAATAGCTTTTCAACTGCAAAGAACGGAAGAATTAATTCCTGAAACCTTTGATGTGCCTTTAGACATGATCATTACAGAATAGAAATGAATTCTATTCTGTTTTTTTTTACATATGATGTAGTGGTGGTGAAAGATGAAAAAGATATTCATAATCATTGTTTCATTGCTAGTACTATTGCTTATCGTTTCGTTTCAAATGCAGCCTGTTATTGAAAAAATGGCCGTAAAAAAGATGGATCAGTTTGTACAGCTGGTTATCAACCATGTCTCTTTTACCGAAGAAATTGATGATCAGCAGCTTTTTACTGATACTGATCATACAATAGAATTTAATATGGTTTACATTAATAAAATATGCAGCCAATATGTAAGTGATCTGGAAAATGTATTACAGCTGATTCAGGAAGGAAAATATAAAAAAAAGAATCAGTCTATTTATAATCAGTATTTAAAAGAAATCAGTGATAATCAGGGCATCATTGCTTCAATTCCAATAGGGGGATTGACAGGTAATGTTTTTTTGGAAAATATTGGACCACGCCTGCATGTCAGATATCAGACGCAGTCACTGGTATCTTCGAATATTTCAAAAACTGTTAAAAGTTATGGTATTAATCATGTTTTGGTCACGATTGATTTGACAGTCCTGATAGAATTACAGATATTAATTCCATTTCGTGCCAGCAATTATAAAAAATCATTTCAAATACCATTAGTATTTAAAATTTTAGAAGGGGAAGTGCCATCGTGGTATCAAGGTCAATCTTAAATGATTATTATGATATACCATTAAATTGTACAGGTTTTTTTGAATATCAGGGAACAAATTATTATTTGACCAGAAACTGTAACTGGAATTTATACAAGCAGTATATCAATGCAAGTCAGTTTCCAGCGTTTTTACCAGTAAAAAACATATTTAATCAGTATTTGTCGCAAGAGTATTTGCTGTTTAGTTACACAAATAATAATATTGATATAGAAAATCTGATTAAATACTCATTAAAACCGGTCAGTAAGAAGTCAGTTCATCAACTGAAAAAAAGCTGGATCAGAATTATGAATGAAGTCTATGAATATCAGCAAAATAAAATGATTTTTCACTATAATTTTGCATTAGGACAATTAGCTATAGAGTTATTGAATCATCTGTTTGAAAAAGATAAAGAAATATTAATGGGGATAGAACATGGGTATGCATTTCCTGATGTAAAAAATATATGTAATCCTGACAATATCATCATGGCGCCACGCATTCAGGATCTAAGCTGCCTGTATATGCTTGATTTTATTACTGATGCTCAGCTGACAGATATTATTATACAATATCATCTAGATTTTAATGATCTGGCAATATTATTATGTCACACTATTTATCCTCACTCTTTTTATATTAACATCCTCCAGCAATGTATCAGTGATCAGAAGGAGAGGAAAAGATTAAATAATCATATAATTCATATTAGAAAAATAATATCAGTGATAAGTCAATTCATTGAAATACCAGATATTTTCTGGCTAAAATAAAAAAATTGGTCTTTCGACCAATTAATTATCAATGGAGCGGGTGATGGGAATCGAACCCACGTAGTCAGCTTGGAAGGCTGAAGTTCTACCATTGAACTACACCCGCATGATCGTATTAAATTGTTATGGAGCGGGTGATGGGAATCGAACCCACGTAGTCAGCTTGGAAGGCTGAAGTTCTACCATTGAACTACACCCGCATTGTTTTTATGGTGCCCAGGGCCGGAGTCGAA
>JACJKV010000038.1 GCA_016901755.1 Thomasclavelia spiroformis | reverse complement strand
AAAACTATTTTTAGAAGAATTGTCAAAAATTGGTGTAACTGAAAATACGATACTCTACAAAAGCTAGTACTTATGTATGTTATTTCCAGTTTCTGCTTGCAATTCGCGAATAATACAAAAAAAGAACACCGAAGTGTTCTTATAAATTAGTAAGATAGTCATCTAATATTTTCCTTTGTTTTTTTGTAAATGAATAGTGATCATTGATAGAATCTTTATAACAAACAGTTAATTAGATGATTTATTAAATAGCAAGCTGATATGTTTTTCTTTTAATATACAAGGTATAATTATAATATAAAAGGTTGAACTAAGGTGATTTACAAAATAAAAAGGAGAAGGATTATGAAAAAATAATATTGTTTAATATGATCATTGTTTGTATAGTTTCTGTTTCTTTAGTCTTTTTGACAAAAAAAGATGATCCATATAATCCAGTTATTGAGAATATAGATAGTTTCATCATTGAAGATGATACCCGCTATATCATACTTTATCATAGTGATGAAAATCATTATTATTTAGGGAAAGTAGAACCCTATGCGCTTGATGATCAGTTATATTATTTAGGAGACACGGTCTGTAATTTTAAAAAGGCAGATAATGACATAATTGTTATAAGTAATAGTGAACAGGTTATCTATGCTAGTGGCAATTATGATCTTTTACCTGATGATGTATATGATGTCAAATCATTAGGGCTGCTAAGGATAAGATATAATGCTAAAAATCATGATATGCAGATACTTAGAAGAAATTCTGAAGCGCTCTGTAAATTAAAATTTAAATATTATTGCAAGTTTATTCCCGTCGATTTAATCGAAACATAGAAGTAAATTGTATAGGTATAAAACTACTGTTTCTATATCAGTAGTTTTATGTTTTAAAGACAATTTTTAATTTGAAATATGTTCTGTAATGAGAAATCTTAGGAGAATTAACCGGTTAGATATTATGATCGGGATTGTCTTTTAACAAGAGGGGAATAAGTAATGCTGAATTTTATGATTGGTTTTTTATGTTATATTGATGGTTATATATTTACAACAAAATCTGGTTAATTTTCAAAATTTTCTCTAGATAAATAAATGGGAATATGTTATACTTACTCATGTAGTGATTTTGGGGAATTGGTGGAATTGGTAGACACGACAGGTTCAGGGTCTGTTGCTTCACGGCGTGAGAGTTCGAATCTCTTATTCCCCACCATAAATGATAAACAAAGGCTTTCTTATTTCGATAAGAAAGTTTTTTGTATCTTGAAATAAAATGAGGAAAAATGGATGAAAAATGATCGTCTTGCTATGAAATATGGCTTAATCACTTTATGGCTTATCGTGTTTGTGGTATGGTTTATTCTGATTTTTTTCCAGGGAATTCAGGGATGGAATGCCTGGGCATGGGAAATAATCGCGCTGGTTAATGTTTTGATCTTATATCGTGATATCAGCAAGAATAACCCAAAATAACAGATCAGGCTGTAAAATGATAATTGACATATATATCTGAATAGGATAGTATGATATTAGCTTGTCAGAGGACTTGCAATCATAAGATTGTTGAAGTGGGATAAGACCGTAGGGTTTTATCCTTTTATTTTTATGGGAGGAAAAGATGGAAACAAATATATTTACTCAAGGAAGTGTTGTGAAAAATCTGATCAGATTTTCTTTACCGTATCTGCTGTCATGTTTTTTACAGACATTTTATGGTCTGGCTGATCTTTTTATTGTCGGTCAGTTTAATGGTGCGGCTTCGATCAGTGCGGTATCGACGGGAAGTCAGGTGATGCATATGTTTACTGTTGTCATCGTTGGGCTGGCCGTTGGGTCAAGTGTTACCATTAGTCGTTTACTAGGGGAAAAACGTGAAAAAGATATTCCCTATATTATTGGTAATACAAGTGTGTTTTTTCTGATTTTTTCAGTAATCAGCAGTTTTTTACTGATACTTGCCATACCGTTCTTGCTTCAACTGCTCGCGGTTCCTTTAGAAGCAGTCGATGAAACCAGACAGTATTTAACGGTATGTTTTATGGGCAGTATTTTTATTGCTGGCTATAATGTCATCAGTAATATCTTTAGAGGTTTGGGAGATAGTAAAACGCCTATGTATTTTGTTGCGCTTGCCGGAATCATCAATGTAGGACTAGATTATCTGTTTATTGGCCCATGGCATTTAAAAGCCATCGGTGCTGCATATGCAACAGTACTGGCCCAGGCATTAAGTGTTGTTTTTGCGATTGTTTACGCTATGAGAAAAATGAAATTTATTGCTTTGCAGAAGCATCACTTTTATCTTCAAAAAAAGTATTTAAGGGAACTGTTAAAAATAGGATTGCCAATTGCTCTGCAGGATGGCTTTATTCAGGTTTCGTTTCTGCTGATAACCGTGATTGCCAATAAAAGAGGAGTCGATGTTGCCGCGGCTGTAGGAATTGTTGAAAAAGTAATATCTTTTATGTTTCTGGTTCCTTCGGCCATGCTCTCTGGTGTTTCTACGATCTGTGCTCAAAATGCCGGAGCAGGGTTTCATCAGCGAGCTGTTAAGACGTTATATGCTGGCATTATGATTTCCAGCGGGGTTGGTTTTGTGTTCTGTTTATTAAGTCAGCTGTTGGCAACAGATATCATGGAGATGTTTACCAGGGAAGAAACAGTTATTATAATGGGCAGACAGTATCTTAAAGCTTATTCTATAGACTGTATTTTAGCGGCAGTTCATTTTTGTTTTAGTGGCTTTTTTACAGCGTATCAGAAATCATATATTTCTTTTATACATAATGTGTTTTCGATCGTTCTTGTGCGTATACCAGGGGCTTATCTGGCAGCCAGTCTATTTAAAGATACCCTGTTCCCAATGGGACTGGCAGCGCCTGCCGGGTCTTTGCTTTCAATTTTTATTTGTCTGTATTTTTTCTGTCAATATAAAGCGATGTTAATGGTATAAAAATATACTAAAAAAAGTTAAATTATGTTAAAATGTATTTAACAGTTGAATATATAAAATTTAGGGAGGAAAGAATATGAAAAAAGTACTAGCTTTAATGATGTCCTTACTTGTTGCCTTGACTTTAAGTGCCTGTGCGGGTGATTCAGGAATAAGTGGCACTTATGAGCTGAAAGAAATGTCTGTTGCTGGGGTAACAGTTACACCTGATGATGCATTGTGGGACACTACTACTCAGGGACAGGAAGCTAAAATTATTTTAGAAAGTAATGATAACTGTTCAGTTGATATTTTCGGTCAGAAAGGAACTGGAACTTACGAAGTTGATGGCTCTACCGTAACGATTACGATCCAAGGTGATCCACAGGAATTTACTTTAAAAGATAATCAGCTGATTGCTGAAATTGGTGGAACATCACTGGTTTTTGAAAAATAAAAAATGGATAATATGTAAAATGATGTCTATAGCTGGCATCATTTTTTGTTTTTGACTATCTTAAAGTAAATATCATGATGTATAATAATATAAAGGACTGATGATATTGAGGCTTTATATGATATGGGATTAACCGCTGCCTTTTCGATTACCAATGAAACCAAATCTCTTGATCAGGCTTTAGCTGATGGTAAGGAATCTTTAAGTGCTGCCGTTAATAATATATTCAGACTGCTTGGATAAAAACGATTATTAAGTAATAATCGTTTTTTTACATAAAATAAAACAAAATTAACAGAAAAATAACATTTTAACTTCTAATATGATATAATTTTTGATGGTGATGCTATGAAAAGTAAAAAAACTATGATTATATCAGCTTTTTTTTATGTATTTATGTTTTTGACATTATGTTCTTTGATGTCAACTTTTTGGATCATTGATAATTTTGGTAATGTCAAGGTTGATCAGATCCTGTTTACATTGTTTTCGTCTTTAGATGGAACCGATATGACAGTAGTTTTATCATATGTGATAAAAGCCATTATTGTGCCGCTTTTCTGTTGTCTGGCAGTTGGCTATTTACATTATCGTTTTCGTCATAAAATGAAAATGAAGATCCAGCTATTGGCTTCTGCTTTTGTTTTTGTGTCGTTGGCTGTTTCCTTATGTTTTGCTAATGAAAGTTTTGGTTTGTTGAATTATGTTAAAAATTCCAGCCAGAAAACAGATATTTATAATGCGCCTAAAAAAGAAAAAGTAGAAGAAAAAGCATACGATGGAGATGATTCTATTATTTATCAGGATGTAGGCAGTACGGTCATTTCTGGTGAAGAAACGAATAATCTGATTTATATTTATCTGGAATCTTATGAAAATGCCTTTATGGATCAGGCTAATGGTGGTTTGAAAACTGTAAACTGTATGCCAGAGCTGACCCAGCTGGCACAAAGCAATATCAGTTTTTCGCATAATGAACAAATGGGAGGAGCTATTGAATTTGCCGGTACGACGTGGACCATTGCTTCGATGGTGGCTCAGACAACAGGTCTGCCATTAAAAACGGATGTTTTAAATAATATGGATCAGTATGACAGCTTTATGCCTGGAGCGATAACGATAGGTGATGTTTTACATAAGCGTGGCTACATTCAGGAACTGCTGATCTGTTCACAAAAAGAGTTTGCTGGAACTGATAAGCTTTTCTTACAGCATGGTCAATATCAGATCGTAGATATTGATGATTTAAAAGCGCAGGGCAGAGTTAATAAAAATGAAAAGACAGACTGGGGTGCCAATGATCAGTGTCTCTTTAGAAATGCAAAGGAAGAATTAACGAAACTGGCAGCAACCGGTCAGAAATTTAATTTAACAATGGCTACCTTAGACTGTCATATGCCTTCAGGATATCAATGTGAACAGTGTCCTGATAATTATGACAATACTTATGAAAATATTTATGCCTGTCAGTCAAAACAGGTCAATGAATTTATTCAATGGTGTCAGCAACAAACCTGGTATAGTTATACGACGATCGTTATTGTAGGGGATCATCCTTCTATGGCTACCGATTACACGGATTTTATTTCGTCAGACTATACTCGAACTACCTATAACTGTATTATTAATTCAAAGGTTACAACATCACATATAAAAAAAAGAACTTTTACTGCTATGGATATGTATCCAACAACTTTAGCTGCCATGGGCTTTGAAATCAAAGGTAACAAGCTCGGTTTAGGAACAAATTTATTTTCACCATTAGCTACAGTTACAGAAAAATATGGTGTCGATTATATTGAACAGGAAGTACAGAAAAGCTCTGACTATTTAGATGAAAAGATATATCAGTTTAATCAATGATCGTTTTATTTTTAATAACTAAGTACCGATGATCACTGTCGGTACTTTTTATATGGTATAATGATAGCAGTAATGCAGGATACATCTTTGCTTAATGACAATGAGATGCAGAAAGAGAGGAAATATGAGATGTGGGTCGTTTTTGCGTTAGGTTCAGCTTTTTTTGCGGGCTTAACTTCTGTTCTGGCAAAAATCGGTATTAAAAAAACCGATTCAACGCTGGCAACAGCGTTACGTACGATTATCGTGCTTATTTTTTCCTGGCTGATGGTTCTGGTAGTAGGCTCTCAGGATCAGATTGGTGTTATTTCAGGACAAACTTATATTTTTCTGATTTTATCAGGTTTGGCAACAGGGGCATCATGGCTTTGTTATTTTAAAGCGTTGCAGTTAGGAGATATCAACAAGGTTGTACCGATCGATAAGTCAAGCACGATTTTAACGATCTTGCTGGCCTTTATTTTTCTGCAGGAAAAAATCAGTCTGTTCAAGGCATGTGGCATCATACTGATTGCTTTAGGTACATTTCTGATGATTGAAAAACAAGATGTCCAGGCAGTTCCAAACCAAAATAAAAGCTGGCTGTTTTATGCTTTGCTTTCAGCTGTGTTTGCCAGTTTGACATCGATTTTAGGCAAGGTTGGTATTTCAGGCCTGGAATCGAATTTGGGGACAGCGATACGTACGGGCGTAGTTTTGATCATGGCGTGGTTCATGGTTTTTGCAACGCAAAAACAGCATGGCTTAAAACATATATCCAGGTATGAACTAGGGTTTATCTGTCTTTCTGGGCTGGCAACAGGGGCATCATGGTTATGTTATTATAAAGCTTTACATGATGGTCTGGCCAGTGTGGTCGTTCCGATTGATAAATTAAGCATTGTTGTGACAATTGTCTTTTCATATTTTGTTTTTGGTGAGCGTTTATCAAAAAAGTCAATGACAGGTTTGCTGGCAATTATTGCTGGTACGCTGGTCATGCTTATATAATAAAATAAAAACGGTATAGCCTAGACTGTACCGTTTTTAAATATGTTATTTTTCTACTCTTCCTTTTTCTACATACATTTTATCAAAGTAGTTACGATATTCACCTGAAATGATGTTTTCCCACCATTCTTTGTTATCTAAATACCATTGAATTGTTTGTGGAATTCCAGTATCGAAAGTATATTTTGGTTTCCATCCTAATTCAGTTTCCAGTTTAGTTGGATCGATGGCATATCTTAAATCATGTCCTTTACGGTCAGATACATAAGTAATCAGATCTTCAGATTTACCTAAAGCTTTTAATACAGTTTTAACAACTTCCAGGTTTGTTCTTTCGTTATGTCCACCTACATTGTAAACTTCACCAACACGACCTTTTCTGATGATCAGATCGATGGCTACGCAATGATCATAAACATGCAGCCAGTCACGAACGTTTTCACCAGTTCCATATACTGGGATCTTTTCATCATTTAAAGCTCTAGAAATAATTAATGGAATTAATTTTTCTGGGAAATGATATGGTCCATAGTTATTAGAACATCTTGAAATTGTTACTGGCAGACCATAAGTACGATGATATGCTAAGACGAATAAATCTGCAGAAGCTTTTGCTGAACTGTATGGACTAGATGTATGCAATGGTGTTTCTTCAGTAAAGAATAAATCAGGTCTGTCTAATGGCAAGTCACCATAGACTTCATCAGTAGAAACCTGATGATATCTTTTGATACCGTATTTGTTGCAGGCATCTAATAAAGTTGTTGTTCCCATAACGTTAGTTTTAACGAAGATTTCTGGATCTTCGATACTTCTGTCAACGTGTGATTCAGCAGCGAAGTTAACAACAACATCAAATTTTTCTTTTTCAAATAAGTCAAAGATAAACTGACGGTCAGCGATATCACCTTTGACAAACTTGTAGTTTGGTTTTCCTTCAACTGGTTTACATGTTTCTAAGTTACCAGCATAAGTTAACTTATCTAAGTTAACGATCATATCTTCTGGATATTTATTCACCATATAATGTACAAAGTTTCCACCGATGAAACCTGCACCACCTGTTACTAATATTTTCATACTATTCTCCTTTATATACAAACTGATTATTTGAATTTTCTAATGTTGGACCAGTCTGGTCTTTTTCACTTAAGACAGGTTCAATACCGTTAAGTAATGATCCCCAGTCAACGTTAGCAGTAGGATCATCATAACGCATACCACCTTCAGATTCTTTGTTGTAGACATTATCAACTTTATATCTGAATTCTACATCATCAGTTAAAGTTAAAAAGCCATGAGCGAATCCTTGAGGAATAAAGAACTGACGATGATTTTCAGCACTTAATTCAACTGATACCCATTGTCCAAAAGTTGGGCTTCCTTTTCTGATATCTACTGCAACGTCAATAACTTTTCCTTTAGTACATGATACCAGTTTAGACTGGGCATAAGGTGGGTTTTGCCAATGCAGTCCTCTTAATGTTCCTTTTTGGGCACTGAATGACATATTGTCTTGCACGAAATCTACAGTAATTCCTAATTTTTCATATTTAGGTTTTGAGTAGGTTTCTGTAAAGTATCCTCGGTGATCACCGAAAACATCGGTTTCAATGATCAAAACACCAGGAATTTTAGTTTCAATTGCTTTCATTTTAACACTTCCTTCTATTTATCTATAAATTTACCATCCATCACATCTTTTAAGTATTTACCATACTGATTTTTCTTATACAGTTCATAAGCAGTATTCAGTTCGTCTTTAGAAATCCATCCATTGTTGTAGGCGATTTCTTCCAGACAGGCAATTTTTCTGTTTTGATGTGTTTCTACAGTTTTGACGAAATTAGTTGCATCAACTAAAGATTCGTGAGTTCCAGTATCTAACCAGGTAAATCCCTGTCCTAACAGTTCTACGGAAAGGTTTCCTTTTTCCAGGTAGATTTTATTTAAATCAGTGATTTCCAGTTCGCCACGTGCACTTGGTTTAATGCTTTTAGCGTATTCTACAACGTTTTTATCATAGAAATACAAACCAGTAACCGCATAGTTTGATTTTGGATGGGCTGGTTTTTCTTCTAAAGAAACAGCTGTTCCATTTTCATCAAATTCAACCACACCGAATCTTTCTGGATCATCAACATAGTAACCAAAGACGGTAGCTCCATCTTCTTTGGCAGCAGCTTTTCTTAAGCGTTTAGTTAAACCGTGACCATGGAAGATATTATCTCCTAAGATCATGGCACAGGCTTCACCGTTAATAAATTCTTCACCTAAAATAAATGCCTGAGCCAAACCATCAGGTGAAGGCTGTACTTTATACTGTAATGAAATTCCAAACTGATGACCATCACCTAACAGTTCTTCAAAACGAGGTGTATCATCAGGAGTAGAGATGATCAGAATATCTTTGATCCCAGCATCCATTAAAATGCTTAATGGATAATAGATCATAGGTTTGTCATAAATGGGTAATAATTGTTTACTTGTTACTTGGGTCAGAGGATATAATCTTGTTCCTGATCCTCCGGCTAATACGATACCTTTCATAGTGTACCTCCTTTATTGTCACTGTTATACTAAACCATGACGTTACGTCATGGTCAAGTAAAAAAAGAAAATATATTGAAAAACCCATCATTTTTTGATGGGTCGAGCACAAATAAAGAGACCACAGTCTTTGTCGATATGAATTCCGTTGCTTTCAGCAATTTTATTTTCTATAAATTGCTGGAACTCTTTTAAACGAGGCGCCAGATATTCTTTCTGATTACCGTGACAGGACATAATATAGTCAATCAGGGGTTTGGCTTCGGTGATATATAAATAATCGTCATATTTTTTGACTTCCACATCTTCAAAATACTGTTTTAATAGCTGATAGCCATTTTCTAAGCCAAACTTATCAGGTAAGCAGTCTTTTGATAACTGGATTCGCGAGTCAAACTGTGATACCAGATCATTGATCTGATGTAAATGATGTTTACTGTATGAGGAACAGTACAGTTTACCATGTTTTTTTAAAACACGGCAGATTTCATTGAGACCGGCTTTGATATCATGAAAGTAAAATAAGACATGATTGGCAACAATGGTATCAAAGTACTGATTTTTAAAGGGAATGTTCTCGCCATCAGCAACAATATAGTTATAGTCATTACCTAATTTATTTTTGACTTCTTCGATCATGCCTTCAGAACTGTCAGATAGAAATATTTCACGGTTTCTTAAATTATAGTGATTGTTTTCCCATAGTTTGCCATTACCACAGCCAATTTCTAATAAACGGTAGACTTGAGAAAAATCAATCTGTTCAAACAGCCAGTTAAACCAGCCCTGCTGGTTATGTGAAAAACGGTCATGGAGCTGAATTCTGACTGTCAGATTTTTGCTGTTTAAATACTGTCTGATCACAAAATCTTCATCATTGGTCAGATTAATCAGCTCTATGATCTTTTCCCAGGAAATATTTTGTCGATTTAACAGTTTTTCAGTATTTCTTATGGCCGTTTTAAGATTATTTAAATGTTTGATTTTCTGATCGATCAAAGTAGACTGCAGCTTCAATGATTCCTGAAAACTTGCTTTATTATCTTCGATTAAAAGGGGATAAATTTCTTCTAAAGAAAATCCCAGTTCTTTTAAAGAAAGAATTTTCTGTAAAGTAATCAGATCCTGATTACAGTATTGACGATAGCCATTATCCAGAATCTTTGAGGGTTTCAATAAACCTATTTTATCATAATATCTAATTGTACGAATAGTGACTCCTGCCAGTTTGGCAAACTGTCCTGTAGTATATAGTTTTTCCATAGTTCTATTATAAAATGGTTAGTTCTTTTTGCAAAGAAAAAACCTGTTAAAAAACAGGTTAAATAAATGAATAAATCAATAGTGCCAGGATGATACTAAAAGCAATATCACTGATATAGTGCAGACCGGTAAGCAGTCTGGTTATTATGATAACAACAGTGACGGTCATTAATAAAAGTGACATGTTTGGACCAAAAGGGATGACACATAAAGTAATAGATAACGCTAAGCCAACATGTAAACTGGGAAAAGAGTGACCGCCTCTGTTTTTATCGTCAACAGGTGTAAATGAATATTTTTCCCAAGGGCGTGGGCGATTGATCATGTACCTTAATGCCAAACAAATAAGAGAAGTCAAAATTGGCAGATAAAGCAAATAAGCTGTCTGATTGACCCCGAATTCTAAGTACAGTTTCAATACAAACAGCGCATAGAACACAGCAATCACCCATGGACAGAATTTTGACAGGAAAAATATTCCAGACTTAATAAATGGATATATATTCACCAATTTGTTGATTGTTACATAGAATTTTTTCATAATGCCTCCATTTATAGATATTATACATGAAATGGCAGATAAAATAAATGCAGAGTTAATGATAATTAAAGAAAGTAAAATCAGATAGAAAAAATTGACGTTTAGGAGAAAAGATGGAAATAACAGGTATAATCATGTATAATCATGGTGATACAGAGGTGATAAAGTGAATAGAAGAATTTTACCAGCGATGCTGTTTATAATAGAACTTGTGATTTATTATTTTATATGTTTATATTTTCATTTTGATCTGGATCTGACGATCAGTTCAGGAATTCTGTATTTTCTCTTTTTATTTATTTATGGACATTATTCATTAAATACGAGTCTGATCTGGGAAGAAATTAAAATGTTATTAAAATCTAATTTCTGTTTTTATATTGCCTTACTGGTCTTAGTGCCACGTTCAATGGGGTATGAAAGAAGAATGCATTTAACGATACTGGTAGCGTCGATGTTTATTCTGTGTTTAATGGCCGACCGTTGTCTGCGTATTGGTTTTCGCGAAATGTTTGCCAGAAAAACACTGGTCATTGGTACCGGCTATGAAGCTATTCGTATTGGTAAGATTTCCAATAATAACCGTTTTGCCCTGACCCAGGTACTAGGTTATATAGATGTTAATAAAACCAAATCATTATTTGGTTTTAAACAGGAAAATCTGGTGAGAAGATCACCGGTTTATCGTTATGATGATTTGCTGGAAGTGATTGAATGTCTGCAGGTCGATCAGGTCATTGTGGCCATTCCTGAAGCCAGTCGAGATGTCATTAATAAGGTTATGACTGATATTTATGATCAGGTGGAATCTGTTAAATATTTGCCTAATGTTAATGGAATGATGACTTTTTCATCGGAAGTTCAGGATTTTGATGGACAGCTGCTGATTGCGACATCAAATGATAAAATTACGACGTTTGATCGGATCATGAAACGATTGATTGATATTCTGGCAGGTCTGGCGGGATGTGCCCTGTTATTGCCATTAGCGTTATTTGTTAAGTATAAATATGTTAAAAGTGGCGATCATGATCCTATCATGTTTTCACAAGATCGTATTGGCAGAAATGGCAAAATGATCAGGATATATAAATTTCGTTCGATGATTCCTGATGCCGAAGCAGTATTAGAAAAACTGATGGCTGAAGATCCAGCAATTAAAGAAGAATATCTCACTAATAAAAAACTGATCAATGATCCTCGTATTACAGAAGTTGGAGAAATGCTGAGAAAAACATCATTAGATGAATGGCCGCAGTTTTATAATGTATTAAAAGGAGATATGTCATTTATTGGACCAAGACCTTATTTACCAAGAGAAAAAGCAGATATGGGCAAATACTATCATTCTATTATTCAATGTAAACCAGGAGTAACTGGCATGTGGCAGGCTAATGGTCGAAGTGACGTCAGCTTTGATTATCGCTGTAAACTGGATGATTATTATTATCGTAACTGGTCAATTTGGCTTGATTTTACTATTATGTATAAAACGGTCAAAGCGGTCGTTTATGGAAAAGGTTCACTATAAACAAGGAGAAATCCTTGTTTTTATATTGTTTTGTGATGAAATGTGATAAGCTTAAAATAGAATTTATGGTAAGCAGGTGAAAGAATGTATTTTGGTTATTTTTCAAATCGTATATTAGAAAGAGGACGTACTTATTTTTTAAAGAATAGAGTTTTTTCTATCCAGCAGCTGGATGCCAATACATACAGTGCTATAGTGTTAGGGAATGAACCATACCATGTTTCTTTGAGGTTAAATAAAAAGGGGAACATTGTTGAAGCACACTGTGATTGTCCTTATGCCAGAGATGGAAATCACTGTAAACATGAGGCAGCATTGTATTATGCTTTACAGGACAGGCTGATGGAAAAAACGGGTCTATGTTTTGATGTTAAAAAAGTGTATAGCTATTGTCAAAGAACGACATATAGTGATTATTCCTTAAATTATCAGTTTAGTAAAGAGCTGGATAAATATCTAAAACAGGTAAAAAGAATGGAAATCAATGATGGTGTTTTAAGCGGTTTTCAGGAAACATTTGATGATTTTGTGACATTGCGTTATCCAACTTCGTATCGTGATAATCTCATGAAAAAACTGATGAATACATATTTTAAAATCATGAAAATAGATGATAACAATTTAACATGGCTACAGCGCAGTTTATGTAATGATCAGTATCAGACGTGTTTTTCTTCGCTGGTTGAAATTGTGCAGATGTATCCATCTGATCAGCAGCTCTCGCTTTTGAAAGCTGTCTTGTCTAAGAAAGCTAATGAAAAACTGTTAAGCCTGTATATTCGTTTACTGATTGAACTGGACAAAGATGTTTTAGAAAATTTAAAGGATCTGGCTGATTGTCAGCACTTGGGTTTATATCATTATGAATTGATCAGATATTATCTGCTGAAAAATGATTCTAAACAAATCAAAAAACAGTATCAAGTTTTTCTTAATGATAAAAAGGCTTGTACACCTTATTATTTAAGTAAGATCGATGCTATACTTTTTGATGATAAAAAAGATCATTTTTTTGACTATGTCTGCAGGCATTGCCGTATTTATGATTATCAGGAAGTATTGCATAGTTATGAGGATTTAAAAGATACCTATGGTGATGATCGTTACCCAGTGATGTTTTTAAAGGATTTAGAAAATAGAATTGACCAGTATTTTTACTGCCAGGTGTTAAATGGTACAGGTCATCTGGAAATGTTAATGATGAACCTGTTTGATAAAAGTAATATGGAAATTTTTGATGATCATAAAAAAAGACTTCAGGATTTTGATCAGCCTGATTACTTTTTGCTGTATGTAAACTCTTTACTGGAACATATGCAGTATGTAAAGACAGCTAAGGATTATCAGATAGCACAGCAGTGGTTTGATGAACTGTTCAATATGATCGAAGATCCATTAACGAAAATAGAAATAGCACAATTATTTATGAATAAATATCCTAAACGCAAGAAAATAAGAGATATTGTTGAAAGTTATCTGGATGATAGAGGTATACAATGAAGATAGAATTAGAAACAATGAAAAATGAATTAAATAGTATTTTAGCTAAACAGATATTAGATTATGATTTAATAGATCGTATTTCTATAGAAGATACTGGCAATCATTTTGATGTTCAGGCTGATTTACTGATGTTTTCCAAGTCCATTCATTGTTCCTGTCGTTTGGATACAAATTTTAAGTTGGTTGAACATCATTGTGAATGTGCTTTAGATCATCATGAAGTCTGTGGGCATGTTTTGGCAGTATTGATGAAATTAAATGAAATGGAAATAAATGCTTTTCCATTTCAGTATCAAAGTGATAAAAAGGAAAGGCTTATCAAGCTAGAACAGGAAAGAAGAATTGAAAGAAGAAAAGAAGAACTTAAAAATTTGGCTTTTAGCAGTCGAAAACTGATTGAAAATAATAGAAGCAAGTATAATGCATCATTGAAGCTGGCTATGCAAAAAGATCAGTATGAATTGACACCCACTTTTTCAATCAATGATGAGCATCTGGTGACTGTTCAATATCAGATTGGAAACCAGAAAAAATATATCGTTAAAGATGTAGAAGCACTGATTCATCATGTTGAGCATCAGGAGTATCATTCTTATGGCAAGTTTTTAGGTTTTATTCATAGTGAAAAGAATTTTACGGATTTTGCACAAAAACAGCTGCAGTTAATTAAACAAAGCGTTGTTAACTATTTTCAGGATGTTGAAGATATGCGCTATGATTATTATTATTCTATGCCACCATTGGGTAAAACGATAACGATAGATGTAAGAACTTTAGATGATTTTTATCGTGTTTATGAAGAATATGGTCATTTTGGGGTGATTGAAAAACCATTAAAGATTCATATTAAAGAAGAATTTGATTATTATGTTGTTTATCTGATTTTTGATGGTTCATTTTATTGTGGGCAAAAACATATTTATCAGTTTGGCAATGAAAATGATCGCTTTTTTATGAATAGAAAAGAGCTTGATGAAGAAGGTTTATCGGTTAAACTGATTACTTCTTTTATTGAAGAAAATGGACAGCTGGTAATTCATCAAGATCAGTATTTTGATTTTTATAAATATGTACTTTTACCAGTTAGTTCATATTTTGAAATTGATGATCAAAGCGAACATGCTTTACCGGTTTATGATGAAATTAAAATATATGGGGATGTTGAAAATGGACAGGATATTTATTTTCAGCCAGTATATGTTGATCAGAATCAGAATCGAATCTATGGCTTTCAGAAAAATATGTTAACGAATTATCAGCAGGATATGATTGAAAACTATATCAGTGATTACGCTGATGCTGTGGATTATGATAAACATCGAGCCTATTTTAAGGTTGACAGTGAAAAGACTTATGAATTTATTTTTGAAGGTCTGGAGTATTTGAAAAACTATGGGGATGTTTATGTTTCAGAAGCTTTAAAACGAATAGGTAAAAAACAAAGTTATCAGTTACAGGTTGGTGTAAGATTGCATCATGATCTGCTGGAATTTGATATCAGCAGTGAGGAAATACCTCAGGATGAAATTAGAGATGTGTTAAGTCATTATCGTCGTAAAAAGAAGTTCTATCGTTTAAAAAATGGTGAACTGCTGTATCTGGATTCACCAGATATCGCCGAGCTGAGTGATTTTATGGATGAATATCATGTCGAGACTCAGGATATAGAAGATGGAAAATTTAAGATGAATCAGCAGCGTATGCTGGCTATTAATAATGAAAAAGATGATTTTGAATTTATTAAACTGGAAAGAAATAAATCTTTTACTGATAAGGTTGAACATTTTGTTAAGATGGATCCAAAATCTTATCCAGTCATTGACAGTTATAAAGATATCTTACGTGATTATCAAAAAGATGGCTATGTCTGGCTGCATACCTTAAAGGATTATGGTTTTAATGGCATCCTGGCTGATGATATGGGGCTAGGGAAAACATTGCAGATCATTGCTTTATTAGAATCATTATCAACCGATAAGCCAAGTCTGGTTGTCTGTCCATCATCTTTGATCTATAACTGGGAAGATGAGGTTCATAAGTTTTCTAAGGTATTAAAGATTACCTGTATTACAGGAATGCAGAATGTAAGAAAAGAAATCATCGAGCATATTGATCAGGGCTTATATGTGACTTCTTATGATTATATGCGTCGTGATTATGAGTTGTATGAAAATGTTGATTTTGAATATGTGATCTTAGATGAAGCTCAGTATATTAAAAATCAAAAGACCCAGAATGCTCGCTCGGTCAAAACATTAAATGCCAGTCATAAGCTGGCTTTGACAGGTACACCGATTGAAAATTCGTTAGCGGAATTATGGTCTATCTTTGATTTTTTAATGCCACAGTATCTGTTTAACTATCATTATTTCCAGAATTATTATGAAAAGGATATTGTTAAAAATAAAGATGAATCGAAGACTGCTCAATTAAAAAGAATGGTTGAACCATTTATTTTAAGAAGAAATAAAAAAGATGTTTTAAAAGAACTGCCAGATAAAATTGAACAGAATCTTATTTTACCGTTCAATGATGAAGAAAAGAAGCTTTATATTGCTTCTTTGGCTCAAGTTAATAAAGAACTTAGTGAGCTTTATAATATTGAAGGTTCTGACAAGATGCAGATTTTAAAAATGCTGACAAGATTAAGACAGCTATGCTTAGAACCAAGGATGATCTATGAAAACATTGATCATCCATCTTCTAAGTTAAAAGCCTGCATGGATCTGCTGAAAACATTTAAAGAAAATAATCAGAAAGTTCTATTGTTTTCATCATTTACTCAGGCCTTAGATCTGATTGGTGAGGAATGCAGAAAAGCAGGTATTTCTTATTATCTGTTAACTGGCAGTACGAAAAAAGAAACCAGAAGAGAACTGATTGCTAATTATCAAAAAGATGATACAAATGTATTTTTGATTTCATTAAAAGCAGGAGGTACTGGTTTAAATCTGACGGCGGCAGAAGCTGTTATCCACTTTGACCCATGGTGGAATGTTTCAGCACAGAATCAGGCAACAGATCGAGCTTATCGTATTGGACAGAAACACAATGTTCAAGTCATCAATCTGGTGATGAAAGACAGTGTGGAAGAAAAAATACTGAAGCTGCAGAAAGAAAAGAAAGAACTGGCAGATATGTTTGTAGAAAACAATACTGGAGCACTTTCACAAATGTCAAAAGAAGATATTATTGATCTGTTTAAGATGTAGAAGATAAAAAGTATTTTGAAAATGGATAGTCAAAAACATTTTTGAAATACTTTTTTTGATGAAAAATACAAAAAGATATCCATTTGTTTTCAAAAGATAGAATACGTAATTTATTAATGATATAATTATTAGAAAAGAAGCATTTTACTTTTATTTGCTTATTTACTGTATCTTAGGTAGTGTCAAATAAGTTATGAAAAAATGAAATTTTTTCATAACTAGAACTCCATAGTCGATTCTATGTAGTAATTCAATGCTTCATCCAGTAATATATTCCATTTGCTTGGCATATTATGTGTCTTTTTAAGACAATCCAGATCAACTGGTGGCTTATAGCCAAGTGCTGTATGATTTCTTAAAAAATTAAAGTATGTCGTAAACA
>JACJKV010000037.1 GCA_016901755.1 Thomasclavelia spiroformis | reverse complement strand
TGTACCCATACCGAACACAGAAGTTAAGCATCATAGCGGCGACGATAGTACACTGTGCGAAAATAGCACGCTGCCAGTTCCTTTTTTTTTGCCCTTTTGGGGCTTTTTTATTTTAGCTAAAAAAACACAGCTAAAAGAAGCTGTGTTTTACTGATAGTTTTTATTTGGATCTAGTAATGCAGCAGCATCCTGATCACAGATAACTGTAAAGTTAGGATGTAATTTTAATATTGTTGCTGGTACATCCTGATTAATTGGTTCTTCGATAAATCTTTTTAGAATTTCAGCTTTTTCACTGCCATTGACGATCATGACAAGATGTTTTACTCGCATCAGACTTTTTGGCCCCATTGTTAAAGTAAATGGCTGAGTAGGTCGATCTTTATATGTTGGATTGACTGCCTGTTTTTCTGGAAATGGTATTTTATAAGTATAACTGTCAAATGGGGTACATCTTGGACAGTTACCGCAGAAATGTCCATCCCATCCTAGACCGATGACCATGACATCGATTCCGCCAGCATTTTTGATTTCTTCATCATAGTGCATATAGTTGTTTTCGTTCATGATATGAACTCTTTCATCTGGAATGTTAGCTGGTTTAAAGAATAGTTCTTGCATATCTGTCCAGTTTGGGCCAAATTCTTTATCTGTGTAAGGATTTTCGTCAAACAGGTAATATTGGATGTCTTTAAATTTTTGTTGATCTTTGACCAAAGGAATCATCATATCGTACATTGTTTTTGGTGATCTTCCTGATGTCAGAGATATGTTTACTCTTTTATCCTGCATCATTGCTCCTAGGAGGATAAACATAGCACTTTCGCTCATTTTCTTTTCGTTTTCTTCGATGATCAGTTTCATAATATTTTATCCTTTCTTCGTATATATAAAAGTATAATCGATGCTATTTATAAATACAATATTGTCCCTTGTTTTTATTTGAGGTTAAGCTTTTTTTCTGCTTCTGCAAATACCTTTCCTATGGATTCGTTAATTTCAAGATCATTGGCAGACAGCTTCATGCCTAAAGGATCACGATTTATGACCACCAGATATTTTCCATGAAATTCATTAATATAACTGGCTGCCGGATAAACGGTCAATGATGTTCCGCCAATGATCAGCATATCCGCATTTCTTAAAGCCTTAACAGCCTGATAAACTGTTTCCTGCGGTAAAGCTTCTTCATATAAAGTTACATCTGGTCGAATCATACCGCCACAGGTACAGTAGGGAATGGCCTGTTTTGATTTAAAAATATAATCCTGAGGATATTGTTTATGACAACGTTCACAGTAATTACGATAGGTTGAACCATGAATTTCATATACATGTTTACTTCCTGCTTTTTGGTGTAAACCATCTATATTTTGAGTGATAATCGCTTTCAGTTTGCCACTTTTTTCCAGTTTAGTAAGAAAATAATGAGCAGCGTTAGGCTCAATAGCTGAGGTATCCAGTTTCTGTCGATAGAATTCATAAAAGACATCGGGATGATGATATAAACAGCTATGACTTAATAAATATTCTGGTGTATACTGATCAAACTGTACATCATGCTGGTTATATAGACCATCTTTGCTGCGAAAATCAGGAATACCACTTTCCGTTGAGACACCAGCACCACCAAAGAAGACGATGCTGTTACTGCTTTGGATCATTTCGACTAATTTATCAATCTGTTTTTCCATTTTCTTTCCTCCTAATAATCATAATACTGATCAATAGTTTTGATTAATTGGGCATACTTATTGATCTGTTCCTTTAAAAATACAATATAAAATGTTACATGAGCTGCCTCGTCAGTAATCGGGATGATTTTACGATTGTCTATTTTGCCCTCTCTTTTCATTGACAGATTTGAAGTAAAAGAAGGCAACGATGAGGCTTTAACTATTTCGTTAAATGTTGTCCTTTCATCCTGTAACAGGAATTTAGTATGTGGCATGGTTTTTTGATGAATGTCATGCCAGAAACCAATATTTGAATAAAGCAGCATGGTTTCACCATCCAAACGGGAAAAAGATATCTCATCATAGCTGGACAAACGATGATCTAAAGGTACGGAGAGATACAGATCTTCTTCCAGATAAGGCATACAGTATAATGTTTTATCATTGATTTCAAAAGGAGTAATGATAATATCGTATTTTCTTTGCAACAAAGCATCGATCAGCATATTCTGATCAATAAGATCATCATGAACTGCTATTTCTGGATAAATCTTTTTTAACAGGGGTTCCAAATCCCAGATTGGTGCTGGCGTACACGATGCTAAATGAATCGACTGCAGTCTTAGATTTGTCTGCTGGATATCATTGATCATCTGATCGACCTGATCCTGAATTTTTTTGGCATATAATAAAGCCATCTTGCCATTTTCATTGATCACGATCTTATTTTTATAATGATCAAACAATGAAACCTGCAGTTCGCTTTCCAGTTTTTGCATGGAGCGGCTTAGTGCTGGCTGAGAAATATGCAACTGGGCAGCTGCAGCTGAAATGGTTTTATATTTAGCAATACATAAAAGCTGTTTTAACTGTATGAATTCGATCATGAAATCACCTCCACTATGCGTTTTAATTATAGCACGTTTCTTTATTGGCATTGTACATCTTTTTATCAAATCAATACAATATAGGTGAAGAGAAAGAAAAAGAGGTAATAGAAAATGAAAACTTGGTTAATTACAGGATGTTCCAGTGGAATTGGAAAAGGAATCGCAAAAGCAGTATTAAAAAGTGGTGATCAGGCCATTGTCACAGCACGTAATACTGATACAGTTAAAGACATCGTTGCTGCTTATCCTCATCAGGCTATGGCCGTAGCCTTAGATGTCTGCGATCATGAAAGTATCGTTGCAGCAGTAAATAAGGCCTATGAACGTTTTGGTAAAATCGATGTACTGGTTAATAATGCAGGATATGGATATCGTGCAGCGATAGAAGAAGGAGAAGAAAAGGAAGTTTTGAAGCTCTATCAGACAAACCTGTTTGGTCCTATTGATCTGATCAAAGCAGTACTGCCAGGAATGAGAGCTCAGCATTCAGGATTTATATTAAATGTGACTTCGATTGCTGCTGCCAGAAGCGCCATTGGTTCGGGTTATTATGCATCTTCAAAAGCAGCTTTAGAATTGCTGACAAATGGTTTGATGAAAGAGGTAGCACCATTAGGTATCAAAGCCATGGTCGTACAGCCAGGGGCTTTCCGTACTCGATTCTATGATCAGGAATCATTACAGGGAACAAAATCAACGATTATGGATTATGAAGAAACAGTTGGTAAAACCAGACCTGGAAACTTTGAAAATAAACATCAGCAAGCCGGTGATCCTGATAAAGCCGGAGAAATCATTGTTAAGGTTGTTCATGGCAGCCAACAGCCAGAAATTCTGACATTAGGAAAAGATGCGGTAACAGCTGTAAAAACAACTTTAGAAGCTAAAATTGCAGAACTAGAAGCATGGGCTGAATATTCAGCAGCCTGTGATTATGAAATGAGTGAACAGTAATGAGAAAAGTAAGATTAGGAAAAACAGACATGTATGTTCATGTCATTGGTCTAGGCTGTATGGGTTTATCCCATGCCAGTGGTGATCCTACACCTTATGATGAAGCAGTAGAAATCTTAAAAAAAGCACATGAAATAGGATATGATTTTTATGATACGGCACAATGTTATACTGGGATCTATCCGGATGGATCAATCAGTTATAATGAGGAAATAGTGGGGGAAGCGGTTAAAGAGTTTAGAGATGAAATCGTTTTATGTACTAAATTTGGAGTTGTTCATAAAGGTGATCACCTGGAGTTTGACAGTCGCCCTGAAACGATCAGAGCATCACTGGAAGCTTCATTAAAAAAACTGCAGACCGATCATATTGATATTTATTATCAGCATCGTATTGATCCGCAGGTAGAACCAGAAACGGTTGCTGCGGTGATGAAAGAACTGATTGCTGAAGGTAAAATCAAAGCCTGGGGAATTTCAGAAGTTAACGAAGCATATTTGCGTCGTGCCCATGCAGTCTGTCCAGTTACAGTCATTGAAAACAGATATTCAATGATGGCTCGCTGGCATGAAAATCTAATGCCTGTATGTCAGGAACTGTCAATTACATATGTTGCTTTTTCACCAATGGCCAATGGAGCTTTAACGGGAGCATATCAGTCAAAAAATGATTTTGGTGACAGTAAGCAGGACTTCAGGATCAGTATGCCTCAATACAGTGAAACAGGAATTAATAAAACTAATCAGCTCTTAGCTAAAGTGAATAAAATTGGGCAAAAATATCAGGCAACCAGTGCGCAGATGTCACTGGCCTGGATGATCAGTAAGTATGATTTTATCATTCCTATTCCTGGCTCAAGAAAAATAGAACGCTTGAAATCTAATTTTGCTGCAGGCAATATTGAGTTAACACCAGAGGATGTTTTACAGCTTGATGATATTTTAGATCATATGGAATTTGAAGTCTTTGGCGGACATTAAGTTATAGAAAAATATTTCTATAGCTTTTTTTGTGCTAAAACATCACATTTCCTTTCTTGCGATATATGTCAACATCGTTATATAATAACTACGTATAAAGGATGATTTAAAAATGAATGACAAGACATTAAATAAACGACAAAAAGATATAATTTCAATACTCGCTAATAATCAGACCTGGATCAAAGGCAAACAGCTGGCACAGCTGGCAGGGGTTTCTGACCGAACGATTCGTTCTGATATCGATGCGATCAACAAATACTATCAGGAGGAAGTCATTGCCTCACATATGAGAAAAGGATATATTTTAGATAATGAGCGTTATCGTCATTTTAAAGATGATATCTCACATAATATTCCTCAAACCCCACAACAGCGCTATATGTATATTCTTCAGCAGCTGCTGATTCATGAAGAGGGCATTAATTTAACGTTTTTACAGGGTGATATTTATGTCAGTGGTTATTCAATTGAAAATGATCTGAAAAAAGTTCGTAATGAATTAAACAAATATAAAAGTCTTCATTTAGAAAGAATAAAAAACTATATATATCTTAAAGGGGAAGAAATTGATAAAAGACAGCTGTATAAAGAATTACTGGCTCAAGAAACGCAGGGCAATTTCCTGAATCTTAATAATCTAGCTAAATTCTATAAAGATTTTGATTTAATCAAAGCTATTGAAATTCTTGTTGAAATACTCAAAAAACATCATTATACCATTAAAGAATCAATGTTTTCCATGCTTATACTACATGTCGGTATCAGTATCGAACGTATCATGCATTCTCAGTTTTATAAAACGGAGACCAGCCAGGTTGATATCCAGACAACCGTTGAATATCAGATTGCTAAAGAATTTTATGAAAAACTGCAGGAGATCATGGAACTTGAGCTTCATGAAGATGAAATATCTCTCTTGGCTTTGCTGATATCAAATAAAAGTGGACAGTATACACCACATGAAATTCGTATTCAGGAAACGGATATTGATATTGGAGAACTGATTATTCAGCTGATCGAACCGATTGAAAAAAAACTGAATATAGAATTTCTGCAGGATCCAGATTTCTTTTCTGGCATGAAGATGCATTTGCAGGGACTCATTGACCGCTATAATCAAAATGTGACAGCAGATGATATATTTGTCCAGGATATCAAGAAAAACTATCCTTTACTTTTTGAAATGGGGGTAACGGTAGGTAAAGCCTTAAAAGATTTATATGGTATCACCATCAATGAATCAGAAATGTGTTTTATTGCTTTACACTTTGGTGCGACATACGAACGCTTGAGCTGCAACAGTAAGCTCAAAGCTGTCATCATCAGTCCTTATGATCAGAATCTGACGCATTTATGTCAAAGTAAGATTACAAATATATTTGATGAACGACTGCATATTGTAGCGACCCTCAATTACTTTGAAGAAGCTGAAATCAGAGCTATTAATCCCGATTTGATTATTACGCTGACACCTTTAAGTCACGAACTGAATATTCTGACGATTCAAGTCAGTACGTTTATTAACAGTGTCGATGAATCAACAATTTTTCAGGCTATATCACAACTGGAAAAGAAACGTTATCAAAGCAAGTTCAATCAGAAAATATCACAGCTGATCAATCCTGAATATTTTTATATTGATTTAGAGCAGACAACTTCAACGGAAGTAATCGAATATATGTGTGATCAGCTATATCAAGGCGGACTGGTCGATCAGTATTTTAAACAAAGTGTCATGAAGCGTGAAGAAATGTCACCAACTTCGTTTATCTACTCTTTTGCGACCCCTCATGCTTTAAGTGATAATGTTGTTGTTCCTACCATTTCGGTAGCTATTTTAAAAAATCCTGTGGACTGGGGACCATTTAAGGTAAAACTGGTCATATTACTGGCCATCAATGAAGAAGACCATGATATTTTAAAAATCTTCTTTGACTGGATCAGTAATGCAATTGGTGATGCTGACTTGTTTTCTGGTTTGCTGGAAGCACGTAATTATCAGGAATTTATTTTAAAGATTACTAAAAACTAGAGGAGACTGATATGAAAAAAATTTATTTGCTTTGCAGCAATGGGATGTCTACGAGCATGCTGGCAGCGATGATGCAAGCCAGTGCTAACAAACATCAGTTGCCAATTGAAATCAAAGCATATCCCCAGGCAGATCTTGCACGAATACTGCAAACCAGTAAGGCGCCAGATATCATTCTTTTAGGACCTCAGGTGCAGTATATGTATGATGAAATAAAAAAACAGTATGCTTATCTTCAGATTCCAATCATCATGATCAATCAGGAAGATTATGGCATGTTAAATAGTGAAAAAGTATTAAAACAGGCGATATTAGCGTTAAAAAGAGATGGGTGACCATCTCTTTTTTCCTAACTGTTAGGAAAGTGAATTAAAAAAAAGCAGTTAGAAAACATGTATAATATAATTAGAAAGAAATATGACTGTCAGGGAGAAAAAGATATGAAAACCAAAAGACGAATGAGTAAAAATGAAATAAAAAAGAAATATGCTAAAAGCGCTGGTAACTTTAAAAGATTTTTCGCCTATGCCATTGACTGGTATATTACAAGTCTTTTGGTCATGGCTCCAGTTGCTTTACTTTATAGCATGCAGACAGGAAAAAAGATCATGACCATAGACATTGGTCTGTTGACGATGCCTAATGCACTGATCGCCTTTGGCATTGGCCTAGTATTATGTCTGTTTTATCTGATCATCGCTCCAGCAAAAACTGGACAGACTACAGGGAAAAGGCTATTTTCAATCAAAATAGTGAAAATGGATGATCAGGATGTCGATTTAAAAACGATGATTATTCGTGAAGGAATTGGCGTTTTACTGATTGAAGGTGTCATGTTTACGCTTAGTAACTATTTCCATCAGATACTGTTAATGGGCTTTGGCTGGCCTTACAGCAATTACATTGCCTATGCTTTTTTAGCAGTACTGATCGTGTCGATTATTATTGCCATCATCAAGCCAGAAAAAAGAATGATCCATGATTATTTAGCTGGTACCAAAGTCATTAAATTGAAATAAGTTCCTAATTATTAGGAAGTGATTTTAAAAAAAACAGGATAGTTGTCTTGTTATAATAAAATTGAAAAGGAAAGGAGGAGGGAAAATGAAAAGATTTTATTTGTTTTGTAGTGCAGGAATGTCAACAAGCATGTTAGCCAGCAAGATGCAAAAGGTGGCAGATGATCATAAATTACCTATTGAAGTCAAAGCTTTTCCAGATGGAAAAATCGATGAAATCGTAGATAACTATCATCCTGATGTTATCCTTTTAGGACCTCAGGTTAAATATAAATTTGATGAAATCAATGCGAAATATGGTAGTGCCACTCCTGTACAGGTTATTGACCAGCAGGCTTATGGCGTTATGGACGGAGAAAAGGTGCTTAAATCAGCGATCCGTCTGATCAAACAGAATAAAAAATAATAAAGGAGAGAAAAAAGATGAATGAAAAGTTAGAATCTATTTTTATGCCTCTTGCTGAAGCAATTGGCAGAAATAAATATCTGATGTCTATCCGTGATGGTTTCTTAGTATCTACACCATTGCTTATCATCGGTTCATTGTTCCTGTTAGTAGGTAACTTCCCTATTGAGGCTTGGACTGATTTTATTGCTAATCAGGGATGGGCAGGATATATTGGAAAACCTGCAAGTGCAACATTTGATATCATGGCAATCTTAGCCACTTTAGGTATTGCTTATGCCTTTGCCGGACGTATGAATGTTGATAAGATTTTTGGGGCAGCAACAGCTTTAGTAAGCTGGTTTACAGTAATGCCTTTTACTATTGATACTGTATTAGACACTGGAGAAACTTTATCAATCAGTGGTATTCCATTTGGCTGGGTAGGATCAAAAGGTATCTTTATCGGTATTGCCTGTGCCTTTTTATCAGTACATATTTATGCATGGGTCAACTCTAAAGGTTGGGTCATTAAAATGCCAGAAGGTGTTCCACCAACAGTTGAACAGTCTTTCTCAGCATTAATTCCAGCTGGTGTCGTTGTATTTGTTTTCTTTGCTGTTAACTGGATCTTTGCTTTAACACCATATGGAAGTGCCTTCCAGTTTGTTTTTGAAATTTTACAGGCACCATTGCTTTCTTTAGGAAATACATTAGGTGCAATGGTCATTGCCTATATTTTCTTACATTTCTTCTGGTTCTTTGGGGTCAACGGAGGATCAGTTGTTGGCGCTGTATTTAATCCAATTTTACAGGCATTAGCAGCTGAAAATGCATCAGCATTACATGCTGGTTTACCAATTCCAAATATTATTTCACAGCAGTTCCAGGATTTATTTGCAACATTTGGTGGATGTGGATCAACATTATCATTATTAATTGCGATGATCTTATTCTGTAAATCTAAACGTGTGACAGAACTGGCAAAATTATCATTAGTTCCAGGTATCTTTGGTATTAACGAACCAATCGTATTCGGTTTACCAATCGTATTAAATCCAACAATTTTAGTACCATTTGTACTGGTACCAACAGTAAATATCGTTATATCTTATTTTGCGATGTACTTAGGTTTAGTACCATACTGTAATGGTATTCAGTTACCATGGACAACACCAGTAATCATTTCTGGTTTCTTGTCAACAAACTGGGCAGGAGCTGTTTTACAGGCTATCTTATTAGTTATTGGTGTCTTCATTTACCTGCCATTTATTAAAATGATCGATAAACAGTATTTACAGGAAGAAGCTAATGCGAAAAATCAGACAGGAGACGATGATGATTTCTCGTTAGATGATGTAAGTTTTGATGATCTTTAATATTAAAAATTAATATATCAGATAATCTCAATATTTACTTTCAAGAGTAATATGAGGATTGAAAAATGATTGCTATCATTCGATTCTGTTGAATGATGGCTGATCAAAAACGATAAATGCTTTGCAGCCTAATCTGGCATGAAGCAATATTGATCGTTTAGCTAAAGCAAAAGTGAATAAAGAAGATACAGCTGCTTTAGAATAAAATGTTTTAAATAATAAAAACAGCAGTTAGATAACTGCTGTTTTTTACAAAGGAGGAAAGTTGTATGTGGGGAATGATTGCTACATGGAGAATGGCTGTTGAAGGAATAACAGAAGGTTCTCATATATTAAAAGATAATGGCAGTGCAGGAGATGCCATTGAAACCGCTATTAAAGCAGTTGAAGATTTTGAATATTATAAATCTGTAGGATATGGTGGTTTACCTAATGAAGATATGGAAGTTGAATTAGATGCTGCATATATGGATGGTGATACATTTGATATTGGTGCTGTTGCTGCAATCAAAGATTTCGCTAATCCTATTTCTATCGCCAGAAGACTGTCACATGAAAAAGTGAACAATTTATTGGTTGGTGCTGGAGCTGAAAAATTTGCCCATAAAGAAGGTTTTGAAAGAAAGAACATGTTAACTGACCGTGCTAAAATTCATTACCGTAATCGTGTTAAAGAAGTTCAGGAACAGGAAATCAAACCGTATTCAGGACATGATACGGTAGGAATGGTCTGTCTTGATCAGCATGGAAAAATGGTGGCAGCTACTTCAACAAGTGGTCTGTTCATGAAGAAAAAGGGACGTGTTGGTGATTCACCAATATCAGGTTCTGGATTCTATGTCGACAGTCAGGTGGGAGGAGCCAGTGCTACTGGTTTAGGTGAAGATCTGATGAAAGGATGTATTTCCTATGAAATTGTCAGATTAATGAAAGAAGGAATGCACCCTCAACAAGCCTGTGAAAAAGCTGTTAATCAGTTAGATAAAGAATTAAAAGCCAGACGAGGACAGGCCGGAGATTTATCGTTAGTCGCTATGAATAATAAAGGTGAATGGGGAGTAGCTACAAATATTGAAGGTTTCTCATTTGCTGTGGTTACTGAAAATGAAGAACCGACTGTTTATCTGACTAAAAATGTTGACGGTAAATGCATTCATGAAGTTGCTTCTCAGGAATGGCTGGATAATTACATGAAAACCAGAATGGCTCCATTGGAAGAAAAATAGTATGAAAGATCAAATCTGCCAGCAAATCGATCAGCTATCATCACAGATGATCGCTGATATCAAATCAATCGTACAGATTGATAGTGTTGAATCAGTGCCACAGACTGATGCACCTTTTGGTTTGGGTGTAAAAAAGGCACTGGATGAAACTTTAAAAATATGTCAGAAATTAGGATTTCAGACTAAAAATATTGATAACTATATTGGTTATGCACAATGGGGTGAAGGTGACGACTATATTGGGGTCATTGGACACCTGGATGTTGTCCCAGCAGGTGAAGGCTGGAAATATCCACCATTTAGTGCCCATGAAGATCAGGGTTACATTTATGGACGTGGTATTCTCGATAATAAAGGGCCCATTTTAGCCGCTTTGTATGCAGCCTATACGCTTAAACAGTTAGGTGTAAAGATTAATCGCCCAATTCGTATTATCTTTGGCTGTGATGAAGAAACTGGTTTTGAAGATCTGAAATATTATCTTGAACGTGAAAAGCCACCAGTGATGGGATTTACACCAGACTGTAAGTTCCCTGTGGTTTATGGCGAACGCGGGCGTATTGTTTTTGAAATCAGGACGACAGATGTAGTCGCTTTTTATGATATGGTCAATACTTATTTTTTAAATAAGAAAAATAATGGGGAAACTTTAGGCCTTGATTTTAAAGATGAAGAATTTGGAATGAGTGAAATCAGAAATTTCAGTTTACGTTATCAGGATGGTGAACATATTTTCTCATTTGCCTTAAGTTATCCTGCGGGGATGGATATTGAAGTGGCTAAGTGTCAAATTGCCGAAAAAACAAAAATGAAAGTTACTGTGGCCAGTCATTTTTTACCGGTCAAATTTGAAAAAGACTGTTTTATGGTAAGACAAATGCAAAAAGCCTATCAGGAAATGACCGGCTTGGATGGCACACCCGTTACTACAACGGGAGGAACTTATGCTAAGCTGATGCCTCATATCGTTCCTTTTGGACCAAGTTTTCCTGGTCAGAAAGGAATCGGTCATTTGCCAAATGAATGGATGAAGATCGATGATCTGATTGCCAATGCAAAAATTTATGCATTAGCTCTTTATTATTTAACGAAAGGGGAAGAATAATGGCAAGAATAATAGAAATCTGCTGTGGCAGTTATTATGATGCCCTGCAGGCTTATCAGGGTGGAGCCAAAAGAATTGAATTAAACAGTGGACTGCATTTAGGTGGCTTAACACCTTCACTGGGAGCTTTGAAACTGACAAAGAAAAATACAGCTTTGAAAGTAATCTGTATGGTAAGAACCAGAGGTGCTGGTTTTCATTATTTACCAGAAGATTTTGAGACAATGTTAGAAGACTGTCGTACTTTGATGGCTAATGGGGCTGATGGTATTGCTTTTGGCTGTCTTGATGAAAACGGCAATATTGATATTGCTCAAACGCAGGCAATGCTTGCCGTGATCAAAGAATATCATGGCGAAGCTGTTTTCCATCGTGCTTTTGATTGCGTCAGCGATCCATTTCAGTCTATGGAAACCCTGATTTCTTTAGGGGTTGATCGTGTCTTAACCAGTGGATTGAAAGCCAAAGCCATGGATGGAATCGCTTTGATCAAAGAATTACAGGAAAAATACGGTGATCGTATTGAAATCTTAGCGGGTTCAGGGATGAATGCTGCTAACGCTAAAGAAATGATGGATTTCACGGGCATCAGTCAGGTTCACAGTTCCTGCAAAGACTGGATCAGTGATCCAACGACTAGCGGGGAAGATGTAACCTACAGTTATGCACCAGCTCCTCATGAAAATGATTATGATGTTGTCAGTGCTCAGTTAGTTAGTCAGTTAGTTAATAGTATATGAAACTGAATGAAATAAGAAAAAATAAAAAAATCAGATTTCTGATTACATTTGTCTGCGTAATTGCTGCTGCTTTTGCTCAGGCCTATGTGATACAGGTCTTTATCAGACCATCCAATCTGCTTTCAAGTGGATTTACTGGGGTTGCCATTCTGGTTGAAAAGATCACATCAACTTATTTTGATTTTTCTTTTTCAACCTCACTGGGAATGGTACTGTTAAATGTTCCTGTTGCAATTATCTGTTATAAAAGTATTAGTCCTAAATTTACCTTCTTTTCATTGTTAGAGGTTTTTCTTGCCAGCTTCTTCTTGAAGGTCATGACGTTTTCCCCTATTTTTGATGACGTATTACTAAATATTACGTTTGGGGGGTTCGCTTATGGTCTGGCTACGGTCGTAGCACTCAAGGGAAATGCCTCAACTGGAGGGACCGATTTTATTGCCTTGTATATTTCTAACCGTCAAGGCAAATCTATTTGGGGATATGTATTTTTGTTTAATACGATGATCCTGGGTATCTTTGGTTCAATGTTTGGCTGGGAATATGCCGGTTATTCTATATTGTTCCAGTTTATTTCAACTAAAACTATTGATTCATTTTATCATCGTTATGAGCGTGTAACACTGCAGATTACAACCTTGCATCCACAGGAAATCATTGACTGTTATATTCAAAACTATCGTCATGGTATTTCTAAAATCAATGCGGTAGGAGGATACAGTCAAAAAGAAATGGCTTTATTGCATACGGTCGTTTCCAGCTATGAAGTACAGGATATTGTGGATCTTTTAAGGAAGGTAGATTCACATATTATTGTTAATGTTTTAAAAACTGAAAATTTCTTTGGTGGCTTTTATCAGGCACCGCTTGATTAAATATTTTTCGAGTATCATCCAATTGGGTGATACTTTTTATGTCATATTCAATTCATGTTCATTTCTTATAATATTAAACTGAAATGAGGGATATTATGAATGATGAACAACAGAATACATTAGCTTCAAAGCTTTTGAATGACGAAAATCTTAAGAAGATATCACAGAATATCATACCGGTAGAAACGCTGATGTCTTACTATCGTTGTGCTATTATGGAAGTCGAAACAAAATTTAAAGTTCTTAATGAACAGTTTTCTTTGCGTTATGATAAAAATCCAATAGAAACTATTAAAACGCGTGAAAAATCAATGAACAGTATTATTAAAAAACTCAAGAAAAAGAATTTACCGATAACTTTAACTTCGATAGAAGAAGAAATTCACGATGTAGCTGGAATCAGGGTCATCTGTTCCTTTATCGACGATGTTTATCTGGTTGCTGACTGTTTTTTAAAACAGGATGATATACAGGTCATTGAAGTAAAGGACTATATTAAAAATCCTAAACCTAGTGGTTATCGCAGTTTACATCTGATTATTGAAATACCTATCTTTTTAGCCAATGAAAAGAAAATGATGAAAGTGGAAGTGCAGCTGCGTACTCTGGCAATGGATCTGTGGGCCAGTCAGGAACATAAATTACGTTATAAAAAGAAAATACCACCACATATGCAAGATCAGATTCAACAGGAATTATATAAAGTTTCTCAGACCCTGAATGATATTGATTTGCATATGGAAAAGATGAATAAAACAATGGTAGATAATCAGTATCATCATTTGGCCGAAGAATCAAAAATTCATTTAAAAACCTATATTGATGCCCAAAGTTAAGCTATAATAGCGAAAAGGGGGATGAATTTATGAAAAAAGTTTTTTTCTTTGATATTGATGGAACCTTAGCAATCAGTCATCATGTTCCTGAAAATAATATAAAAGCTTTACAAAGGCTTAAAGCACTAGGCTATGATACTTTTATCTGTACTGGCCGAGCTCCTTTTTATGCTCAAAAGCTTTTTGGTAATCTGGTCAGTGGCTATATTTGCTGCAATGGACGCTATATTCTGTATCATGACCAAAAGC
Organism: Thomasclavelia spiroformis; assembly: GCA_016901755.1. GTDB lineage: Bacteria > Bacillota_I > Bacilli_A > Erysipelotrichales > Coprobacillaceae > Faecalibacillus > Faecalibacillus spiroformis_A. Next base: position 6,059 of record JACJKV010000037.1, on the reverse strand, counting down.
TTCACGGTGAAGCTTTTACTGCTGAAGAATTAACAGCTTACCTGTCACAGTTTGACAGTCTTAATTTAGGGGCTTTACTGGTTAGTGATCATTATTCAATGGCTTATGGCCTTACTGATGAGGAAATAGAAGCAATGAAACAGGAATATGGGCAGGATCATATCAGCAGTTATGACCCTTTACAGCCAGTCTATACTTTTGATCTGTTTTATCGTCAGAGGGATAACCGTGATAAAATGATAGCTCATTTTCAAGATCAGCTGATCATCAATGATCATCATGGCTGTGGACATTGTGACTGTTCAACACTAAACTATGATAAAGGGCATGCTATCGCCTACATTCTGCAGTATTTTCAGCTGTCTTCAAACCAGGCTTATGCTTTTGGTGATGGTTATAATGATCAGGCGATGTTTAGAGAAGCAGGACACTGTATTGCGATGAAAAATGCGGTTAAGGAACTTAAAGCCAAAGCTACCTATATTACCGCAGCGGTTGATGATGATGGGATCACGAAAGCTTTACAGCATTTTGGAATCATTGAAAAAAAGGAAGACATACAGTCATGAAAATCGATCTGATTACAGGCCTTCTAGGTGCTGGTAAAACGTCATTTTTGAAATATTATGCTGCTTATCTGCTAAGCCAGGGAGAAAAAATAGGCATTATTGAAAATGATTTTGGTGCGGTCAATATAGACATGATGCTGCTGCAGGAACTTCAGGATCGCTGTGAAATAGAAATGATTGCGGGCGGTGATCGCGCCAGTTATTTAAGACGTTTTAAAACGAAACTGATTGCCATGAAAATGCGTGGCTTAGATCGTATTATCGTGGAACCATCGGGACTCTTTGACGTTGATGAATTTTTTGATCTGCTGCATGATGAACCATTGAATCAGTGGTATGAGCTCAATAGTATTATTGCCCTGATAGATGGACAGGCCCTATCATCTTTAGATACAGACTTAAAGGAAATCTTTATTTCCCAGCTGTTACCAGCTGGACAGATCATTGTTACCAGAAAAGAGAAAAACGATAGAGAAGTAATTTGTGATAAAATTAATTCCTGGCTATTACCTTATCATTATCAGCTTTCAGCCAAGGAACTGTTATGTTTAGATGTTCATGATTTAACTGATTTGCAGCTCCAGCAGTTAAGTCAGTGTGGTTATCAGTTAAGAGGAATCATGAGACGTCAGCATCCTGTTTTTGATCAGTATGAAACACTATATATCATGGATAAGTCATATCCTTTATCTGATATGATACAAAGAATAAAAGAAATGATGGACAATCAAAACTGTGGAAAGATTCGTCGTATCAAGGGATTTGTCAATGATGGAGGCTGGATCGAAATTAATGCAACACCCCAGCAGATTCATACGAATACTGTAACCAAGGGCCAGAAAGTGCTGATCATTATTGGTGAAAAGCTGAATAAAGAAAAGATCATGACTTATTTTCAGTAAAAAACAGGAAAACTTTAGATAAAAAAAGTTACATGTATAGACAAATTCCTTTTTATCTATTCAATCCTCTATAAACCCTGTATTTTCAAGGCATATCGCCTATTAAATGTTCAAACCTTATGTATTTTCCCTTGTTTTTGCCCTTATGAGCCGAAACAAGGGAAATTTTTTATTCTCCGCCGATTACCTTATCTAGCAGTCTTACGGAAGTACGCTTCGCTTCCCTTGTAGCGTGAGCGTAAATGTTCATTGTGGTACTGACATCAGCATGTCCGAGAAGTTCCTGCACATCTTTCGGGGCAGCTCCATTTGAAAGCAGATTGCTTGTATAGGTGTGTCTGAGCATATGGAAGTGGAAATCCTCCAATCTGTTAAACCGCAAATTTAGTACAAAAAGACTTGGAATAAAACTGCAAAATAAAATAAACAACAGATGAAGTAATTGCGTTTTATAACGGCATATACTTTCATCTGTTTTTTTTCTGTCATCTGTAGTATTATCATCTCATGAATATTACGAAAGGAAAAAGAAAAGAAACAGAAGCGGAAATTGCCGACAGACTGGATAAAATCCCCGATACGCTCAAAGAGGACGGTTATACCGATGTGCAGGTGTTTATGCGGACTTTCCGAGAAATGGAAAGCGTTGTAGAACAGTACAACCGTGACCTTGCCGAGTGGAAATATCAAGTCAGCAGGAAACCGACATCCGCCGCCAAAGAACAGCACAAACAGCCCGAAAAGCAGAGCGTGTTAAAGCATCTGCGTGAGATACAGGAACGCAACAAGCAGCAACCGTCGCAAAGACAGCGTAAGAAATCCATTGACAGAGATAGCAGGTAGGCATTGAAAAACCGCCGTTACGGTTTTACCCATAGCGGCGGCATACATAGTTTGATTAGTGTTCTTGCTTTTGAATAACGGTTATCTGCAAATCCTTTACATTGATAAGTGTTTTCTGCTTACATTTCGGGCAGTAGAGGGGAAAATTTTTTAATTCAGTATCTTCTCGTAATTGAAGGCGTGTTTTACTTTTACAGATAGGGCATAACAGCCATTCCATTCTCATTTTGATTTTTTATCAAAGGCGTTAGTAATTGCAACGATAGCAGGAAACATAACTCCCGCAACAACCAAAATTACCCAACTCTGTCCCCAATTATTTGATGATAGACTATATCCCACATATACTGCTGTTGTAATTACCCAATATGCAGTATATACAGCAGCCGCAATAGACGGTTTTTCCTTGTTCTCTTTAGAATATTCTCCCTCTTGCAAAAGTTTTTCATAGCTTGCCCATATGATACCCGTCTTAATAAAACAAATCACACCTACGCCTGCAATAAGAAACGAGAAGGAAAGCATAGCCATTAGAAATAGGTCGTTATCAGCGTCAATTATTGCTCCGACAAAAAGAGGAATCAAGGCAGAAATACACAAACAAGTTCCCACAATATTATTCTTTGTGTGAAAATCTTTGTATTTTGCTTTGCGTTCTTTAACCATTCCACTCACGCCATACTCGGTTTCAAATTTTTCTTTTTCCAAATATGCAAAGGGAGCGGTTTGGCTACCACTTGATATAAACATTACGGCGGCTATTGCTACAAAAATAATAAGAACAATCATTCCAATTCCACCTGCAATATCTTCGTTCAAGCCGCCTGCCGTACTTTCACTAATTGCACCCAACATCAAAAGAGCTATCGGAGATAAGATACACAAAAAAGCAGCATACGCTATTGTTTTAGCTGTCCTTGATTTTACAGAGAGAAAAGCATTTGCTTCCTCCATAGAGACACGCTTTAATGACGGTATATCATTGGACGAGTTGATATGCTCAGCTTGCTCAATTTCGTCTTTAAGTAAATAATCTGTACTTACTCCGAATAGTTCGGAAAGGCGTATCATTTTATCAAGGTCAGGAACAGATTGTGCTCCCTCCCATTTTGAAACAGATTGTCGTGTTACATTCATTTGTTCAGCTAATTCCTCTTGTGACCAGCCTGCTTTTTTTCGTAACAAAATAAGTTTATCGGCAAAAATCATAATTATATCCTCCTGTTAATGTGATGTTATACTCATATTTTAGTGATTTATAAAGTTGCTAACCACTAACCAGCACCATTCAATGTGTCAACTGACAGTTGCAACTGCCGAAAATTCCTTTTTCACTTCCTGTTGTTTTTCTTTCTCCTATCTATCGGCTTCTTCGCATCTTTTGGTATGAGCCACACTCTGCTTAAACGCACAATGCCCTCAATCCTGTTTTCAGAACATAGTATCTGTATTCTTCGTTCTGAAATATTCCATTTTGTTGCGGCTTCCTGTACCGTCATATATTCAAACATAACAGACCTCCATATCATTAGTAGGTATATTATACTCGGTCAAACGAACAAAATCAAGAAACGAATTGTGACCAGCACCGTCCAAAAGAACAACGGCAGGGATTTCTCCCTGCCGACTTTGGCTTATGCGTTAATAATTTCTGCGTTGATGATTTCTCTTGCCCTTGCCTGTATCTCGTTCATTCTTCCAACACACAACATCGGGTTTTCTGCTTTGAGTTGTTCGGTCACACCTTCCTTGTTAGCCATTTGCTCAACCAATCGGAACATCATATCCGTTACCTGTTCGTCAATATCAGCAAGGTAACTGTTCAATTTGCCGCTTGTGAGAAGCGTGGTGTAAAACGCCTTTTTGTGTTCTTGTAAATAGCGTTTGTGTCGTTGTCCCCATAAGCCAATAGGCTTGTGTTCTTTTTCGGTTGGTAAAGTAAGACAAGGAATATAATAATCTCCTTGCAATTCATACCAAAGACCATTGCTTTCATCATAAATGTACTTGTCCATTAAAAATCCTCCGTTATAATATATTCGCACATATGTCACAGTTCTCCGATTGCCACACTCTGTTATATCTTGTTATGAGATTTTCTTGCCCTTGATTTTGCCCTTATAAGCAGTCAGGGGAAGAGTAAACTTGTGTGAAATCATATAAACGGATAAGGCGAACACATTGCGATAAATCCTTTATTTTCAAGGATTTTGGAGGATTTTATTGATAACCTATGGAGAGCAATAATCACTCATAATTTTATGGTTTTCAAATTCCTATTTTCAACAGATAAACTTTATGTTAAAATAGAATTGTGTAAAGAGAAGATTGCTTTTTATAATAATGAACATGAAAATGAATGATTGTCACCTCCGAATATACCATTTTTATTGTATGACATGATTTTATTATTGCTTGGGAACTTGTTCATCATAAAAGATAGCGTAAAGCTATCTTTTATTGTTTAAACGATATTTTATGATAAAAAGAATTGCAGGTTTTGTTGATGAATACAGTCAAAAATATAGATTTCTTTTTATTTTGTGATATGATAATATTCGATAAGTGACTATGGGGGATATTATGAAACAGTTTGTAATCGAATTTGAAGATGAAGATATTGAGATGCTGGAAGACCAGCTGCAGCAGTTACAGGATGCTGGAGAAATGCATACGATGGAAGATTATATATATTATGCGACCATGACACACTGTAAAACAATGAAGGCTGCAGCCCAGTTTATGAATCAGGCTGGAGGTTTGGAACAGCTGATGTCTGATGATAATATTCATGTTGGAGTTTTGAATATGCCAGTACAGCTGGCTAATCCTGAAGATAAAGAAGAATTCAGTCAGTTTTTAAATGAGGCAATCAATGATGCCGTTCATGAATTTAATAATCGAAATAATGGTCAGTTAAACTAAAAAGCACCTGTAAACAAGTGCTTTTTTTTTAGATTTTTTCAAAATCACTGGCTGGGTGTTTGCACAGTGGACAAATATAGTCTGCTGGTAATTCTTCACCTTCATAGATAAATCCACAGATTTTACAGCGCCAGGCAGTTTTAGCTGTTTTTGGCTGCTGAGGCTGTGGTTTGATATGCTGATGATAGTAGCTGTATGTTGCTGATGGTACATCGTTTAAGATATCCATATCTGTAACAGTTGCGATAAATAAAGTATGAGTTGATACATCAACAGTTTCATCGACCCACGCAGAGATATAGCTGTTTACGCCCTGGGTAATAACTGGCAGATCGTTGAGACTTTTTTTGTAGTCGTTAAATCCATCAAATTTATTGACCGTTCTTCCTGACTGGAAACCAAATCTCTGGAATAGGGAGAATTGAGCTTCTTCACTTAAGATGCAAACATTGAATTTTCTGGTTTTCATGATAATATCATGACTATAGTTTGCTTTATTAACAGCAATCGCAATCTTGTTAGGATTAGATGTCAGCTGCATAGCGGTATTAATGATGCAGCCATTATCTTTGGTACCATCGTTAGAGGTTAAAACAAATAATCCATAAGTCAGTTTTTGCATAGTTTTTTCATTCATAGTATAGTGCCTCCTTGTCTGATTTCATTATACCAAATGACACCATTTATGAATACTGATATGAACAAAATAATGGGGCTGTAACGAAATAAAATATTAATACAGGCCTAAAAAAAGACAATGTTGTCAGTATTATACTGATAGGCATTGTCTTTTTTGGTATAATTAGATTATGGAAACCAT
>JACJKV010000036.1 GCA_016901755.1 Thomasclavelia spiroformis | reverse complement strand
AACGATCGATGGATTGCTGGTAACACCAGCAATCGGCATATGTTCAACAGCATCTTTGATTTCTTCCAGATTAATTGTATCAATAATAAATTCCATTTTTATTTTCTCCCTATTCTATAATGATATTTTTAATGCCACTTTGTCTGACAATATTATAAAAGTGATTCATTTCCGTTTCATTGTACATTTTAACACTGGTATCAACACCATATGTTTCATCATATAATTCATATTTAGCTTTAGCTAAAGGATTATAATTCAATAATTCATACTTGACATTTTTATCTGCCGCAAATAAAAATTCAGCAATTTCTCTGATATTATCATCCGTTGCGCTCATGCCAGGAATCAGTGGAGTTCTGATAATTACCTTATCTCTATATTCACTTTCCAGCAGCATGCAAATATGCTTTTTGATCATTGAATTAGATTTGCCAGTATACTTTAGATGAAGATGATCATCAAAAATTTTCAGATCCGCATAGATGATATCCAAATACGGTACTATTTTAACAATCAGTGCCCAGGAACCATAAAGCGATGATTCGATGGCTGTAGAAATACCACGATCATGACAGGCTTTAACTAAAGCCAGAAGAAATTCACCCTGCAACAATGGTTCTCCTCCTGAAAAAGTGACACCACCACCATCTCGATAAAACACCTGATCTTGTTCAATGATTTCAACCAGCTCTTCAACCGTATATTTTTCACTGTCATAGCGTAAAGCTCCACTAGGACAGGCATCAATAATATGATCATAGTTTCCCTGATAGTTTTTCATAATATAAGGCCTGTTATTTTCATAGCGTAATTGTCCTGGCAAAGCAGCCTTTTTACAGATTCGACAATGGATACACTGATTAGCCAGATAAATAACCTGCTTTTTAGCGTGCAGCCCTTCAGGATTCTGACACCATTTACATCTTAAAGGACAGCCTTTAAAAAACACGGTTGTTCTTAATCCTCTGCCATCGTGAATGGCAAAGCGTTTGATATCAAAAACTAATGCTTTAGATGCCATCATAAGATGTCCTTGCAATTATTTCATCCTGCAGCTTGCCTGCCAGTTCTACAAAGTAAGCAGTATAGCCTGCAACACGAATCGTCAGTGAACGATGATTTTCAGGATGGATCTTAGCATCAAGCAGATCTTCTTTTCTTACTACATTAAACTGAATATGCGGTATTTTCAGATCAACAAAAGCTCTTAAAAAACTTTCAAATTTAAGCATCCCACTTTCAGTAGCAAAAAATTCTGGCAAAAATTTCATATTCAGTAATCCACCATTCGTTGTCAGTGAATTATTGACTCTCGATACCGATTTTAATACGGCAGTAGGACCCTTCAGGTCGCGACCATAAACCGGTGACAGTCCACCATCAGCTAAGGGGGTCAAGGCATGACGGCCATCTGGTGAAGCACCAACATTTTCACCCATTGGTACATGAGCCGATACAGTATACATTCCCGTATGATATGGTCCACCTCGATAATTAGTGTATGCCTTCATACGATTTCTGAAATACTGTGCCCATTGACTGCCTAACTCATCGACCCAGGCTATATCATTACCATATTTGGGTGCTTTATTAAGCAGCATCGTACGCATAATTTCATAGCCTTCAAAATCATTCTGCAAAGCCTGCAGCAGTTCATGGCGGGAAATCAGCTGCTCATCATAAACCAGTTTTTTTATTGCCGCCAGCGAATCAGCAAGATTGGCAATTTGAATCATCTGAATCCCTGAAAGATTGTACTTAGCTCCACCACAAGTGACATCCAGTCCTTTTTCAATACAGTCATCAATTACAGCTGATAAAAATGCCGATGGCATACATTCCTGATGTGCCTTTTCAACCACTTCTTCAGCTTTGATCATACGATCAATGAAATGATCAATTTGACTGGCAAAAGCTTTTTCTAACTCATCAAAACTGTCATAAGTTTCAAGACTGCCGACATCTATTCCCAGCTGCTCATTGCTTAACAGACAGCGTCCATGATTTAAAGTCAGTTCCAAAGCTTTATTAAGATTAAACATCGCTGCATCTGACCAGCCTAAATTATTGCCTGGAGTCGTCAATTCTACACAGCCAACAATTGCATAGTTATTTGCATCCTTGACATCAATATGCAAATCTTCCACCATGGCATGAATGATGGCTTCATCATTGAAAAACTGTGGCATACCACTGCCCTTAGCGACGACTTTGATTGCTGATTGCATCAGTTCATGAGAAGAATTTTTATTGAGTCTGACAGATAAATTAGGCTGCGGCAAGCCTAAATGTTCCTGTGCCTTTAAACACAGCAAAGACAAGTCATTATAAGTATCCTGACCATGTTCATCAACACCACCAACAGCAATATTAAAGCCTATTGGAAAACCTGCAAAATATTTAGCACTGTTTTGATTTCTTAAATAAACGATCTGGTTGAATTTCAGATAAAGACATTCCAGAATTTCCAAGGCATCCTGCTTTGACATTCCAGCCTGACGATCTTTACAGTAATATGGATACAGAAACTGATCGACTCTCCCTGGTGAAAAAGAAGAAGCATTAGATTCCATATGCAGGATCACAAACAAAAACCATAATGACTGAACTGCTTCCTGAAAATGTTCAGGTGGTCTTCGAGACAGCCAATCACAGATCTGCGCTGTATGATATAAAGATGCACGATATTTTTCATCTGCTTGATCAGCTATGGTCATGATCAGATCATGATATCTTCGCATAAAAGTCATAGCACCATCCAAAACTAAAATCATGCATTCGTAAAATTCCTGATGTCCAGAACTTTCTGCCATCTTTTTGATAATTTTATCTTTCAGTCCCTGTGGTCCATATTTTAACCATGTCGCACAGTCAGGACAGATATGCCCCTGGGCGTGATCTTTCTGATTGATTTTTACAACTTTAGCCATGGCATTTATTTCCTGACCATAACGGCTTTTGATCACATCTTCCATGGTCTTGTTTTGCCAGTAAGGATAGATGGACTGTCTGAATTCTGTGATATCTTCTGGTTTTACCAGAAAACGATCCTGCGCTCTGGTAGGCAGTGTTTCCAGTTCCTGATCGACCCAGGAACATCCACTTTCAGGAAAAACAACGCCATAACGGACTCCTTTGGTACGATTACCGACGATCAGTTCTTCGGGTTCAATACCTATTTCCATTTCTTCTAACGCTGCTTTTAGTGATAAAGCTCTTTTTTGAGGAATTGACAGACCTTCATTTTGTTGATAAATACGTGTAATGATACGTGCCTGTTCAATCGATACATAGCGTGGCTGTGACAGCATTTTCTCTTTTAATATTGAAACTCTTTCCGTCTGAATCAGATTATTCATGTTTTACCCTCCTTTTCAATAACATTATAGCTAATTTTCAATATACTTCAATAATTTTCAATAAAAAACAATAATTTATAATAATAAAAAAAGAATCAGAGTACTTCTAAACCTGATTCTATGATTTTCTGATATATACCTGTTTCGGGCATCTGATCACAGATATAGCCACTAAAATCTTCTATATCTCCAAAAACGTAATTGCCATCCATGGTCAGCTTGCTGACTTCTCCTACCATATAGCTAATCTTGCTGGAATGAATTGCCTCCTGTTTAGTCAGTCCATCTTCAACATCATAGGTCGAAACCTTTCCAGCATAAACATCAATGCCAACTACCCCCATAAAAGACAGATCAAATTTATATTTCTTCAGCTGATCGATCGTCAGCGAACCAATAAAGCCATCATGTGCTCGATTGAGCTTGCCACCAATAAAAATCAGTTGTGTAGCACATTCATTAACAAAAACATTCATAATATCGATCATATTGGTAACAACTGTCATATTGAGATTTTGCTGATAAATCAGTTTGGCAATTTCCAAAGTCACTGTTGAAATATCTAAAAAGATTACCATGCCAGGACGGATCAGCTGCACAGCTTTGGCAGCAATGATCTGCTTTTCTTTTACATTGACATTTTTTCTTTCATCGACATAGAGCGTATGCGGATTTTCTCTAAGCTGCATAGCTCCCCCATGAATTCTTTTGAGCTGTCTGGCTTTTTCCAGTATTTTAAGATCCTTACGAATACAATCTTCACTGACATGAAATTCCTGGCTTAAAGCTTTCACTTTCACTTGCCCTTCAAGATTGAGTTTCGCTAAAATCTGATTATGTCTTTCCTGCTGCAGCATCTGTCTCACCTTCCTTATTTATTATGTCATGACTGACGGTAAAAAACAAGACGGGAATCTTTAGTCTCATAATACTGGCTCAGAGTTATTTTTAAGACATGTTATTACGATCATTTAATAAATGACAGGCTTGTATGTACTTTGCATATCATGTACAATACAAAATCGAAACAGGAAAGGAAACAAGAATATATGAAAATTGGAATTTTAGGAGCAGGAAATATCGCTCATACTATGGCACAGACATTCATTCAGATGAACAGTGAAGATTTTGAATTATATGCCATTGGCTCATCTTCATTAGCAAAAAGTGAGCAATTTGCCAGAAAATACAATATTACAAAAGCTTATGGCAGCTATGAAGAACTGGCTGAAGATCATGAAATCGATTTGATTTATATTGCAACCATTCATACCATGCACTATGAACATGCATTACTTTGTATTCATCACCATCACCATGTACTTATTGAAAAACCGATGACCATCAATCAAAAACAGGCTGAAGTATTATTTAAAGAGGCTAAAAAATACAATGTATTTATCAGTGAAGCCATGTGGACCAGATTTATGCCTTCAGCTCAGTTTTTAAAAGAACTTATTGCAAAACAGACAATTGGTGAAATCAGCAGTATTAATGCGCAAATTGGCTATCGTTTAAACGATGTCAAAAGAATGATCGATCCCCATTGCGCAGGTGGTGCATTACTGGATATAGGTATCTATCTGTTACATTTTGCTATGATGGTCTTTGGTAATGATGTACACTCTGTCACTGGTGAAACAATGAAAATAGATTCAGGGGTTGATGCCATTGATGTACTTACCATGAAATGGTCTGGTCACTTAGCTTCTTTGCAGGCAACCATGATGGCTGATTGTGACAACCATGGCTATATTTATGGCAGTCTTGGTTATCTGAAAGTTGATAATATCAACAATCCCCATCTGATCGAACAATACGATCGTCAGCACCAGCTGATCAGCACTTATGATTTTTCAGATCAGATTACTGGTTTTGAATACGAAATCAAAGCCTGCAGACAAGCTATTGAAAACGGTCAGAACGAAACAGCATATGTTCCTCATCAGCTGACGCTTCAGGTTTTAGGATATATGGATGATTTAAGAAAACAATGGGACATTATCTATCCTCAAGATTAATATTTAAACAATAACCCACATATAAAAACCAGGATATTGAAGAAGCAATGTTTTATATTGAACTATCTTCTATCCTGGTTTTTTATATATGATCATGAAAGTCTGTTTTTAAAATCAGCATAGCCAAACTGTTTAACTATTTCCAGATGATCACCTTTTTTTAAGATAATATCTGGCAGTTTCATACCATTAAAAGTATTATTTTTGACCATGGAATAAATAGCCATATCATGGAAGCACAATTCATCACCAATCTGCAGTGGTTCATCAAAAGAATAATCGCCAATAATATCTCCTGCCAGACAGGTTGGTCCTCCCAAACGATAGGTATATTTTTTTTCACCTGGTAAAGCACTGTGACTTATCTTGGGACGATATGGCATTTCTAATACATCTGGCATATGACAGGCAGCTGAGGTATCTAAAATAGCTATATCCATACCATTATGGACAATATCCAATACCTGACTGATCAGAAAGCCAGCATTTAAAGCCACTGCTTCACCTGGTTCTAAATAGATTTCTACCTGATATTTGGCTTTAATTTCTCTAATCAGTGCAATCAGTGCTTCGCGATCATAGTCTTCTCTGGTAATATGATGTCCTCCACCAAAATTCAGCCATTTCATCTGTTTTAAATAGGGACCAAATTTCTGTTCCACAGCGCGCACTGTTTTGATCAGATCATCGCTGTTTTGTTCACACAAAGTATGAAAATGCAGGCCCTCTATTCCTTCCAGCATGGCAGCGTCAAACTGTTCAAGGGTAACCCCCATTCGTGAATAAGGTGCGCATGGATCATAAATGGCATGTCCTTCTTGAGTTGAACATTCCGGGTTGATTCGTATCCCGCATGAAACATGATGCTTTTTAGCAAGCGACTGATATTTTTGCCACTGATGAAATGAATTGAAAACAACATGATCACAGATGGTCATAATTTCTTCAATTTCATCATCACGATAAGCAGCACTATAGACATGATTTTCCTTTTTCATCTCTTCATGACCTAAACGCGCTTCATATAAACCACTGGCCGTCGTACCATCCAGGTACTGACCAATTAAAGGATAAAGACGAAACATGGAAAAACATTTCTGAGCCAGTAAAATCCTGCATCCTGACTTTTGGCGTACATCATTTAATATTTTCAGATTTTTTTCCAGTAAATCAGCATCAATAAGATAATAAGGTGTTTTCATTAGTCTACCAGTACTGGATCAAAATCTTCATGCCAAGGTAATCCATATTGATTGAGATCTTCCATAAATGGATCAGGATCAAATTCTTCAACATTATATACGCCTGGTTTCTTCCATTTTCCCTGTAATAACAGTTTTGTAGCGATCATCGCTGGTACCCCGGTTGTATAGCTGACAGCCTGAGACCCTACTTCTTTATAGCATTGTTGATGATCACATACATTATAAAGATAGTATTTTTTATACTGTCCGTCTTTGATGCCCTGGAAAATACATCCGATATTGGTTTTACCAACAGTACGTGGTCCTAAAGTGGCAGGATCTGGTAATACTGCTTTTAAAAACTGTAATGGTACGATCTGTTTACCTTCAAATTCAATTGGTTCAATTGATGTCATTCCAACGTTTTCCAGACATTTTAAATGCGTCAGATAACTCTGACCAAAAGTCATAAAGAAACGAATTCTTTTAATTCCAGGAATATTGATTCCTAAAGATTCTAATTCTTCATGATGCAGCAGATACATATCTTTTTTACCAACTTCAGCAAAATCATATTCTCTTTTTATTTCCATTGGTTTAGTTTCTACCCAATGCCCATTTTCCCAGTAGCTGCCGTTAGCAGATACTTCTCTAATATTGATTTCAGGATTAAAATTGGTCGCAAATGGATAACCATGGTCTCCACCATTACAGTCCAGAATATCAATATAGTTAATTTCATCAAACTGATGTTTCAAGGCATAGGCACTAAAGACACCGGTAACCCCTGGATCGAATCCAGCTCCCAGAATTGCAGTGATGCCTGCTTTTTCAAATCTTTCACGATAAGCCCATTGCCATGAATATTCAAATTTAGCGGTATCTTCCGGTTCATAATTAGCAGTATCGATATAGTGTGTTTTCGTTGCCAGACAGGCATCCATGATCGTCAGATCCTGATATGGTAAAGCCAGATTCAATACCACATCAGGCTGAAAATCATTGATCAGATCAATCAGTTCATTAACGTTATTAGCGTCTACCTGAGCAGTATGAATTTTTGTTTTTGTCTGCTCCTGCAGTTTTTCTTTCAGCTGATCACATTTGCTTTTAGTTCGCGAAGCAATCATGATTTCATCAAAAACATCACTGTTTTGACAGCATTTATGAATTGCTACTGAAGCAACTCCTCCACATCCGATAATTAAAGTTTTACTCATCTGTATTTTCCTCCTTGTTTATAGCCAGTAATAATTCTCTTAATATTTTGCAAGCCAATGCCGTCGATGCGCCACTTGGATCATAGACTGGTGACAGCTCATTGAGATCCATTGCTACAACATTGAGCTGACTGACACTTATGATCGCACTTAAAAGTTCCTGAAAACTGACACCACCGGCCTCTGGGGTTCCTGTTCCAGGAAAAACACTAGGATCCAGTACATCCAGATCGATCGTCAGATAAACTGGAGCTCCCTGGCATTGAACAATGGCTTCATCTAAACCTTCAAAATTAAATTTATGTAAACTGGTATGGTTTTTAGCCCAGATAAACTCATCACGTTCGCCACTGCGAATACCAAACTGATAAATCTTTCCATCACCAATTAAATCATGAACACGACGAATAACCGTAGCATGAGACAGTTTTTCACCTAAATACTCTTGTCTTAAATCCGTATGTGCATCAAAATGGATAACTTTCAAATCAGGATATTTTTCTATAACAGCTTCAACAGCCCCCAATGTCACCAGATGTTCTCCTCCTACCATACAAGGCAGTTTATTTTCCCGAAGGATGGCCTTCGTTGTCGCCTTGATCATATCAAGTGCTTTGCGCGGATTGCCAAATGGCAATTCCAGATCTCCAGCATCAAAAATGCTGAAATCCTCCAGATCAAGATCCTGATAAGGACTATATGTTTCTAGACCAAACGATTCTTTCCGCATGGTCGCCATTGCGAATCTGGTTCCCGGACGATAAGAAGTTGTACTATCCATCCCTGCACCAAAAACGACACATGATGCCTCTGCAAAAGAAGCATCTAAACCTATAAAAGTTTCAATATTTTTATTCCACATCTTTTAAAAGCTCCTCTACATAATTAGGTAAAGCAAATGCTCCAACATGAATTTTCGTATTATAATATTTTGTTTTCAGCTGCAGACTGTTCCACTGATCAGCTTTAAGATCCCTGACAGGATGATATTTTTTAGAAGCAAAACCAAATAACCAGTGTCCTGATGGATAAGTTGGAATATGTGCCTGATAAACACGGGCAATTGGAAAACTTTCAACGATGCGTTTATGGGCTCTTTGCATAGCTAAGGCATCATTGGCATAAAATGGACTTTCATGCTGATTGACCATAATTCCCGTTTCATTAAGAGCTTTATAGCAGTTACCATAAAACTCTTTTGTAAACAAACCTTCTCCTGGACCAAAAGGATCAGTCGAATCGACAATGATCAGATCATATTCCTGATATTTGCTGCGCACAAATTTCAGTCCATCCTGATAATAAATATGCAGTCTCTGATCATCAAAACAGCAGGCAGTAGCAGGTAAATACTTTTTACTGACCGCCACTACCATCTCATCAATTTCCACCATGTCAATATGCTGAATGCTTGGATAGCGACATAATTCTCTGATCACGCCACCATCCCCCGCTCCAATGACAAGAACTTTTTCAACATGTGGATGAACAGCCATCGCTACATGAACGATCATTTCATGATAAATAAATTCATCTTTCTCGGTTAACATCATATAGCCATCTAAAGTTAAAAAACGACCAAATTCTGAAGAATCAAAGATGTCTATACGCTGAAATTCGCTTTGGCCACTATATAGCTGTCGATCAACTTGAATTGACAGTTTAACTCCTTGAGCATGTTTTTCACTAAACCACAGTTCCATCTTCTTTTTCCTCCACGATTACATTTAAATATTCGATCTTCATATCTTCTGGTCCCGTCATAAAACATCCTTTGGCCTTCGCATATTGAATATAGTCTAACACCGGTTGAGTAATTCTTTCACCAGGAGCCAGAATAGGAATTCCTGGAGGATAACACATCACAAACTCACTGCAGACACGATCGATACTTTGGGCTAAAGGCAAAGATTCTTTGGCACTGTAAAAAGCCTTTTGCGGCGACATGACCACCTGGGGATTGATATATTCATGATCCAGCATTCCAGTTCTGTCTTTCTTGAATCTTCTTTTAATTTCTGATAAGGCACCAACGAGACGTTCAATATTAGCTTCACTGTCACCTACTGAAATATAAGCCAGAATATTGCCTATATCACCAAATTCAATCTGAATTCCATACTCATCTCTTAACAGATCATAAACCTCGATTCCCGCTAAACCGATATCAAGAGTAAATACTGACAGTTTAGTAATATCAAAATCATAAACACTATCACCATTGATCAGCTCACGACCGTAGGCATAATAGTCTCCAATCTGATTGATTTCATCACGTGCATACTGTGCCAGCTGCTGAACTTTTGAAAAAATCTGCTGACCATTTAATGCCAGGTTTTTTCGTGAAATATCCAGACTGGAAAGCAGCAGATAAGAACCGCTGGTAGTCTGTGTCAGATTGATGATCTGACGAATATAATCAGCATTCATATTTTTACCTGCCAGCAAAAATGAACTTTGCGTCAGACTGCCTCCTGATTTATGCATGCTGACACTGGCCATATCAGCTCCGGCAGCCATAGCAGAAAGCGGCAGATCATCACTGAAATAAAAATGCGTTCCATGGGCTTCATCGACCAGTACCTTCATGCCATGATCATGCCCCAGATCAATAATAGCCTGCAAATGCGAACATATCCCATAATAGGTAGGATTATTGACCAGAATAGCTTTAGCATCCGGATTTTCCTGAATTGCTTTTTCGACCTGTTTTACTGACATTCCTAAAGAAATTCCTAAGCGGCTGTCAACTTCAGGATTGACATAAACGGGAATAGCCCCAGTTAAAATCATGGCATTGATTGCGCTGCGATGGACATTGCGCGGCATAATTATTTTTTCTCCTGCTTTCACACATGCCATGATCATGCTTTGAACTGCCGAAGTTGTTCCTCCCACCATAAAGAAAGCATGACTGGCACCAAAAGCTTCCGCTGCCAGTTTTTCAGCTTCCCTGATTACTGATACTGGATGACACAGATTATCCAGCGGTTTCATGGAATTAACATCAACACTCATGCATTTTTCTCCTAAAAACGCGGTCAGCTCAGGATTCCCTTTACCATGTTTATGACCAGGAACATCAAAGGGCACGATACGTTCTTTTTTTAAATTCATCAAAGCCTCATAAATCGGCATTTTATTTTGATTCATTGGTTTTATGCCTCCTTTTAAAAGATATTGCTCCCACTATAAATTTCTATCATTTCCTGACGAAGATTCTGGGTTATTTCCAGTCGTATTTTAGGTGGCAGTTCATAAATATCAGTTTTAAACAGATAATTCTGTAAATCAATTTCTTTGATCAGCATTCTGGTGTGAAACAGGTTAGCCTGATACATATTGATATCTGTCGCATCATACTTAAGCTTAATTAATGGATCGATATATTGCTGAATCGATGTCATAGCATTATCCATAAACAGCTTTTTACCTTCAATATCACGGGTAAATCCTCTTACACGATAATCCATCGTAATAATGTCAGAATCAAAGCAGCGAATCAAAAAGTCCAAAGTTGATAAAGGTGATATTTCCCCACAGGTCGAAACATCTATATCAACTCGAAAAGTTGCAATACTGGTTTCAGGATGAAATTCAGGGTAAGTATGTACCGTAATATGACTTTTATCTAAATGTCCCAGAATGACACGGTCATCAACTTCTTCCATCTGACCCTGACGTTTCTGCAGCATGCTTTCTTCAGCCAGCAGCATCGTTACACTGGCACCTTGGGGTTCATAATCCTGCTTAGAAACATTCAAAACATGGGCTCCGATCATCTTGGCAACTTCATACAGGATATCGGTCAGTCTTTTAGAATTGTACTGTTCATCAATATAGGCAATATAATCTTTCTGTTCTCTTTGCGTCTTGGCATAACAGACATCATAAATATTAAAACTCAATGATTTCGTCAGATTATTAAATCCATATAATTTCAACTTTTGATTCATTTCATATCCCCTCTTTAATAAAAAAAGCCAAGCTTATCCCGCTTGACTGAAATCATGATATACAAAGAGAAAAATATCCTCTTTTCGATCATTCATAAGCAAGAATTCCTTTTATACTCTTATTGATTTTTCACAAGTGTGATGCACATTCAAATGTGCACGGTTGTATAGTCACCAACTCAATGCCATCCAGGCATCAACTTATAAAATCTGAACTTTCGTTCTATCAATAAAGCAACAAAGTTGCACTTCGGCTTTGACCAGCTGTCCGTATGGCTATAACTCATCAGAGTGGTCAATATTCTCGCAAACGAATAATCTTTTGCTCGCATTTGATTATAAAGTACCTATAAGAAAAAATCAACATAAATTTTATAAAATTAAAATAAAAGTTTAATATACTAAACATCAATTTATCTGCAAAATTATAAACAGCGATAAAAAAACGTTGATCAAAGTCAACGTTTTCTTTTATTATTCACCAATAATATTCATCATATCTTTCTGGAATACTTCTGTCTTAGCTGCTGCATCATCAGCATCTTTACCTTTGATTGAGAAGTAGAACTTACATTTTGGTTCAGTTCCTGAAGGTCTAGCTGCAATCCATGATCCATCTTCTAAGTAGTATTTCAATACATTAGATTTTGGCAGATCAATTGTTGTTCCATCAGAACGTGTGCTGTTTCCATAGTCTTCAGCTAAAACAACTTTGACACCACCAATTTGTGCAGGTGCATCTTTTCTTAAATTATCCATGATTTCTTTGATTCTGGCAGCACCAGCAGCACCAGCTTTAGATAAAGCAATCTGAGTTTCTTTGAATGTACCATGTTTAGCATATAATTCATTCAAAACATCAATTAAATCTTTACCTTGTTTTTTATAGAAGTTACCAGCTTCAGCTGCAGTTAAAACAGCCTGTACTGCATCTTTATCTCTTACGAAATCTTTGATAACGCAACCATAAGATTCTTCATAACCAAATACGAACACTTTTTCTTTAGTTGCTTCATATTTACGGATCTTATCTCCGATAAATTTAAATCCTGTTAATGTTTTTTCAACATCAACACCATAGCTTCTCGCTACCAGTTCTCCTAAATCAGAAGTAACGATCGTATTATACATAACTGCATTAGAAGGTAATGTTCCTTTTTCTTTCATCTGACTTAAGATATATTCCAGATAAACAGCTGCTGACTGGTTACCTGACATTAAAACATATTCTCCATTATGTTTAGCAACAACACCTAAACGGTCACCATCAGGGTCAGTAATGACAACAACATCTGCATCCACTTCTTTAGCTTTCTTAATTGCCAGTTCATAAGAAGATGGAACTTCAGGGTTTGGTGATTTCGTATTAGAGAAATCTGGATCTGGTGCACATTGTGCCAATACTGGTACCAGATCATATCCCAGTCTTGTCAAACATGTTCTAACAGCAATATTTGATGTTCCATGCTGTGGTGAAAATACGATCTTGAAATCACTCTTATCCATCCCTGGATTAACTTCAATAGCCATAACTTCTTTATAATAAGCTTCATCAACTTCTTCACCAATCCATGTAATATATGGATAAGCTTCTTCATCTGATAAAACTTTGATATTTAATTCATCTTCCACTTCATTGACATATTTGACAACCTGATCAGCTGCTTCAGGCAGTAACTGACATCCTGTATCATCATAAACTTTATAACCATTATGTTCTTTTGGATTATGGCTGGCAGTAATCATGATACCACCTGCACATTTTAAATAACGAACCGCAAATGATAATTCTGGAGTAGGTCTTAATGATTCAAAAATATATGATTTAACTCCATAGGTTGCTAAAACTTTTGCTGATTCGATAGCAAATTTATAAGACATATGTCTATTATCATATCCAATTGCAACCCCTTTTTCTTTTCCTTCAGGTAAAGATGCAATATATTTAGCAAAACCAACATTGGCTTTTTGAATAACATAGATATTTAATCGGTTAGTTCCTGCCCCCAAAATTCCTCTCATTCCAGCAGTACCAAATTCTACATCTGTGTAAAATGCATCTTCTTTAGCAGTTTCATCCATACTTAATAATTCAGCTTTAAGCGCTGGGTCAAGATCTTCTTTGCTGACCCATTTTTGATATTTTTCTTCGTAATTCATTTTTGTCACCTCTTATATATAAGTATATCAAAGCTCCAAGTTAAAAACCATAAAAAAATGTA
Source organism: Thomasclavelia spiroformis (assembly GCA_016901755.1). Lineage (GTDB taxonomy): Bacteria > Bacillota_I > Bacilli_A > Erysipelotrichales > Coprobacillaceae > Faecalibacillus > Faecalibacillus spiroformis_A. Next base: position 6,876 of record JACJKV010000036.1, on the reverse strand, counting down.
ACCGTTTTAATTTTTTTTACAATTTCTATTTTCTGATGACATTGCCAATAACTGGCTGAAGATAGTCGATGATATCACTGACCGCAACCACCATCTGATAACCTCTTTTTCCAGCTGAAAATGCGACTTTTTCAACTTCGTAAATACGCTCATCTATATATGTGGGAAATCTTTTTTTCATGCCCACAGGTGAACAGCCTCCTCTGATATAGCCCGTGACTGCTAAAAGATCTTTCTGATGTATCATTTCTACATTTTTTCTTTGTGCCAGTTTGGCCAGTTTCTTTAAGTCAATTTCTTCCAGTACCGGTATACAGCAAACCAGATAATCATTATGATTATCATGCAGTACCAGTGTTTTAAAAATCTGATTGGCATCTAAATCAACTTTATCTATAATATGATGACCGCTTAAATGATCTTCATCATATTCATATTCTTTAATTTCATAATGTATCTTTGCTTTATCCAGCATTCTTAAAGCATTTGTTTTAAACTGTTTAGCCATACAACAACCTCCTTCTAAATTATAACATATCTGCACTTCTTTATTTTTATATTTCTTTTATCATCATAAATCAAGTATAATAAAACTGTGGTGATAGAAATGAAAAAAGATATTATAAAAGCTTTAAAAATTGCAATTGCATGCTGTTTGAGCATTATGATGGCCGAATTATGCCAGCTGGATTTTTCTTCAAGTGCGGGAATAACTGCCTTGTTAACTATAACGGACAGTCGTAAAAAAACGCTGACTTTAGCGTTACAGCGTCTGCTGTCATTTATCGTATCAATTGCCATTGCCATCATTGTCTTTCAGGCGACGCAGATCCATTGGATCACTTTTGGTATTTATATTTTCTTTATTGTCTGGATTGCCTACTGTTTTGACTGGCATGGTACTATTTCAGTGAATGCTGTCATGGGTACTCATATTCTTTTTTCACCCGAAGTCACATCACAGTTTATTATCAATGAATTTTACCTGATCTTTATTGGCAGTACCTTTGCGATCATATTAAATATGATCATTCCTAAAAAAACCTATCGTGAACTGATCAATGAAGATATTCAGTATATTGAATCGTCCTTTACATCACTATTTAAACAGATCAATCATTATCTGTTATTTCAAAAACTCGAAACCTTTGATAATGATATTGCCCAACTGGAAAATTATATCGAAAATGCAATGCAGATTGCCATCGAAAATAATGAAAACATCAATCAGGATCAAAGCCGTCAATATGTTCACTATTGTGATATTCGTTTAGAACAGATCACTTTATTTGCGAATATCTCATTTAAACTAAAACAGATTTCAAATCTCTCTGATATTGATGTCATGAATTTAACTTATCTGATCAACAAAATCATTGAAGATATTGAACAGCATCATAAACCACAGCATCATAAAAAACTGGTACAGTTAATTAAACAATGCTTTTTCCTTGATCTTAACAACATAGAAGATAAAGCCATTCTTTATGGTGTTGTCATTGACCTCGAAGAATTTATTGAAAAACAGATCATATTATCCCAATATAAAGGATAAAGAAAAAAAGAAATCCTAAGATTTCTTTTAACTGCTTTTATTATTCAGCAACTTTTTGTTCTTTGATTACTTTAGCGATTGAAGCGATTACATCTTCTTCGTCATCACCTTCAGCTACGATAGTAACTGTAGCTTTTGTTGGTACACCTAAAGACATAACACCCATGATAGATTTCAGGTTAACTTCTTTATCATTATAAATTAATTTAATATTGCTAGTAAATTTGCTAGCTTGATTTACTAAGATAGTAGCTGGTCTTGCATGTAATCCAACTGGATCAGATACTACGAAAGATAATTCTTTTGCCATTATATGACTCCTCCTTAAAATTTCTATGCCCTAATTATAGCATTTAATTTCTTTGATTTCCACCTATTTTCTAAAAAAATTGAAGCGTTTACATTTCGCTTCAATTCCTGTGCTTATATTCAGTGTTTTTTTAATTACTTGATTTTCACTTCTTTAATATTATTCAAAGTAATAGTCGTCAAACCGGCTTCATCAACGACTGTCGAGATATTATCCTGATTCAGATAATCTTCCACATTCAGTTCGATCGTCCTGTCATCATCTAAAATCAGCTTACAGCGTGACATCTTTTCTAAAGAAATAGGAATATTGACAATTTCATCATCTTCTTCAATACCCAGATCTTTCATGATAACTTCAACTTCTTCACTGGCATTATAATCGCTGGAAACAACTTTCTTAGCTACCTCCAGTGGTTTAATTGGTTTATGATCCATGACCAGTTCAATCATTTCTTTTTTTACAGCAGCCGTTGGTTCACCATCAAAAACATGATATTCGCTGTCTACTTTTTTAACGACCTTATTAACGATACTCAGTTTCTGTTTATCCGTCAGTTTAGGTTCCCCTTTGATATACTGTTCATTGAGGTAGTAACCCGGTTTGCCATCAATCATAAATCTTTTTTCAATCAGTGAAATCGTATTTTTATCAAGATTTAAAATAATGGCTTCTTCTATCCCCGCAGTCTTTGGCGGCAGACACTGTTGAGAAGAAAAACGAATCGTCTGTTTGCCCTCAACTTCTTCAATGACTGAAATCGGCATTAATTTATAGTTGATCTTTAAAATCAGCAGCATTTTTTCGCCATCTACCTTACATTCAATAAAAAGCAGATTTGAATTTGGCATTTCTTCAACTTTTCTGGCAACATCAAATATTTCCCGAGAAATAAGTCGAGAATTCTTCATAAAAGCATTTTCATCTTCAGCCATTTCATGACCCAGTGTCAATAAATGATGCTGCGAACCGACGACCAGTTCTTTTATAGATGTATTCGTTAAACATTTTTCTATTTTTTTATCATAATATTCAGTTGTTGAATGTTCCAGATCTATCAGGTTATCTGAATAAATCACTTCATTATGTTCATGATCCAGCATATGAATCAGTATTTTATCAATAATAGTCGTATTCATTTTTATCACCCTTTAAAGTATATCATAAAATCATATTTTAAGATATAATAGTGACGGTGATAACAATGAAAATAATTATTGCGGATGCAAAAACCTTAAAAATACAGTCATATCCTATAAGCGGTCAAAGACCGCTATTTGAAAATAAAGCTCAGTTCTTACGAAAACAGCTGCAAAAACTACAGCCTCGTGATATTCACGATCTGATGCATATTTCTTTCAAACAGTCAGATCTGATTTATTCTTATTTTCAAAATGATGACAAATACCCTGCTTTATGTCTTTATGATGGCGTTGTTTTTAAACAGCTGTCACTTTCTAAATATGATGACAGTGATTTTCAGTACATGGAAAAATATCTGCTGATCAATTCACCACTTTATGGTATCTGTCGATATAATGATTCTATTCAGTTTCATCGTTTAGAAATCAAACATAAACTAAGTGGTTTATCACTCTACGATTACTGGCAGAAAGAATTGACTGAGTATTTTAAAAATGAAGATTTTATTCTTTCATTAAGTACCAAAGAATACGAAAAGATGATTCATCATCCTCATCTTGTCCAGGTTGATTTCATTGAACTGGCTGGTGACAAAATTAAAAGAACAGCAGTCTATTTAAAAAAAGCACGAGGAAAAATGCTCAATAGGATGATCAAAGAAAAGATCACAGCAATAGAAGACATAAAAAAAATAGTTGTTGATGACTATCATTTCGACCCAGAACGCTCCAGCGCTGAAAAACTGGTCTTTGTCAGAAACGAAAAAATTAAATATACACACCTATAAAACAGCTATAATTTATTGTATAATGAATACGAGGTGATCATAGATGTCAAAAGTAGGTGTCTTAGGTGCAGGAACATGGGGAATAGCCGTCGCCAGAATATTATGCGCTCATCATGATGTAACCGTGTGGTCTGCATTACCTGAAGAAATCGAATATATTCAAAAACATCGTACACATCCTAAATTAAAAGAAATCAGCATTCCTGATAATATGAAGCTGACAACCGATATGGAAACTGCCTGTGACAGTGAATATATTGTTTTAGGAGTTCCATCAATTTTTGTCAGAAGTACTGTTGAAAAAGCCAAACCGTATATTCATGATCAGATTCTGATCGATCTGGCAAAAGGAATCGAATTAGACAGCTTATACACCATGTCAGAAATTATCAAGGATGTTCTAGGAAAACATACAAAACTGGTAGCATTATCTGGTCCAACACACGCTGAAGAAGTTGCTCGCGATATGCCTTCAACGATCGTATCAGCCTGTAACGATCTGGAAGTGGCGGAAAAAGTACAGAATCTTTTTGTTGATACATGTATGCGTGTGTATACCAATGTTGATGTTATTGGCGTTGAATTATGCGGTGCTTTAAAAAATATTATTGCGTTAGCTGCCGGAATTTCAAACGGTCTGCAGTTTGGGGATAACACCAGAGCTGCTATTATTACGCGTGGATTGTCAGAAATTACCAGACTGGGATTATCAATGGGATGTCTGGAACAGACCTTTAATGGCTTAGCAGGAATTGGCGATCTGATCGTCACCGCAACCAGTATTCATAGTCGTAACTTTACTTGCGGAACACTGATTGGACAAGGTTATAAACCTGAAGATGCCATCAAGAAAGTAGGTATGGTCGTTGAAGGAATCAATGCCTTGCCTGCCGCTATGCAGCTGGCAAAAAGAAACAACGTCGAAATTCCCATTATCAACGCTGTTAATGAAGTCATTAATCATGGAGCAGATCCAAAAGCAACCGTTAACATGCTCATGAATCGTGACCGTAAAACTGAACTGACACGTTCAATCTTGGATATCAACTATGAAAACAGTATTATTAAAAGTAAAAGAGGGTTAGGTATGAAAAGAGTTATTACTTATGGTACATTTGATTTATTACATTATGGACATATCAATCTGTTAAAAAGAGCCAAAGCTTTAGGTGACTATCTCGTGGTCGTTGTTTCTACGGATGAATTCGTAGAAAAAGAAAAACATAAAACCTGTTATTTCAACTACGAACAAAGAAAAGGATTACTGGAATCAATCCGTTTTGTTGACCTGGTCATTCCTGAAGAAAGCTGGCAGCAGAAAATCAGTGATATCAAAGATTATCATATCGATACATTCGTTATGGGCGATGACTGGAAAGGTAAATTTGATTACTTAAGAGATGAAGGTGTTGAAGTTATCTATTTACCAAGAACACCAGAAATTTCAACCACTCAGATCAAAGAAGATCTTCATAAAGACTAACAAAAAATCTCTATCAGCCGATAGAGATTTTTTTAACAGAAAAATGTCCAGTATCCCTGAATAAAAATAAAGATCACGATACAAGGCAATACAAATTTTAAATAAATTCTTGTCCAGCCAGGAAAACGAATACCTGAACCACTATTTGCTTCACTTAAAAAGCCATCAAATCCCCAGCCATAGCGTGATGTACAGAAAAACAGATAAGCCAATGACCCTAAAGGTAAAAAATTATAGGTCACAAGAAAATCTTCCAGATCCTGTATCGTAGAACCAGCACCAAAGGGTTGGATCCCGCTTAACAGATTAAAACCTAAAGCACAAGGTAAAGATAATACAAAAATCAATACCAGATTAATGATCACGGCTTTTTTTCTTGACCAGTCAAACAGATCCATACCGATTGAAATAATGTTTTCAAAAACAGCAATGATCGTTGACAGTGCAGCAAAACTCATGAACACAAAGAACAGACAACCCCAAAGCTGTCCCAGCCACATTTCATTAAAAATGCTTGGCAAGGTGATAAATACCAGTCCTGGACCACTTTCCGGATTGACTCCAAAAGCAAAACAGGCTGGAAAAATAATCAGTCCTGAAAGTAATGCGACTAAAGTATCCAAAGTACACACACTCATCGTTTCACCTAACAGCCGACGACTTTTATCTATATAGCTGCCAAATATAGCTATAGCGCCTATTCCTAAGCTAAGTGTAAAAAAAGCCTGTCCCATGGCAGCAAAAACAACTTCCAGCAAGCCATATTTTTGAATCGATTGTAAATTAGGTACCAGATAAAACATCAGTCCTTCCTGCCCACCAGATAAAGTCAAAGATCTGATGACCAGTATAAAAATGATAACAAACAATGATGACATCATTACTTTGGTAATTTTTTCGACCCCATTTTGTAAACCTAAAGAACAGATTCCAAATGCCAGTACAATAACAAAAGCCATCCAGAACACCTGTAAAACAGGATTCTGCAGTGACTGATTAAAAATATGGGCAACTCCCTGAGAACTGATTCCTTGAAAATCTCCTCTCAGCATTTTGACAAAATAGGAAATCATCCAGCCTCCAACCGTTGTATAAAACATCATCAGAACATAATTGCCTGCGGCCTGAAAATAGCCTGTATAACGCCAGTATTTCTTTCCTGGCTTAATGGTTTCAAAAGCCTTGATACAGCTTTTCTGACTGGCTCTTCCAACCGCAAATTCCATTGTCATGATTGGAGCCCCTAGTACCACTAAAAACAGCAAATAGATCAAAACAAAGATAGCGCCACCATACTGACCAACTATATAAGGAAAACGCCATACATTCCCCAGTCCAATGGCACATCCCGCTGATATGAGAATAAATCCCAAACGCGACGAAAATCTCTCTCTTTTCATTGATATCTCCCTTCTTACACCAAAATTTTATAGTATTATAAAAAGATGTCAATAAATTGAGAAATCGACTTCAGTAAAACAATAAATTAAAAAGGGGCTGTAACGAAATAACTTTTTAAAGAGTTGATTTTGTTTCAGCTCTTTTCTTTTTCTGCTTTTAGGCAATAAAAAAACATCTTTTCTCTTTTTCTGGTATCA
>JACJKV010000035.1 GCA_016901755.1 Thomasclavelia spiroformis | reverse complement strand
ATTATCATTTGTAAACAACTATCCCAACATTAAGATTACAGTATCCCCTGAATCGATATATTCCCCTTTTCTTGGCAACTGATCAATAACTTTCTTGCCATTTCCAATATATTCGAAATGAATTTCAGGATCTGCAATTTCATTTCTCGTTTTTCCAATATAGTTTTTTACCTTAATTCTTTTGATATCTGTTGCACTATATTCTTTGCTTTTTTGCTGCGTTACTTTTTCTACACCTAAAATCGGCAGAATGTCCAAAAACATTTTTCGTGCAATAGGCGCAACCGTTGTCCCACCGTATTGAACACAGTTTTGTGGATTATCCATAGCTATATATAACACAATTTCAGGATCATTAATTGGTGCAATGCCAACGAAAGACAAAATATATCCTCCACCGACATATGAACCATTAACCGCTTTTTGGGCTGTTCCAGTTTTTCCGCCAATACGATATCCTTCTATATAGGCATTTCGTCCTCCACCTTCACTGACAACACTTTCTAAAGCATCTCTTACTTTCGCTGAAGTTTCATCACTAATTACCTTGCGAATCACTTCTTTTTCTCGCTGATAAACAATATCGCTATTGGAACTATTGGTAATTTCTTTAAGAATATGGGGTCGCAATAATTCCCCACCATTAACACAGGCACAAATGGCCCGTACCAGCTGGATTGGTGTCAAGGAGATTCCTTGACCAAAGGCAACCGTCGCCTGTTCCAGTTCATGAAAATTTTCATAATCAAACATAATTCCACTTGATTCACCAGGTAAATCAACACCTGTTTTTTCTGTTAGACCAAAATCCTGAACATACTGATAAAGTCGATCTTTTCCTAAACGTCGTCCAATTTCAACAAAACCAGGATTAGAAGAATTCTGTAAGACTTCTCGAAAAGTCTGTAAGCCATGTCCTCCTTTCTTCCATGATTTTATTCTAGCCCCGGAAACATATTCATATCCTTTATCATAATAGGTATCCTGATCCATATCAAAAAGATTTTCATTAAGGGCACTGGCAAAAGTAATGATCTTAAATGTTGACCCTGGTTCATAGGTTTTCCAAATGGGAATATTTTGATTATAGATATCCTGACTGCTGTTTTTATAATCATTAGGATCAAAATCCGGTTTACTGGCAATAGCTAAAATATCCCCATTTTGAGGATCCATTGCCAATGCCCAGATGCCTTCAGGATGATAAGTATCGTAAGCATTATTTAATTCCCTTTCAACTATATCCTGAATATCTTTATTTACCGTCAATGTGATATTCATTCCTGATTGAGGGGAAGTATAAGTACTGGGATACATGTTTAAATTATGACTTTTGGCATCCATATAATAATCGATCGAGCCATTTTCACCACTTAAATATTCATCATATTCCAGTTCTAAACCTAATAATCCCTGATTATCGATACCTACAAAACCTAAACAATGACTTAAATAATTATGATTAGGATAATATCTTTTAGTATCTTTGATCAGATACACCCCTGGCAGACTTAAACGTGAAATAGCTCTAGCTGTACTGTCATCAAGTTGTCTTCCTTCTGGCGATATCCTTTGAATCGATACTTTCTTTTCTAATTTTTCTTTGAGTACCGTTTCACTGACATTGAGAATTTTTGCCAGCTGTAAAGCAGTGGTCGCCTTATCAGTTATCTGACTTGGTACCACGACCAGTGATGAAGTTGTCAGATCGCTGGCTAGAATACTTCCGGTACTGTCATAGATCTTGCCACGATTTGCCTGAACCGGAAAAGAACGTTGCCATGACTGTATCGCTTTTTCATAAATTTCATTTCTATTGATAATTTGAATATATCCTACTTTTAAAATTAAAGCTACAATTAAAAAAATAACCGTAATTTCCACTTTACGAATTTTTTTCACCGAATGTTCAAATAGCATCATATCACCATTTTATCATATGAAAAAAAGGGTCAATTATGACCCTAATGTAATTCCTATTTCATCTCCACTATGGACGATAGTATTTTCAGCTACAGTTTGACTGGTAACCTGTCCACTAGTACCTTGAATATTCAGTTTTAGACCCGCAATCGATGCGTATGACTGTACTTCTTTTTTGGACCAGCCAACCATATTTGGCAGCGTTATATCACTGCCGTCGGTTTTAATAAATACCCTGTCACCTTTTGAAACTCTCGTCAAAGCACTTGGATGCTGTTCAATGACAGTGCTGCCATTACCTATAACCGTCACCTGTAATGATTTTGCCTCTAATTTTGACTTCACATAATTAACTGACTGATTCATATAAGAATCCAAGGTATAACCTTCATCAATTGTCTGATCTTCTACATTGTACTGATTAACAACCTGAACCGCTTCTTTCATCAGTGTTTTGACGAGATCAGGTGCATATAAACTATAGGTTTCATTACTTCTGACTGTTAAAAACATAACAACCTGTGGATCATCATATGGTGCAAAACCAGCAAAAGAATGCATATGGATTGATGAACTGTAAGCACCATCCACGACAATCTGCCCAGTTCCAGTTTTCCCAAACATCCTTAAATCATCCATTTTGAATGATTTCCCGGTTCCAGCATCACTTTCAACGACTCCTAACATCAGATCTTTCATTTCCTTGACGGTATTTTCTGAAAAAATCTGTTTAGAGTATTCTGATTTCCCCTGATATACTACCTTATTAGTATTAGGATCAACAATTTTATCCACAACATATGGCTTAACTGTTTTACCATTATTACCAAAAACACTATAAGCCTTAAGCAGCTGATAAGCTGTCACTGTTGAACCTTGACCAAATCCAGTTGTAAGATATTCAAGCCTTTTTGCAGAACTGCGTGTATAGGCATTAATTGAACCCGAACATGTAAGACCATCCATCGTATCCTCCTGGAAAAAGCCTAATTCATTAAGTTTTTCAGTCAGAACATCTTTGGTAACATAACCCTGATCCAGCAAATTACAGATAGCTACGTTACTTGAACGATACAATCCTTCATCATAAGTTATCGTTCCCCATCCACGACCACCATTATGGTCACGAATTGTTCCTGCTAATACATTACCATAATAAACTTTATATGAACCTGATTGGAAAGTAGCGTTATGATCATATTTTCCTTCTTCAATAGATGTAGCATAGACAAACGGTTTAAACACCGATCCACATTCCATCGTTCCCTGTAAAAAGAAATTACTGAAATTTGAAATATTCTTTTCATTTGGATTAAATGAAGGATACGAAGACATTGCCAGAATTTTACCAGTTTTGACTTCCATGATGGCACATGAGGCCACTTCTCCTTCGGTTTTTGTTAAAAGATCAGAAAGCATATAATCAAGATTTCTCTGCAAGCCACTATCAATGGTCAGATAAATATTATTTCCATCAACAGGATCTTTTTCTCTTAATACTCCGTCCACCAGCTCATAACCTTTAGCATCTGTCTGATAAACTTTATATCCATTTTTACCTTTTAATTCTTTATCATAGCTGAGCTCTAATCCCATTTCACCAACCATTTTTTTTACACTGCTGTCATCATAATTTTTGGCATAACCAACTACGTAGCTACAAAAATCACCTAATGGATAATATCTGGCATTAGACTCAACAAATTCAATACCCGGTAAATTTAGTGCTTCAATCTGTTTTTTGACATTAGTTGTCAGATTTTTACCCTTAGTACCTAATTCTATCTGTTTGATATCTTCATCATCTAGACTTTTTTGAATTTTTTCTTCAAGTTCATTAACATCTATTCCCAAAATCGGTCCTATCAAACTTGCTGTTTTTTGCGCATCGGTTACATAAGCTTTCTTTTTCTCTGATGAAATACGATTTTGATCAGTCGTCAGAATAATTTTATACTTTTTGACATTGACAGCTACCGGTTCTCCATCACTGGTATAGATTTGTCCTCTTTGTGCATATAATACTGTTTCTTTCTTGCTTCTATCTTTAGCAAAAGTTGCAATATCTTCACCACTGATCAGATGATGACCGGTAAAACCAAGATAAACGATATTAAGAACCAGACATATAATAATGAATGCAAAAACAACCATTGTTATTTTTGCACTTTTATATTGTTTCATTAATCAAAACCCCTTTATTTTAAAGCAGCTGTCGCATCATTCTGGTAAGTATAGCCTTTGGCACTGGCTACATCAGAAATTCGTCCAAAAGAAACCAGTTCCTGCTTTTGCATTTCAAGACTGTCAATTTCAGAATTCAATGTATTTATTTCATCATTCAGTTCCTGAATCTGACGATTATAGCTTGATTCTACTGACTGAACACCAATAATTCCAAAAACAAAAATTAATGTTGTTACAATAATAAATTTTTGTGCAAAAGACTCAAAACCTGTTTTTCTTTTTTTCATAATCTTACCCTCTCTATAATTCTTAATTTTGCTGAATGTGCACGATGATTATTCTCTAATTCATCTTCACTGGCAACGACAGCTTTTCTGTTAACTAATTTATATTTTGGCTGCATCTCTTCTGGAATAACTGGTAACTGTTTACTGATATTCTTTAAACGAGATACGTCATTAAAAGTATATTTACATATTTTGTCTTCCAGGCTATGAAAAGTAATAACTGCAATACGACCTTGAACATTCAATAAAGCTAATGCTTTATTTAAAGCGATATCAAAGACATTCAATTCATCATTGACCGCTATGCGTAATGCCTGAAATGTTCTTTTAGCCGGATGACCACCTTTTCGTCTGGCATAAGCAGGGATAGCCTCCTTTATAATATCCACCAGCTGAAAAGTTGTATCAATAGGAGTCAATTCCCTATATTTTTCAATTTTTCTGGCTATCTGTTTCGCAAATTTTTCATCTGCATATTTATATAAAATTTCAACGAGCTGTTCATATGACCAGGTATTAACAATGTCATGAGCAGTTAAGCTTGAATTTCTATCCATTCTCATATCTAAATAGCCATCATGATTATAGCTGAATCCTCTGTATCCTTCATCAAACTGAGGAGAAGAAACCCCTAAATCAAATAAGATGCCATCTACATGTTCAATTCCGAAACGAGCAAGTTCACTGTCAATATTTTTAAAGTTTGATTTGATAATGGTATATTGATTACCCACTTTCTGCAATCTTTCCTTTGCTGCCTGGATGGCCACATCATCCTGATCAAAACAATAAAGATGACCTGTTGTTAATCTTTTCAGAATTTCACAGGAGTGTCCTGCTCCACCTAGAGTACAATCAACATAGATTCCATCCGGTTTTATATTTAACCCCTCAATAGTTTCATTCAACATGACTGAAATATGATTAAACATCAAATCCTCCTAATCTTCCAGATTATCTAATGATTCAAAAATATCATCATAATCTGCTTCATTTTCTTCATAATATGCGTCCCAACGTTCTTTTGACCATATTTCCGCATGATCTCCAGCTCCAATAATGACACATTCTTTTTCAATACCAGCCAGTTTTCTTAGATTGGCAGGAATATTAATTCGTCCTAACTTATCAAAATCGCATGTCTTAGCACTTGATATCGTTAAACGAATTGCTTTTCTGACATCTTTTTTATATGTTGGCAAAGCCAATAACTTATTACAAAATGGTTCCCAAGCGTTTTGGGTGTAAAGCGCCAGGCAGTTATCAAAGCCACGAGCAACAGTCACAGAACCTTCACATAAGTTTCTGATTGCCGAAGGAATAATAATTCTACCTTTAGCATCAACTGAATGCCTGTATTCTCCTTGAAACATTTGATCACCCACTTTTTTACACTTTTATAACATTAAAAACCACTTGATACCACCATTATACTATTTACATAGTTCTTAATCAATCATTTTCAAAGGCTTTTTTATGTAGAAAACATAAAAAAAAGCAATCTTACAGAGAGTAAAAATTGCTTTATGTCAAGTTATGAGAAATTATGTAAAAATTACCAAATTAACAAATATTTTTATAACATATCAGCTATCATCAAAAGATAGCTGAAAAAAATTCCAATAAAAAAAGCCCAATACTGGGCATTTTTTATAATACTTTTTGACCTTTGTAAGTTCCACAATGTTTACAAACTCTATGAGATAATTTGTATTCTCCACATTCTGGACATACAACTAAAGTAGGTGCAGATAATTTGTCATGTGTTCTTCTTTTGTTTCTTCTTGTACTAGAAACTCTTCTAAAAGGTACTGCCATTTTTATATCCTCCTGTCACTTAAAATAATCTTTTAATTTCGCTAACCTTGGATCAATGTATTCTTCGTTTTGTTCACTAGAATGACCATCGAGTATCTTCCAGCCTTTACCTGATTCTTTTATGTTAGCATCGTCCTTGACAATTCTCATCGGTACTTCCAGCATAATATTTGAAAATACAACAGATGTTAAATCAACAACGTTTTTCTTTGCTTCATGAACATCTTCAAGCGGATCAGGTTTTTCAAAAGAAAATACTTCCGTCGAATCGATATCAAATGGATAATCTACATCTTCTAATGTTAAAGCACATGGAAGAATCATCGTTCCTTTAATATTTAAGTCAACATATAATCGTTTATCTTTTGTATCAAGATTCCCGGTACCTGAGACTATCACGTCTTTTAGGCCATTAATCTGAGCATAACCGTCAAACATTTCATCAGGAAAAGTCAACTCTTCTTCAAAGCTAAATACGCCTTTATGTTTAATAATCCATTGTAAGTTATATTTCAAATTAATCACCTATCCATAACCGCAAACCCTATTATATAGAAATAAAACAAATAAGTCAATCAATAAATGACCGTAAAACCAATATTTTCTACAACATTTTTTCTATATCCTGAGGAACCTGTTTATTTCGAATAATTCTTACCAGCTTATCAACTTTTACCGGTTCTAACTGCTGATTTGTAAGCTTAGCCACCATCATAATAAAATTTCTGATATCCTGTTCATTATTCAGATCCTTTGTCTGCAGATCATGTGCCAGCTGAAATATATCTTCTCGTTTAAGATTAGTTTTACTGGCTACTTTATCAACCAGTTCATTTTTATTTTTCATTGTATCACCACTCTATTATATGTCTAATAATTACAATGGTGAAAATTTAATCTCTTTTTCGACATATAATATGAATTGGTGTCCCTTCAAATCCAAACGCTTCTCGCAATCTGTTTTCCAGATAACGTTTATAACTGAAATGAAGGTAACGTGGATCGTTAACAAAAAGAACAAATGTTGGTGGACAGATACTCACCTGATTAGCATAGAAAATCTTCAGTCGCCCACCATTAAATGTTGTCGTTGGATTCATTAGCTGTGCATCAACCAGAACATCATTTAAAACACTGGTTTGTACTCGTTTTCGACAATTCTGATAACTTTCATTGATCAGCGGAAATAACTGATTCACTCTTTGACCAGTTTTCGCTGAGGTAAAGATAACTCTGGCATAATCTAAGTATTTAAACTGTTCTTTAATTTCTTTTTCCTTTTTTTGCATCGTCTTTTCATTTTTTTCAACCAGATCCCATTTATTATAGACAATGATCACGCCTTTACCAGCTTCATGGGCATAACCAGCAACATGTTTATCCTGTTCACGTATTCCCGTTTCACCATCAATAACCACGAGAATAACATCACTTTTTTCAATCGCTGTTAAAGCTCTTAATATCGAATATTTCTCTACATTTTCATATATTTTACCTTTTTTTCTCATACCAGCTGTATCGACAACACGATATTTTTGTCCATCTTTAACAAAAGCTGTATCAATAGCATCACGTGTTGTTCCTTCTACATCAGAAACAATAACACGTTCCTCTCCTAAAATTGCATTGGTCAAAGACGATTTACCAACATTAGGTCGACCAATAATTGAAAAACTGATTTCATCATTATTTTGTGATTCATCATCCACTTTGAGCTGATCAACGATCTGATCAAGCAGATCTCCTATCCCGATCCCATGAACACCTGAAACCGGAATTGGATCACCAACCCCTAAAGAATAATATTCATAAATATTATCCATAAATCTGTTATCATCAATTTTATTGACTGCCAGCAGAATAGGTTTTCTTGACTTTTGCAGCAGGCGAGCTACATATTCATCTTCTAATGTAATCCCTTCTCTGCCGTTGACTACAAAAACAATCAGATCTGCTTCTTCAATAGCAATTTCAGCCTGCATTTTTATCTGAGCGGTAAAAGAAGCATCTTCTAATTCAATTCCACCAGTATCAATAACATTAAATTCTTTTGTCAGCCAGGTAGCTTTAGCATAAATACGGTCTCTGGTTACACCAGCAATATCTTCAACAATTGAAATCCTCTGTCCCACAATACGATTAAAAATCGTTGATTTACCTACATTCGCTCGCCCGACTATCGCTACAATACCTGCCACACTATCCCTCCTTAACTTTATCTATAAGTGTTAATACGACATCCACTACTTCATCCAGAGATAAATCAGAAGTATCGACAACAATAGCATCATCTGCTTTTTTCAAAGGAGAAATCTGACGATGCATATCCTGATAATCTCTTTCTTCTATTTCTTTTTGTATGACATCCAGATCCGCCTGCAGTCCTCTTTCAATATTTTCTTTATATCTTCTTAAAGCTCGTGTTTCAACACTGGCAATCTGATATATTTTCAAATCAGCATTGGGCAAAACCACAGTTCCAATATCTCTGCCGTCAAGTATTACATTACCCATGCTGGCCATCTGACGTTGGCTGTCAACCAAAAACTGACGAATAGCTTCATAACGGGAAACTATACTGGCACCACGTGATACTTCATCAGTTCTGATATCCTGACTGACATCTTTATCATTCAAGATAACTCGATTATCTGCCGTCAGCTGAATATTGATATCTTTTATACACGTTTTTACCTGCTCTTCATCATCAAGATCAATTTGACGATCAAGACAGTAGTATGCCACACAACGATACATTGCGCCTGTATCAATATAAATGAAATTTTCTTTTTTTGCAACCAGTTTTGCTATCGTACTTTTTCCAGCAGCACTTGGACCATCGATTGCTACAACAATATTATTTTTCATATTTCTATTATGGTCATCTTGACCATATCTCCTTTCTTGTCATTGCATTTTTTTAAAAAAACTAAGGCATCCCTTAGTTTAAAAAAAAGTTCTGATAAATTATAATACATAACAGAATAATAAGAACAACTACCAGAACAGTGATAATAACATCAAGTATCTTGACAACTTTACCGTCATTCTTTTCTTTGTTTTTGTTTCTTTCTGTGATATCATCCATTTGGTGATTTTCTTCATGTTCAATTTGAACAAATTCTTTAGTTGTTTCCTGTAAAACATCTGTTTCTTCTTCTGGGATGATTTCGTTGTCTTCTTCCGCTTCTAATTCAGGTTCATTGATTTCCTGATTTTCTTCGCCTTCCTGTTCGATTTCTTTTTCTCTTTCTTCCTGTAGAAATTCCTGAGCTTTTTTAGCATCCTCTTCAGGAGAAATGGAAGCCAGTTTTTCCATGAGTGTCATTTTCTTTTCTGGTTCATCATTTTGTATGGTTTCTCCATTTTCTACAGTATTTTCATTTAAGAACATACCTCTGGCAAATTCATCAGTACTATACTGATCAACCGCATCGATCTTGATCGTCGTTTTTTCGCCATCACGAATCTTTGATAAAATATCCATACGTGTATTATACTGACTTTCTTTACCAACACCTTTTTTGGCACTTCTTAACGCCTGTTCCAGTTCTTGAGAACTTTCTTCACGCATCTGTTCAAATGTTTTTGGTTCCGTCAACGTATCTTCTATATTTGCTTTTTTATCAGCATGATCATCTTTTTTAATAAATGACAAAAAATCATCATCTTCATCTTCAGTTTTATCAATCAAAACCTGTTCTTTATTGATACCAGCTTCATCTTTTAAGCCGTCTCTTAATTCCTGATACTTTTTGACCCTTGAATATGCCATAAAATCACCTTCCTCACCCATTATATCATACTTTTTATATTTTACATATTAGCAAGAGTATTATACATTTTCTAGTCAAATAATGAAACAAAAATCTTATTTATTGAAAAAAAAACGAAAAATATGATATCGTTTGTTATAATAACAGCAGGAGGCAAAACAATGGAATACAGAAAATTTGAAAAATCAGGTGTTTCACCATCATTGTTAGGATTTGGCTGTATGCGTTTTCCAACACTAGAAAATGGTGAAATCAATGAACAGGAAGCTAAAGCAATGATCGATAAAGCCATGGCTCATGGTGTTACTTATATCGATACCGCATACCCATATCATAATGGTGACAGTGAACCATTTGTTGGGAAAGTTCTGAAAAACTATGATCGTCAAAGTTTTTATCTGGCAACTAAGCTACCAATCTGGAATATCAGCTGCGAAGAAGATGTAGAAAAAATATTTAATGAACAGCTGCAAAGACTAGATGTTGATTATGTTGATTTTTATCTGTTACACGCTTTAGACAAAGAAAAATGGGAAAAAGTATCAAAATACAATATCCTGGAACATGTTGAAAAGATGCAAAAAGCAGGAAAAATTAAATACATAGGATTTAGTTTTCATGATGAATATGAAGTTTTTGAAAATATCGTTAAATCATATTCATGGGATTTCTGTCAGCTGCAGATCAATTATATGGATATGGATATTCAGGCAGGGATGAAAGGAATACAATTATGTGATCAGCTCAATTTACCAGTAGTGGTCATGGAACCTATTAAAGGTGGAAGCTTAGCAACATTACCACAAAAAGTAGCTGATATTTTTAAACAGTATGATAAACATCGTTCTCTTTCTTCTTGGGCTTTACGTTATGTTGGTTCTTTACCAGCTGTCAAAGTAATCCTCAGCGGAATGTCAACTATGGAACAGGTCGAAGATAACTTAGCCACTTTCGATCAATTTCAAAAACTTAACGAAGAAGAAATGGCTTTGGTCGAAAAAGTCACAAAAACCCTTAAAGCAAAAACAAAAAACGGCTGCACTGGCTGTAAATACTGTATGCCTTGTCCTTTTGGAGTCAACATTCCTAATAACTTTAAATACTGGAACTGTATGAGCATCTATGAAGATGAAAAAACCTTCAAAGAAAAATATATCAGGCTTCAAAACGAACAGGCCAGCCAATGTCGTCAATGTGGCAAATGTGAAACAATGTGTCCACAGCATATTGCTATTAGAGAAGATCTTAAACGTGTGGTTCAGGATATGGAATCATAAAAAAACTGCTACTGTCATTGTGACAGCGGCAGTTTTTTAATCCAGTAAATTGTAATGTTTCAAAGCTTTCATGATACCATCATCATCAACACTTGCGGTGACATAATCTGCCATAGCTTTCAGTTTTTCATTAGCATTTCCCATAGCAACAGCTACTGCTACATGATCCAGCATAGCCATATCATTTCCACCATCACCAAATGCCATCGTTTCAGACAAATCAAGTCCATAATATTCTAAAAACTTATCGATTCCTAACTGCTTGGTTCCACCAAGAGGAGAAATATCACAGAAAGTAGGATACCAGCGAGAAGCTATGCAATGGGGCATGACCTTTAACAGTTCCTTTTCTTTATCTTCGTCAACAAAACACATGACCTGATAGATCTTGTGATCGATTGCCTGTTTATAATTACCGGCAGGATGATCATCATTGTGTGTAATAGCGTGTAAATCATCAACTCTCTGATCACGAAAATTAAAGTATTTTGTATCTTCCTCTGTAAAACCACATGGAAATGGATCTTTTTCAATAAAATCCATTAATGACTGAAGATCTTCTTTAACTATGGTATTTTCATAAATCTTTGTATTTTCATCAACATAACAGTACTGACCATTTAAAGTAATATAGCCATCAAAAGGAAAATCCTGTAAAACTTCTAATCCATCCTTCCCTCTTCCTGTAGCAATAAAAAGCTTAATGCCTTTTTCCTTCAGACAATGTAAGGCTTCCATGGCCGAAGCAGGAATACTATGAGTCTGATAACTGACTAATGTTCCATCAATATCAAAAAAAATTGCTTTGATCATAATCTTCTCCTATTCTATCTTTTCCATCTCATCTAAACGTAACATATATTTTTTGATTCTTTGCAGTTCCTGCTGATCATCTACCGCTTTTCCTGAATAATAAAAATCTACGGTCTGTTTATTTGTCTCGGGCTCAATATTTTTCATGAGCTGATTGACTGTACCAACATTACCATCAAGGAAATGAACATCAGGCATCAGTTTTTGAAAACTGTCTTTAAAATAATTAAAATGGGTACATCCTAACACCAGTGATTCATATCCATCTAAATCAAAATAACTGAGCGAATCCTTTAAATATGACAGAACTTCTTCTCCATCAAACTGCTGTTTTTCTGCAAAATGTACTAATCCAGGCAAAGCAACAAGATCAACCAGATGTTCTTTATCTACTTTTTCAACCAGTTTCATCATTTTTTCACCCTTGACTGTAATTGGAGTTGCACAAACCAGTATTTTTTGATGACCGTACAGATCGATAGCTTTTTTTACCGCTGGTTCCATACCAATGATTGGTAAAGTATATTTTTTTCGCATCAGGGCAACAGCTGCACTAGTTGCCGTGTTGCAGGCAATAACAATTGCTTTGGCCTCATGATTGATCATAAACTGGATGATTTCATCAACATATCCAATAATTTCCTCTTTTGTTTTTTCGCCATAAGGCACGTGACTTTCATCGGCATAATAAATAAACTGTTCATTTGGCAAAAGCGATAAAGCCGTATGCAATACTGATAAACCACCTATTCCTGAATCAAAAATTCCTATTTTCATATTGACACCTTCTCAAATTCTGTATAATCAATTATAAAAAAAGATATTGCATCACGCAATATCTTTTCATTTATTTTTCTTCCAAAGTCACCTGAACTGTTTTTTCAGTACCTGACCTATTGATCGTCACTTCAATAGTATCTCCCGGTTTATGAGAATAAAGTTCTGTTAAAAATGATTTATAGGTAGTAATTTCAGTATTTTCAACTTTGACTATGACATCTCCAGATTGAATTCCTGCTTTTTGCGCTGGTCCATTGTTTGTTGCCTCAACTACATATAAACCTGTATTAACTGCAACATTGACTCCATAACGCTGTAACTGATATGCCGAATAATCTGCTAATGATACTCCAGAAATTCCAATAACTGGATAAGACACTTTACCATTGAGACGAATCTGTTTAGCCACTGAAATAACATCGTTTACCGGTATAGCAAATCCCATACCTTCTACTGTTTCTTCAGCAAACTTCATATTCGTAATTCCCACCAGTTCACCTTTCATATTAACCAGAGCGCCACCACTGTTTCCAGGATTGATTGCAGCATCTGTCTGAATGACATTCATATCCCAGTCATCCACACCGTCACTGTTTAGATCTACCGATACGGTACGATCAGTTCCCGAAACAATACCTTGTGTTACCGTTCCTGAATATTCAATACCTAATGGTGAGCCAATCGCTAAAACAGTTTCACCTTTATCCAGCAGACTTGAATCTCCGATATTGATCACGGTGACATCAAAATCTGGCTGACATTTTAAAATAGCAACATCGCTGTACTCATCACTACCTACAATTTCAGCATCAACATATTCATTGTTAGAAAATACGACCTGAACCTTATCGGCACCATCAATGACATGATGATTAGTAATGATATAGGTATATTTACCGGTCTGTTCATAAACAACTCCACTACCACTGCCGCTTTGTTGCGGTGTTTCATTTTCAGTCTGTCGTCCAAAAAGTGATGATGTCGTGTTATTTGAGTAAACTACGACTCCTACAATACTATCACTTACCGCATCAACAACTGATGTAGTTTCAGTTTTAACATCATAATCAACTTCTTCTACTTTCGCATTGCGAGTAGACGATAATGTCGTATCTCCATCATTTTGTATTACTTTGTATAACACATATCCATTAGCCGCAAATGATAAGACGATAGCAGCAATGACTGCAATTTTCAATATTGGTTTTAATTTTTCTTTCATCTTGATCTCTCCTTTTACAGTACATATCTTAAAATGAAATTATGTCGAAATTATATCCACATTATGGGAAATAACGGGAATTTTAATACTGCTGTTATATTATGGTCATTTTTTTTGAATTCAATATGAAAAAGATGCTTTTGCATCTTTTTACTCATCATGATTTTCATATCGTTCAATAATTCTTTGTACGACAGGATGTCTGACAACATCCATGGCCTGAAGACGAATAAAAGCAATCCCTTTAACACCTTCTAAAATATCTAAGGCTTTCACCAGTCCCGACTGTACACCATGAGGCAAATCTATTTGCGTAATATCACCAGTAACGATCATTTTAGAATGAAAACCTAAACGTGTTAAAAACATCTTCATCTGATTATCTGTTGTATTCTGTGCTTCGTCAAGGATAACATAAGCATCTTCCAAAGTACGTCCACGCATATACGCTAAAGGGGCAATTTCAATAATTCCCTTTTCAATAAGTTTTTCTGTCTGTTCTACACCTAACATATCATGTAAAGCATCATATAAAGGTCGTAAATATGGATCCACTTTTTCTTTGAGATCACCAGGTAAAAATCCTAGATTTTCACCAGCTTCAACCGCTGGACGCGTCAAAATAATTTTTTTGACCTGATTATTTTTTAATGCATCGACCGCAAAAACTACCGCCAGATATGTTTTCCCAGTTCCCGCAGGTCCTACCCCAAAAACAACATCATTATTTTTCAAAGCATAATAATAACTTTTCTGACCAATTGTTTTAGGATAAATCAGTTTTCCATTATATGTTCTGGCAATGCGAATATGATAAAGATCTGACAGTTTATCTAATTCCTTTTTTTCAGCCAGTTTCAAAGCATAAACGACATCACGACGTGAGATTGATACACCAGACACAATGAGTTTGACCAAGGCATAAATAACATCTTTTACTTTGGTGATTACATCGTGATCATGAGCCACAATCAGCAATTCATCTCCTCGCAATGTCAGTTCAACCTGCAAAGTATCTTCGATGACTTCCAAATGTTCATCTTTAACTCCTGATAGATTTACCAGCTGTTCAATGTTACATGATTCTAATTTGATGATTTCTTTCATTCTTTCTCCTTAACTGCAATATTTTCAATAAAAACATACTGCATTTCTAATACTAATTTATTATCTATTATATCATAGGATACTACTTTTTCTTTATCAATTTTAATATTTGATGGTAATTTGGAACGTATTTCAAACAGCAAATAATCAAAACATTCCGCTTTGGTCATCTTGGTCAGTTTCATACTGGCCTGATAGCGCTGATAGGTATAAGCAAAAATATTGCCTTCAGTAGGAATGATTTTTATTTCCTGACTTGTATCTTCCAGCTGATGACTGATCAGCAGTTCACCTTTTTTTACAAACTGATTGAGTTTAACAACAACATTACCTTTTTTAACATCTATTTGACAGATAACACCATCTTTTTTAGCAATATAGTCCTTAAAGGAAAGTTCTTTGGTGTGATTGATCACTGCATTAGTATATCGTACGTGAACGATACCACCATTTTGATAAATGTTTAAATAATCAATTTTATCCGCAAACTTATTTTTGATCTGATCATACAGCTCATTGATTTCATGATAACTTAGCAAAGGGTGAAAAGCATCGATTTGCTGATGCAAAAACTGGTCAAGCTTTAAATTAACTTCAGGATTTGTACCCTCTATATCAAAATCATAGATTACCTGACAGCATCCAAACAGTCCTGCAATAAATGAAACGGTAAAAAATAAATGTTTGAGATGAAACAGACATAATAAATAATGAAATATCCCGATACTCTTTTTTATAGTCAAATTAAGCTTTCTGACTGTCAGCCGTTGATAGACAGGAGTATAAAAATGAAATATGTTCTTATCCGTCTGTTTCAGATTGATTATGATCAAATGATGTTTGCGGGCATTTTTTAAAAACAGGACAATATCATCTGTTTCAATTTCAATATAGTCATATCCTAGTTTCATATTATTCTAATTAATGAAAACTGTCCTTTCAACAGTATTTCATCCTGTCCAAAATATTTAATTTCTATTTCTTTACCCTGAATAGAAATTATTTTCTGATCAATTCTGCATTCAAAAAGATCATTATTCAACGCCATGATTCCAGTATAGTTTTTGATCATAATCTCTTGATCTTGAACATATAGCATCCTATCACCATTTTAGTATATGATGTCAAAATCTTTTTAATGAATAATTTAATTATCTATAATTTTTCACCATTGCTGGCAATAACCTGTTTAAACCAGTAAAAGGAAGATTTTCTGATTCTTTTCATATCTTTAAGATCATGATTACTGCGATTAACATAGACCATTCCATATCTTTTATTCATATTAGCACGACTGCTTAGTATATCTATTGGTCCCCATACCAGATATCCGCGACAATCTACACCCTGTTCGATTGCCTTTTTCATTTCTTCAATATGCTGACGCATATAGTCGATACGATAATCATCATTGATCGACCCATCGTCACTTATCACATCCTGACAGCCATAACCATTTTCAACAATATAAATCGGCATTTCATAACGATCATACAACTGTCTTAAAGTAATTCGCAAGCCTACTGGATCAATGGTCCAGCCAAACGATGACATCTCCAGATAAGGATTTTTTCTAACGACAACATCATTGATATTTGTCAGACTGTCAGTGCCACAATGACTAACCGTTGACATATAATAACTGATTGCCAGAAAATCTGTTTTTCCCAGTTTGAATATTTCTTCATCTCCCGCCTCCATAGCTGGCAGGGTTTGTGTATTTTTCATTTTGGCATAGTAATAAGGATTATAATGCCCACGTGCAAATACATCTAAAAACACATAAGCTTCACTTTGTACATCCATACTTTCCAGCATATCCAAAGGATGGCAGGTTTCAGGATAGCTTTGTACAATCGTTGCCATGCCCATTACCAGACCACCATTTTGATGAATATAGTCATTGATCAGACAATGAGCTATCAAAGTATGATGCATCAACTGATGATCAAAAGTTATTGGATCCATCTCATCTGGACAGATGGCACCAAAAAACATTTTTGGACCTTTCTGTAAAACCCCATTTTGTTCATTAAATATGATCCAGTAATCAACCTGATCTTTATATCTGTCAACAATTCGCTGACAAAGTTTGACAAATAGATCTACGACATGTCTGCTGGCAAAACCATTATAGGCAGTCTGCAGAAAAACAGGCATTTCAAAATGATAAAGTGTCGCAATCACCTTCATTTGTCTTTTTTTCAAAGCATCAATAAATCGATCATAAAAAGCAAAACCTTCTTCATTGTATGTATATTCATCTTTCATCAGTCGTGACCAGTCAAAAGAAAAACGATAAGCATTCATTCCCATTTCAGCCAGTAAATCAAAATCCTTTGCAAAACGATGGTAACTGTCAATACCATCTTGAAAATCAGAATATTCTCCAGTGACCGTCAAATCACAGACTGCAGGCACTTTTCCTCCTGTATGATAAGCTCCCTCACTTTGATGAGCAGTTACTGCCCCTCCCCATAAAAAATCATTTCTTAACATATTTCTACCCTTTCTTTGCATTATTATTCTTTTCATTATTTTACAAAGAAACATAAAAAAAAGACAACATTTTGTTGCCTTCATTTCTTGAGTAACTCATCTCGATAAACGATCATATCAGCATTGATTTTCTTAAGTGTTGAATAAACCCAATCCAACTGTTCATCTGGAATATAGTTCTTACACATCTGATCTAAAGTTTTATGA
The DNA here is from genome assembly GCA_016901755.1 of Thomasclavelia spiroformis. GTDB lineage: Bacteria > Bacillota_I > Bacilli_A > Erysipelotrichales > Coprobacillaceae > Faecalibacillus > Faecalibacillus spiroformis_A. Next base: position 3,153 of record JACJKV010000035.1, on the reverse strand, counting down.
AACTGTTTATGGACCTGTAAGGCTTCCTTTCCTGATGAAGTCAGACGCAGATAATAAATTCGCTGATCTTGAGTTGACTGCTCTTTACGCAAATACCCTTTATCAATAATTTTTTTGACAGCTGTAGTTAAAGTACCAAGAGTAATATTCAAACGATTGGCAACAGCTGACATAGATGGACTCGATTCCTTAGCAACAGCATCCAAAACATGTGTCTCTGACATCGTTAAATCACGATAAGGACCTTTTTTTAAATAAATATCCTGAACATCCATCACCGTATTAAAAACATCAACTACGATTCCAATCGTATCTATTTTTTTGGTCATAGCTGTTCTTTCTTACAGTAAATGATATTCATACTGCCAGGGACTATGAATATAATCATATGCTGCCTGTTTTGCCAAATCTAAATCCATATAAGTATAATTACCACATTCTTCTTTTCTGGCACCAGGAATCTCTTCATGCCAGGAAGCAATTTTTTCAAAAACCTCTTTTACCATCGCAATCACTTCTTCTTGCTTCAGATCTCTTACGATCAGATAAAAACCTGTCATACACCCCATTGGTCCAAAATAAATAATATGATCTTTATTTTTACCATTTCTTAATAATGTTGCCCCAATATGTTCAATAGCATGAGCAGCCTTAGGGTCTAAAGCCGGTTCTACATTGGGCTGGGTCATTCTTAAATCATAGGTCACCAGATCATCATCGATTCGAGAAACATAAACGCCTTTCGTCAATTGAGTATGATCTACACAAAAACTTTTTATTCTTTCCATTTTTATATTACCTTACATTTGCGAATAAACTGGTAGCCAATACCGCCAATTCCCATATGTGCACCTACCACAGCAGGAAGTTCTCTTACCAGAATATCACATTCTCCTATCATATCGATCATTTTCTGTTTCATTTCTAAAGCCAGTTCTTCACATAAAACATGTTCGATGGCAAAAACATATTCTTCACTATTGACATGGCATTCTTCAATCATATGCTGAATAATTTTTAAATTAGCTTTTTTAACGGTTCGTACTTTATCTAAAGTATCGATCTTACCGCCCAGATCATAATTGAGTTTCATGATTGGAACAATTTTCAGCAACCCGGCCAGTAAAGCAACCGCAGGAGTAATACGTCCGCCTTTTTTTAAATGATCCAGATTAGGAACCATGATAATTGTTCCCGAATAAGCGATCATTTCTTCTAAGGCCTGTGTAATCTGGTCTACACTATGTCCTTTTTCAATCAGTTGAGCAGCAGTTTCAATTAGCTCCTTATGATTTCTGGCTGTACCTTTGGTATCAATCAGTGTCACATCAATCCCAACCAAATCACAAGCCAGTTTCATCCCATTCAATGTTGATGACAATCCAGTAGCAATCGGAAGTGCAATTACATGATCATAACCATCAGCTTTAATTCTTTGAACAGTTTCTTCCAGAACACCCGTTGATGGCTGTGAAGTCATCACCATGATATCTTCTTCCTGCATGGTTTTAAAAACGGTCAAGCTATCTATTTCCAGCTGATCCAGATAACTTTTCCCTTTCATTGTTATAATCAAAGGAACAATATAAATTCCTTTATTTTCTAATTTTCCTATCGGTAATTGACATCCGCTATCTGCCAATATAGCTATTTTAGTCATTCTGTTCACGTATAATCAATTTAGGTCAGTAAATTGATTATTTCTCCTTTCTGGCCTGATTCATAATTTATATCATCTAAGGCCAATGATGATATAATATATAAGCACTGTGGATTTGTTTCTGTTTTTTTACAGCTTGACTGTTTTGAGGTGATTCCTACCACAGTTCTTTTTTTTAATTGTTGATTAAGTTAATTAGCACCTGATGCTTTATGACCAACGTGAATACATGAAAAAAGAAACCTGTGGACTTACCATCCAGTGCAATACATTTATTTAGGAGGTTTTACTTATGACTTATTTTGTTGGCATTGATATTGCCAAATACAAGCATGACTGCTTCATCCAGGATCATAACGGTGAAGTCATTCATAACTCTTTTTCTTTCAAAAATAATCAGTTTGGCTTCAAGGAGTTTTTATCTGTGTTAAATTCCCTCGATCATTCTCAGAAAATAAAAATAGGCCTTGAATCTACTGGTCATTATGGAAGCAATCTCAAGCAATTCCTTGAAGCCAATAATTATGACTATATGGAATTCAACCCTCTCTTAATCAAAAATCATTCTAAGTCTACCACACTTAGAAGAACCAAGACCGATAAGATTGATTCTGCTCTGATTTCTACTTACCTGACTACAGTAGACTACAAGCCTAACACAAATCAATCTTATCACATTCATGCATTAAAATCACTATCCAGATTGAGAAATTCTCTGGTTAAACAGCGTTCTCAGATTCTTGTCCGTATGACCAATGTTCTGGATGTCATTTTTCCTGAATATAAGCCCTTTTTTGATAAAAAACTCACTTCAAAGACATGTCTTTATATTCTTGAAAACTATGGCTCTCCTGAAAAAATATCTCGTATGAATATTGATTCTTATAACAAAATGAAGAAACAGCTTAGACATACGATTTCATACCCCAGGTTTGAAAAATTAAAAGACCTGGCCAAGAATACAGTAGGGACTACTGATGACATTTACCTTTTTGAACTTTCAACTTTATTAGACATCTATAAAAACCTTGATAATAAAATTGATGATATTGATAAACAATTGACTGAACACTACTTGCAGCTTCATTCACATATTCACACCATTAAAGGGATTAGTTCTGTTACCGCTGCAGGAATCTATGCTGAATTTGGTAACATTTCAAACTTTGATACGTTTAACCAGATGCTTGCCTACGCAGGTCTTGATCCATCAAGAAATGAATCAGGTGAAGAAAATCATAAAGGTCACATGGTTAAACATGGTTCTAGCCATCTAAGGCAACTGATAATGAACGCATCAGATAGCTTTGCATTACATAATCCTGTTATATATCAATATCAAATCAAAAAGAGAAATGAAGGTAAACATTGGAGAGTCGCACAAAGTCATGTTGCACGAAAACTCATAAGAATCATTTTTTATCTAGAAAAAAATGATGTGGATTTTAATGCGAGTTTGTTAAGATAGACCAACTATCATCATATACATTTCT
>JACJKV010000034.1 GCA_016901755.1 Thomasclavelia spiroformis | reverse complement strand
GGGCTCGAACCGCTGACCCTCTGCTTGTAAGGCAGATGCTCTCCCAACTGAGCTAAACCTCCATCTCAACGCTCATTTATATTATCATTTATATTTTATAAAGTCAATAGTCTTTTGCCACTTTCTTGAATATTATGTAAATATTTATAGACGGTCATATTTTTTTATTGTTTCATAGTACTAAATTTGTTATTATAGAAAAGTATAAGGAGGTATCCTCATGGAATTTATCAAAAAAATATGGAAAGAAATCAGTGTCTTTGGTCTTGTTTTTGTTGTATTTATTGGTTTATATGCCTATCGTCAGGCGACACACGTTGAACTTGCTACTATAACTGCCAGTGAGTTAGAAGAAAAATTAAAAGACAAGGACAGTTTTGTCGTTGTACTAGGCAGTGACAGTGATACAACAACATCATCTTATAAAGAAATCTGTTTAAACTATATGGAAAAAAATCATGGTGATACTATATATTATGTAGATCTCACCGATCAAGAAGACGCTACCAAATATATTCAAAAAACATTCGATACTAATGATGGAACAGTTCCAACAACAATCGTTGTCAAAGATGGTAAACTTGATAAACAAAAAAGCGGTTCTTTAAGTTACTATCGTATTGCTGAATTATTTAAATAAAAAAGTTGTCATTGACAACTTTTTTTTATTGGAATTCCTGAATTTCACCATTGAGAACATATACTCTAGGTACCCTTTTTGATACCAGACACAGTATTTCATAAGAAATTGTATCCAAATCTTTAGCCATGCTTTCAAGTGAAATATGATCACCAAATATTTCTACCTGATCCCCTATCTTCACCGTTTCATCGACTCTTACCATCATCTGATCCATGCAGACGCGGCCAACGATTTCAAAATACTTACCATTGATATAAACTTTTCTGCCCTGATTTTTACGTAGCATACCATCAGCATACCCAATAGGTAAAGTAGCAATGTATTCACGGCCCTTTGCCGTATATGTCAGTCCATATCCTACTTTATCTCCTGCTTCAATGACTTTGACCATGCTGACTTTAGTATATAAGGACATAACCTGCTGAAATGGTTCATTTTCCCGACCTGCTGGTGAACAGCCATACATCGTAATTCCAATACGTCCGATATTAGAACGTTCATCTTCATGATAATACATTGCTGCAGAGTTACAGCAATGAATATATTTAAAACGATAATTACCAATCATATCATAAAATTTATCATACTGCTTCTTAAATTCAGCATCATCACCATCAGCCGTCGCAAAATGAGTAAAAATTCCCTCAACATTGAATTTATCAGGGTCGATCAGTTCCAGCAAAGTCTGTAATTCAGCTTTGCTCATAAGCCCAATACGGTGCATTCCCGTATCTAGCTTGATATGAACCCGTAAGGTTTTTCCCGGTTCAATGATTTCACTTAACAGTTTGAGATAGTCTACCGATACCATGGTCAAAGAAATATCATACTGTATTGCCAGATCGATATCTTCTTTGCTGGTGGGAATAGCTCCTAAAATCAATATTCCTTTTTTTATTCCCAGTTCTCTTAATTCGATAGCTTCTGGTAAAGTCGCTACCGCAAACATTTCAATATAGTCAATATCCTTTAAAAAACTGGCTACTTCTTTATAGCCATGTCCATAGGCATTAGCTTTAATAACCGCCATCAGTGGTTTTTTGAATTTCTTATATACCAGTTCAACATTATTTTTTAATTTATCAAGATCAATAATAGCATATGTGTCACGTTTTAGATTCATGCTGACACCTCCAGTACAATTAGTATAAATCATACTAGCCTGAAATTCAAACTGAAATCTTATTTAGTTGTCGAACTTTGCATGCTTGTTAAAACTGCGATCATTTCCTGCTTGCTTAAATCATGAGAATAAATTGAACACATCATACCTGTGTTCATCATGGACAGTTTATTATCGTTGTAATAAGCAAAGCCATCGACCATATCAATAATTTCATCATCCACAACGGTAACGACCGCTTCATCCTGTACTTCCGGTGATTCAATGATCGTAAAATTTTTTTCTCCGGTAAAACGCAAAACATGATTCTGATCTCCTTCTACCGTTGAAACAGTTTCACTTTCCAGATAAGATCCCAGATCAACAACCGGATACAGAATATCGCCGCTCATGATACTTTGATAATTTTCTTTGGCATCTTTTAAAACCGCATCCTGATCAAAAGCACTGGTCTTGATATTCTTTTTAATATTGAATTCTTTCACATTGACGATGATCAGCTCGGTTTCATCTTTATCAAGACAGGTCACACGTAAGGGATGCAGCTGTTTATCAAAAATCACTTCTTCTTTAACGATTCTATCATCATTAGGCAAGGTTATTTTCCCTTCTACCTGATATCCTTCATCGATTTTTTCAACTTCATTGTCTTCCAGCAGTTTTAACAGTGAAGCATAAATATATGGTTTGGGACTGTTATTTGGCCAGTCACTTTGAAACTTAAAAATCTGGTTTAAAGTTGGTGTCAAAACATAGACACCGTCATTATTTTTAATAATTATTTGAGCCTGATTAATACTTTTATCATAAAGTTCAACTTTATAATATTCTTTTTTCTTTGTTTTGAGATAATCAACTGTCACTTCATAACTTTTCAGTTCATCATTCTGTACCATTTCCATATCACAAATCAGTTCATAATGATCATAGGCTTTGACCTTTTCCAATGTTTTTTTATACGAGTCTCCCTTAAACTGATAAAACAGAAATATCGCTGCTATCACCGATACAGCAACGATAGCGATGATATATATTTTTTTCACATTTCATTCCTCCACTATAAAATATTCACCGTGAAAATTTTTATGTATAAAAATAAACCGACCGGATAGACTTTGTTTAAGGAGGTAAAATATGAACGCTATACAAAAAACAGCCCTGCTCTTTACCGTAATCGGTGCCTTAAACTGGGGGCTTATTGGCTTATTCAGTTTTAATCTGGTAGACAGTTTATTTGGAAAAGGCAGTTTTTTATCAATGCTGATCTACATCATTGTCGGAATTGCCGGATTGATCAATATTATGTTATTTTTTACTGATCTTAATATAAAAGAGTAGCCAAGCTACTCTATTTCAAAGACTGACATATGTCCATCTTTCGTATCGATCTTTATTCTGTTTTTGACCATTGATAACATTGGAATATCATGTAAAGAATCAGAATAAGCATATGATAAATCATAATCAATTTCCAGATTATGATTTTTTATTTCCTCATTGATCCTTCTGACCTTTTCTTCATTTTTACAGTTTTTTCCAATCATCTGTCCTGTGTAGTGACCATTGATGATCTTGGTTTTGGTTCCCATAATGGCATCAACCGGCAAACGACAAAAACGCAAATAAGCCTCTACCGAAGCACTACATATATATATAGTATAGCCTTCAGCCTTTTTCTTTTCCAGTTCTGCAACTACCGCTGGATAATAACAGCTTTCCAAACAGCTGATATAAAAATCTTCAATTTCTGCATCATCCATAAAATCCAACGGATACAGCCACGCTGATTTCGCCGCATTCAACGGTTCCACTTTTAATAAATACAAAGCATAATGATACACTACCTTTAATAATCTTACAGCGGATAAAGGATGTTTTTTAAGATAGTATTTCAATAACTTTCTGCCTGAATCACCATGGATCAAAGTATCATCAAAATCAAAAAATGCAAACTTCGTTTTCACTAGGCAATCTCCAAGGCAATTTCCATCATCGCTGTAAATGTTTTTTCTCTTTCTTCAGCTGTTGTTTCTTCCGCTAAAACCAAAGAATCAGATACTGTCAGTAAAGTTAATGCTTTTTTGCCAGCATAAGCTGCATTACAAAACAGGGCATAAGATTCCATTTCTGCTGCCAGGCATCCCATTTTGACCCATTGATCAGTCTGATTCGTTGCATGATAGAAAATATCAGAAGTCACGACATTGCCAACATGGAAAGCAACCTTTTTTTCACGAGCCAGATTGACCGCTTTTTCCAGCAGTCCATAATCAGATATCGCTGAATAAGTTCCAGGCAGCTGATACTGATGAGCATAATTAGAATCCGTACATGCTCCTTGAACGATAACGATATCACGGAGATGCAAATCCTTAGTATACCCGCCACAAGAACCGATTCTGATTATATTTTCTACATCATAAAAATGATAAAGTTCATAACTGTAAATACCAATACTAGGCATCCCCATACCTGATCCCATGATTGAAACTTCTTTTCCTTTATAGGTTCCAGTATAACCCAACATATTACGGGTCGCATTAAACTGTCTGACATTTTCCAGATAGGTATCTGCCAAATATTTAGCACGTAAGGGATCTCCGGGCATTAAAACTGTTTTCGCTATTTCTCCTTTATTAGCCTGATTGTGTGGTGTTGCCATTGCATTTCCTCCTTATTGTTTAATCTTACCATCTTTTAAATAATAATATGTCTCATTATCATGAGCAGCATCTATTTTTTCTTCAGTAATTGCCTTGACGAGATGATCGACATATTCATCAGCATTCCCTGCTCCCAAAATCGCAATATAACCTTCTAAAAAAACCATTGGCCCAAAGCCATAGTCATCCTGATCAAAATCAATGATCGAATCAATATGAGCATCATATGCCTGTTTCATCTCTTCAAAATTATCCTGAGTATCCATATCATAGTAAACAATTTCCATATGATCACCAAATTCAGCTTCAATGGCAGGAATAACCTGGTCAGTGAAATACTGACAGTTGGCACAGTCTTCAACATAAAAATATGTTAACTGATACTGCTGTTTCCATTCATGAGATGATCGATCCTGACATCCGGTAAAAGTAATGAGGGCCATCACTACTAAAAAGCACACTATTATTTTTTTCAAAAATAACACTCCTTTGTCATATTTTTATTATACCGTATTCATGATTTGATTGCTAGAATAATATATAATCACAAAAATAATATATATAATAATAAAACTTGTTAATAAATAATAAATATAATATAATATATTCAGAAAGGATGGTGCTCATGGGATTTGAATGGTCAACAAATGAAATATCAAAAAAAATGATAACTATTTACAGCACAAATATCACATTAAATACAGCTGCCTGTAAACATTTTGAAAATGTACAATATGTATTACTAGGTTTAGATAGAGAAAATGACTTGCTGGGAATCAAGCCAATTGACAAGGCAACCTTGCAGCAGCAGATTTATACTGCTGATCAGCTGCATCGTATTTCAATCGGTAAAAGCTATGGTCGTATTTCCAATAAAAATTTTATTGAAAATCTGGCTATGGAATACAATTTAGATCTCAGTGACAAAAAAGGAATCAAATATCCAGCTGATTTTGATGTCGTACATCAGATATTAACTGTAAATCTTTAGAAGGGAGAGAGTTTTATGATGTTGTGGATTTGGCTAGTCATTACTATTTTGACTGCCATCGTGGAATTAATAACAACCGACTTAGTCAGCATCTGGTTTACCTTAGGTGGTTTCGCTGCAATGATTGCCTGTTTATGTCAGGCCAGTGAACTTATTCAGATCATTATCTTTATCGCTGTCAGTCTCATCTGTATGATTTCGATTCGTCCGCTGACAAAAAAATATTTACGTACCAATATTGTCAGCACAAATTACGATCGTGTCATTGGTCAGCATGGTCTGGTCTTAGAAAAAATTGATGCTGACAATCGTGGTGAAGTCAAAGTCCTGTCGACACAATGGTCTGCCTGCAGTTATGATAATTCCACATTAGAACCAGGTGATTACTGTGAAATCCTGGCGGTTGAAGGTGCTCACCTGATTGTCAAAAAAATTAACAAAGGAGAATAATTATGGATAATTTTGGTTTTATAATCGTTATTGTTTTCGCCGTTTTCTTTCTGGTGATCCTGATTGCCTTAACAATTCGTATCGTTCCGCAGTCAAAAGCATATGTTGTAGAAAGAATTGGGGCTTATAATCGTACTTGTAATGTTGGTTTGCATATACTTATTCCATTTCTTGATCGTGTTACCAACAAAGTATCTTTAAAAGAACAGGTCGTGGACTTTGCTCCACAGCCCGTCATTACTAAAGATAATGTTACAATGCAAATAGATACTGTTGTTTATTATCAGATTACCGATCCTCGTCTGTTTACCTATGGTGTCGATCGTCCAATCAACGCTATTGAAAATCTGACAGCAACAACGCTTAGAAATATCATTGGTGATCTGGAACTGGATGAAACCTTGACTTCTCGTGATATTATCAATTCCCGTATGCGAAGCATTCTTGATGAAGCTACCGACCCTTGGGGAATCAAAGTTCACCGTGTAGAAGTTAAAAACATCATTCCACCTCGTGATATCCAGGAAGCGATGGAAAAACAGATGCGTGCTGAACGTGAAAGACGTGAAGCTATTTTACAGGCAGAAGGTAAAAAGACAGCTGCCATCTTGAACGCTGAAGGAGACAAACAGTCAACGATCTTAAGAGCAGAAGCTGAAAAAGAAGCAGCGATCGCAAAAGCTGAAGGTCAGGCTGAAGCTTTACGTCTTGTTTATGAAGCTCAGGCTAAAGGTATCACTTATATCAATGAAGCTAATCCGGAAGCTGCCTATGTCACTTTACAGGGATTTAAAGCACTGGAAACTTTATCTCGTGGTGAAGCTACCAAAATCATCATTCCTAGTGAACTGCAAGGTCTGGCTGGTTTAGCAACTTCTTTAAAAGAAGTGATTGCTGATAAGAAAACTGAAAAATAATGAACTCTAATATACGACAGAACTGTCGTATATTTTTTTATTGTCTACATATATATAATACGGGGTGATCATATGTGTGGAATTCTATGTTTGTATAATCATCATAGAAACGTCTTAGAAGAAAGTGGCCGTTTTCAGGAAATGCTGAAATTACTTAATCATCGTGGTCCTGATGATATGCGCACTTCATTGCATGAACATGTCCTGTTAGGACATTGCCGTTTATCTATTATTGATCTTAAAGGTGGTCAGCAGCCTTTTGAATATACTTATCAGGGCACAACCTATCGAATCATCTTTAATGGAGAAATTTATAATATGAATGAGCTGAAAAGACAGCTGATCAATGAAGGCTTTCATTTTCAAAGCCAAAGTGACAGCGAAGTCCTGTTAGTCAGTTTCATTGCCTACCGTGAAAAATGTTTAGATCTGCTCGATGGTATTTTTGCTTTTGTGATAGCTTATGATGACAAGATTTTTGCGGCCAGAGATCATTTAGGAGTCAAACCGCTATATTACTATTATCATGAACACGAACTGTTACTGGCCAGTGAAATTAAAGCTATCTTAAAGTATATAAAAAAAACCGTTGTCGACCAGACTGGTATCAAAGAACTGTTAGGCTTAGGCCCTAGCCTTTCCCCAGGAAAAACCTTATATCGCGATATCTATAGCTTAAGACCAGCGCATTACTTATTTTTATGGGATGATCATTTAGAAATTCGCCGTTACTGGATCCCACAGAAAAAATGTCATCATAAAAGCTATGAAGAAACCGTTAAAGATATCCGCTGTCTTGTCAATCAAAGCATCCAGCGCCAGCTGTTAAGTGATGTTGATATTTCCTGTATGTTATCGGGTGGACTAGATTCCAGTATCATTACTGCTATTAGCAGTCAGTATATCAATCACCTGGCAACCTACAGTATCGATTATCTCGATCAGGACAAATATTTTAAACCTTATGACTATCAGCAGACTCGTGACAGTGATTTTATTGATGAAATGGTACAAAGATACGGTACCAGTCATACCAATATCGTCCTTTCCCAAAAAAATCTGATTATGTTTTTAAAACAAAGTCTTATTGCCCGAGATGCTCCAGGAATGGCAGATATCGATTCAAGTTTTCTGCTTTTCTGTAAAGATATCGCCCGTCATCATAAAGTTGTCTTATCGGGAGAATGTGCTGACGAAATTTTTGGTGGCTATCCATGGTTTTATAAAGAAGAACTGTACTCTCAGGAAGGATTTCCTTGGATTAGAGATATCGATAAACGTATCGACCTCTTTAACAGCAATATCAAAAAGCTGAATATTAAACAGTATGTCCTTGATCAGTACCAGCAAAGCCTTGATGAAATTGATTATCATGATTATGATTTTGCGAATACGAATAAAAGAAAAATGATTTATCTTAATATTGAATGGTTTATGCAGACATTACTGACACGAAGTGACAGTCAGTCAATGTATAATGCCGTAGAACTGAGAGTGCCCTTTGCTTCAAAAGATATCGTTGAATATATGTATAATGTTCCTTGGGAATACATGTATCATAATCAGCAGGAAAAGGCCGTTTTACGTGATGCCTTTTGTGATTTTCTGCCAGCTGATATTTATAAGCGTAAGAAAAATCCTTATCCTAAGACCCATTCTCCATTTTATTTAACCTATATCAAAAATCTCATGACAGAATCATTAAACGATAAAAATAATATTCTTTATCAGCTTTTTGATATCAAAAAACTGGAACATTTTATCGCTAATAGTGAGACAATCAATGTTCCATGGTTTGGTCAGCTGATGATGGGGCCTCAGCTGCTTGCCTATTTTTATCAGATTTACATGTGGGGCAAAATATATCATGTCGAACTAGAACTATAAAAGTTCTAATTCGATATGATCTTTACATAGATGAATATCTTTAAGATATTCATTTTTTATTATGATGCCATGATCTTTTTTGCTGATATAGTTGTTTTCTATAATATGATCATGGATAAGCTGATAAAAGTCGAGATGAATAAAGCCAAACTGTACATCCCCTTTGATATCGAGCACAATCACATCATTAACATGTGTATCAATCAATACATCTACTACCGTTTCTACATGATAATACTGCAGATACAGTTTTATGCTGATACCACCATCCAGCTTGCATTCAACATCTTTTAAGATGATCTGCTGATAATCAAAAAAACGATAATAAAGCAGCCAGATCATTTTAGTTAATGAATTTAAATCGATTATCATAATATCACCATTCTATCATATGCCCATTTATGACAAATCTTGCAACAAAAAAAGGAGCTAAGCTCCTATTTATCGATATATTGATGAATTATATTTAATACCTGATTGAGATCCTGATAATTAATTTGACCAGGAGCACTGGTTTTATCCACACAGCCAAAGGTAATAGCACTGCCAAACTGTTCTCCGATAAGACGAGAGAGAACTCCCAGATTGGACATTGCCATGGTAACGATAGCACGATCAGGATATTCTTCATTGGCACGAAGTGTAAATTCTAACAGATTGATCACATCCTGCAGATCTTCTGGCATTACAGCAATTTTTAATATATCAGCATCAAAAGAATCCATAACTTTAAATTTTTGCATCAGTGATTCTATCTCTGGTGTTCTTTGAAAATTATGACTTGACATCAGCACATATTTACCTGCTCCGTGAATCAGACCATTTAATTCTATGATCATATTAGTACCAGCCGATAATTCAACATCATAAATATCAAAAGCATCAGCTTCGACAGCTTTCTGATATAGTGACAGATACGCTTTTCCGTCCAGTTCAACCTGTCCCCCTTCTCCAGCAGAGCGATACGTTAAAATGATGGGCTTGCTGATATTTAGCTGTTTAATATTTTTAAAGAGTTCATAGGCCTGTTGACAGTCTGTTACATTGTTATAAAAGTCAATTCTTAATTCAATCAGATCGATATCCAACTGATCAAGTTCCTTTAACTTAGCAATGATTGCATCATCACTCTGTTCAACGATTGGCGCACAGACTTTAGGTTTCCCGGCTCCGATAATCACATCTTTTACTTTTATGCTCATATAACCACCCTCTCAATGTCGCTTACAACAGTATTATAATAACATATTTTTATCATGTTGTATAATTTTAAAAGTGAATATGTGAAAAATTACGCATTTTTTACATAAAATAGCCATATCTAAGCACAAAAACCAGTTGATTGAACTGGTTTTTTACTGTTTTTGTTGTTTTATGACTTTTTGTCTGGAAAACTCTTCACGTTCTTTTTCTTCCAAAGATTCACTAATAAACTTAATTGTTTCTTCAAAACGAGGAATACTGATATTTTTTAAAGCATTCGCTCTTTTTTGAGTTTTACGGATCGCATTTGCCAGACGGTAAACAGCATTTTCCACTTCTGCCAGGACAACGGTCAGTTCTTTTACCCGATAAAAGCACTGAAACGTATAGTCAACTTTAGAATTGGACATATCCATGCTGTAACTGCAGATCATCGGTGACTTATGATAGGTGATCTTAGGAATTTCTACCCCCATGACGCTTCGATAAGCTATAGAAATACCTTCATCAATAGGTGTTTCACTCACCAGATCAGCAATAATACCACGAGATACGTTAGCTTCCTGCAAAGCATCATAAGCCTGCTGATAAGCATCTGTAATCTGATCACGGATCATTTTGACATCATCTAACAATGTCATCATTTCCTTGATCAGGACATTTCTTTTTTTATCCAGCAAATCATAACCTAAAATTGCCAGGGAAAGCTGTTTTTTAGTTGCCATTAAATTTCCTTTGGTTGGAACAACTTTGATAGCCATAACTATTCACCTGCTTCTTGCAATTCTTTAATGATCGTTTTTTCTTTGACATGGAAACGCATAATAGCTTTTTCATGATCATAATATTTATCTAATAACTGATTATCTAAACGGTCTAATGCATTTTTTGGCAGCAATGAAACAAGATCCCATCCCAGATCCAAAGTTTCTTCAATTGATCTGTTGGCATCAAAACCTTGGTTTAAGAAATGCTGTTCAAATAATTTTCCAAATGTAAGATACTGTTTATCCTGAGGTGATAATTCATCTTCTCCGATAACAGATGTCAGTGATTTAACATCCTGAACATGAGCATAGCAGGCAAAAAGCTGATTGGCAATATCCTGATGATCAGCTCGAGTATACCCTTCACCAATTCCATCTTTCATTAAACGTGAAAGTGAAGGTAAAACTCCAACTGGAGGATAAATTCCCGCTGCATTCAATTCAGGATCTAAAGTAATCTGCCCTTCAGTAATATATCCTGTTAAGTCAGGTACAGGGTGAGTAATGTCATTATTTGGCATGGTCAGAATTGGAATCTGGGTAACAGATCCTTTTGCCCCTTTAATAATTCCTGCTCTTTCATACAAAGAAGCCAGATCCGAATAAAGATATCCTGGATAACCTTTACGACCAGGGATTTCTCCTTTACTTGAAGAGAATTCACGTAATGCTTCACAATAAGATGTAATATCTGTATAAATAACCAGAACATGCATATCCTGTTTAAAAGCCAGATATTCAGCTGCTGTTAACGCACAGCGTGGTGTTAAAGTACGTTCGATAATCGGATCATTTGACAAATTCAGGAACATAACAACTCTTTCCATAACCCCAGCTTCTTTAAAGCTGCGTTTAAAATAATTGGCAACATCATTAGTAACTCCCATTGCCGCAAATACAACAGCGAACCCTTTTCCAGATTCATCAGCAACCTTTGCCTGTTTAACAATTTGAACTGCCAAACGGTCATGAGGTAAACCTGAACCTGAGAAAATTGGTAATTTCTGACCACGAATCAAAGTAGCCAGACAGTCAATGGAAGAAATTCCCGTATTAATATAGTTACGTGGATAAACACGGCTTACTGGATTTAAAGGTAAACCGTTAATATCCATCATTTCTTCTGCGTAAATTTCACCCAGACCATCTATCGGTTTTCCCGCACCATTAAAGATACGACCTAAGATTTCTTTAGATACTGGCAGTTCCATTGGTCTGCCCAGTAATCTGGTTTTAGTATTTTCCAGTGACAGATTGTTTGTTCCTTCAAAAACCTGAACGACAACCTTTTCACCTTCAATCTGAACAACACGTCCTGAACGTGTTGATCCATCTTTCATTTGTATTTCGACCATTTCATCGTAAGAAGCCCCTTTAACGTGGTCTAAAACGACTAATGATCCATTGATTTCATCTAATCCTACATATTGTAGTGCCATAATCATTTCCTCCTAAGCCACTGAATTTATAGCTTCATCGATATCATGATAATATTCATCTAATT
Organism: Thomasclavelia spiroformis; assembly: GCA_016901755.1. Classification (GTDB taxonomy): domain Bacteria; phylum Bacillota_I; class Bacilli_A; order Erysipelotrichales; family Coprobacillaceae; genus Faecalibacillus; species Faecalibacillus spiroformis_A. Next base: position 10,225 of record JACJKV010000034.1, on the reverse strand, counting down.
TATCAATATTATCATTTGGTATATCATATTTCATTTTAATTAACTGATCAAAAATACCAGTTTCACTGATTGCTCGAACAACCTTACCTTGAGCAATAGCTTCCTGACATTTTTTATTCAGATAAAGAATAACTTCCATCATTTTTAACTGTTTTTTCAATGGTACATATGTATCATCTTTATGGAAAGCATTCTGCTGTAAATAGCCAACACGAATAACCTTGGCAATTTCAATAACCAGTCTTTGATCTTCTGGTAATACATCAGGCCCCATCAGATTAACAATTTCATTCAGTTTAGCTTCTTCTGCCAGCAAATATGACAGTTCCTGTCTGTCACTGACAAATTTAGAACCAACGTTTTCATCATACCATTTTTCCAGATCATAGACATAATCACTATAAGACTGTGTCCAGTTGATTGCAAAATAGTGGCGTGCATACGCTAAAGCTTTATCCAAAGCCCAGAAACATCTAACGAAACGTTTTGTATTCTGGGTAACTGGTTCTGAAAAGTCAGCTCCCTGAGGTGAAACCGCACCGATAATTGATACAGATCCTTCCTGTCCATTTAATGTTTTCATATATCCAGCACGTTCATAGAACTGTGATAAACGTGATGGCAGATATGCTGGGAACCCTTCTTCAGCTGGCATTTCTTCCAGACGACCAGAAATTTCACGAAGTGCTTCGGCCCAACGTGATGTAGAATCGGCCATGATGGCACAATGATATCCCATATCACGATAATATTCTGCTAAAGTAATTCCTGTATAAATGCTGGCTTCACGTGCCGCAACTGGCATGTTTGAAGTATTGGCAATTAAAACTGTACGGTCAGTTAATGGCTTATTAGATTTTGGATCGATCAGTTCTCTGAATTCTTCCAGAACCTGTGTCATTTCGTTTCCACGTTCTCCACAACCGACATATACGATAATATCCGCATCACACCATTTAGCAATCTGATGTTGAGTCATGGTTTTACCAGTACCAAATCCTCCAGGAATCGCTGCTGTTCCCCCTTTAGCAATCGGGAACAGGGTATCAATAACTCGTTGTCCTGTAACCAGCGGAATAGAAATTGGCAATCTTTCAGCAGTTGGACGAGCCTGTTTGATTGGCCATTTCTGACATAATGTACATTCATGAATCTGACCATTTTCATCTTCTATTTTCATGACTACATCATTAACGCGATATTGACCATCGGCTTTTACTTCAACAACTTTTCCCTTTAAAAATGGGGATAACATACAACGATGTTCAATCAGATCAGTTTCTGGACAAGTGGCATAAATATCTCCACCTTTTAACATGTCACCAACTTTGACCTTCATTGTCACATCCCAGGTTTTATTGACATCTAATGAATCAACATCACTACCTGGAGCAATAAACGCACCTGATTCTTCAGCAATAGCCTGTAATGGACGTTCGATTCCATCAAAGATATTACGTAAGATTCCTGGCCCTAATGTAACACAGATAGGCTGACCTGTAGAAATAACAGGTTCCCCTGGTTTTAATCCTGTTGTGGTTTCATAAACCTGAATAGTTGTACTATCTTTTGAAATAGAAATGACTTCTCCCATCAAACGACTATGACCAACATAAACCATTTCTAACATCGAAAATTCTGTAGCATTTTTAACTTTTACAACGGGACCATTAATTGAATAAATAACACTATTACTCATATTTAACCTCCCTATTTAATCATTAAACCAGATGTTTTGTAGAACCAGTCCTTCTGACTTTCTAAAGCAAAGTCTAAAGTTTCATCTACAACAACGTGTGTTTCTGGATTTTCTATCATAAAGCCACCCAATTGGATGGAAGTGGCTATCTGCACATCAATATCCAAACCATAAACTTTTTTCATTTCTGCTTCATAAATCATATCTTCTTTTCTGACATAAAGAACACAGCCTGTCATCTGATATTCTTCACCGATTTTCTGTACATGATTTAACAAATATTCTTTATATTGATTTCCACTTACAAACTCAATGATTTTTTCCCTTGCTTCTTTAAAGATTTCAGCAACATAGCTATCTCTTTTTTCCACCAGTTTTTTTGTTCTGGTTTCCAGCTGTGAAGCAGCTTCGATACTTGCCTTTGAAGAAATAGTGGCTAACTCTTTTTTTAATTGATGATCAGCATCATTTTTCGCTTCTTCCTGCATTTGTCGATAAGCTTCTTCTTCTAATGCTTTGGCTTCATTCAGGATATCCTGTTCTTCCTTAGAAGCAATTTTTTCTATTTCATCTTTAATGTAAAGAAAAACCTGTTCTTTATTTCCCATAAAATCATCTCCTATAACTTAACCCCTATCGCTTCAGAAACATATCGGTCAATAGTTTCACCAATCTTACTATCACCGTGTCTATCTGGAATTTCTACAAGCAAAGGACGTCGTTGTTTTAATTTAATTTCAGAAATAACATCAGGAGCCAGTTCAATCAGCTTGGTCGTTATCAGAATAACCCCAATTGAAGAATCTTTCAGTTTCACTTCCAGAAGTTCCAGAAAATCTCTTCTTTTATGAACAACTTCTCCTTCGATACCCACGAGTCTTAAACCCATCTGTGTATCAACATTATCACTAATTAAATAAAATTTCATAAACGATCTCTCTTTTAAAGTTTGTTGATAATTAAGATAGAAATCAATAAACCATAAATAGCAACCCCTTCACCCAGGGCAACGAAAATCAATGACTTACCAAAGTTCTTTTCATTTTCAGAGAAAGCTCCAATTGCTGCAGGAGCAGCAGCAGCTACGGCAATACCTGCACCTAAAGCTGACATACCAGTAGAAAGTGAAGCTGCAACAAATCCTAAACCTTGTGCAATTGTTCCTGTCATTGTCGCAATTTCACCAGCAGCGAATACACCTGAATTTGACATAGTTAATAATAAACATAATAACACTGCACCAGCAAAACCACTAACATGCATAGCTAATCTGGTTTTAGCACTTTTTGCAGAAACCTTTCCCGTAAATACTTTGACTAATGGTAAAGATAATAAAACAACGATTAATAATGGTAATAAAATTTCTAAAACTGTCATAAAAATTCTCCTCCTCTATTTTACTCTTCCTTAATAGTTTTAAATGGAATACCATTTCCTTCATAATAACGTGAAAACATCTCATAAAATTCAAGACGTAAAACCTGAATACCAACGATCAGCCCTTCCAGACACATTACAAACGCATTACCCAGAATCAATACAATGACCTGGCCAATTCCGCCTATCATTTCAGCAAGGGTATAGACAACTAACATCATTCCGGCATGCGATAATACAAATCCCCCGACACGCAAAAACGACATAGTGTTGGTAATAAATGATAAAACAACTTCAAATAATTCGAAGAATCCTTCAACAAAGAAAGCTCCAAATCCATTAGGGAACATACTTTCATGTTCCACAATTTTTCTTGTCAGTGGTTCCTTTAAAAAGATCATAACTAACGGTAATACGATCAGTACTGCAATATAGATCATATTGACAAAATGCATTGCCATCATGACATTTAAAGCAACTCCCAATACGGCAAGATAAAAAATAACACCACATAAGCCATTTTGACTTAAGATTGCTTCACACATATTTTTCTTTTTCATGTTCAGTATCGTATTGAATACCATCGAAACAAGAATCAAAACAACTCCTAATCCAATCGCTGCCAATAATAAGGTCATCGTATTTTCTGATGACATGGCATTGAAAAAGGAAATGCCTTTAAAGTTTTCTGCTAAAAATTCTTCATTTCCAAATACCGAACCAAAGAACAGTCCAAAAATTGCACTGGAAATTCCTAAACGAACACCCACGCCACCTAAACGCAGTTTAAATTTTCTTTCAGCAATCAGACCAACTAAAGACAAAATAATTCCCTGTCCTAAGTCACCAAACATAATTCCAAAAAGCAAAGTATATGAAATTGCAACCAGTAATGTTGGATCGACATCATTATATTTTGGCACCCCATACATTTCGACAAACATTCTAAATGGTAAGGCAAACCAGCTGTTTTTCAGTTTTGTCGGTGGTTCCAGTCTGACATCTGAGGTAGCAGGTAATACTTCTACCATCACATCATCAATGTTTTCAAAAGTCTGTTTGAAATCATTGACGCTGTCTTTTAATACAAAACCATTAACGATCAATTTATCTCCAGCTCTGACGATATATTTCTGCATCACATATAGTGAATTCAATTGTTTAGAAATCGTGTAAATCCTATTTAATTCATCAATATTTTCATCAATAAGTTTCAAGATTCGCTGTTGCAGATTTTCACTGTATTCTTTAGCTAAATCAGATTCTTCCTGAATTTCTGCTTCCGCCAGTTCACAAGAACCATGAACAAATTCAGGAATATAGATCTTTTCAAAATAAAGTGATGAAAAGATGTTATCAACTTCTGGAGCATCATTAGGTGTTGTCACATACATGCACCATACAAACTTGTCATCTCTTTTAAATCCTTTATAGGCAAATGGTAAAGATGAATAATACTCCAGTTTGCTTTCGTTATGAATTGGCAGTTTTCCAAAACGAATCTGCAGATATTTACAGTTAAACAGTTCATCAAAATTAATATTAGAACCCTCTACATGATTTAACTGAATGATGGCATCATCATTTTCACTGATCATCTTCAGCAACTGCTCTTTAACCGCATAAATACGGTCCAGATCCAAAAACAGATCATCTAAAAATTCTTTGGCTTTAAATACATTGAGTTGTGTATCTGTCGCAACTTCCTTAACTTCAAAATGATACTTATTGACCATATCTTCAATTCTAACCAGTAATTCTTCATACGTGTTTTCATTATTATAAGCCGAAAGTCCTGCAACACTGTCCGTAAACTTGCTGGCCAGTTCAGGATGAAAATCATCACGGTCATATAATTTTAACAAAACATCGTTATAATGCTGACTATCAAAATTAATACTGACTAAATTGAGCTTTGATATCGCCATTATACCCCTCCTTTACTAACAGCCTTTTTCCTTAATACGTTCTTTATGATCATCATAAACCAGTAGAAAACTAAATTGATCATTATAAATAATACAAAATTTATAGCGACACTTGCTGAAAGGTGTGGCATGACAACAGGAAGCTGATAAAGTGGATGCTGATAGAAGATCGTCGCATTGACAAGTCCTCCAATCAAAACAAAAAGTCCCACTCTTTGCAGTACTTGTGCATAATAACCATTTCCAAAAACCGAAATCAGAATACATGCGACTCCTGTTCCTAAATCACCAATCAGTAATAATGCAGAAAGCATCATGACAACAGCAACAATGGCAGTAGGATCAAAGCAGTCACCGGTTTTGAATTTAATTAATTTTTCAAACGGTCTGATAAAACTGTTATTTTTTAAAATCACAGGTTCATCCAGACCTTTTTCCTGATAAACATTGGCTGGATGTTCGGTAATTGTTAAACCTTCAATATTAAACAGCTGTGTCAGTTCACTTTTATTATAAGGAGTAAAAGCATAAATGACCAGTTTATCATTTAATCCCGCTACATATTTGCATTTAGCAAATAATGCTTTGAGATATGTCAGCTGACAGTAATAAGTCAGCAGCTTCGTCTTATTTTCATTTTTTATTTTTCTAATACGTGACTGCAGATCATCGATATATTCTTCCATGGCAGCACGTTCATTTTTTAATTCAGCAATCGCATCATCAAATTTCCCATGCGCAAATTCTGGAATCGCAATTTCATGGAAATCGATGGCTGAAAAGATATTGTCAATTTCACTGATTTCCTTATTCAACGCACAATACACAACCCATAAATACTGATCATCACTTTCCAGTTTTCTTAAAATAAAGTGTTCATTTTGATAATAATGAATCTTATCTAAAGATGTAACGGGAATTCTTCCAAAACGTAGTGATATGTATTTGAGTTCCTGTATTTCATCCAAAGAAACATCCTGCTTCTTTAAATGGTTCAATAAAGTAATCGCTTCTTTATTTTCTTCTTTTTCATTGTCAATCTGTTCAATGACATCTTTGATACTGTTTACTTTGTTTTCAGTATCTTTGACCAGTGTCATCACTGCTTTGAGATCAGCATCTTTTTTATCAAAAGCGACAGCTTCCTTTTCTATATCCAGCTGATCCATCAGCAAAGTCAGTTCATCTAATGGTCCACTATAAGGATCATCAAACTGCAATGATTCAATTTTCTTGGTATACTTTTCAATATCCTTAACTAACTGCGGATATATTTTCTGATTGTGATCTAATTTAATAAATACTTTCATCATATCTTCTTTGGAAAATACGATGTTATAAAAATGATTTCTGATAATTGCCAAATAAATCGCCTCCTATGCATAAATCAGATTAGCTTCAATCTTAGAAGCATCCTGATTATAACGAATACCTTCAACGATATGTTTTAAATTATCTATTTCGATACGCTGTAAAATACAATAAGTCATATATACTAAAGGTGCGCTGTTAGAAAAACGCATGTATTTACGAGCTATATTATATTTTATATTTTCAAAACAATATTCAATGTAACTGTATTCTCTTTCATCATAATATAACTGATAAGGTGAATTTGCGAGTATAGTTAAAACATCTTTAGCTTTTGGTGCACTGATCAGTTTATCTATCATATCTTTTGATAATCTTGAATAATCCAGAAACAGAGATTTTCTGATTTGCTCTTCATCTTCCTGAAAATATTCTTTATAGCGGTAGATTTTTGTAATATTCTTCAATTCGATAGAAGTAAAAAGAATATTCAGCAGATCTTTCTGCAGTTTTCCTTTAAAATGACTTTTGATTACCTTAACAACGTTTTCATAATAAAGTCTTTCTAACTGACTGTATATTTCATTAAGATCGACTTCTTCTTCAAAATCGATCGTTTTTAAATATTTATAATATCTTGTTCTTTTAAGATATTTCACCAGGTCAACAAAGGAATCAATATTAACCAGTCCATAAATATTAAAGCTGGTCTGTTTTGCCAGATAATCTGGAATCGACAGATCAAAACTCATCTGATCTTTAGCCTTCAAGGCATACATCTTATTAATGATCAGCTTTATTTCTACACCAACCATTTCAAAACGGTAAAAATCCAGATTAGACTTATCAGCATATTTCATCAGTTTAGAACAGCGACGATAATATTCCTGATCAAGACAATCTTCTACCTGCTGACGATGAGCATGTCTGACATTAACATCTTTTAATGCTTGCTGATAACTTGTTTGTGCCTTTAAATAGCTAATGACATCGCCAATGGTCTGTTTACGCACCAGATCACTATAAACATCCTGACCTAAACGAGCGCCATACATAGCTTTGGCTTTAGCACAAAGGGCATTTGCTGATAATGACATTTTTTCACCTTCTTTTACTTAATACAACGATTAACGATTTCTGTTACCCATTTATCTTTATTTTGATTGTATAAATCTTCCATTTTATTCATTGAGGCATAAAAAGTTTCTTCCTGTAACTTTTCTTCCTGCTTGTTTTTATCTAACAGTTCCTGTTTATGTTTTTCAATCTGGACCTGCTGACTTTGAATATATTCATCATAAATTGATGATTTTTTCGACATCATGTTGAATTGAGCGTCATGTTTTTTCTGTTTTGCGGCTTCAACTCTTTCAACACACTGATGATCAAATTCTACTAATCTTTGAATGATATCATCCATCTTATCCACCTCTTTTTCTTTTCTTTTTGACGTTTATTGTACTCTTAAAATTTTAAAATTCAATAGCTTTTTTGAAAAAAAATACTAACCAAATTACAATTCAGGCATCATATTTTCTTTTACAAAAACTATCATGAATGTCTTAATTTTATGCTAAAATATAACCGGTGAGGTGATATTATGATTAACAGCAAGATCAGAAAATTAAGAAAACTGATGCAAGAAAAAAACATTGATGCCTACATTATTCCAACCAATGATTACCATAGTTCTGAATATGTAGGTAATTATTTTAAATGTCGTGAATTCATGTCTGGCTTTACCGGATCAGCAGGAACTTTGATCGTCACTGCCAACGAAGCCTGCTTATGGGTCGATGGACGCTATTTTATTCAGGCAGAAAACGAAACAGCCAACAGTGAAATCAAGATCATGAAAATGGCCATGCCAAACGTACCAACAATCAGCGAATATCTGCAGGCTTTTTCAAACAAGATCATTGGTTTTGATGGTAAAGTCATACCCTATTTAGAAGCATTGCAGTATGGCAGTCATATCGCTGCCAGCGATGATTTAGTGAATATGATCTGGACTGACAGACCTGCCATGTCAAAACAAAAAGCCTTTCTGTTTGATGAATGCTATTGCGGAGAATCACGTGCCAGCAAGCTGCAGCGTATCAGAAAAGAAATGCAGGGTGCTAAATATCATCTGGTAAGCTCACTCGATGATATTGCCTGGATCTTTAATATCCGTGGTAATGATGTTTCAGCTACGCCAGTCGTATTGGCCTATGCTTTGATCGAACAGGAAAAAGCCTGGCTGTATATCCAAAAAGAGGTATTAGCTCCAGATATGATCGAAACCTTAAAACAGGATCAGATCTACATTAAAGATTACTTTGATATTTACCAAGATATCCAAACTATCAAAGAAACCGTTTTACTCGATGGTACGACCATCAACTATGCTTTGGCATCACAGCTAGATCCAAAACAGATCATTAACGCTGTCAATCCAAGCCAAATGATGAAAGCTATCAAAAACGAAACCGAGATCAAAGCAACTAAAAATGCTCATCTCAAAGATGGTATTGCCGTGACCAAATTTATGTACTGGCTCAAACAGACCATCGGTCATGAACCATTAGATGAAATGTCAGTGGCTGATAAGCTGCTGCAGTTTCGTCAACAGCAGGAACTTTTCACCGATATCAGTTTTACGACCATTTGTGCCTATGGTGCTAATGCTGCTTTAATGCATTATCATCCAACAAAGCAGCAACATGCAAAAATAGAAGCTAAAGGTCTGCTGCTGATTGACAGTGGTGGACAGTATTTAGATGGTACTACTGATATTACCAGAACTTTTGTTCTTGGTCCTTTAAGTGATAAAGAAAAAAGAGATTTTACAATTGCTTTAAAAGCCATGTTCAGACTGCAAAACGCTCACTTTATCAAAGGTGTCACCACCGGTGAAAATCTTGATATTCTGGCTCGTGGTGTTCTTTATGACTATGATCTGGACTATCGCTGTGGTACTGGTCATGGCGTTGGACATTTCTTAAGCGTTCACGAAGGCCCTAATGGATTACGTCCTAAAGCACGTTCAGTCAATGCACCAATTTTACCGGGCATGATTACTACTGATGAACCTGGCGTTTATAATGAAGGAGAATATGGTATTCGTCATGAAAATGAATTACTATGTGTTGAAGGTAACAGCAACGAATATGGAACATTCCTGCATTTTGAACCTATAACCTATGTTCCTTTTGATCTTGAAGGTATTAATGATGAATACTTATCAGATAAAGAAATTCAGTCTATCAATGATTATCAGAAAATGGTTTATCATAAACTGGAAAACTATTTAACTGACAAGGAAAAACAATGGTATCTCAATCATCTGATCATCAAATAAAAACCACGTCTAAAAGGCGTGGTTTTCACTGCGGCTATAAGCCTTTGTTACTTGCTCGCGTCTCAAGGCGCTGCTTTCACTTGTCGTTCAAGCTACCGCTTTTGACTCTCGCTATCCCTCGAAGGGATTATTTTTTTGCCTTTCTTTTCTGATTCTCTTTCTTTATTTCTTTTTCCTCAAATGGATCTTTATATTCCTTCACGCTCAGTTTGTCCATTGCAATGTCATGCTGCTCCTGTTCCCTTATATACTTCGCTACTGTTACGTCATTCAGGCCAACTGTGCTGACATAATATCCTTCTGCCCAGAAATGTCGGTTTCCATATTTGTATTTCAGGTTTGCATGTCTGTCGAATATCATCAGTGCGCTTTTTCCCTTCAGATACCCCATAAAAGCCGAAACACTCTTCTTTGGCGGAATCATGACCAGCATATGAACATGGTCGCTCATCAGATGCCCTTCTATAATTTCTACCCCCTGGTATCGACACAGGGTTCTCAATATTTCTCCTATGTCATTTCTCAGTTGATTGTAGATCACTTTTCGTCTATACTTTGGTGTGAAGA
>JACJKV010000033.1 GCA_016901755.1 Thomasclavelia spiroformis | reverse complement strand
AGTCCCGTCCAGACCGCCATTTATTTGTGGTTCCGTAGCTCAGTCGGTAGAGCAGAGGACTGAAAATCCTCGTGTCGGTGGTTCGATTCCGCCCGGAACCACCATTTTTGTATTTAAAGGAGAAGATCATGTTTAGATATAAAGATTTGAGAATGCTGGTTGTTTCAGTTTTGATTACGCTTCTGTGTGTGGCAGCCATGATTTATTTTATACATGAAAAAATTAAATTTCTGATCGTTATCTTTCTTTTTATTACGACCTTGCCGACAATGCTTTTTCGTTATAATGCTAAAGTGTTTCATGATTCGGTAATGGTATATGTTTTTAAGGGAATTGCAATTTTACCAGAATTAATTAATTTTACCGATATTAAAGATATTACATTTATATCTAAACATCGTGTCACTATTCAGCATAAAAAGGTTTCTCGTCTTTATCTTGTTAATGCTAAAGAGTTCTATGATGAACTCAATGAAAAATATCAACAGTTTATCAACACGGATCAGTAGGATTCGTGTTTTTTTATTTTTGATGATTTTATCAGCTATTTTTATGTAAAAAGGTGTAGAATATAATATATATAGAGAAATTAAGGTAGGAGAATAATTATGTTAAAGGGTTATGATTTTGAAAAACTGGAACTGGTTGATGATATTGAACTTTGTCTGGAAAATGCAAAGATCGAACTGTCAAAAAAACAGATGCTTTTAAAAGAAAAGAAGATTCCAGTCGTTGTATTGTTTGAAGGCTGGGGTGCTTCAGGAATTGGGACTTCATTAGGTAAGGTCATTGCCAATATGGATCCACGTTTCTATAATGTTGTAAAAATGAATAAGCCAACGAGTGAAGATTTGCGCAAGCCATTTATTTATCGTTATTTTTATGAAATTCCAGAAAACGGGAAGGTTACATTTTATGATCATGGCTGGATGAATGAAGTCACCTCGGCTTTGGCGCACCATGATCTGTCAAAAAAAACTTATAATAAAAGAATTATCAGTATTAATAATTTTGAAAGAACTCTGGTTGATAATGGATATATCGTTATTAAATTTTTCTTTCATATCGCTAAAAAAGAACAGGAAAAACGCATGAAAAAACTGCTTAAGGATAAAAATACTTCATGGCGTGTAGATGAAGAAGATTTATGGCAAAACAGGCACTATGATAAATATACTGACATTTATGAAGACTATATCGAAAGAACCAATGCATCTTATGCGCCTTGGTATATCATTGATGCTACTAATAAGAAAATTGCCCAGCTGCAGGTGCTGGAAACATTGCTGGCTTATCTTGATGAACGTATCGTTAACGGTAAACAGGACGCTATGCTTATTAAAAATATTTTTGAAATGAATCGTGCTATTGATTTAAGCCGTGTTGATTTATCACATACTATTTCTGAAGAAGAATATCGCAAAGAACTGAAGAAATGCCGTAAGAAGCTGTCCCAGCTCCATAATATCCTTTATCGTAAGAAAATCCCTGTTATTATTGCCTATGAAGGCTGGGATGCTGCCGGTAAAGGTGGTAATATCAAAAGGGTAACATCTGGTTTGGATCCACGCGGCTTTACGGTTTATCCGATTGCGGCTCCTGATAAGGGAGAGTTAAATCGTCATTATTTATGGCGTTTCTATAAACGTTTGCCAAAAGATGGGCATATTGCCATCTTTGATCGTACTTGGTATGGACGTGTCATGGTTGAAAGGCTGGAAGGCTTATGCTCAGAAAATGACTGGAAACGAGCTTATAATGAAATGAATGAGTTTGAAAAGGAATTATATGACTGGGGTGCAATTATTATTAAATTCTGGGTTCATATTGATAAAGATACTCAATTGGAAAGATTTACTGAAAGACAGAATACGCCTGAAAAACAATGGAAGATTACCGATGAGGACTGGCGTAATCGAGAAAAATGGGATCTTTATGAAAATGCGATCAATGAAATGATCGCTAAGACCAATACTGTATTTGCCCCATGGTATGTTCTGGAATCTGTAGATAAAAGATATGCCAGAATCAAGGCGATGAAGACTTTGATTGCTGAAATTGAAAAAAGATTAGCGAAATAAAAAAACATCAGTTCAGATAAGTACCTGATATCAGGTACTTATCAAAGAGCTGATGTTTTCTGTTGATATTAGTAAATACCTTGAGCAATCATTGCTTCAACGACTTTTTCAAATCCAGCAATGTTAGCTCCTTTGATCAGGTCATAACCTAAACCATATTTTTCAGCAGCAGCAACAGAAGCATCATGAATATTTACCATGATCTGATGTAATTTTTCATCAACTTCTTCACTTGTCCAGTTATATCTCATAGAGTTTTGAGACATTTCTAAAGCACTTGTTGCAACTCCTCCAGCGTTAGCAGCTTTTGCAGGTCCTAAAATACCACCGTTTTCTAGGAAGTAAGCAATTCCTTCTGGTGTTGTAGGCATGTTAGCACCTTCGATGATATATTTGCATCCGTTAGCGATCAGCTGTTTAGCTTCAGCTTCCCCGATTTCATTTTGAGTTGCGCAAGGGAATGCCATATCAACTTTTAATCCCCATGGTTTTTCACCTGGATGGAATTCGCATCCGAATTTTTCAGCATAATCTTTTAATTTAACGTTGTTAGATCCACGAATCTGTAACAGGAAGTCGATTTTTTCATCAGTTGTAATTCCTTCTGGATCATATACATAACCGTCTCTACCAGAAATAGAAACAACTTTAGCACCATATTCTCTGGCTTTTAAACATACACCCCAGGCAACGTTACCATAACCTGAGCAGGCAATTGTTTTTCCTTCATAAGTATCATTGAAATGAGCCAGAACTTCTTTTCCATAATATACTGCACCGTATCCAGTAGCTTCTGGTCTGATCAGTGATCCACCATAAGACATACCTTTTCCAGTTAAGACACCATTTTCATAAGCATCTTTGATTCTTTTATATTGACCAAACAGGTAACCGATTTCTCTGCCACCAACACCGATATCTCCAGCAGGTACGTCAACATTAGGACCGATGTGACGATATAATTCAGTCATGAATGACTGACAGAATCTCATGACTTCAGCATCAGATTTTCCTTGTGGGTCAAAATCAGAACCACCTTTACCACCACCGATAGGTAATGTAGTTAATGAGTTTTTGAAAATCTGTTCAAATCCTAAGAATTTAATGATCCCTAAATTAACTGATGGGTGGAATCTTAAACCACCTTTATAAGGTCCAATAGCACTAGAGAATTGTACACGGTATCCTCTGTTAACCTGTACTTTACCATTATCATCCATCCATGGTACTTTGAACATGATCGTTCTTTCAGGTTCAGTTAATCTTTCTAGAATAGCCATGTCTTCATATTCTGGATGAGCAGCAATGACTGGTTCCAGACTTTCTAATACTTCTTCAACAGCTTGAATAAATTCAGGCTGATCAGCATTTTTTGCTTTTACATTATCTAAAACTTTTTCAATATATTTCATATAATTGTCCTCCCTGTTTTCAATGATACAACTTTAATAATAATAAATAAATAAATTAAGAAAAAATTATCATATAAATAAGTTATCGTGATAATAAAAACTAATCAGTTATCTTATTATCATGATAATATTGTATACAATTTTATTATTATGTTTGTAGCTGATGATCATGTGGTTGTAATCATCATTATGCCTTTATTTTCATGATAAATTGAATATTCAATGAAAGCAAAGATGGCTGGTAAATACATAGAATGTTTATGTTTGTTCGTGAAAACACTTTCTTTTGTATACAATTTATGTTAGGATATAAAAAACAAGGGGTGAGGATCATGAAGAATTTCAATACATTACAATTTCATCACCACCATCATTGGATCATCTAGGGTTATATCACATACTGATACAACCCATTTTGTGCATAGTTAAATGGGATGTATCTAATGGCATATAGAACAGCGAGTCATTAGGAATGACTCGTTTTTTATTAGTCAGTGATTCAGCTGATGAAAGCAGGGAGTGATCATCAGCTATCAATCTGGATACTATGATTTGTTTATGATCAGGGAAAGGAGAACTGGGTTTCTGTTTGCAAAACCAGATGCCCGGGATAATTATCATGGAAGATTTTAAATATCTGATACCAGAAGAAAGTATTGACGCTATTATCACGAATGTAGAAAAATTAAGGGAAATAGAAAATCATTTACGTCATGTATTTTCACGCTATGGCTATAATGAAGTTTTGATGCCCTCGTTTGAATATGTGGATCTTTATACGCAGCTTGATACTGGTTTTGAACCAGACAAGATGTTTCAGTATATCAATCACGAAGGAAAAAATGTTGCCATGCGAGTCGATTTTACGATTCCACTGGCTCGTCTGTATGCAAACAGTCACAGCGACAAAGAAGCCAGATACAGTTATTTTGGCAAAGTCTATCGTAAGGAAATGATGCATAAAGGGCGCAGCAGTGAATTTTTTCAGGGAGGAGTCGAACTGATGAATAAACCTGGCCTGGAGGGAGATAAGGAGATCATGACCATGATCCAGGAATGCATGCCATTTCTTTCGCTAAAGCATACGATCATTGAAATTGGTTCAGCAAAGTTTTTTAATCGTCTTTTGGCTTTAGCTGGTGAACATCGCGATGAGCTGATAACTATTTTGAAATATCGAAAAATCAGCAGCATGAAAAAATTTGTCAGTGAAAATCAGTTTGATGACTCATTTGCTGAGCTGCTGTTAAAACTGCCAACCTGTTTTGGTGATATTCATTTATTAGAGCAGATCATTGCCTGTATCAAAGATCCAGTTTTATATGAAGCATTGACCGATCTGAAAAAACTGTATGATTCTTTAGAAAATCAAAAGGGAATCATTTTTGATCTGGGAATGGTTCCAACGATGAAATACTATACTGGATTAATGATCAAAGGATATAGTGATCAAAGTGCCAGCCTTATCATTTCTGGAGGCAGATATGACAAACTGCTGCCACGTTTCCAGGTTGATTCGGGAGCCATAGGATTCTGTTTCCATATGAATCATATTCTTAAAGCTATTGAAAAAGAAGGTGAAGATAATGATTAAGATTGCAATTACAAAAGGGCGTATAGAAAAACAGGTTTGTCAGATGCTGGAAAAGGCAGGATACGACATGGATCTGGTCTTTCATAAAAAACGTGAACTGCAGATTGAAACAAAAGATGGCTTATCGATGATTTTTGGCAAGCCCAATGACGTTGTCACCTTTTTAGAACATGGTATTGTTGATCTTGGTTTTGTTGGTAAAGATACATTGGATGATGTTGATTTTGATGATTATTATGAACTGCTGGATCTGGATATAGGTAAATGTTATTTTGCGGTGGCAGCCTATCCTGACTATCGTCATAAAAACTTTCATCGCCGTAAGAAAATTGCCAGCAAATATACTAATGTCGCTAAAAAATATTTTGCAGCTAAACAGGAAGATGTTGAAATTATCAAACTGGAAGGTTCGGTGGAACTGGGACCGGTAACGGGCATCAGTGATGCCATCGTTGACATTGTTGAAACTGGTTCAACGTTAAAAGCTAATGGACTGGAAGTTATTGAAAAGATCAGTGATATTTCAACAAGACTGATAGCCAATAAAGTAGCACTGAAATTCAAAAAAGATGAAATCATTGAATTTAGTGATCGTTTAGAGAAAGTCATAGGAGGAAATAAAGATGCTTAAAAAGATATATTACGATGGTGATCTGAAAGATATTGCCCGTAAACTGAATAATCGTAAAGAAGAAATTTCTCAGGAAGTCAATCAGTCAGTAACCAGAATCATCGATGATATCAGACTTCAGGGAAATCAGGCCTTAAAATCATACTGTCAGCAATTTGATGGCTATACCATCACTCAGGAAAGTGATTTTATCGTGACAGAACAAGAAAAAGAAGAAGCTTTACAGCAGGTCGATGATAATTATATGCGTATATTAGAAAGAACCAAACAGCAGCTGATTGATTTTCATCAGCATCAGACTGATAAATCCTGGTCTTTATTTAAAGATAATGGGGTCATCATGGGACAAATGGTTCGCCCTATTGCCAGAGTTGCCCTGTATGTTCCAGGAGGGACCGCTGCTTATCCTTCAACAGTACTGATGAATGCTGTTCCAGCTAAACTGGCGGGAGTAGAAGAGCTGGTGATCATTACACCAGTTAAAGAAGATGGTAAGGTCAATCCTGTTATTATTGCTGCAGCTAAAGTATCAGGTGTTGATACGATCTATAAATTTGGGGGTGCTCAGGGGGTAGCAGCTATTGCCTATGGAACTGAAACGATTGAAAAAGCAGATAAGATCGTTGGACCAGGTAATATTTATGTAGCAACAGCCAAGAAACTATGTTATGGAACAGTAGATATCGATATGGTTGCGGGACCTAGTGAGGTGCTGGTTATCGCTGATCAGAATGCTAATCCTAAATATATTGCGGCTGATCTGATGTCGCAGGCAGAGCATGACCGTCTTGCCAGTGCTATGCTGGTCACTGACTGTGAAGCGCTGGTTGATAAAGTGAATGCCGAACTAAAACGTCAGATCATTACTTTATCAAGAAAAGAAATTATCGCTGAATCACTGGAAAACTTTGGAGGAGCTATCATTGTCAATAATTTAGATGAAGCTTTTACCGTCTCAAATTATCTGGCTCCAGAACATCTGGAAGTTCTGGTTAACGATCCTATCAGTACTTTGCCAAAAATCAAAAATGCCGGTTCTATTTTCCTGGGTGAATATTCACCTGAACCATTAGGAGATTATATGTCAGGGACCAATCATGTTTTACCAACCGGGGGAACGGCGAAGTTTTATTCAGCTTTAGGTGTGTATGATTATGTTAAATATTCTTCATACAGCTATTATCCTCAGGCGGTTCTGGCTACATTTAAAGATGATGTTCAGACTTTTGCGAAAAGCGAAGGCCTTGATGCTCATGCTAACAGCATAGCGGTACGTTTTGAGGAGGATTCGTGATGAGAACAGCAAGAATTGAAAGAAATACCCTGGAAACCAGAATTGTTTTAGAAGTCAATCTTGATGGCAGTGGGAAAGCAGATATTCATACTGGTATTGGTTTTTTTGATCATATGCTGACATTACTGGCTTTTCATAGCGGTATGGATCTGATGGTTAACTGTCAGGGTGATTTAATGGTAGACAGTCATCATAGTGTTGAAGATATCGGTATTACTTTGGGACAGGCTATTTTCCAGGCCTTAGGTGATAAAAAAGGGATTTATCGTTATGGACATTTTACGATTCCTATGGATGAGGCTTTAGTTACGACGGATATTGATATTTCTGGTCGTTCATATCTGGTTTTTAATACTTCGATTCCTAAAACGGTGTTAGGAAATTATGAAACGGAGATGACTGAAGAATTTTTTAGAGCTGTTGCTTTTGAAATGAAGGCGACTTTACATATTAATGAAGCTTATGGAAACAATGTTCATCATATTATTGAAGCCTGCTTTAAATCGTTTGCCAGAGCTTTAAAAGCCGCTATGGCTATCGATGAAAATAATAAAGGTAAAGTGATTTCTTCTAAAGGAGTATTGTAAGATGATCGTTATTATTGATTATAATGTAGGAAATTTAAAAAGTGTACTGGGAGCATTTTCTCGCATTGGTGTTGATGCTGTCGTGTCCCGTGATAAAGAAATGATAAGAAAAGCTGATGCAATCGTATTGCCAGGTGTGGGGACTTTTCCGGTTGCTATGGAAAATTTAAAAAAATATGATCTGATTGATATTTTAAATGAGAGAAAAAATGCTGGGATACCTATTCTGGGCATTTGTCTAGGAATGCAGATTCTTTTTGAAAAAGGCTATGAAGTGAAAGAAACGGCAGGACTGGGTTTTATTCCGGGAACAGTAGAATATATGGATATTGATGAAAAGGTTCCTCATATGGGCTGGAATCAGCTGCATTTTGCTAAAAAGCATCCTATATTGAAATATGTTCAGGAAAATGATGATGTTTATTTTGTACATTCTTATATGGCTCACTGTCTAGATGAACAGCTCATTGCCTATACAGATTATGGCAATAACAAGGTAACTGCCCTTGTCAGCAATAATAATGTAATAGGCTGTCAGTTTCATCCGGAAAAATCTGGAACCGTAGGAAAACAGATATTATTAGCGTTTAAGGAGATGATAAAATGTTATTAATACCCGCAATTGATCTAAAAGATGGTCAGGCAGTACGTCTTTATAAAGGAGACTATAAGCAAAAGACCGTATACAGCGATCATCCTGAACAGCTGGCAAAAACTTTTGAAGAAGCTGGTGCCAAGATGCTTCATGTCGTAGACCTTGATGGGGCTAAAGACGGACTGATCAGTAATCTGGAAACTATCAGAAAAATAAGAGCGATGACAAAGATGAAAATTGAACTGGGTGGTGGTATCAGAGATCTCAAAACCGTTGCTTTATATCTTGAAGAAGTTGGGATTGACCGCGTGATCTTGGGAACGGCAGCACTGCAGGATGCTGAGTTTTTAAAAAAAGCATTAGCGCTTTATGGTGGTGAAAGAATCGTTGTCGGTGTTGATGTTAAAGATGGTTTTGTTTCTACATCGGGCTGGCTGGAAACCAGTCAGACGCCATATCTGGAATTTATTGAGTATCTGGAATCGATTGGAGTCAAATATATCGTTGCTACCGACATTTCTAAAGATGGAACCCTTTCAGGACCTAATTTTGAGATGTATGATAAAATTGACCAGGCATCAAAGATCAGCTTTGTTGTCTCAGGTGGAATCAAAGATTTTCAGAATATTAAAGCAGTTCATGATAAAGGCTACTATGCCTGCATAGTAGGGAAGGCTTATTATGAAAAGAAAATCGATTTGAAGGAGACGATCGCATGCTTACAAAACGAATAATCCCGTGTTTAGATATTAAAGATGGAAAAGTGGTCAAAGGAATTAATTTTGTGGGACTGAAAGATGTTGGTGATCCCATTGAACTGGCCAAAAGATATGATCTGCAATGTGCAGATGAAGTTGTTTTTCTTGATATTACAGCTTCTTATGAAAATAGAGATATTATCAAAGATCTGATAGAAAGAGCTGCTTCAGAATTAACGATTCCTTTAGCGGTTGGTGGAGGTATCAGGACCCTTGATGATTTTAGGATGATCCTGGCTTCAGGAGCGGACAAAGTTTCCGTTAATTCAGCAGCGATTTCACACCCTCAGCTGATCAAAGATGCTTCTGATGAATTTGGCAGCCAGTGTGTCGTTGTGGCGGTGGATGCTAAAAAAAGAGCGGATGAAAGTGGCTGGGACGTCTATGTCAAAGGTGGCCGAGAAAATACCGGTATCGATCTGATTACATGGGTCAGACAATGTGAACAGTTAGGGGCTGGAGAAATTCTGCTGACTTCGATGG
Organism: Thomasclavelia spiroformis; assembly: GCA_016901755.1. Lineage (GTDB taxonomy): Bacteria > Bacillota_I > Bacilli_A > Erysipelotrichales > Coprobacillaceae > Faecalibacillus > Faecalibacillus spiroformis_A. The sequence goes on along the minus strand of JACJKV010000033.1, from coordinate 13,962 downwards.
ACGCCGATGGAACGAAAGCAGGATATGATCATGCTATGTTAAACGCTGTCTGTCAGGCTGTCACCATTCCTGTTATTGCTTCCGGGGGCTGTGGCAGTATTCAGGATATTATTGATGTTTTTGAAAAGACTGACGTTGATGCTGCCCTGGTTGCTTCGCTGTTTCATTTTCAGGAAGCAACAGTGGAAGATGTCAGAAAAGAATGCAGAAAGCATAATATTAATGTAAGGAGAGCTTTTTAATGAGACCGGATTTTAAAAAAATGGAATTAATTCCAGCAATTGTGCAGGATTATCTGACAAAAGAAGTACTGATGCTGGCTTATGTCAATGAAGAGGCTTATGATAAAATGCTGGAGCTGAAACAGACTGTATTTTATTCTCGCAGCAGAAAGAAATTATGGCATAAAGGTGAAGAATCAGGACATTTTCAGGATATAAAAGGAATGTATCTTGATTGTGATCTTGATACCTTGCTGATTTATGTTAAACAGACTGGTGTGGCCTGTCATACGGGAGCTTATTCATGTTTCTTTAATGCTGTTGAGCCTTATGACAGTTGTGATATTTTTATGGAACTGGAAAAAACGATCGCTGATCGTAAAATTCATCCCGTGGAAAAATCCTATACCAATTATTTGCTCAACGAAGGGGTAGATAAGATCTGTAAAAAAGTAGGAGAAGAAGCCAGTGAAACGATCATTGCAGCAAAAAATGATAACCAGGAAGAACTTATTGGGGAGATTTCTGATCTGTTATTCCATGTGCTGGTCTTAATGAATGATCGTGGTGTTACCCTGGAAGAAATCACACAGAAACTGAAGGAACGTCATCAGGTAACAGGCAATAAAAAAGAGTTCCATCAGCGAGGAGAATATTAAAAAGATAGGAAACTATCTTTTTTTCGGTTGTAATATAACATATGTTATATTACAATAGATATATAAAGGAGATGGTCATCATGCCACCAAAAGTGAAAATAAAAAAGGAAGATATCATTTTGACAGCCTATGAAATTGCCAGAAAAGAAGGAATATCAGGTGTCAATGCCCGAAGGATCGCTCAACAGCTGCACTGTTCGGTACAGCCGATATTTTCTAATTTTGATCATATGGAAGAGCTGAAAAATGAAGTTTTGAAACTTGCTTTTCGACAGTATCTGACATATGTCACTGAGGAGGATTCATATCTGGCTATGGGCATGAATTATATTGCCCTGGCTCAAAATGAACCTAAAATATTTGAAATGCTGTTTATGTCAAAAAAAAATCAGACATTTCAGGATTTTTATCAGGAAATGATTCCAGATTTTGATTATGTAGCAAGAAGCATACAGAAAACTGCAGAGCTTGAGGTAGAAAAACTACGTGATTTTCATCAGAAAATGTGGATCTTTGTTCATGGTATTGCGACTTTACTGGCTAATCATACGATTCAACTGACATCTTTACAGATTGAAGCTTTACTGAAAGCACAGTTTCAGGCTTTGCTTCTATATGAAAAAAACAAACAGAAAGAGGAGGAATGACATGGAAAAAGTCATAGAAATCAGTCATTTGACCAAAGAATATCAGCAGCTAAAAGCAGTAGATGATCTGTCTTTAAGTGTTGCACGGGGAGAAATTTTAGGACTGCTGGGACCCAATGGTTCGGGAAAATCAACGACGATCAACTGCATTTTGTCGTTATTAAATTATCAGAAAGGAACGATCAGGATCTTTTCACAAGAGATGAAACCAAACGCCTATGATATTAAAAAGAATATCGGTGTTGTCTTTCAGGATGTGGCTGTTTTTGAGGAACTGACAGTTTATGAAAATATTGATTATTTCTGTGGTCTGTATATTTCAGCGAAAAAGCAAAGAAAACAGTATATTGAAGACGCTATTGCTTTGACTGGATTAGATAAATATAGACAGTTTTATCCTAAACAGCTTTCTGGCGGGCTGTTACGTCGCTTGAATATTGCCTGTGGTGTGGCTCATAAACCGCAACTGATTTTTTTTGATGAACCAACTGTTGCGGTCGATCCTCAAAGCCGTAACAGTATTTTAGAAGGAATCAGAAAATTAAGAGATGGAGGAGCTACGATCATCTATACGACGCATTATATGGAAGAAGTGGAAATGATCTGCGATCGAATTGTGATCTTAGATAAAGGAAAGATCATTGCCAGTGGCAGTGCGGAACAGTTAAAGACATTAGCCAAGATAGAGGAAAAAGTTACTGTCGAAACAGATAGTCTTGATGAATCAATGATCAGACTGTTACAGACACAGCTGGATGTTGATCAGGTAGTCTGTCAGGAAAAAGGGGTTACTTTAACTTATCGTCAGGGACATCATCATATTGTTGAAATCATTCAGTTTTTTAATGAGCATCATTTGACTTTTACTAATATTTATTCTCAAAGACCAACGTTAAATGATGTTTTTCTGGAACTGACAGGAAAGGAATTGAGAGACTGATGATATTACATAAGTTCAAATATACTTTAAAGATCCTATTAAAAGATCGAATGCTGGTGTTCTGGACCTTTGCCTTTCCTTTGCTTTTGGGTACGTTTTTCATGATGGCTTTTGCTGATGTGGAAAAGGGAGAAGTCTTAGATATTATTGATATAGCTATTGTTGATAATGCTGAGTTTCAAAGCCGTAACAGTTATGCTGAGGTTTTTGAACAGCTAAGTGATCCTGATCATGATGACAGACTGTTTGATATTGTTTACTGTCAGGAAAATAAAGCCCAAAAACTGCTGCAGGAAAAGAAAATATGTGGCTATTTAATGATCAGGGATGATCAGCCGGTGGTGACGATAGGTGCTAATGGCATCGATGAAACAATTTTCAGTCAGGTCGTTGATGAAATAGAAAGTCAAAGTGTTTTGTTTGAAACGATCATTCAGCCCCAGAATTTGGCACTTTATCAGTTTGATTATGAAAAACTGTACCAGGATATTCATACATACTACAGCACGGAAGTGACTTTACATGATCGTACCAAATCTAATCTCAGTTATACGATGATAGAATTTTACAGTCTGATTGCGATGGCCTGCCTTTATGGTGGTCTGTTTGTCAAGAAAGTACTATTTCATGAACTGGCCAATGTATCAGGTTTAGGTAAAAGAAATTCTATTGCTCCAATGACAAAACTGAAAATGCTTTGTGGCAGTCTACTGGCCAGTTATGTGGTGCAGCTGTTAGGGCTGGCTCTATTGTATTTATATACGATTTTTGTTTTAAATGTAGATTATGGCAGTCATTTGGTGATGATTATTTGTCTTTCGCTGGCCGGTTCTCTAGCTGGTTTGGCCTTAGGGGTTGCGGTATCCTGTCTTTGCCAGCAAAGTGAAAATACGAAAATGGTCATTATGATAGCTATTACGATGGCAGGATCATTTTTATCAGGAATGATGGGTATAACTATGAAATATATCGTTGATACACATTTTCCAGTGATCAATATGATCAATCCTGTCAGTATGATTACTGATGGTTTATATACATTATATTATTATGACAGTTTTGCCAGATATTATTATGATCTTGTCAGTTTGCTGATTTTTTCAGCAGTACTGATCATGATTTCAGTTATTAAGATGAGGAGGATGGCTTATGATCGTATTTAAGACCTATTTTAAAATTTTAAAGCGATATAAATGGACAGTTTTATTGTATACGGCCATCTTGCTGGCATTTGGAGTTTTCAATATGCACTCCAGTGAAAACAGTATGTCTTTTTCTCCGGAAAAACCCGATATCTGTATTGTTAATGAGGATCATGACAGTGACTTAACAGACCAGCTGATCAGCTATCTTGAAAAACACTGTCATCTTGTCAACATAGGACAAGATAGAATGGATGATGCGGTTTTCTATCGTGATGTTCATTATGTAATATATATTCCCGATCATTATGGACAGGATGTTTTACAGGGAAAAGAACCTGTTTTGGATATTAAGTCAACTGGTGATTATCAGGCATCACTGGTTGAAGTGGTGCTGGAAAGATACCTTAAAGTCCAAGGTACGCTGGTTCATTTTGCTAAGAATGAATCACAGCTTGTGACGTGGCTTGATCAGACTTTAAGGTCTGAAACATCGATTGTCGTTGACAGCGAGATCGATCTTGAACAGCAGTCTTATATGGCCTATTATTTTAATTTTGCCAGTTATGCGATCATGGCCTGTATTGTCTTTATTGTCTGTCTGATCATGACGAGCTTTAAAGATGAATATATTAAAAAAAGAACGATCATTACACCACTTTCCTATCATGAATATAACCGTCAGCTGTTACTGGCTAATGGAGTTTATGTTTTTGTGCTTTGGTTTTTTTATATGGTGGTTGCCGCAGTGCTGACTGGTCAGTCGCTGTTTGAATGGCGAGGAGCGATCTACGGCCTTAATTTTCTGATCTACGCTTTTTGTTCATTAACGATAGCGATGGTACTAAGTACGTTGATTGCTGATAAAAATGTTGTCAGTGGGATTGCTAACGTGATTGCTTTAGGCTCAGCTTTTTTATCCGGAGTTTTTGTTCCGGCTTCGCTTTTACCTGATTTTGTTTTGAAAATAGCCCATTTTTTACCGTCTTACTGGTTTGTTAACACGAATGAAATGCTGAAAACTGTTCAGCTCAGTGATGGACAAAGTTTACAGACAATAGGAATGAATATGCTGGTCATGATGGGCTTTATTGCAGTTATGATCATCATCAATAATATTTTAACGAAAAGGAAACAGGTTTTTGGTTAATGACAGAAAATTGTGTTTCACTCTTTATTTCGCTATAATAAATGTATAAGAAAAAGGAGAGAGTTATGGAATACAGAATATTAGGAAAAACAGGATTAAAAGTTTCTAGAATGGGATTTGGTGGTATTCCGATTCAGAGAGTTGATCAGGAAAAGACCAGAGAGTTAATGTTAAGGCTGGCTGATGAAGGTATCAACTATATTGATACGGCTAAAGGTTATACGGTCAGTGAAGCCTATCTTGGCTATGCTTTAAAAGGAATCAGAGATCGTTTTATTATTGCAACTAAAAGCATGTCACGTGATAAAGAAGCAATGGCCAAAGATATTGAAACCAGTCTGATTGCTTTACAGACTGATTACATTGATTTATATCAGGTACATAATCCTAATATGGAACAGCTTGACAGGGTTGTTGCTCCAGGAGGTGCTTTAGAAGCACTTTTGGAAGCTAAGGAAAAAGGAATCATTGGTCATATTGGTTTAACTGCTCATTCCGTAGAAGTGTTCGAACGGGCTTTAGAATATGACTGGGTAGAAACGATCATGTTTCCTTATAATCTCGTTGAACAGCAGGGAGCTAAGCTGATGCATCGCTGTCAGGAAAAAAATATTGGATTTATTGATATGAAACCACTGGCAGGAGGTGCTATTGAAGATGCAACGCTGGCTTTACGTTATGTCTGTGCCAATGATGATGTGACCATCGTCATTCCTGGCATGGCCAAAGAAAGTGAAATAGATGAAAATATCAAAGCCTGCAATGATCACCGTCCATTAACAAAAGAGGAACAGGATAAAATAGAAGCTATTCAAAAACAGTTAGGCAGTCAGTTCTGTCGCCGATGCAACTATTGCGCTCCTTGTACGGTAGGAATATCTATTCCTAATGTCTTTTTGTTTGCCGGTTATCTGGAAAGATATAATCTAGAACAGTGGGCACGTCAGCGTTATGCTACTTTAGATGTGAAAGCTTCTGCCTGCATTGCCTGTGGTGCCTGTCAGACACGCTGTCCATATGAGCTGCCGATCATTGATATGTTAAAGAAGTGTGCCCAGGAATTTGGAGAATAGGATAGATATTTATGAATAAAAAAGATCATTTATATCAGACATATATCAATATTTTAAAGGAAGAACTTATACCGGCCATGGGCTGTACGGAACCGATTGCTATTGCCTATGGTGCTGCTAAAGCCAGGGAGGTATTACAGGCCGTGCCTGATCGTGTTAGAATCGAAGCCAGTGGCAGTATCATCAAAAATGTAAAAAGTGTCATTGTTCCTAATACGCAGCATCTTAAAGGTATTCCTGCTGCGGCGACGGCAGGAATCATAGCGGGTCATTCTCAGCTGGAACTGGAAGTGATTTCTCAGGTCAATGACCAGCAATTAGCAGCTATGAAAGATTTTTTAGAACATACGCCAATTGATGTTGAACATATCGATCATGGAGCGGTTTTTGAAATAATCGTTACTTTATGGCATCACAATGATTATGCAAAGGTCAAAATTGAAGGATACCATACAAATATCGTTCTGATTGAAAAAAATGGAGAAACTATTTTTACTAAAAAGCCAGATCATCAAAAATCCAATCAGAGTGCCGACAGAAATTTGCTGAACATGGAAGCTATTTGGCAGTTTGTGCAATGTCTGGATGATAATGATGTCAAAGCAATCCTGGATCGTCAGATTCAGTATAATATGACGATTGCTGAAGAAGGCTTAAAAGGTGATTATGGTGCGAATATTGGTAAAGTACTGTTAAAAAGTTATGGTGATGATCTGAAGATCAAAGCTCGTGCTTATGCTGCAGCAGGCTCAGATGCCAGAATGAATGGCTGTGAATTGCCGGTCGTGATCAATTCAGGAAGCGGTAATCAGGGAATTACCTGTTCTGTACCGGTCATTATTTATGGTCAGACATTGCAGGTGACTACACATCAGCTTTATCAGGCGTTAGCGCTATCTAATCTGGTAGCCATACATCAAAAAACCGGTATTGGTCGTCTTTCGGCATACTGTGGGGCTGTCAATGCTGGAGTAGCAGCTGGAGCCGGAATAGCATTTTTGTGTGGCGGCGAGTATGAAGATGTGATTCATACGGTTGTTAATGGTCTGGCGATAGTTTCAGGAATCATCTGTGATGGGGCCAAAGCTTCTTGTGCCGGTAAAATTGCCAGTGCTGTTGATGCAGGAATTCTAGGTTATGAGATGTATAAAAATGGGCAGCAGTTTTATGCTGGTGATGGAATCGTTACTAAAGGAATTGAAGCAACGATCAAAAATATTGGACGTTTAGGTAAAGAAGGAATGAAAGAGACAAATAATGAAATCATCGATATGATGATTCAATGTTAAGATCAAAGCGTATTTCCTTTCAGCCTGGATTTTAGTATAATAGATAAAAAGGGTAAAAGGAGAATTGTATGAGTAAAATAGTATTTTTAGATGTTGATGGAACTTTGATCGATTATAATGCTCATTTGCCAGAAAGTGCAGCGCAAGCGGTTGGTATGGCGAGAGCTAATGGTCATAAAGTTTATATTTGTACAGGATGTTCTAAAGCAGAAATCGAACAAAGAAATCTTTGTGATCTTGATGGAATGATCGGTGGTAATGGTGCTTATGTAGAAGATAATGGTGAAGTTGTTTTACATCAGGGGCTGACCAGAGAAGAGGTCAAACATATTGTTGACTGGTGTAATGACCGTCATCTGGGATTCTATCTGGAAGCAAACAGTGGTATGTACTGTAATGATTATATGCTGGAACAGGGACCAGAAACAATGATCAAATATGGTCAGGGAAAAGGTGCTGATTTAACGAAGGCAACGGCCAGCGCTAATAGCTTTATCAACAGTTTTATTCATTTGACAGGTGAAGATCTTTATCGTGATGATGTCAATAAGATCAGCTTTATTTTAAGTGACTATCAGGATCATTTGGATTCTAAAAAAGAATTTCCTGAATTAGAAGCCAATACCTGGGGAGGAAAAGGAGAACTGGCGCTGTTTGGTGATTTAGGACCTACGGGTATTACTAAAAAAACAGCTATTGAAGCATTGCTGAAGTATTTGAATGCGGATGTTAAGGATACGATTTCTTTTGGGGATGCCAAGATTGATTTATCAATGTTTGAATTATGTGCTTATAATGTTGCCATGGGAAATGGTGGACCAGAAATTAAAGCGGCTGCTGACTATGTAACCAGTGATGTTAATGATGATGGTTTATATAATGCTTTTAAATATCTGAAACTGATTTAATCAAAAGGATAATATGAGTAAAATTCATATTATCTTTTTATTATGATTTTTAATTTGAGAAAATCATGAAAATTATTAATGCTGGTGGTATAATAGGGCGTGGTGATAAAAAAATGAGTCAAGTTGAAGATCAGCAGTATAATAAGATGATCAAAACACCAGTTTGGAAACTGGTATTGACTTTGTCGGTGCCAACGACAATTTCAATGTTAATTACTAATATATATAATATGGGCGATACATATTTTGTTTCTAAAATTTCGGTAGCTGCCAGTGGGGCGACGGGAATCGTATTTGCATTGATGGCTATCTTTCAGGCCTTTGGTTTTATGTTTGGCCATGGGGCGGGAAGCAATATCAGCCGTAATCTGGGACAGAAAAGAATAGAGATTGCTAAGATGTTCTGTTCTACCAGCTTTTTTCTGGCTTTGGTTTTTGGAATGGTGATCTCAGTTTTTGGTTTGATCTTTATTGAACCACTGATGAGACTGCTGGGAAGTACTGAAACCATTTTAACCGATGCCAAGGCTTATGGGTTTTTTATTCTTTTGTCAGGTCCAGCGATGACTGTTTCATGTGTATTAAATAATATTTTACGTTATGAAGGAAAAGCCGCTTTTGCGATGGTAGGCTTGACCTTTGGGGGAATCTTAAATTTATTTTTAGATCCTATCCTGATTTTTAATTTTAATATGCAGACTGCAGGAGCGGGACTGTCAACCGCTATTTCTCAGTATTTGAGCATGATTATTTTACTGACACCATTTTTAACGGGCAAGACCGTTACCAAAATCAATATTAAATATGTAACTCATGAAAGTCATGATGTATTTAATATCGTGATTACGGGTTTCCCAAGTCTGATCAGACAGGGACTCAACAGTCTTTCTACCAGTGTATTAAATAACATTGCTGCGGTATATGGTGATGAAGCGATAGCAGCCATGAGCATTGTATCACGTTGTGGTAATTTACTGTTTAGCTGTGCCTTAGGTTTAGGTCAGGGCTACCAGCCGGTATGTGCTTTTAATTATGGCGCTAAGATGTATTCTCGAGTTAAAGAAGGATTCTGGATGACCATTAAACTGGGAATATGTGTGCTGATTGTCATGTGTGCAATTTGCTTTGTCTTTTCTGCTAATGTTATTGAACTGTTCAGACATGATCAGGAAGTTGTTTCGATTGGCCAGGCAGCCTTGCGTTATCTATGTGTCTTCTTGCCGTTTTTACCTTTATCAGCGATTGGCAGCATGCTGTTTCAAAGTATTGGCAAAAGTGGCAGAGCCTTATTTGTTGCCTGTCTGCAAAGTGGATTTATCTTTATTCCGTTTCTGTTTATCCTGCCACCATTTTTAGGACTGATGGGAATTGAACTGGCACAGCCTTTAGCTTATGCCTGCGCTGGAGCGGTAGGTATTACGCTGGCAAGAAAATTTTTAAATCAGCTGCCACAGGATGGTACGGAGGATCTGTCATAACAGCTAAACCTTTCGGATTTCACTGATTCGAGAGGTTTTTTGTTTATTGTATCGTCATGCTTTTTATGTTAAAGTATCAATATGAAAGTGGTGAAAGTTATGAATGAAAGACAAAATAAAATACTTACACTTCTGGCCAAAGAAAAGAAAATGGAAGTTGCTGCTCTTTCCCAGCTGCTGGGAGTTTCACAGGTTACTATTCGTAAGGATCTTGATCAGCTGGAAAATAGAGGACTGGTCGTTAGAAATCATGGGTTTGCCCGTTTAAATGACAGTGATGACATTAATCAGCGTCTTGCGATGCATTATGATATCAAACAGAAAATTGCAGGAGCAGCCTGTCAGCTAATAGAAAATGGAGAAACGGTGATGGTTGAATCTGGTTCATGCTGTGCCTTGCTGGCGCTGGAAATTGCCAAAACCAAAAAAGATGTCACCATCATTACAAATTCAGCTTTCATTGGTGAATATATCCGTAAAAGTGGAGACTGTAAAATTGTATTACTGGGTGGACAGTATCAAAGAGAAGCGCAGGTGATGGTTGGTCCAATGACACGCAAATGCGCCGAACTCTTTTTTGTTGATAAACTGTTTATTGGTATTGATGGCTTTATGGCTGAATCAGGTTTTACTGGTAATGATTTTATGCGTTGTGAAGTTGTCAGAGATATGGCTAAACAGGCTAATACGGTGATCGTTGTCAGCGATTCATCTAAATTTTCGCAAAAGGGAACGGTCAGACTGCTAACCATGTCCGAAGTCAGCTATGTTTTTACTGATGATGAGATATTGCCTGAACATGAACAGATTCTAATAGAGTCAGGAATTCAGGTCGTTAAGGTTAAAAAGGATTAGATGAAACAATCTAATCCTTTTTTTATTATCACTTCCTGATATTCTTTCAGGTCTTCAGGATGTAACATGGCGATATCGCGATAACTGTATTCTTTATTGAAAAGAGCGTATTTTTTTTCACCAAACTGATGGAAAGGTAACAGCTGAACGCGGGTTGCCTTGACATCCAGCAGCAGACTGGCTAATTGTTTAGCATCGTTTAAAGTATCATTAAAGTGCGGGATGACCGGAATTCTTGGTAAGACGTTAAGACCTTGAGCAATGGCCCATTTCAGATTGCTGATAATGAGTTCATTGTGGACACCAGTATAGCGATGATGTTTGTGGCTGTCATAATGTTTGACATCAAATAACAGCAAATCAAACTGTGGTGCCAGCTGACGGAACAGTTCTTGAGAGACATATCCTGTTGTTTCAATGGCTACATGGATATGCTGGGCTTTCAAGGCGGTTAGTAACTGTTGTAAAAACTTGGCCTGTGCCATTCCTTCGCCTCCTGAAATAGTGACACCACCTCCAGATTCCTCGTAAAAATCAATATCCTGTTTACAGATAGCTACGATTTCTTCAACCGTTTTATATTCTCCTTCACAGGAAAGGGCTTCAACTGGACACATTTCAACGCATTCCATACAGGCATTACAGCGATCATAGTGAAACTGGATGCGATTATTTTCAAAATAAATGGCTTTTTGTGGACAGTGACGCAGACAGGTCTGACATTTCAGACAGTTATCATGACTGCAGACGATTTGAATCTGGTGAAGCTGTGACTCGGGATTAGAGCACCATTGGCAGCGTAAGGGACAGCCTTTGAAAAAAACGGTGGTTCTGATTCCAGGACCATCATGAATACTGAATTTCTGAATATTAAAAGTGATTCCCTGACACATGATTTCATCTCCTTTATACTGACCTTATTTTAACATAGCTGTTTCATAAAGTAAATAATTTAGTTACGAATGAAACTATTTATGGTTATTTATCGTTAAATAATTGACTAATTATGAAAATATGATAAGATGTAATTGTAAATATAATATAAAACAGTTACGAATGAAAGATAAGGAGATAATATATGAAAAATGTAGAACATTTTGGTGATCTGACACCAAGAATGAATCAGTTCCGTGAAAAAGTATTAAACGAATTACCTTATATCGATGCGACTCGTGCCGTGTTATGTACCGAAGCCTATCAACAGAACCTGCATCAAAGTGCAGTCATGAAAAGAGCCCTGATGCTGAAAAATATTCTGGAGAAAATGCCAATTTATATTGAAGATGAAACTCTGATCGTTGGTAATCAGGCTTCTTCAAACTGTGATGCACCCGTTTTTCCAGAATATACTTTAGAGTTCATCATGAATGAACTGGATCTTTTTGAAAAAAGAGATGGCGATGTTTTTTATATTACTGAAGAAACAAAGCAGCAGTTAAGAGATATTGCTCCTTTTTGGGAAAATAATAATTTAAGAGCTAAAGGAACGGCTTTGTTACCTGATGAAGTGAGCGTATATATGGAAACAGGATTCTTCGGTATGGAAGGTAAACTGAATTCAGGTGATGCTCATCTGGCAGTAGATTATGCACAGTTATTAAAGATCGGGTTAAAAGGATATGAAGACAGAGCCCAAAAGCTGAAAGCTGATCTTGATCTTTGCATTCCTGAAAATATTGATAAATATCAGTTTTACAAAGCGGTGATCATTACGATCGAAGCGGTCAGAACATTTGCACAAAGATTTTCTGATCTGGCAGCAACAAAAGCCCAACAGGTTGAAGGTACACGCCAAGATGAATTACTGGAAATTGCCCGTATCTGTCGTAAAGTCCCTTATGAACCAGCAACAACTTTTCATGAAGCTATTCAGTCAACCTGGTTTATTCAGCTGATTTTACAGATTGAGTCTAATGGACATTCACTTTCTTATGGTCGTTTTGATCAGTTTATGTATCCTTATCTGCGTCATGATCTTGATTTGGGACTTATTAGTGAAGAACAGGCTGTTGAACTGCTGACAAATCTGTGGATCAAAACTTTGACGATCAATAAAGTCAGAAGTCAGGCACATACTTTCAGCAGTGCGGGAAGCCCAATGTATCAAAATGTGACCATTGGAGGACAGACGCCTGATAAAAAGGATGCGGTCAATCTGCTTTCTTTCCTGGTGCTGAAATCTATTGCTCAAACCAGACTGCCACAACCTAATCTGACGGTCAGATATCATCGTCATCTGTCTAAGGAATTCTTAGATGAAGCTATCGAAGTTATGAAACTGGGAACAGGAATGCCAGCATTCAATTCCGATGAAGTTATTATTCCTTCATTTATTGAAAAAGGAGTTAAGGAAGAAGATGCCTATAATTATTCAGCTATTGGCTGTGTAGAAACAGCTGTTCCAGGAAAATGGGGATATCGCTGTACGGGAATGTCATATATGAATTTTCCGCGAATTTTACTGATTGCCATGAATGACGGAATCGATATGACTACCGGAAAACGTTTTGTTAAAGGATGTGGTCATTTTAAAGATATGACTTCTTATCAGCAATTAAAAGCAGCCATTGATCAGGCTATGCGAGAACTGACAAGAATGTCAGTCATCGTAGAAAATGCGATCGATCTGGCTTTAGAAAGAGAAGTACCTGATATTTTATGTTCAACACTGACGGAAGATTGTCTGGGTAGAGGAAAGACGATCAAAGAAGGTGGAGCAGTTTATGATTTTATTTCTGGATTACAGGTAGGGATTGCTAATATGGCTGACAGTCTGGCAGCTATAAAAAAACTGGTTTTTGAAGAAAAGAAAATAACACCACAACAGCTTTGGGATGCTTTATGTGATGATTTTAGCTCACCTGAAAACAAGAAGATTCAAAATATGCTGATCAATGATGCACCAAAATATGGTAATGATAATGATTATGTAGATCAGTTAGTTGTCGAAGTATATGATACCTATATTGACGAAATGAAAAAGTATCCAAATACCCGTTATGGTCGTGGACCAATAGGTGGTATTCGTTATGCAGGAACATCAAGTATTTCAGCTAATGTTGGTCAAGGTTATGGAACAATGGCAACACCTGATGGCAGAAATGCCAGAACGCCATTGGCCGAAGGATGTTCACCAGCTCATAACTGTGATAAAAATGGACCAACAGCTATTTTCAAGTCAGTTTCTAAACTGCCAACTCATGAAATTACCGGAGGAGTATTACTTAATCAGAAGGTAACACCAGCTATGCTTTCTACAGCAGAAAATAAGGAAAAACTGGAAATGATCATTCGTACATTCTTTAATCGCCTGGATGGATATCATGTTCAATACAACGTTGTATCTCGTGAAACTTTGATCGATGCTCAAAAACATCCGGAAAAACATAAAGATCTGATCGTTCGTGTTGCCGGTTATTCAGCATTTTTCAATGTGTTATCTAAAGCGACCCAGGATGATATCATTGGTCGTACTGAACAGACATTATAAAGGAGAAAATAAAAATGGAATTTATTATTGATACAATTAATCTGGAAGAAATCAAAGATGCTGTTGAACATATGCCGATTGCTGGTGTTACCAGCAATCCATCGATCGTT
>JACJKV010000032.1 GCA_016901755.1 Thomasclavelia spiroformis | reverse complement strand
AGTCCCGTCCAGACCGCCATTTATTTGTGGTTCCGTAGCTCAGTCGGTAGAGCAGAGGACTGAAAATCCTCGTGTCGGTGGTTCGATTCCGCCCGGAACCACCATTTTTTTTATTTTAGGAGAAAATCATGGAAATTGTTTGTGGTGATTTATATATCAGGGAAATTAAACAGCTAATACAATTATATCTGCTAGAACTTGATCGTAATCTAAGTTTTCAAAACATTGAACAGGAACTGCAGGATCTGCATCATAAATACTGTTTCCCACATGGCCGTCTATTGGCTGCCATTGAAAACAGCAAAGTTGTAGGCTGTGTTGCCTATACAAAATTAAATGAACAGCAGTGTGAAATGAAACGACTCTATGTTTTACCTTCCTGCCGTCATCAGAATATTGGTCAATCATTGATTAAAACCATCATCCAGACAGCAGGCAATGATGGCTATCAGGAAATGCTGCTTGATACCATTTCACCATTAAAACAGGCAATTTCTCTTTATCATATGTTTGGTTTTAAAGAATGCGATCCCTATTACAATAATCCAATGGATGATGTCATTTACATGAAAAAAGAATTATCACGCAGATAATTCTTTTTATTCTTATTTTTTAATAAATTCAGGATACGCTTCTGATCCATGTTCTTCAATATCCAGACCAATCAGTTCTTCCTGTGGATCAACTCTTAAACCAAAAATCTTTTTAATAACCATAAAAGTAATAGTGATCATCACTGCGGTCCAAGCTCCAACAGAAACAATACCAACAATCTGTTTGATTAAAAGATCAATACTTCCACCATAGAACAGTCCAGTAAACTGACTTCCTGGAGCAGTAGTTGTTGCAAATAAACCAACAGCTAAAGTTCCCCAGATACCATTACACATATGAACAGCAACAGCACCAACAGGATCATCAACACGTAATTTATAATCTAACAGCCAAACTCCAAAACATACCAGTAATCCAGCAATTGCACCAATAACAATAGCTCCTAATGCATCAGTGGCATCACACCCTGCTGTAATAGCTACCAGTCCAGCTAAAGAAGCATTCAGACACATTGAAATATCAGGTTTACCATATTTGATCCAGGTAAAAATCATACATGATACAGTAGCAACAGCGGGTGCAATGGTCGTTGTCACAAAAATTGAACCTAGCTGTTCAACTGAAGTAGCTGCTGCACCATTGAATCCATACCATCCCAGCCAAAGAATAAATACACCTAACGCACCAGCAGTAATATTATGTCCTGGAATAGCATGAACTTTTGTCACTTTTCCTTCACTGTCATAATCATATTTTCCAATACGTGGTCCAAGTATTTTAGCACCAATCAAGGCTGAAATACCACCGACCATATGAATTGCACATGATCCGGCAAAATCGTGGAAGCCCCATTGTACAAGCCATCCACCACCCCAGATCCAGTGTGCTTCAACCGGATAAATAAGTGCTGAAATAACTGCTGAATATATACAATATGATAAGAATTTTGTTCTTTCAGCCATTGCCCCTGATACAATAGTAGCAGCCGTTGCACAGAACACAAGGTTAAAAACAAAGTTTGACCAATCAAAATTAGCATAATCAGTAAAAATATCAAGTCCTGGTTTACCAATCAATCCTACGATATCTTCCCCTAAAAATAAACCAAAACCAATAATAATAAAGACACATGTTCCAATACAGAAATCCATCAGGTTTTTCATGATGATGTTCCCAGTATTTTTGGATCTCGTAAATCCTGCTTCTACTAAAGCGAAGCCTGCCTGCATCCAAAATACTAAAGCTGCACCAATTAAAAACCATACTTTGAATACATCATTCATACTTTAATCCCCCTCTTTACTAAAGTGCACTTTCTCCGCGATCTCCAGTTCTAATACGAAGTGCATCTTCTACTGGATAAACAAAAATCTTCCCATCACCAACATGACCTGTTGATAATTCATTTCTGATCTTTTGCATCAGATCTTCAACCTGCTCATCTCTGATCACCGTTTCAACCTTTAATTTAGAAACCAGATTGACAGCATAAGTTGTCCCACGATACTGATGCGTATACCCTTTCTGATTACCAAAGCCCATAATGTTGGAAATCATCATCCCGCTAATTCCATCTTCAGTTAGAATCTTTTTTAATACATCTAACTTTTCGGGACGAATAATGATTTCTAGTTTTTTCATTTCGACTCCCCCTTTTTCTTTTTCGGTCCTGATAATAAAATCAAAACTTGATAAAAATATATCACTGTGATAATGATATGTCAATATTATTTTATTATCTTAATATTTTTTTATTACTAAAATATAAAAAAAAGAAGCTTTAGCTTCTAATAATAATCTCTAACAATATTCATCATATCCTCAATATAAAGTCTGGCATTATCGATCACAGTAGGATGAATTTCTTTTCGCTGATCCAAAGTCATCTTAAAAGTATACTGCTGTCTCATCAAAGGTAACTGCTGATGCTGACATAACTTAATAATTTTTAACAGTTTTTTATTATTAATATAAAAACAGTTGACTATAGCCAGATTTTTCACTTGAGCTCGTGAAAGTGATTCGATAAATTCAATCAGTTCCTTATCTTCAAAAAGCGTATTATCAAAACAGATAACAAGCAAATCACTTGGTTTATCATCATGATAAACCTGTAGATTTCTAGCACTGGTTCGTGCCCATTTTGCCATTTCAAAAGCGACTGTTTTTATGTACTTTGATTTAGAAGAATAAACAATATCGACTTTCATATTATCACCATTTTTATTTTATCTTTTTTTTATGAACTAAAAATGTATTATCTTACATTTTTTATGTCTATAATTATATTAAAGCAATATATTTTTTCGACAAAAAAACATGTTATACTGTAAATGGAGGTTCATAATGAAAAAAACACTTAAACTGATCATACTTTCCAGTCTGATCTTCCTTTTAACTGGATGCGTACAATATCAGATTGTTATAGATTTATCTCAAGAGCAAACACAGCTGCAAAGCACCCTGCTCATTGAAAAAGAAACATTAAAATCATACGACATGACAATTGCCAGCATAAAAAAACAGCTTCTCACTAATGACGACTATTTTAAAAACTGGACAGTTACCGAAACCGAGAAAAAAACAGATGATCTCACTTACCAGGGACTGCTTTTCCAGGCACCTGAAACTCTTAATCAGCAATTATTGGATAATCTGATCATCAGTGAACAAAAAGGTATTGTAAACTATCAGTTTGATTTGAACATCATGAAAAGCGGGATAGACTTTTCCGAACTGGAAAACTACAAAAGTACACTTTCAGCCTTGAAAAGCAATGGTGCATCTTTTGAACTGATCATCAAAATGCCAGGAACGGTGACTGCTTCATCATTAGGTACTATTGAAGATGATACAGTAACGATCGATCTTTATGAACATCTTATCAATGGTCGTATCCCTGAAATAAAAATAAGCGCTACATCACAAAACGTTGACCGTCAGTTTTATGCTTATTTTATTTTTGGAGCACTGATCATCATCATCTTGATCACAGTTCATTTTATCACTCGTAAAAAACCAAAAAAAGATATCTAGATATCTTTTTTTTATATGTCTAAAATGATAAAATGAAGGCGAAAAAAAGGAGAAACATATGAAAAGAAATTGTATTATTGGACAATCTGGAGGACCCACAATAGCAATAAATGCAAGTTTAGCTGGTATCATTCATCGTGCCAAAGCATGTGGTCAATATGACAATGTTTATGGAATGATCAATGGTATCATGGGATTATTAGAAGGCAGATATATGGATCTGTTAGCCGAATTTGATACTGGTGATAAAATCAATGCTTTAAAACAGACACCAGCAATGTATCTGGGCTCTTGCCGTTTTAAACTGCCAACCTATCAGGAAGACCTGTCAACATATGAAACATTATTTGATATCCTGAAAAAATTAAATATTACTGATTTTTTCTACATTGGTGGAAATGATTCAATGGATACAGTCATGAAACTGGATGATTATGCCAAACATATCAACAGTGATATACATTTTATCGGTATTCCTAAAACCATCGATAACGATCTGATGGGAACCGACCATACCCCTGGATTTGGTTCTGCTGCCAAATACGTGGCAACATCAATTCTGGAAGTAGTACATGACAGTCTGATCTATCAGCTGGAATCAGTTACCATCATCGAAATCATGGGACGAAATGCCGGATGGCTGACTGCTGCTGCAGCATTAGCCAGAAACGAGTATAATGTCGCACCTGATCTGATCTATCTGCCAGAAGTTGTTTTTGACACACAGAAATTTTTAGATGATATTCGTGAAGTCAGAAAACATAAACGCTGTGTAGTCGTTGCTGTTTCTGAAGGAATCCGTAATAAAGACGGTCATTTCTTAGACGATGACAGTAAATACGCCAAAAAAGACGCTTTTGGTCATGTATTACATTCAGGAACCGGAAAACTGCTGGAAACCCTTGTCTTTAAAGAATTTGGCTGCAAAGTCAGAAGCATAGAACTGAATGTCTTACAGCGCTGTGCCATGCATATCGGCAGCAAAACCGACCTTAACGAATCATTTGTCATTGGTCAAAAAGCTATCGATACCGCTTTAAATAACATTTCTGGTCATGTCATGGGATTCAAACGTATTTCTAACCACCCATATACTATTGACTATATTTCCACTGATGTTCGTCAGATAGCAAATTTTGAACAGAAAATACCGACGGAATGGATCAGCCCAGAAGGAAATGACATCACACCTGAACTATATGAATATCTTTATCCACTCATTCAGGGTGAAGTTCATATCGAATACAAAAACGGTATCCCAGCTTATTACAGCTGTAAACATTTAGGAAAATAAAAATGCGCATCAGCGCATTTTTTTATAAATCAATAGTCAAAGTGACAGGACAATGATCACTGCCATAAATATCAGTTTCAATAGTACTGTCAATGATCTTATCTTTTAATTCATCACTGACAATAAAATAATCAATCCGCCAGCCTGCATTCTTTTCTCGTGCTTTAAAACGATATGACCACCACGAATAAATACCTTCCTGCTTTGGATACAGATATCTGAAACTGTCGGTAAATCCACTATTTAACAGGCGTGTCATTTTTTCCCTTTCTTCATCTGTAAAACCTGCATTTCGACGATTGGTTTTAGGATTCTTCAAATCAATTTCCTGATGAGCAACATTTAAATCTCCACATAAGATCACCGGTTTATCAAAGCTTTGAAGATAATCCAGAAAATCATCTTCCCATTCCATACGATAATCCAGTCTTTTCAGTTCATTTTGACTATTAGGTGTATAACAGGTAATAATATAAAAATTTTCATATTCTAATGTAATCAGTCGTCCTTCCTGATCATGACGTTCCTGATTCATCCCCAAACGCACGCTTAATGGTTTTTTTCTGGTATAAATAACTGTTCCACTATAGCCTTTCTTTTGGGCACTGTTGATATAATGATAATAGCCATCAATCGCTATATCCGCCTGTCCTTCCTGCATTTTTGATTCCTGAAGACAGAAAATATCCGCATCCAGTTTTTGAAAACTTTCAAAAAAACCTTTCTGTATACACGCTCTTATTCCATTCACATTCCAACTTACTAATTTCATTTCTATCACCTATTTGCATTTTAACCGATAGAAGCAGCTGTGACAACTGAGATGCTTGATATTTTTATAAGAATATCTTCTTCATTTCTGGATATAATATAACTGGTGATAAAATGAATAAAAAAGCTTTGTTTTTAAGTCTGGCCTTTCCTTTACTGATTGGTGGTATCAGTGCCTTTCTAACCAAAGACCAGATGGATCTCTACAGTCATCTAAATCAGCCTAAAATATCTCCTCCAGGTTACTTTTTCCCTATTATCTGGACCATACTGTTTATTCTAATGGGAATATCCAGTTATATCATCTATATGTCAAAATCACCACAGCGTGAAAATGCATTAGTGATATATGCGTTTCAGCTCTTTATTAATTTCTGCTGGCCATTATTTTTCTTTAATTTACAGAATTATTTCATGGCCTTAATGGTTCTGATTGTTTTACTGATCTTAATTATCATTATGCTGCTTCGTTTTTACAGCATCAAGCCACTGGCCTGCTATCTCAATATTCCCTATGCCTTATGGGTCAGCTTTGCTCTTTATCTGAATTTCTATATTTTTATAAACAATTAAAATAAAACAGGACTTCTTCCATCGCTCTGGTTTTCAGACGATAATATGTACTGCGTGAATAATATTCCAGCCACCAGTTTTTTTCTTTCTTTAACACAAAATCCTGATAAATGATCATATAGCTGTCCTTTGACAGACGCTCCAGGATCTTATCAAAAGTTGTAATGATCATTTTCAGCTCATCTTTTGACTGAATATAGCTGTCATATTTTTTATCTACTCCCTGATAAAATGTTTTCTTTTCCTTGACCGTTAAATAGTCAATTGACGGATAAAAGTTTTTTCTTTCCAGACACTCAAGCTGGAGCTTAGCACGCTGATACTGATTGAACATTTGGGTAAGTACTTCCTGTTTTTCCTTAAATGTCAAAGCTTTCATAAAAATACCTCCTATCCTTATATAATCAGGAAAGGAGGTATTTTGCTTTTAAATAACAAAATTTTCTGTCAGTTGAACAATCTGTTCCTCATCTAATCCAATATCTAACAAATAACCTTTGGCACTGCCATATGTGTCTCTTAAATACGCTAAAAATTTCATCATAATTCTAGGATCAGAACCTAAATATTTTTCTTCTTCTGCCATGATAGCTTCCAGTTCTTTGATCATGGCCATATTATTTTCATAAGATTCTGAGTAATCCTTAACAATATCATATTCATGACAGCCAGCCAGATCTAACAGTAATGCCGAAACCACACCGGTCCTGTCTTTTCCTGCCGAACAGTTAAACAGAATGCAGTCATATGGATGCGATAAAAACAGTTCGAATACTTCCTTAAACTGCTGTTTATTAGCTTCGATCATAAAAATATAAAAACCACTTAAATCCTGATAATCTCTAATATTATCAGGAACTACATTCAGATTTTCTATTTTCAGAAGATCAACATGATAATATTCAATATCTTTATAACCATGCAGACTATGAGGCTGATGATAGACTTCATAGTCACTGCGCAAATCGACCACTGTTCTAATCCCATATTCATAGAATTTAGCTTTATCTTCTTCAGCAATTCCACTAGGGCAGGTACTTCTGACAAATTTATGTGATTTAGTATAATAGCCATCCTGCGTTTCATAACCACCAAGATCACGAACATTGGTCATTTTACCAATATGAAGCATCCTTTCCTCTCTGCTTAATTGCATCATCTTTATTCTCTCCTATTCTTCATAGGGTCTTACTCTTAAAGTAACACCCAGATCATCAGCAATCTTCTGACATTTTGCTATTTCTTCTGTTCCAATGATATCAACGACCGTTAATACCACATGCGCTACATAAGGTTTACATTTGCTGGCAAAATCCAGCATTTCAGCAAAAGAATCCATCCCATATCGACTTCTGGTCAGACGTAAATATTCTTCTTTATTGCTGGCATTAAGACTGACTGAAACAGTATCCAGCAATCCTTTAAATTCTGGGGTAATATCTCTTTGATGATACAAAGACGATAATCCATTAGTATTGACCCTGATTGGCAGATCAGCTCTTTTACCCTTGATATAACGTGCCACTTCCATCAGATCATCATGACGAATCAGTGGTTCACCAAAACCACAGAAAACAACTTCTTTAAAATCATTTAAATCATATTTTTCAAATTCAGCAATAATTTCTGCAACCGTAGGTTCCTTTTTCAGCCACAGATCATTCCCTTCGATCATTTCCTTAGTCTGTCTTAAACAGAAAGTACATGAACAGGTGCAGCGATTCGTCGAATTAACATAAACGGTAACGCCTTTTGTACTGTCTAAATTCTGAATATCAATATAACTGTTTTTATAAAGTGTATATAAAATCATTTTTATTCCCCCAATTCTTTTAAAAATGGTTCAAAACATAATCCTAAATGTGGATGTGCACCAATTTCTACTGAATGACGTATACATTTCAAAGAAAAGTCAGCCGCTTTTTTAACACATTCTAAAAAGCTGCAGCCATTTAAATAGCTGCCGGCAATGACTGCTGAAATAACATCTCCCGTACCACTGCGGTCTTCGCCAATTCTATCTACGATTACATTATATACCTTTCCCTGATCATAAACAAAATTTAAGATCTTCTGATCAAAAGAAATACCAGTAACAACAATTTTCTGTGGTCCCATAGCACTTAATTTCTGACACATGCGATACAGTTCATCACGATCATGAGTTTCATGATATTCTTCATCAATCAAAGCACATAATTCTGTAAGATTAGGCGTCACGATCGTAGCATAGGGCATCAGTTCTCTCATTTTTTCCTGCATTGCCAGATTATAGGTTGGATACAGTTTTCCATGATCTCCCATAACAGGATCAACCAGAATAAAATTATCATCATTAGAAAAACAGGCAAAAAAATCTTTAACAATTTCAATCTGTTTTTCTGAGCCTAAAAAGCCACTGCAGATGCCATCAAATTCTACATGTCTTTGTTTATATGTTTTAATATATTCTGGCATCTTAGCAGTATAATCATCAAAAAAATAATCCTGATGATAAGTATTAATTGATAAGATAGCCGTCGGCACAAACACCGTTTCAATTCCCATCACCGAAATAATGGGCAACTGACACGCCACAGAACAACGGCTGAATCCTGTGACATCATTTATTAAAGCGATTCTTTTTTCTCGCATACTTTTCACCTTCCGAAAGTATTCTAACATAAAGAAAAGTAATTATAAATAATGTGTCCAAATTTATTCACATTTGTTATAATGATAATCGAGGTGAAGGAAATGAAAAAATTATATAAATATATATTTGCTTTAGTGCTCTGTCTGTCTCTTGCTGGATGTCAATCATCTTCCACCAGTGAAGAAAAAGAAGATCAGACTGATTATCTAAGCGGAAATTATCAGGTTGAAATCAAAGTTAAAAACTATGGTACAATTAAAGCAGAAATTGATGCTGATACAGCGCCAATTACGGTTACTAATTTTGTTGGTTTATGCAATGACCATTTCTATGATGGTCTGACATTTCATCGTATCATTGATGGCTTTATGATCCAAGGTGGTGATCCGCTAGGTGATGGTACTGGTGGCAGTGAAGAAACGATCAAAGGAGAATTCAGTAACAACGGTGTAGAAAATCCGCTTAAACATACTCGTGGTGCGCTTTCTATGGCCAGAAGTCAGGATTATGACAGTGCCAGCTCACAGTTTTTCATCGTTCAAAGCGAATCCTCACATCTTGATGGTGATTATGCTGTATTTGGATACGTTTATGAAGGAATGGACATAGTTGATCAGATCTGTAAAGATACTCCGGTTGAAGATAATAATGGAACTGTCAAAAAAGAAAATCAGCCCGTTATTGAATCTATTACCTGTACCCAAATGAAATAATAAAAAAAGAACCAGAGTTTGATTTCTGGTTCTTTTTTTATTAATAAGCTTTGGCAAAATAAACAACTTTTTTAGCTGGTTTGCCACACACTGGACAAACATCACCAAATGCTGCTTCATCTTCTTTAATACATCTAGAAGTTGCAGCCGTATCTTCTTTGATCTTGCTTTCACAGGCTTCATCACCACACCACATCATTCTGACATAGCCACCCTGTTTTTCCATGATGTCTTTAAATTCATCATAATCATGTGCAGTTCTGATATTGGCATCTCTAAATGCCAAAGCCTTCTGATACATTTCTTCATGAATGGCATCTAATAGCCTTAAGATCGTTGGTGCCAGCTGTTCATCTAATGGATAGGCAGATTTGCTGCCATCAACACGTTTTGCTAAAACGCATTGTCCATTTTCGATATCTTTTGGACCAATTTCCAGTCTCAATGGGATTCCTCTCATTTCAGCATCAGCAAACTTATAGCCTGGTGTTTTGTCACTGGTATCGACCTTAACTCTCAATCCAGCTGCTTTTAACTGTTTTTCAATTTCATAAGCTTTATCTAACACACCTGCTTTATGCTGCATAACAGGTACGATCATCACCTGAACTGGAGCAACACGTGGTGGTAAAACCAGACCATTGTCATCACCATGAACCATGATAATAGCTCCTAACAGTCTTGTCGAAACACCCCATGAAGTCTGATAAACATATTCCTGTTTGTTTTCTTTATTTAAGAATTTAACATCAAATGCTTTAGCAAACCCCTGACCAAAATAATGTGAAGTTCCTGACTGCAGAGCTTTACCGTCATGCATCAATGCTTCCATTGTATAAGTTTCTTCAGCACCAGCAAACTTTTCACTTTCAGTTTTTCTACCTGTGATCATTGGAATTGCCAGTAAATCTTTTGCCGTAGAATTATAGATATCCAGCATACGTAATGTTTCTTCTCTGGCTTCTTTTTCACTGGCATGAATCGTATGTCCTTCCTGCCATAAGAATTCAGATCCACGTAAAAATGGACGAGTCGTTTTTTCCCATCTGACAACTGAACACCATTGATTATACAGCTTAGGAAGATCACGATAAGAATTAACGATTTTAGCGTAATGTTCGCAGAATAATGTTTCAGAAGTTGGTCTAATGACCAGATTTTCTTCTAATTTATCTAAACCACCTTGAGTAACTACCGCACACTCAGGTGCAAATCCTTCAACATGATCAGCTTCTTTTTGTAATAAAGATTGAGGAATCAACATCGGCATATAAACATTTTCATGTCCTGTTTCTTTAAATTTCTGATCCATATAATTTTGAATCTGTTCCCATAAAGCATAACCATATGGGCGATAAATGATAAATCCTTTGACCCCGCTATAATCCATTAATTCAGCTTTACGACATACATCAGTATACCATTTAGCAAAATCAACATCTCTAGCAGTAATTGCTTCATTTTTCTTATGATTTGCCATATTTTCCCCTCCTAAAAATTTCCATTATATTCTACTATATTTAAAGCCAACAAGCAAGATTAGATAATACTAATCTTGCTTTCTTTTCGTTCTCGACTAATAACGATCTGACGATCAATTCGGTCTTTCAGTTCACTGACATGTGAGATGATACCAATTAATTTATTGTCCTGATGCAGTTCGATCAGACAATTGATGGCCTGATCCAAAGACTGCATATCAAGCGTTCCAAAACCTTCATCAATAAATAACGTATTCAGTTCGATCCCACCGGCATGATCTTGGATCATTTGCGATAGCCCTAAAGCCAGCGATAATGCTGCTTTAAAACTTTCGCCCCCAGATAATGTCCTGATATCACGTGACAGTCCACTTTCATAATCAAACACATCCAGTTCCAGTCCCTGTTTAGCCATGCCTTTACTGGCATAATCTTTTCTTAACATGACATAGCGGCCTTGAGTCAGTTTTTTCATGATTTCATTGGCATAGAGCAGGATCTTTTCAAAATAGGCAGCCAGCACATATCTTTCCAGTGATACTCGAGCATCATTTTTTCCACTGGTCACATTACTTAAATCAAGGTATCTCTGATATTTTTCTTCATCCAGCGCCATCGTTGAATTAATCTGTCTGATTTCTTCAATTTTATTTTTCTGCAATGCCAAAGCAATCTGACTTTGATTAACTTCTTTAACAAAATCATTAATGTCAGCTTCCAGCTTTTTTAATTCTGTCTCCAGATCTTCAAGTTCAATATAATTAAGACCTTGTACTTCTTCCTGTAAAGAAGCAATCTGTTTAGCAAGCGAATCCTTTTTGATCATATGATCCTGATATGTTTTTTCCAGGCTCTCAATTTCTTCAATCTGATCTTTCAGCTGGAAAAAATCCGTTTCACTTTCATACTGTTTTAAATGCATTAAATAATCATTTTCAGCTTTGTTCAGTTTTTCATCCTGTTGCAGCATTTGATTTCTAAATGCTTCTTGCTTTGTTTCCAGCTGCAGTCTTTCTTTATCAGCCTTATCAAATTTTTGCTGTAAATGATCAATCGTATTTTCCAGATGATGAAGCTGTTGCTGGTTTTGCTGATAGAGCTCTTTTTGATCATCTATATCATATTCAGCAAACGACTCATTCAGTCGACCTTCAATTTTATGAATCTGATTATTCAGTTCCGTCAGTTCCAGCTGTCGCTTTTCAAGTTCCTGCTGATACTTTTGCAGATCTTTTTTTGACAGGGCAATACTGGTTTTCAGTTTCTGAATATATTTGAGTTCATCATTC
Source organism: Thomasclavelia spiroformis (assembly GCA_016901755.1). Classification (GTDB taxonomy): domain Bacteria; phylum Bacillota_I; class Bacilli_A; order Erysipelotrichales; family Coprobacillaceae; genus Faecalibacillus; species Faecalibacillus spiroformis_A. The sequence continues at coordinate 12,451 of JACJKV010000032.1, read as the reverse complement.
ATCGTCGCATAAGATTTTTTGATTTCCCGTTCAATCATATTTGTTTTATTTAGTTCTTTGATAAACAGTTCCTTGGTCAGTTCACTGTCAATGCGCAGTTCTTCACTGGACTGTTCGATCCTTTCCTGAATCGTTGATAAAAGCTGTGTTTTAAGCATCAGCTGCTGGCGATTATCATTAAATCTTTCTTGTATGCTGTTGACCTTTCGTTTTTGCAGGTTCAGTTTTTCAGTAGTTACTTCTTCATCCAGTAAAGCAGCAGGCTGGGGATGATGTAAAGAACCACATACAGGACATGGTTTACCTTCTTCCAGATTTGAAGCAAAAATACCCGCCTGTTGACGATAAAACAGTTTTTCCATTTCATCAAAGTTATTTTTTTCCTGATAAAATTCTTTTTCTAAGGCCTGATAGATTTCCTGCAGATCGCTGCGTTTATCACTTTCTAAAACATACTGATCATTCAACTGCGAAAGTTCATGAATCTTGATCTTTCGTTCATTGGCTGACTGGAATTTTTTCTGAGCCAGTTCAAATTCCATTTTTAATCTAGCTTCATCATTGATCGTTTCCTGATCTTTTAAAACACTGTTTTCCAGTCTTTCAGTGCGCTGTAAAAGCAGTTTGAATTCTTCCTGCTTGCTTTGATATTCCTGCAGATAACTTTGTTTTTCCTGATAATCATGATGATAACGGTAAATATCATCAATTAATTTTTTTTGTGCATTGACTTTGTCCTGCAAAGCATTTTTTTCATTTTTCATTTCATCAATGTGGGCATACTGTTCATTGATCTGACGATGATTTTTAAGAGATTTTTCCAGCTGCAAACTGATAGCTTTTAGATTTTGAGACAGAACATCATGCTGTCTTTGTTCCTGAAGAAAGATCTGATAATAATAATTGGTGTCTTTGGCCTGTTTTAACAGCATGATCTGCGTTTTTAATGTACGAAAATCAGCTTCCTGTAAACAGAGCTGCTGATACTGTTTCGATAAGTTTTCTAATTTCAGTATTCTTTGATTCTGCAGATGATAAAGCTGCAAAGTATGTTTTTTTGATTCATGCTGATTTTGCATCTGCGCTAAACTTTGCTGCTGCTTTTGCAGTAATGCTTCCTGCTGATGTAAATACAGATCAAAATCATCGCTGTCAATCTTTAATTCACTTATCAGCTGATTTTTACGTTTTAATAAATGATCATATTTATCACGATACAGTTTCAGTTTTTCTTTCAGTTTTTCTTCCAGACGCTGATAAACTTCAGTATGAAATAAATTTCTTAAAACTCTTTCTCTTTCTTCACTGGAAGACATGATCAGTTTCGTAAATTCTCCTTGTGCGATCATGGCAATCTGCTTAAACTGTTTTTCATCAACCCCCAGTAAAGCAACAATTCTATGATCCACTTCGCGAACACCTTCTACCATCTTGCCATCAGGCAATGTCAAAAGTGCACTCGGTGCTTTGGCAGTCTTTCTGCCTTCAACAAAATATTTTGGTGATCTTTTTACAGTATAAATCTGATCATGCAAAGCAAAACTGTATTCAACATAGGTCGGTGTTTCTTTAGCAGCATGATCACAGCGCAAGCTATCGCTTTCACGCATCTGTCCACTGCTTTTTCCATACAGTGCAAAAACAATCGCATCAAAAATCATGGTCTTACCACTACCGGTAGGACCAGTAATTAAAAACAGACCGCTTTCCTGAAACTGAGTAAAATCGATGATGATCTGTTCAGGATAAGGACCAAAAGCTGAAATCGTTAAATTAAGCGGCATCATCGATATCTTCCTCCTTTAACAGTGATGCAATGACAGCTATATCTTCTTCGTCTGGTTTTTCTCCCTTCATCTTTTCATAAAATTCACTGAAAAGTTCTACTGGTGTCTGTTTTTCAAAAGACGATGAAGCGGTTGTCTGATGAGAAGCTGTCATATTTGTCAGCGCAGAATATGTAACCTGCAGCAATTCAGGATACTTTTCTTTTAAACGGTCAAACGCATGCCCAATAATCTGATGATCTTTTAATTCAACAGATACAAAATCCTGTTCATTTTTAGGATAATCCAGTATTTCATGGAAATACCCTGAAACTTTGATCAGATCACGCTGGGGCGAAAGTGAAATCAGTTCACAGCAGACCTTATCATCTTCAATCGTCACTTCAACGGTTCCTTTTTGCTGCTTCACTTCATCAAAAGAATATTTCATCAGACTGCCAGCATAGCGAACATGATCATACTTAATTTTCTGACTGGCATGAATATGTCCCAATGCCACATAATCAAAATCTTTGACCAGCTCTACATCTATAATTTCACTGCCGCCAACTGTCAAGATCACTTCACTTTCCGAACGTGTCACTGCTTTATTGCCAGCAATAAACTGATGAGTAACTAATACATTAGGATAGCGATGATCGATTTGCTGTCGAGATAAATAATAGGCAAAGGCTTCCTGATATGTTTTCAGTTCCTGCTGATCATAAAGATATCGAATATAGGAAGGTTTAAAAAACGGCAACAAATAAAAACGAACACCTTCTATTTCAATAGGTTCCATCTGTTTTTGAGGAAATGATACAATATAAAGTCCCTTGCTTTTTAACAGTGAACTGGCAAAATTCAGTCTTTCACTGCTGTCATGATTACCACTGATCATGAGTACTGTTTTATGATGAATATTGATCAGTTCATCAAGAAAATCATTCAAGACAGCAACACTTTCCTGCGATGCAATGGCACGATCATAGATATCCCCTGCCACTACCAGCGTATTGATTTTCCTTTGATTCATGACATTAATTACCTGATGTAAAAGATCAGTCTGAATATCGATCAGATTACGCTGGTAAATAATTTTACCTAAATGTAAATCTGACATATGTATAAATTTCATTCTAACACCTCATCATTCTATATTAATGAATACTTATGATATGTATCTTTTTTAAATAACATCTGACTCATGTTTTTTTCGATATGCGGTAGGAGATTTTTGATACGTTTTATGAAAAGAACTGTAAAATGAACTTAAGCTGGTAAAGCCACAAATCAAAGCGATTTTTGTTACTGGATAATCTGTTTTTTTTAAAAGCTCAACAGCATGATTTAACCGAAATAAAATCAGATACTGTTTAGGCGATATGCCAATATTCTCTTTAAAAAATTTAGAAAAATATCGTTCAGTCATATGAAAAATGGATGCAATCTGCTTCATAGAAATATCTTCATTATAATGCTTTTCTAAATAATTGACCATATCTGTAATTTTCTGCTTGTATTTGTCACTTTTAATCAAGAATTTTGTTTTAACAAGCAAAAAACTCAAATCATACAAAAGTTTCAGTAATTCACTTTCTACCAGCATTGAAGCATAATCCGTTGACCGCTTACTGGCAGTAACGATCGCCAAAATACAATTTCTTAATATTGCTGTCATTTGCCTGTCAATCGGTTGTTTAAAACAGATATCACTTTCCAGGAAATGTTTTTGAACATAATCATAACGTATCTGTAAACAGTATCCTTTAAAAACCCCATTATCTTTTAACCATGTAAACTGGTGAACTTCCTTAGAATTTACAATCAGAATATCCTGATCAGTTAAAATTAAATCCTCTCCATTTAACCAAACCTGTAAATTCCCAGAAAAAGGGACAATAATTTCCAAACTGTTATGCCAATGTTTTTCTATTACCGGTACCTCCTGATCAAAATATAAATCATATATTTTAACAGGTAAATCCTTATCCATATGAATTTTTTCATATACATACTCCATAACCGTTCACCCTTTCTCCATCAGCCTGCATTGGTCTGTGATTTATTCATAATTTTAACATAATCTCGATTAAGAAACTATCTGTCTGATCAAAATATTAATATGTGTTTTAAATCTTAATTTGCTGGCTTCATAATTTTATCTTCATAGTATTAAATGTAATAATGATCTGATCCATCATATATCAATAGCTACCCATTCATTATTAAATATCCATGATATTAATAAAATAAGTTTAATTCCATAAAACAGTTTATTTACTTATAAATATCACTAACTTCGATAATGATAACTGATTTTACTTCAAAAAAGACTTTATTCATTGTCCATAAAAAAAGCGAGATTTGCATAAATCCCACTTTTTTTATTTATCATACAATATTTTAATTTTTAGAAGTTTTTCTTTTTCTAATAACAACATAAGCTGCAATTGCTCCAACTGACACGATAGCAGTTACAACATAAGGCATAACTGATGTAGTATCTCCTGTTGTTACTTTATCAGTTGATGTTGAAGGTTTGTTTGCGCTATCTTCTGCTGGATCTTTTTCTGAATCATTTTCTCCATCTTCAGAACCAGAAGGTTCTTCATTATCTTCAAGATCTAAGCGGATAGATTCACCAGTTTCAAGATTACGTGCATATTTGCTCATAAACTGCCACATTAATTCAGCATCAGGAGCATAATTCCAATGACCCCATCCATAAATACGTGCCATTGAAATTTCAACACCTTTTTCATTAGAAATCACACCAACATCAATTTTAGCAATGTTTTCGGCATTAGGTTCGATTGTATAACGAGTTGTCCAAGGTACACCATATAAATATGTGTCATTTGCATCGATATCTTCTGCTTGAGTAACTTCCATATCATTTAATTCCTGATACAGCTGAGCAACCTGTAAACCAGCATTCAATGTTGCAGTATCAAATGCATCCTTGCAGTATTCATCACCATCACCAGTGAAATAGATAATTGGCATATCATATTTATCTTTGTTAGCAGCTACTGCTTCCTTATTAGCTTCACTAGCACCAAATGGTCCAGAATGACCAGCACCAGCAGCAAAATAGTCTGGATTTGATAAAGTAATATTTGTTGTATTTCTGCTTCCTGCAGACAGACCAGATACATATACTCTTGAACGATCAATTTGAGGATATTTTTCGTAAATCAGATCAAGCATTTTAATTACATCAGAATCTGCAGTTTCATTAGAATCATCTGTCATAGGATCATAAGTATACCCTTGATAAGTATGTCCTTGCCATTCAGGACAAATCAGAATAATTCCTTCTTCACTGGCAACCTGTGCCCAACCAGAAGTATCATATTGAGTTCTAGGGTCATTTGTATTACCATGTAACAATACTACAACTGGAACTGTACCGTCTTTAGCATCAACAGATTGTTCTGGAACATATTCATACCAAAGAGATAAAATACCATTGTCGTTCAAATCTTGAGTAACAACCTGACGATTCATATTATCAATAGCGTCTATTGAATCAAAATACTGATATTTTCTTGACTGATCAGCTTCTGTATTACCGCTAATCAATGGTCTAGAATACCATGTTGCAGTTTCTTTATATACTTCACTATAGTTTCCAATTCTGCCAAATTTCTTTAATACTCTATCCCATGCATCTTTGGTAGCTTCTACAGCACTGACAGAAGTATAACTATTGACTGCAACTATTTCATAATGACTTTCAGGATTTTCATAATATCCTTCACTTACTTTTTCAGCGTTATTAGCACTAATATAAACATCAGCAACAGCCTGATTATCAGTAACTAAATATGTTGGTACTGATACATTGACTTTTGCACCTTCTTCAGGATTAACTAATGCCAATCCAGAAACAAAATTCATATAACCAGTTAAATTCTGATTAATAAATGTTGCACCATTTCCAATTCCAATTAATTTGAAATTATCTGAAGTACTAATCTTTTTTACAATATTAACAAATCCATCAACATCATCAGCAGTAAATTCTTTACCATTTTCAGGTCTGGCAACATATACTTTACTTGCTGCACGATCAACGATATCTTTAATACCTGAATCAGTGATATAAGCTAAAGCTTCTTCATCTGTCATTGATCCATCTGGATAAACAACAAATGTAGCTGGAGCAGTGGCATTAACTGATTCAATACTTAACTTATCACTACCACTATAAACATATGCTTCTTCCATAGAATTTACAGAAGCTTTGTATGCTTCTACATATTTAGGTAATGTATCGATTTTTGCTTTTGCACCATTGCTTGAAAGTTCAATTGCATCTGGTGCCCAAGCTACTGCATCATATGGATTAGAAACTGTAGTTCCGTCTAAAATACCATTAATAACTTGTGCCATATCATTGAAATATTGAATTGACATTTCGTTTGGTCTTTGCGCATTTGATTCATCAAACTGCTGCCAACGATGACCAGCCAAAATAGCAGCATTTGGCATTTCATTCATGATGTTTCTTGCTACAACACATCCATCACTCAAAGCAGCAATAGGGTTTCCACCATTTGTTTCAAATAATGCCCAAATATAACCACTACCAAAAGTATCACCAATATATAATGCTTCATGTTTAGTATCTTTGATCAATACTGATCCTTCAGTATGGGCACTGACAACATGGAATTCATATGGGGCGTTGTAAACATTAATTGTTTCACCATCTTTTATAGTTTTTACTAATTCTTTATCAACGAAATTTTTTAATGCAGCTTCCGCACTGGCATAATCTAAATCGCTGATATAAACCTGTTCAACATTAATATTTTCAAAAACTGCTGTTGATTTTGCAAATCCAGTATGATCACCATGACTGTGTGTCAATAAAACAGTCAATGGTTTAGATCCTACCATTGATTCTACAATTGTTTTAGCATTATTTTCATCTTCGCTGCCAGCTTCAGCACCGTTACCTAAATCGATCAAAATAACGCCATCTTCATCTTCGATGAAATACATAGAAGAAGGATTATTCATATTTCCTTCAGCGTCTTCTACTCCTCCTGGAAGAGCTTTTGTTCCTTCATCCCAATGATAAATGTTATCTTTGATTTTTTCGACTTTATACTTACCTAATTCAGCATAACCATCATCATTGAGATCATCCAAAAATTCATTTTCTCCAATTCTTGCTGTTATTGGATCAGAATTTTCAGGTTCTGAGGCTCCACCAATTGCATAAACTGCATCAACAACGCTTAATGCAAATACAAATGAAAGAGCACTAATCATAATTTTCTTTAACATAATTTGCCTCCTTTGTCACATTATATCACTTAAAGCGCTTTCAATCTACCGTAATTAGGAATAAAACCTTCTCTTTTTTTTTACAAAAAAAAGACATTATGAAATTATTATCTCATAATCAATTGTTAGTAATCAAAAATAAGGTTATAATAATAGTTTAGGCTATTAACATAAAATAATTGGGAGGGCACTGTTTTTAAATCTTTGCCCTCCCAATAAATCATAATATTTTATGATTGGGGTATCAGATCCATGATCTGATGAACGACTTCATCTAAAGTTCCATCATTATAAACATGATAATCACAGGCATCCAGATAAAGCTGGTGTCTTTGATCATATAATTCATATAATTTTTCTGGACCATCTTTTAATAATGGACGAGCAGCTGTCGTTACATCTGCGATGATATTTTCAACTGGTCGATCTAAATAAATCACGATTCCATTGTCTCGCAAAATATCACAGTTCTGTTTTCTTTTAACAACGCCACCACCTGTAGAAATAATATAACCATCCAGTTTTGACAACTCTACACAGGCCTGACTTTCCAGATCACGAAAATATTCTTCTGACACAGCAAACATATCATTGATCGTACATTGATGTTTATCCATCAGATATTCATCCATATCGATCACTGGCCAATGAAGTTTTTGTGCTAACAGTTTTGAAATGGTTGTCTTGCCACAACCCATGATCCCGATTAATACAATATTTTTCATAGTTTACGCTCTTTTATAATTCCCTAATATTCTTAATGTTGTGCTATTGGCTCTCATTTTCACCAAGGCACGTTTGATTCTTTCTTCATTAATATTTCCTTCAAAGTCAATATAGAAATAATATTGCCAGTTTTGAGATTTGATTGGTCGTGATTCTATTCTGACAAGATTGATCTGACTTTGCTGGATGATCTGTAACATATTATATAAAGTACCAACTTCATGAGGCAAAGTGAAAATCACACTAACCTTATCATTATCATCTTTAATGATCAGCTCTTTAGAAATAACCATAAATCTGGTTTTATTGCTTTTATCGTTTTGAATGTTGGCCTGTAAAATATCTAAATGATAGAGTTTAGCTGCCAGCGGTGAAGCAATAGCAGCTTTACTTTGATCTTTAGATCTTTCAACATATCTGGCTGCCATGGCCGTATCTTTATAAGGCATCGGTTCCATCGAGCGATGATTAAAAAAGAAATCACTCGATTGCGCCAGCCCCTGAGGATGCGAATAGACTTTTTTAATATCTTCCATTTGAGTTCCCGGCAAAGCCATCAGACATTGACTGACCGGTACTGCTGTTTCACCAACGATATAAAAACCATATTTTCGAATCAGATCATAATTATCATTGATCGATCCCGTCAGACTGTTTTCAATCGGTAAAACCCCATAATCAATTTCACCTTTTTCCAAAGCAATATAAACATCTTCAAATTCAGGATAGCCAATATTCTTTGTTCCCTCACCAAAGAAATTTTCTACGGCATTTTGTGAAAATGCTCCATCAACACCCTGGAAGCCAACCACAGGATCCTTTTTAAAAGAATCCAGAAATTGTTCATCATGATTTAATGGCAATAAATCAGACTGATAGGCTTTAGAAATAGTCATCATATCCTGCACGAAACAGCGCGCATAGCCAGCCAGCTGACTGTCTTGTAAACGTGCTACATTTTTCTGTAATACTTCTTTTTCCCTTTCTGGCTGAAAAATTTCTAGCTGATTGGCATATTTATATTCAACAACGCTTTTAGACAGCTTCATTCGCTGTTCAAAAAGTTTCATGATCTGCTGATCAATCGCGTCTATTTCCTGACGACATTGCTGTAAATCCTTCATATCTTACCTCATCATGTCCAACACTGCTAAAGCCATCATTGCTTCAACGACAACAACTGCTCTTTGCACGATACATGGATCATGTCTTCCTTTTATTTCTAATTCAACATTTTCTTGAGTTTCTACATTAATCGTATGCTGCTTTCTGGCAATTGAAGGCGTTGGCTTAAAAGCCACCGTCACCTTCAGGGGCATACCGTTAGATATGCCACCAATGATACCGCCATTATGATTTGTCCATGTTTTGACAGCACCATTTTCATCATAATAATATTCATCATTAGCTTCACTGCCATGCCATTGATCCATCTGGTCTCCATCACCAAAAGATACACTTTTTACCGCAGGAATGCTAAACATTAAAGCTGAAATATGGCTTTCCAGCGAATCAAAGAACGGTTCTCCAATACCAGCTGGAACATGTAAGGCAACACATTCAACTCTGCCACCAATACTGTCCAGATTAGCCTTAGCCTCCATAATTTTTTCCTCCATCAAAGGAAAAACATCATCATTGATCGTTGGAAATGCTTTATCTTTCAACTGCTTCAGCAGTTCATCATCAACATTCACAGCAAAAGCTTCATCTTTGATATCACCAATTGATAAAATATGAGCCCCAATGCTGATCCCTTTTTGGCTTAGGATCTGTTTAGCAATGCTGCCGGCAAAAACAATGGGTGCTGTCAGACGACCAGAAAAATGACCGCCACCACGTACATCATTAAATCCCTGATATTTGATAAAAGCCGGATAATCACTATGCCCTGGTCGCATATGACTTTTTAATAAAGAATAATCCTTAGAATGCTGATCACTATTATATATGATTCCAGTCAGCGGTGCTCCGGTTGTTTTTCCATCAAGTACTCCCGAAACGATATGCACCTGATCGGCTTCTTTTCTGGCAGTAGACATCTTATTTTGACCTGGAACACGACGTTTCATTTCAGAAGCAATCATCGCTTCATCAATGACGATCCCACTTGGCAAATTACCAATTACGATACCAATAGCTTCACCATGCGATTCTCCAAAAATTGTTAATTCGATATTATTTTTATAGGTCGCTGCCATCGATTTTTCCTCCTAAGCTAACAAAATCATCAAAGAAACCAGGATATGATTTTTTGACACATTCTTTATTATCAATAATAACTGGCTCTTTAGCTACGGTTGCTGCAATCGCCAGCATCATCGCCATGCGATGATCATTATGTGAAGAAACCTGTCCACCACTTAAACTGCTGACACCATGAAAATCCATGCTGTCAGCATGTTCAATGACCTGAGCCTGAAGCGCATTAAGTTCTTTCACAGTTGCACTTAAACGATCACATTCCTTAATTCTTAAACGTTTGGCCTGAATGACTTTTCCATCCCCCTTAGCCAGTGCTAAAGCAAGCGACAAAACCGGAATAACATCTGGACATTGACTGGCATCGATGGTTGTTGCCTGTAAGCCATGACCAACGACCTGTATACCTGCTTCACTGGTTTTGATCTGACAGTTCATCTGCGTCAAATAATCAAGGACCGCTTTATCTCCCTGCAATGAGTCAAGATTCAGATCCTGAACGACAACATCATGACCTAAAGCTCCTGCTACCAGGAAAAAGGCAGCCTGTGAAAAATCGGCTTCAACCCGATAATTGCAAGGTTTATATTGTTGACGACCACGAATAACAAACTGTCTGTATTCATGATTAAGAATATCAATGCCATATAATTTTAAAATATATAATGTTAAATCGACATATCCTCGACTTTCTAAAGGCGAAGTCAGTTCGATGATCGAATCCCCAGGCAAAAGCGGTAATGCAAAAAGCAGACCCGTAATAAACTGAGAAGATATATTTCCTGGAATACGATAAAAGTCAGGTTTTAAGGAACCTAGCACATTAAGATCAAGAATATTTTCACGATACAGATAACCAATATTCTGTCTTTCAAAAATCTCATAGAAAGTATCCAGTGGTCTTTTTCCTAAATTACCTCTTCCAATAAAACGCACCTTATTTTCTTTAACCAGCGAAACCGGAACCATAAAACGTAATGTCGACCCTGACTCTTCACAGTCAATCTCAATACCTGGCATTATATTATTTTTGGAAAATGTAGATTCCCCATGAATGATGAGATGATCATCATATTGTTCGATCACCGTTCCTAATGCTTCCATGGCCTTGATCGTTGCCTTAATGTCCTGTGAATATTCTATATGATCAATACGGGAAGTCCCCTTAGCCAGCCCTGCGGCGATAATGGCACGATGAGCTAATGATTTAGAAGGTGGCACGGCAATTTCCCCTTTTAGTTTTCCTGGCAGTATTTTAATCTGACTCATATTATACCCTTTCCTGTTTTAATAAAAATGTCTGGTCACACTGATAAACATAGCTATTCCCTATATTCTTCAATAATACCAGTGATAAAGAATTATTGATATTCTTTTTATCTAAAGCTATGGCCTGTAAAAGATCTTTAGTAGCGACATCACAATGATATGGTAAAGCATATTTAACTAAAATATCACGAATCTGATCACTGACATGATCGTCAGTTAAATGCTGGTTTTCACTTAATCTGGTTAACTGATACATCCCGATACTGACCGCTTCACCATGACTGTAATGTTCATAGTGATAATACTGTTCAATAGCGTGTCCTAAAGTATGACCAAAATTAAGCAGCAGACGATCACCAAAATCAAACTGGTCTTTTTCTACAACTTCTCTTTTGATATCGACACAGCGATAAATAATCTCATCTATATCTTCATAAAGCTGTTCAAAACTGTCATAACGATTGAGCTGATCAAACAATTGACGGTCTTTGATACAGCCATATTTTATCACTTCTCCCATACCATCATGTATAAAGCGTGGCTGTAAAGTTTTCAAAGTTGTAGGATCGATCAGCACCATTTGAGGATGATAGAATGCCCCCACCAGATTCTTTCCAGCAGGCAGATCGACCGCTACCTTTCCGCCTACTGAACTATCGACCTGTGCCAGCAAAGATGTAGGAATCTGAACCAGTTTCACACCACGTAAGTAACTGCTGGCAACAAAACCAGCCATATCGCCAATGACCCCGCCACCTAGAGCAACGATCAGATCAGTTCTCGTAAGCTGGAAATCCAGACAAGCCTGGTATAACTGTGGTAAAATATCAAATCGCTTAGACTGTTCCCCATGTAAAACCACACAGTGATCAACTTCAAAATCCTGAGCCAATACATCAGTAAGCCTTTGTCCATAATACTGATAAACCTGATCATCAGAAATAATCATGATCTTGCGACCATGAAATATTTCTTTGATTTTTTCGTTTGCCTGATCAAGAATACCTTTTTGAATATATATTGGATAACTGTGTTCCTTTAAATTAACGATCATTTTCATGTCATCACCTAAATTTCTTTACCTACGGCTTTAGCAATCGCTTGAAGACTGTTCATCACCTGTTCAAATTTTTCTGGCTTCAGTGACTGTGGTCCATCACACAGCGCCTTTTCTGGATTGTTAT
>JACJKV010000031.1 GCA_016901755.1 Thomasclavelia spiroformis | reverse complement strand
CAAAAAAGTACACTTTTTTGCGACAAAAGAGGTTATATTGTTTTTTCAAAACAATGAACCCGATAACGAAAAGTTGATAAAGGCATTCCACATTGTCTAGCTGCCTGGCTGCCATTGAGGATGCCTTTTTTCCATTGGTGATAGATATCATCAAAATTATCAGGGATAGGTTTAGGAGGACGGCCAAAGCGAATGCCTTTGGCCTTGGCAGCAGCGATGCCTTCTGCCTGCCTTTGTCTAATATTACTTCTTTCATTTTCAGAAACGAAAGATAAAATCTGTAAAACAATATCACTTAAAAAAGTTCCCATTAAATCCTTGCCCCGTCTGGTATCTAATAAAGGCATATCAATCACTACAATATCAATGCCGATTTCTTTAGTAAGAATCCGCCATTGATCAAGTATTTCAGCATAATTTCGACCTAGACGATCGATACTTTTAATATAGAGCAGATCGTCTTTTTTTAATTTTTTGATCAGTTTTTGATATTGGGGTCGATCAAAATCTTTGCCTGACTGTTTATCGATATAAATATTTTTCTTTTTGATCGATAATGATTGAATGGCTATCAGCTGACGGTCTTCGTTTTGATCTTTAGAGCTGACACGAATATAGGCATATATTTGTTTCATAAGCATTCCTTCTTTCTTTTTCTTGGATGCCAATAATACTCTTATAGTATAGAAGTATTAGAAGCTTATTTATAGTTTTAACGGGAAATGCTTGTGTATACATTATGTTATTTTTGCTTGATTCTATCATATAAATTCAGAAAGTTTGTTAATACAAACAAAAACTTTGTTATTTTGACTTCGTTAAGCAAAAATAACATAATATAACTTGTAATGAATAGCTTTTATGATATAATTGTCTCGCATAATTATGAAATTAAAAAAGCCGAAAATTATGTGACCAATTGTACAAAAAATGAGAAATGATAATCGTCGCTTCGTCGCGTTATCAGGCATCATTTGTCATAAAAGCAAGAGTCTGCATTTTTGTGTGGATAGGGAAACTATACCCAAATGGAGGAATGAAAGATGTATGATAACTGGTATGTAATCCAGGTGAAAACGGGAAATGAAGAAAAAATCAAAGATATTTGCCAGCGTCTAATTTCTAAAGATGTCCTCCAGGAATGTTTTATTCCTAAAACAAAAAGAGTGCGAAAAATAAGAGGTACCTTTTATGAAAGAGAAGAAATCTTATTTAAAGGCTATGTTTTTATGATTACTGATGCCATCGATGATTTGTATCAAAGCTTAAAGTTAATACCAGAACTTACCAAAGTATTAGGTAATGATGGATCTAATATTTTACCTATTTTAAAAGAAGAAGCTATCTTTCTTTTAAAGTTTGGTAAAGAGGATCATATTGTAGATATGTCTAAAGGATATATCATAGGATCTAAGATCATGATTTTAACCGGTCCGTTAGTTGGTAATGAAGGTATTATCAGAAAAATAGATCGACATAAGCGTATCGCTTATATCGAAGTCAAATTGTTTGATCAGATCACAACAGTGAAAGTTGGTTTAGAAATTATTAGCAAAAGCTCGTAAGAGCTTTTTTTGTATGTAAAAAATTAGGGGAGGGATAAGAATGTTGGAAAAAAGAAATATTCCATTTAGTCCACCAGACATTACTGAAAATGAAATTGATGAAGTAGTAAGTGCATTGAAGTCAGGGTGGATTACAACAGGTCCAAGAGTAAAAGAGTTGGAAAAAGAAGTTACTAAGAGATGTGGTACGAAAAAAGCTGTTTGTTTAAATTCACAAACAGCATGCGCAGAAATGACTCTTAGAATTTTAGGTATAGGTCCTGGTGATGAAGTCATTGTTCCTGCATATACGTATACAGCTACAGCATCAGTGGTGGATCATGTCGGTGCAACTATTGTCATGATTGATTGTAAAAAGGGAGAATTTACAATGGATTATGATAAATTAGAGGATGCTATTAATGAAAAAACGAAAGTCATTATTCCTGTAGATTTATTTGGTATTCCTTGTGATTATGATAGAATACATGAAATTGTAGAAAATAAAAAGCATTTATTTAAACCAGGTAATAATAAGATTCAAAAAGCTATTGGACGTATCATTATTATGGATGATGGTGCACATTCTTATGGCGCAACATATAAAGAAAAATCAGTTGCTCAATATCCTGACTTTATTAATTTTTCTTTCCATGCAGTAAAAAATTTAACTACTGCAGAAGGTGGGGCTGTTACATGGAAAGATATCAAAGGTATAGATAATGAAGAACTCTATAAACAATATCAATTATTATCACTTCATGGTCAATCCAAAGATGCGTTGGCAAAAACTAAGTTAGGTGCATGGGAATATGATATTGTTGGTACGTGGTATAAATGTAATATGACTGATATTCATGCTTCTATCGGGTTAAGTCAAAATAGAAGATATGATGACATGTTAGCAAGAAGAAAATGGATTATCGGTGAATATGATAAAGTTTGTAAAAGTTTAGGACTTAAAGTTTTAAATCATTATACTGAGGAACATCAATCAAGTGGTCATCTTTATATTGTAAGATTATTTAAGAAAGATGGTTCACCATTTACCGGAGAAGAAAGAAATAAATTTATTGCTAAAATGGCAGAATTGGGCGTAGGAACGAATGTTCATTATAAACCATTACCAATGCATACAGCATATAAAAAATTAGGATTTGATATTAAAAATTATGAATGTGCATTTAATATGTATGAAAATGTTGTTACTTTACCACTTCATACATGTTTAACTGATAATGAAGTTGAATATGTTATAAATTGTGTAAAAAGTGTTTATGAGGATTTAGTATGTTAAAAAAATGGGAAGATTTGCCTCAAAAAATGCAAATTCCAGAGGTAAAGCCATATTATGATATATTGGATAAAAAAAGGAGCAGTTTAATCATTAAACGTATTTTTGATATTGTTGTTTCTACTATTCTTTTAATTATTTTAAGCCCTGTAATTATTTTATTATCAATTGCAATTAAAGTGGACAGTAAGGGACCTATTTTTTATCGACAAGAGAGATATACACAGTATGGACGAAAATTTAGAATTCATAAGTTTAGATCAATGTGTGATGAGGCAGATAAAAAAGGATCACTTGTAACTGTTGAAAATGATAGTCGAGTAACGAGAGTAGGAAAAGTAGTTAGAAAATGTAGATTAGATGAGATTGCTCAACTAATAGATGTGTTTAAAGGCGATATGACTTTTGTAGGTGTTAGACCTGAAGTTAAAAAGTATGTAGATGAGTATGAAAAAGAGTGGTTAGCAACATTTTTAATACCAGCGG
This sequence comes from Thomasclavelia spiroformis, assembly GCA_016901755.1. Lineage (GTDB taxonomy): Bacteria > Bacillota_I > Bacilli_A > Erysipelotrichales > Coprobacillaceae > Faecalibacillus > Faecalibacillus spiroformis_A. The sequence goes on along the minus strand of JACJKV010000031.1, from coordinate 24,953 downwards.
GTATTACTAATTTAACTTGTATCTATTTTAAAGATGAAGATGAAATGCTAAGTGGAGTTGAAAATGTAGAAAAAGAATATGTGGAAAATATATTACCTATTAAAATGAAATGGAATTTAGTAGGTATTAAAAAGTTTAGTTTTTTAGGAGATATTAAATTAATGTTTATGACTTTTTTAGCTATTTGTGGAAAAGAGTACAGAGAAATATAGAAAGGTTGATTAAATGGAAATTTTGGTAAATCCAATACTCTCTAAAAAGGAGTTGAATGATGTCGTAAAAATTCATATGGAAACTTTTACTGGATTTTTTTTAACTTTCCTTGGTAAAGGATTTCTAACACAAATGTATAAGGGTTTTATTTCTCATTCGAGTTCTGGATTGATAGTTGCAAAATGTGATAATGAGATTGTGGGTGTTCTGGCTTATTCAGAGGACTTAAGTTCTTTTTATAAATATTTAATAAGGACTAGATTAATTACTTTTGCTTGGTTCAGTCTATGGGCTGTACTCAGAAAGCCAACAACAATGATAAGGTTGATGAGAGCATTTTTAAAACCTTCTGAGTCTATACGTGAAGAAAAATATATAGAGTTATCTTCGATAGGTGTTAACCCTAAAATTAAAGGACAACATATTGGTACGAAAATGATTGATAAGTTAAAAGAAATATTCGATTCTGATCAATTTGCGTATATAAATCTTGAAACAGACGCAGAAAAAAATGATGGTGTAAATAGGTTTTATGTTAAGAATGGATTCAAACTTGTCAGAAATTTTGAAACTGTAGAAGGTCGAAAAATGAATGAATATAGGTGGTGTAAAAAATGAATGTTGCAATTATGTGTAATACAAAGAGTTCTGAATATCCCAATAGACCTGAATTGATAGATGATTTTCTAAAAAAAGGTGATGTAGTATTTTTTGCAGCAATTGATGATGGTACTATTAATAATTATTATAATGGAGATAAAGCGGAATTTTTGCCTATTTTAGCTTCTCGTAATAATATAAATCCGTTTATTGAAATCATGTCTTTATTCGATATAAGGCGAAAAGTGAAAGAGAACAATTTGGAAGCTGTCGTGATATACGGCGTAAAAAATCATCCGGCAATGGCTATAGGTTCTTGGTTAGGTGGTGCAAAAAAAATTATTTGTGTTGTAAATGGTAGAGGAAACTTATTTGTGTTTAGGGGAGTAAAGGGGTTAATTTTGCGACTGATAAGTTTTCCTATGTTGAAAATTGCATATATGTGTTCAAATTATATATGTTTTCAAAACGAAGATGATGGTTCTTTTTTTGTGAAAAACCATTTAGTTAATAGTAAAAAAGTACAATATACTGATGGTTCAGGTGTTAACACAAAATTATTTCCTGCATATAAAATTCCTAACGAAAATGAATTTTTGTATTTAGCTCGAATTACACCAAGTAAAGGATTGAAAGAATATATAGAGGCAGCTAGAATTGTTAAACAAAAATATCCAAAATCTAATTTTCATGTTGTTGGACCAATTGATAGTTTGATTGAAGGCTCTTTAAGTAATATTATAAATCATGCTGTTTTGGAAGGAATAATCAAATATCATGGAAAAACGAATGATGTAAGAGGATGGTTAAGAAAAACTCGATATTTTGTTTATCCATCATATTATCCAGAAGGGGTTCCGCGATGTGTTTTACAAGCATTATCATGTGGTCGCCCTATTATTACATGTGATTCACCAGGATGTAGAAGTACAGTTATTGAGGGAGTTAATGGTTTTTTAGTTAAACCACGCGATATTAATGAATTAGTTGAAAAGATGATTACTTTAATAGAAAATAATGAAATAATTGAAGAAATGGGAGTTCAATCAAGAAAATTAGCAGAATTGAAATTTGAAATAAGCATAATTAATAAAAAAATAATTTCGTTAGTCCATTCATGAATTAAAATATTTAAAATGTGTTTTTAATAATTTATTTTATTTCATTAATTTTTTTTGTTTTATTGATAAATATTATTATGGAAATTAACTATAACTTATTGGTTGTTGGTTATACTGTTCAATAAAATAGAAATGTTATTGAAGCGTTAATCATTAGTAGGGAGTGTAAATTTATGAAAAGTTTATGTGTTTTTACTTTATATTCTGAAAATGGTCCATCATCTCAATATAGAGCATATATCTTTAAAAGTAAGTTTGAAAAACAATTCGATGTAAAATTTTATAATTTTTGGACTGATAAATATACTAGAATCTATATGTATGATAAAAAGAAATACTTATTTCATATTGTAATAACATATATCTTTTGTTTTATGAGAAGATTGTATCAATTATATTTCATTGCGTCAAAAAAAGACATTATTTTTTTTCAGAAGGCAGTTATACCTAAAGTTTATTTTACATTTTGTAGTCATTTGAAGAAAAATGGAAAAAAAATTGTCTATGACGTTGATGATGCAGTTTACACATATAATAAAGATAATTCATCGAGAATTGCTTTTGAATCAGATGTCGTAATTTGTGGAAATGCCACATTACAAACATTTTATAGCCAATATTGCGATAAATGTTTTATTATTCCTACTGTAGAAAATACTGAAGAATACATTCCTTATTGGAATAATACATTTAATGAAAAAATAATAGGCTGGATTGGTAGTAAAACAACAATAGATAATTTAGACTTGATAATTGATTCTCTAAATAGGTTAATTAAGAAACATGATGATATAAAATTTTATATTATTAGCAATGATGATAAGGGATATTGTGAAAAAATTAAAAATTCAAAATTTATAAAATGGGAAAAAAATACATATAAACAATATTTAGCTCAGTTTTCAATTGGTGTTATGCCTTTGAAGTTAACTGAGATGACGAAAGGAAAATGTGGATTCAAACTAGTACAGTATTTGAATATGAAAAAACCTGTTATTGGCAGTGACGTAGGAGTAAATAAGAGTATCATAGGAAGTTGTGGAATTGTAATAAGTAATCAAAATGATTGGGAAAATGCATTGGAGTCCTTGTTATATAATGAAAATCTGTATAATAAGTTTATAAATAATATTGATAATGATTTTTTGCAAAGGTATAGTTTTGATACAGTTTCAAATGAATTGATTAAATTATTAATTGAAACGATATAAATTAAAAATACTTTTTAAAAGACTCAAATTGTTATTATGCTGATATAAGAAAAAAAACACATATCTTGATATAAGGCTATCAGTATAAATTTTAAAATCATTTTAAAATATGTTATATTAATCATTTCTACAAATGTTTGAATTAAAAATAAAAGTGTGAGAGGTACTTAAGATGTTTTTAATAATAATTATTATATTTTTTATGTTCTTATTTTTCTCAAAAAATAAGTATAGAACATATATTAACCCAATTACCTTGTTTGTAGGCGTTCATCTGTTTTCAATTATTCTTATGTATGGTACCTCAATAATAAATCATAGATTATCAGTTAAATTATATATATTAATAGTAATTATGATATTTATGTATATACTAGGCACTATTGTAGGAAAACGACAAATTGTATTTAGAAATTGTTTTCAAAGTAAATGTATCAAAGAGACAAATGAAAAGCGATTAAAAAAGATAATTATTATTTATAGTTTGATTTTTGATTTATTTGCTATTTATTATTTATTACATTTAAATTCGTCATATGGATTTCAAAGAATGCTTGTTGATTTATCTGGGTTAAACGCAGCAATTCAAAATGGTGAGTTTAAAAGTGGGATATACACATATTTTACGCCAATAGGTGTTCCTCTAGCATTAATGATATTATTCTATTTGAAACAGTTTAAAAATAAAATTAGATGTAAATGGTTATATATAATTCAATATATATTATGTTATATACCTTGTATATCTCCTAGGCGAGATTATCTCTTTTATATTGTAATAGTAAACATATTATATTATGTAACTCAAATAGGCATAAATGTAAAGTTTAACAGAAGTATATCTAAAAAAATAAGGAATTTTTGTATAGTTGGGGGTGTTTTATTTTTTGGAGTTTGGATAATGAGTTATACGCAACAATTGATGAATAAAGATACCTCGTATGATTTTTTGATTTTTGGAATAAATGTTCCTAAATTTTTAAAAGATCCTGTACTTTATATTGCAGGAAATTATCCATATTTAGAAAAAATGAATTGTTTAGGTGAATTAAGTTTATCCCAACCTTTAATTTCAACGTTTCGTCTAATATACCGATATTTATGTCCTATAATAGGTTTGAATGTAGATACAAACACTATTTTCGATTTGCCATTTTATGATATAGGATACCATACTGAGGTTTTATTTAATACAGCACCTGTGTTGTATTATGCAATTATAGAAGCAGGGATGTTTTTTGGAATTATTTTCTTTGTAATGGGAATTTTGTCAGAAAAAGCATTTTTGGCTGTAAATCAAAAAAGCACAATTGGAAAAATCATGCTGGGTATTTTTCAGTATAGTATTATTGTTTTATCTTTTAGAGAATATAAACTAATATTTCAAACGTACTTATTAATGTTAATATATATTTATATTGCATATAAATATGTTGATATATGTTGTGTGGAGGTGAAAGAATGAGAAAAAAAATATTAGTTGTAGCATATCACTATTTTCCCGAAGAAGGATCATGTAGTGAAAAAAATAGCAGAATTGTAAAAAAATTAGTGGATTCCGGCTATGAAGTTGTTGTATTGACTAAGGGATATCATAACTATAATAATTATGATATTGGGAATACAATTTCTATAATTCGTACTGATCATAACGGGATTTTTCATAGAAAACAAGATGTATGTTGTAAATCACAAACATCATTAATGAATAAAAGCAATTGGTTAAATAAATTAAAATATAATATATCTAATTCTTTTGTTCCTGATTCTATAATTGATTGGATTCCAAAAGTAAATAAATTATATAATAATAATAAAAATATATTTAAAAATATTGATATTATTATTTCAATTTCTTCACCATATTCAGCACATATTGTTTCGCATTTTATATCAAAAAAAATAGGTGCTCCTGTTGTTATGTGTTATGGTGATCCATGGATTTATGAACCAAAAAGAAAGCGTGGTAAACTGAGATATATGATAGAAAGGTCTTTGGAACAAAAATTATTGAATTCATCTGCAAAAGTATTATTGATAACAGAGTGGAATAAAAAAAAATATCATCAAATTTATGGTATACCATATTCTAAAATTTATACATACAATATTGGTTACGATAAACAAGAGTGTTTAATTGATAAAAAAATAGAAAATAGTGGTGAATTCAAAATAATTTATGGAGGATCATTAGATATGATTCATAGAAATCCCGAGCCTTTTATTGAAGCAATGTCGCGTGTAGATGGAATTAAAGCTTATATATATAATAGCGATAATCCATATGTGAAAAGAATAATCGATAAATATCGAGTGAATGATAAGGTTATATTAAAACCAATTATTAAGTCATCAGAATTTTATAATGAAATGTATAAAATGGATGCGTTGCTTTTATTTGGTAATAAAACACCTTTTCAAGTTCCTGGTAAGGTATTTACTTATATTTCAACACGAAAAGGTATTATTTACATCAAAAATAATGAATATGCTGAAGATGGTACTGAAGAAATATTAAATAAATATGGGCACTCTGTTACAGTGTCTAACAATGCAATGGAAATAAGTGAATGTTTAAAGAAAATGAAAAAAAATAATGTTACCAATAAGAAAATCAATGCTGATATTTTTGATTTTCACAACACCATGAAACCTATTGTAGAAGCGATAGAAGACATTGAATTATGAAAAGAGTGTGATGAATGTGAATATAAAAAAATATAGTATAGATATAATAATGCAAGGTATAGCACGCTTATTAGGAGGTTTTCTTTCTTTTATTGCTATCATTATGTTTACCTATTTGTTCGATGAATCACAAATAGGAGAATATAACTTAGTTTTAAGTACATTAAATATAGTTACATCACTAGGAACTTTGTGGTTGTCTCAAAGTATTTTACGCTTTTTTGATGAAAAAAAAGATTTAGGAGATATTTTAGTATTTATACTGGGATCATCATTACTTTGTATTTTTATGTTAATGTTTGCAAATTTGTTTTTTGAATTTAAAATAGATTGGTTTGTAATGGTTTATTTAGTTTTGCTAGTTTTATACAATGTATTTGACGCTATTTTCAGACGTGCTAGAAAACTAATTGATTACGTAATTTTAGAAGTGATATTTGCTTTTTCTAGAGTTATTCCTATGGTATTCATAGCAATAGTAACAAAAAATTATAATTCTATTTTTTTAAGTCAATCTTTAGTATTGTTTGGTTTTTTTACTATGATGATAATGAAATATAAAAATGATATAAGTGAATTAAAAGTTAGTATAAATTTCAACATGTTGTATAGGTATTTGAATTATGGATTGCCTTTGATGGGTTTGGCTATTTCAAATTGGTTTTTAACAACATCTGATCGCTATATAATCAAATATTTCGGACATAATGCACAAGTAGGTATTTATTCAACAAATTATTCACTAGCAAATAGTATATATATGATGTTTTCTTTGATAATTGTTAATGCTTTTCATCCAATTATTATGAAAGAATGGGATAAAAAAAATAATAATGTTTATAAATTAGTATCATATACTATTGATTTATATCTGATAATTATGATACCCTTGACGTTTTATGGGTGTTTAAAATCAAAGATACTTTTAAGTTTATTCAAAGGAAATTTATATGCTACATATTATGATATATTTATTTGGACGGCAGTAGGAATATTTTTTTATGGTATTTCATTATTGCTACATAAATACTATGAATTAATTAAAAATACAAAAATGATACTGTTCTTTAATTTAATAGTTGCAATGCTTAATATATTTCTTAATGTTTTGTTGATACCGTTATATGGATTTAATATTGCTGCATTTACAACATTTATTTCATATATAATGTATATATTGATAGTTAGATTGTTAACAAGAAAGGTTTTTCCTATAAAGATTAATATTAAAAATTTTTTTATATCAATTATTTCAGTTTGTTTGTTTTATTATTTTGATATAATCTTCGTAAAAAATAGTTCGATTACTATGTTTTTTATAGAAGGTATATTATTTGTGGTATACATATTGCTTGTGTATTTATTGACAGGTATACTAAAGTTGGAAATGATAAATATATTGTTAAAAAGAAACCATTGCAAATAGATATAAAAATAATATTATTATCCAAATCAAAATTGCTGAATTGAATTTCAAGTAAAAAAAAGATATGCAATGAATTTTAATATATTTTTAGATTTTTTTATAATATTTTGATTTATGTTTTTTTATGTTTTAGTACTTATTCTATGAAGGAATAGTAATGCAAGATAAACTTATAATACAAAATAATTAGAACACAAATATTGATTTGTTGAAATTCATTGTTAGAGCTTTAATTGTTAGGTTAGATTCATTGTCTATCTTTAAAAAATGTAATTTATGGATATAGACATTTGGTTTGTTTTATTACAATAATGTTTGATACACTTTTATTTAGTTTTTTATTAAAAAATATTTTGTTAATTGCTATTATGGTATTTTTTGGTATTTGATGATTATTATAAATTAATTTCAAATATATATAACATAGAGACATATTTTTCTAATGTAAAATCTATGAGAAGTGTTTTTTTACATTGGGTATTTTGGTGGAAGTTTAAATTTATCAAAAAGGAGGTGCGGACAAAAAGCAGGATAAGGAAAGAAACTAATATGTATACGGAATCACAGAGAGAAAAGGCTATCAGGCTTTATATAAAATATGGTTTACAGGCTAAACCTGTTATTAGAGAATTTGGATATCCCTGCAGATTGGTCTTGTCTGACTGGATCATTGAAGATGTAAAAATCATAAGTCATCTATATTAAAAGGGAAAAATCTAGTACAATTTACAGAAGATGAGAAAAAAGAAGCAGCACTTGATGCTGCAATAAGGAATGAAAGTATGGTCATGATATCGAAGAAACCAAAAGCATCTGCAACCAGTCTGTACAGCTGGAAGAAAAAAATTTATCTGATGAACCGGATTACTTGATTGATGATAACAGGTAAAATAATAATGATGAAATAGATAAATTAAAAGAAGAAGTTACTTCTTTGAAAAATATCTATCGTCTGAAAATGGAAAAGAATATTCTAGCAAAGGTAGTAGAATTCATAAAAAAACATGGTATTGATATTAATGTTTTAACAAACACAGAAAAAGCAGTTATTATTATTAGTGACCAATAAATGACACACGCACTGATATCAGAACAAAAATCAGGGAAATTTTCCAATCATCATATCAAAGCTATGGCTACATAAGAATAAAAAATGTATAGGAAAATGATGGAATGATCATATTTGAAAAAGTTGCAAGTGACCTGATGAAGGAAACTGAATCGGCTGTACTGGCTGTCACAAGGAAGAAATTCTGTTCATATACGGGTGAAACAAGACAAGCTATTTTAGATATCATCAAAAGAAATTTTAAGACAGATAAGCCAAATGAAAAACTGCTGACAGATATCACAGAATTTCATATAAAAAATGATAAGGTCAATCTTTCACCGATGATTGACTGTTTTGATGGCTATGTCAAATCATGAATCATTGAACCTTTCCTAAATGCCAGTCCTGTCTATGCGATACTTAAAGAAACAATTGAAAAGTTATACGAAAATGAAAAAAGCAATCCATAGCGATAGATTGGCACATTATCTATGGTCAAAATTGATAAAACTTATGGAAAAAAACTCATTGATAAGATCCATGTCCAAAAAATATCCGCATCCCTAAATTCATAATATTAAATTGATATTTATTTGTATTTTAATAAATTATGAACATTTAAAATTAGAAAAATATCTACAATTCTTTATATAGTATATGTATACTTAATTATGTTTGTTTAACTGATGGGATTTACAAGATTAATACGATCAGTAATTGTGCTTACTTTATCTATATTATTGATTATAATATTATTACGAAGTTTCTAAAAATTCAAATGAGAGGAATAAATACAACGATGGAAAAAAAGAAAATTATGTTAGTGTTCGGAACTAGACCGGAAGCAATAAAAATGTGTCCATTGATTAATGAATTAAAAAAAAGAGATTCTTTGAAAACAATGGTTTGTGTTACAGGACAACATAAACAAATGTTACAGCAAGTTTTAAAAACTTTTGACGTTGTTCCAGATTATGATCTTTCGATAATGAAAGATGGTCAAACGTTATTCGATATTACTATAGGGATTCTTGAAAAATTAAAAAATGTTTTGGAAGAATCAAATCCGGATGTCGTTATTGTTCATGGAGATACAACTACAACCTTTGTAACTGCGTTAGCTTGTTTTTACCTTCGAATACCTGTTGCTCATGTAGAAGCTGGGTTAAGAACGAATAATATATATTCGCCATATCCAGAAGAGTTTAATCGACAAGTAGTCGGAATAATTTCTCAATATAATTTTGCTCCAACAAAAATGGCGGCGGAAAATTTGATTAAAGAAGGAAAAAATCCATCTACAATTTACGTAACAGGAAATACAGTAATCGATGCAATGAAACATACAGTCAAAAATGATTATACACATCCTGAATTAGAATGGGTTGGTGATTCAAAACTTATTTTTATTACGGCACATAGAAGGGAAAATCTTGGAAAGCCAATGCATAATATGTTTAGAGCAATTCGACGTGTGTTAGAGGAACATCCTGATTGTAAAGCTATTTATCCAATACACATGAATCCTATTGTACGTCAGGCAGCAGATGAAGAGTTGGGAAATTGTAATCAAATACATATTATTGAACCAATTGAAGTTTTTGATTGTCATAATTTTGAAGCACGATGTTATTTGTGTTTAACAGATTCTGGAGGGATACAAGAAGAAGTACCTTCATTTGGTAAACCTGTTCTTGTTATGCGTGATACTACAGAAAGACCAGAAGGAATAGCTGCAGGAACTCTTAAACTTGTGGGTACTGAAGAAGAATCTATTTATAGAAATTTTAAAGAATTACTTGAAAACCAAAAAGCATATGAAGCAATGGCAAAAGCATGTAATCCATATGGAGATGGGAAAGCATGTGAAAGAATAGCCAATATTCTTGAAGAAAAAACATATCAGCCATGGGAATCGGTGTGATGTTAAATTAATTTCTCAATAGATATTGTAATTTCTAATATATCACTAATTTGATATAATTGTTATTTTTACACAAAATATTAGATTTTGCTGAGATAATATAAAAAGCATAAGTGATGATCTTCTACTGAAGTAATCCCAATTTATTAGACAATATATTTAAGTTTAAGTAGTTAATAAGGATTGATTCCTGTATTGGGCAGGATTAAGTCTTTTTAATTTTACTATGATTCCTTGGTTGTTATAATAATCAATATATTCCTCCAGATTACTCTAGTCATGGGTAGTGCCAAATAATATAGTGGGTTCCTTTAGAATTTCTAAAATTTATAATAAATATTAGAATTACTCTTAGAATTCTAAGAGCTGATTCTGTTGTTCCAGGAATTCTTAGACTATCTAAAGGAGGAAAATTTATGACTGTAAATGAACTAGAAACCAACGAAAAACTGAAGTACTGGTATGCCATCATCATGAAATGCAAAGAAAGCAAGATGCCTGTCAAACAGTTCTGCAGGACCAATCATATTGGGGTTGCTACCTACTATTCATATCAGAAAAAGATCAAAGAGATTCTTTGTGAAAATCTTGAAGAAAAGAAAGACAGTGTTGAATTTCTGCCGGTAAGCATTCATTCTGAAAACAATCATGATGATGTCATTACACTGACAAAAGGTTCTGTCAAAATTGAATTCAACTGTCATACTGGGTATGAAATGATTTAATCGCTGATCAAGGCACTTCTATGCTAGGTGATATTTCCAAAGCTGACCATATTTATATAGCGGCAGGATATACAGACATGAGGAAACAGATCGATGGCCTGGCTGCGGTAGTACAGTAGAATTTCAGACTGGATTCGTTTTCTAATTCCCTGTTTCTGTTTTGCGGCAGAAACACAAGAGTGATGAAGGCCCTATACTGGGAAGGTGATGGTTTTGTGCTTCTGTACAAAAGACTGGAAAACGGCAGATTCAGGTGGCCCAGAGATGAACAGGAAGCACGGGAAATCACTGCTCAACAGTTTCGCTGGCTGCTTGAAGGACTCTCTATCGTTCAGCCTCAAATGATACAGAAAAGCACTGCCAGAAAAGTGATATGATTTCCCTGAAACATAGTAAAAAGTAGCGTTTTATGGTATAATTCAGGTATGTTCAGGGAGGGAAGTTTCATGGCTGATTCTGCTGCAGTTGCGTCTGATAATATGGTATCAATGATAGCTGATCTGACTAAAATGATAGAAGAATTAAACACGACCATTGCCTCTTTACAGGCAGACATCAAAAGCCTGAAGGAGGATAATGCCCTTCTCCTGGAAGAAAACAAATATCTGAAGAGAAAACTGTTTGGATCAAAGAGTGAAAAAATATCACATACTGATCCGCAGCAGCTTTCTCTTTTTGATGAGGCTGAAAATGAATGTGACAAAGAGATTCTTGAAGAAATCAGATACACCAGAAACAAAGGGCGTTCCAAGGGCGAAAGACAGCTGAAACTGGAAAATCTTAAACGCGTCAAAGAACTCTATGATGTAGATGAAAAGGACAGAATATGTGATGCATGTCATTCTGCAATGCATCGAGTTGGTGAAGAACTTGTCAGATCAGAAGTTGTTTATGAGCCTGCTAAACTGTATGTCAAAGATATCTATAGAGTGAGCTATGAATGCAGGGCATGCAGAAAAAACGGCAAGCTAAGCAGGATCAAAGCAGGCACTCCAAATCCTGTCATCCCACATTCATATGCATCACCTAGTGCTCTTACACAGATCATTACTGATAAATATGTGAACCATATGCCTTTATATAGACAGGAAGCAGAATGGAAGAGACTGGGATTAAAATTATCCAGAACAACTATGGCTAATTGGATCATCATTGCTTCTAAAGAATATTTCATTCCTTTGGTCAACAGGATGCATGAGCTTCTTGTTCAGGAAACTCATCTGCATGCTGATGAAACGTCGGTGCAAGTGTTGAATGAGCCTGGTAAAGAAGCTACTTCCAAATCCTACATGTGGGTATATTCAAGCATCAAAGAAAGCCAACATCCTATCAAGATTTTTGAATACAGACCAGACAGGCGTGCACAAAACCCACAAAACTTCCTGAAAGGATTTAAAGGAACGATCATTACAGATGGATACTATGGATACAGTCATATTGATGGTGTATCTAATGCCTATTGTTGGGCACATTGTCGCAGACATTTTTATGATGCTTTACCTGGTGATATAAAAGATGCTCAAAATACATTCGCAAAAGAAGCGATTGATAAAATAGCGAAACTATTTGTGATTGAAAAAGAAATAGAAAATCTTTCATCCGAGGAAAAAGTAAGAGTTCGTCAAGAAAAGTCTTTACCACTCATTAATGACTTCTTTTCATGGTGTCAAACCAATGAAAACAGAGTTTTAACGCTTTCAAAATTAGGTAAAGCTATTTCGTATGCTTTAAAATATGAAAAAGGATTACGATTATACCTTGAAGATGGATATGTTCCGATGACTAACTCGCTTGACTTATCCCCAACAAATAATTATCCTCAGTTTTCCGGTAACGCAGCCACCCAAGGCTGTTTTTACTGAAAAACTTGAGGATAATTTTTTTATCGTATACCTAGTAGACAGGCTATTTCATCTTCATTTTCCCATTCAGGCTTTATATTTATATCATTTTCATTTTCTATGACTGATTTCATCTGTTCAAGTGATGGTTTTGCATAAAATTTTCGTGTTGTTTCTGTAGAAGAGTGGCCTAGCATTCTGCTTATCAGTTCAACAGGGATTCCATCCTGATACAGATGTGTTGCACGAGAACGTCGAAACATGTGGGGATGTACTTTTTCAGGTATGTCAACAGACTTGTCTTTTATCCTGATTTCATCAGCATATTTCTGAATGAATGCTTCGACTGTTGATTCACTTAGTTTTGAGGTAACGCCATGAATGGTTGAATAAAACACATAATCTTGTGGTTTATATATATATTAATATACTGTTCAAGGTGTTCTTTTGCTTTTTTTGAAAGACTGACAACCCTTTCCTTATCACCTTTTCCATGTATAAGAAGATATGGCGTATTTATGTCAAGAAAAAGATCAGATACTTTCAAATCCAGAAGTTCACCTACTCTGACTGCAGTCTCATATAGTAAAATCATGATCGTTCTATTTCTCATGCCTTTTTTATTTGCCTTTGGGATACTGAACAGCGCCTGCAGGGCTTCGTTTGATAAGATTTCTAGATTTTTTACTGGTATTCTTAACGCTGGAATATGACTAACAGAGATAGCTACACTTTGATAGCTGATATCAACATCTGATACATACCATAGATAATTCTTAATAACCGTTATGTGATGATTAATTGTGGTATTTTTCTTTCCTTGTTTTTTCATATATTCCATATAATCCAGTAACAGTTCTTTAGAACAGTCTGTCATCATGAATTTCATTATTTTAATTCCTTTTACTTCTAACAGGAATTTACGAAATACAGTCAGTGCATCTCTATAGCTTTCTATTGTATTTTCACTTTTGCCAGTCTGGTTTCGAAGATACTTTGACAGATATTCGTTTGTATAACTGAAAAAGCAATCATTATTGTTCTTCTTCATATTCTGATACCTCTGGAATTAAATTTCTATCTTTTTTTTGAATATTTTCATAGCTTGTTACCAGCATATGATAATAATAGTAGGTTTCTTCAGCTGTTTTATGGCCTAACTGTTTAGCAAGACAGGGAATTAAAACATCAACATTTTCATTATTTGAAACCCATCTGTCGATCAAGTGAACAACAAAAGTATGACGTAATGAATGCGGTGTAGGATAATGAGTTGCGCTCCCTATAGACTTTAACAGTACCGCTTTATGACAGTAGCTGCAAACAGTACTCTTGTTTATATGTTTTTCAACATCATATGAAGGAAACAGCCATTGGCTGGAAACATGTCTGGAAAGGTACTTTAAATAATCATGCAACATATTACACACATCGTCGCTCATATAAACCAGTCTGTCTTTTTTGTTTTTGGCAGAAAGTATTAATATTGTTTTATCATTCCAGTCAATATCTGAGATTCTTATTGAACAGGCTTCATTATTTCTTAGGCCGCAGGCATAGAGCAGGCGAAACAGTACCGGAACCATGCAGCTGTAGTGTGAATATTTACTGTATCTGTAGTTTTTGAAAATCAGATCTATGCCATCATAGAACAATATAAGCTCTTCTTTAGACAGAACATATGGAACTGTCTTTGATGAGGAAAAGTGATAATCAGGCACATATGCATTGATCCCAATATCATTCAGATACTGACAAAACTGCTTGATAACATTTACTCGTGAATTACGTGTATTTTTTATTTCAGTGTTTTTTTGAATCGCCCATTGATCAATTATATCTTTGGTGATGAAATGGTCAGAATATCCCTTTTCACATAGAAATGCATCAAATATTTTCAAATAGCTAAATGAGCCTTCATCAAATCCTGAGTTTAATCTCATAAGCACATAATCTTCCATTTCTTTTTTGAAAACACTTTTATAAACATATTTCATAATGGAAACCCTCCATATGGAATATGTCTGATGTCCAGGCAGCATAGTTTCATATTCTTTTTATCTAATGATAAATACTTATCAACTGCTGATCTGTTACTATGACCCAGTGCAAAAGCAGCATCACCAGATGTTTGACTGTTCTTTACAATATTTGAGGCATAGGTACGTCTCAGTGTGTGGAACGTTACACTGCCCTGATCAATACCAAGCTTTTCAAATACCAATGAAACAGCTCGATTACATGCACTTCTTGAAGGCTTTCTGTATGGAGGATACAGTGTTGTAAATAAGTATTCATTTTTATTATCTGACCTGATTGATTTCAGATATCTGTATATACTGTTGGCCACCATTACAGGGACGGGCAGCACTAACTGTTTTTGAGTTTTTGTCTGAACAAATGTGATGCTCATTTTTTTAAAT
Organism: Thomasclavelia spiroformis; assembly: GCA_016901755.1. GTDB lineage: Bacteria > Bacillota_I > Bacilli_A > Erysipelotrichales > Coprobacillaceae > Faecalibacillus > Faecalibacillus spiroformis_A. The sequence continues at coordinate 9,730 of JACJKV010000031.1, read as the reverse complement.
GAAAAATCTGATTTTTTTAAAGATACGACATCAGTAGCCCTGAGTCCCAGTCTAACACCAAGCAGAAAAAGACAGTAGCTACGCAACTCAAGCTCAGTTTTAAAGATATCCTGACTGTTATAAACAGATTTCAGGATTTCATCATCAATTACGGGTACAGTTTTTTGCGGCAGTCTGAATGATCTGAAAAGCTTTGAATCACATCTTAGAGAAACTATCCCTTTATCATGCAGATACACCAGAAACTGTCTGATTCTTGTGATATATGCATTCTTTCCTTCGACAGTCGAATGTGTATCCTCATTTTTAAATTTAAACAGATGATCCTGTGATATCTTTGAGTAGTCTTTCACACCAGTGTTATCCAAAAACAAAACAAATCGCAGAATAGAATTTCTGTCCATACAAACAGTATTGTTTTTTAATCCTGATCTGATTCGATATGCCAGATATTCATCAGCATATTTTCTTGCCCACGCAGGACATTTTGAAACATAATTAAGTGGTTTGACTGAATAAACTTTGAATAAATTTATTTCATCATTTAGATAGTCATAATACCTGCAAACCATAGTTCTACAACTTTTATATGACTTTATTAAGTTGATCAATATATTTTCTGTCCAATATAGTATTGATTCCTTACAAATATTAATATTAAACATATCAGCAAACAATGCATATTGCTTTATTGAAAATTCAATATGTTTAAGAGTACTTGAAGAGTAATCATATTTGAATAAATATGATCTAAAATCTTCAATTTTTGAACAAAAATCATTTATATCCAGGTTCAAGTCATGAACATCAGTTTTCAATGGAAAACCACTCAAATATTCATAATATCTGATAACACGTTTATCCAGCAGAAACGATAAAAGCATATTCCTTGTACATCCTTTCAGGTAACAAAAATCCAGAAAACGTCCTACTGTTGAAATCAGTTTATCAAATACAGGCATACTTGCGTGATTTTTTGAATCATTTTTAACAAAATCATAAATATCTTCATATGTTAGAGTTAGAGTATTTAAATCTACTTTATGATCATGAAGATAAAATAAAAAATAAGCAGCACAGTTTTTAAATTCTGTTATATCGGATCTGTATTGCCTGCAATATTGACAAAAATCATCAATCAGCTTTCTTGATTCTAAAGGCAGCAGTAAATATTTGCTTTGTGAATTATAGTAAAAATACCTGCTGTCTGCTGGAAAATCACGATTATGATAGATATCATCCATCATGTAAACAAATCGTTTAACAGCTTTCCATTTTCCTCTGTACCATACATTTTCCATATCCTTTAACCAGGACAACAGTAAATCAAAGTTGTAGCATCCAGTTTCACAAATCCTGGCACTAATGAGTTTACTCGCTCCAATATACGTCTGATTAGTAGAGCGTGATTTTGAATAATCTTCAGTGATATTAATCAAAGTATATTCTATGAGTTTCTTATCTAATTCGTTCATAGCTTATAGCCTCCTTTATTATAGCTATAACAAATCTGATAAAAATAAAAAATAATTATCCTCAAAATTTAGTAATAATGTAGCGTAAATCGCTGTTATTACCAGAAAACTGAGGATAATTATTTATTGAGGATAAATCCAATTATCCTGAATTCAGGATAACTTGACGAGAGGACTCTTAGACCCTTTACCGTGGGAAGACGATCATGGCTGTTTTCAAATTCTGTCAAAGGAGCAGAAGCCAGTGCGGCAGCATTCAGTCTGGTAGAAACAGCTAAAGCCAATAATCTTGATCCATATGATTATATTGAATACCTGTTAGAAATAATGCCAAATATAGATTTTATGAAAAGTCCTGAAAAACTTGATGACTTTTTACCCTGGAGCGAACAAACACAATAAGTATTTTAAAACGTTAACCAAATGATCATGGTATCACAAAAGTTAACGTTTTTATATACACCATTTTATTTGGCGCTTACAATTAAAGTAAAATTAAAAGGACTGACTCCTTTACAATTGAGAAATCAATCCTTCAGTTAGCTTAATCATTTATTGTGTCCAATTTTATAGGTTCGCAACATGGTGACTACAGATTTTATGTTATTAAACTCTATAGAATTCTTTATACCACTGTGCAAATTTTCTTAAACCATCTCTTAAAGGCGTGCTTGGTTTAAAATTGAAATCACGTTCTAGTGGTGTTGTATCAGCAAATGTAATCGGTACATCACCAGGCTGCATAGGTACAAGTTCTTTATGTGCTTCAAAGTCATAATCTGCAGGTAATACTTTAGCGTTGATCAATTCTTCTTGTAAAATTGTAACAAAATCTAATAAATTTTCTGGCTGATTATTTCCGATGTTATAAACAGCATATGGGGGAAGTGGTAATCCATCTTCTCCATTTTTTTTGTCTGGAGCACCTTGCATGATTCTTTTAACACCTTCAACAATATCATCGATATAGGTAAAGTCTCTTTTACAGTTTCCATAGTTGAAGATCTGAATAGTTTTGTTATTTCTTAATTTATTAGTAAATCCAAAATAAGCCATATCTGGTCTTCCTGCTGGCCCATATACCGTAAAGAATCTTAGTCCAGTTGAAGGAACATTATATAATTTAGCATAGGCATGTGCCATTAATTCATTAGATTTTTTTGTTGCAGCATATAATGATACCGGATTGTCGACTTTATCATCTGTACTGTATGGGACTTTTTTATTTGATCCATAAACAGATGATGAAGATGCATAAACAAAGTGTTCAACACCTGGTTTACCATTATCATAACTATGTCTGTTAGCTTCTAGTAAGTTATAAAATCCTAACATGTTGCTTTCAATATAAGCATCAGGATTAGTAATTGAATAACGAACACCAGCCTGTGCTGCTAAGTTAACAACGATGTTTGGTTCGTATTGCTGATAGATTTTATTGATTAATTCTTTATCAGCAATATTTCCTTTGATAAAAGTAAATGAAGAGTTTTCGTGTTTTTCTAGCTCTTTATTGATTTCTTCTAAACGCCATTCTTTGATACTAACATCATAGTAGTCATTCATATTATCGATACCGACAATATGAATGACAGGTGTAGTTTTTAATAGTTCTAAGACTAGATTTGATCCAATGAATCCAGCGGCACCAGTAATAAATACTGTTTTATTATTGAGTTCTATTTTTTGCATATTTGTTCTCCTTAATCTCTTCTAAAGATATCTCTTGTGTAAACTTTATCTTTGACATCATCTAAACATGTATTGTATCTGTTGGCGATGATGGCTTGTGATTTACCTTTAAATTCTTCAAGATTATTAACAATTTCTGATCCAAAGAATGTTGTTCCATTTTCTAATGATGGTTCATAGATGATAACTTTAGCTCCTTTGGCTTTGATTCTTTTCATAACACCTTGAATTGAAGATTGTCTAAAGTTATCACTATTAGATTTCATTGTTAATCGATATACACCAATAATACATTCCTTTTCTTTTGCTGCATCGTACATATCATTAGCTTCATAAGCACCAGCAAGTTCTAATACTTTATCTGCAATATAGTCTTTTCTTGTTCTGTTTGATTGAACAATGGCTGTCATCATTTCTTGTGGTACATCTTGATAATTCGCTAATAACTGTTTTGTATCTTTTGGTAAACAGTATCCACCATAACCAAATGATGGGTTATTGTAATGTGTACCAATACGAGGATCAAGGCAAACACCATTGATGATGTTTTGTGTATCTAACCCTTTCATTTCAGCATATGTATCTAATTCGTTGAAGTATGAAACTCTTAAGGCTAAATATGTATTAGCGAATAATTTAACGGCTTCTGCTTCAGTGAAATCCATAAATAAAGTATCAATTGGTGCTTCTCCTGGTTTCTTTCCTTTAATAGCTCCATCCTGTAATAGTTTAGCAAATGTTTTTGCTGCTTCAACTAATTTTTCATCATTTAAATCAGTTCCCACAATGATTCTAGAAGGATATAAATTATCATAAAGAGCTTTTGATTCTCTTAAGAATTCAGGTGAGAAGATAATATTTTGTGTATTATATTTTTCTCTTACTGATTTTGTATATCCTACAGGGATTGTTGATTTGATAATCATGATGGCATTAGGATTCACTTCTAATACTAGTTCGATCACGTTTTCTACGGCACTAGTATCAAAGTAGTTTTTCTTGCTGTCGTAGTTTGTAGGCGCAGCAATAACAATGTAATCAGCATCTTTGTATGCTGCTTTAGCATCTAAGGTTGCGGTTAAGTCTAATTCTTTTGTTGCTAAGTAATCTTCAATTTCATTATCCTGAATAGGTGAAATCTTGTTGTTGATTTTATTGACTTTGTCTTCAATGATGTCTACTGCTGTAACATGGTTATGTTGGGATAATAATACAGCAATTGATAAACCAACATAACCTGTTCCAGCAACAGCAATGTTTAAAGGTTTATGTAATGGTTCTTTTTCGATGTTTTTATCATCGATAAATAATTCTGTTATATCGAAGTCTAAGGTATTTGCCAGGGCTTCTAATTGCGTAATAGAAGGCATGTAGTCTTTGCTTTCTAAATGAGAAATCATGGTTCTGTTGATGCCGGTTTGATTAGCTAATTCCTGTTGTGATATGTTTTTTTCTTTTCTTTTGTTTAAAACGGTATCAGCTAATAATTGTATTGATAGTTTTTTCATATTGTTTCCTTTCTTTGTTATTATTTATAACATTTTATATAATTTTTATAATAATATAAATACGTTTATTTTATAACATATTTTTAATATATGTGCAATAATAATAAAAAGTTAAATAATACATCAAGATTGTTATTTATTTAATCTAAACAATGTTATTAAAAATAACATTGTTTAGATTAAATAAACTAATATTTGATGTAATTTGTTTTTAAGATGAATATTAATGATTTATTATTTGTATGATGTGATTTTATACATTATCATAGGATCATGAATATCTATTATTAAATCAAATGATTTTGACAATTAGAAGTTGTTTTGTTAGAGTATAAACGGTGATGGAGGAAAGAACGATGGAAAAACAAAAGGAAGAAGTAAGAATTTCGAAAAGAACTTTGATTCTTTTGATTTTACTTGTGTTCCTGTTGATTGCAGGTGGTGTTTTTGTAGGGTTGAACTGGAATAACTGGTTTAATCATGCTACTGAAGAAAAGTTTACACCAGATATTGATGAAAATGCTCAGGACTGGACTGATCAGATACCAGATGATAATAATACTGAGGGAATTAAGATTCCTGGTTATCCTACATTGACGATTGCCGCTTATAAAAAAGATGTATCAGTTGCTTTGTTAAATCCTGAAGGGAATCCCTGTTATTTTATTTTTGAACTGTCGTTAAATGATAGTGGAGAAGTGCTTTATACTTCTAAGCTGGTACCACCCGGGCAGGCTATTTATAAAATGCATTTATCTCGTAGTTTGAAACCAGGGACATATCAGGCAACGATCAAGATATCTACGATATCTTTAACAGATGGCAGTGCGATGAATGGTGCAACAATGCAAACTGAATTGAATGTACATTAAGTAAAGAGGAAAGGAACGAAAATATGAAATTAATGAAAAAGCTACAAAGCAAAACAATACTTACGCTTGTCGTTGTTTTTTGTATGTTGATGATTAGTGTTTTACCGGTAAGTGCTATGCAGATTTTTGTTAAGACACTTGCTGGTAAACATATTATCCTGGAGGTAGAGCCAACTGATCGAATAGAAGATGTTAAAGCAAAGATTTATGATAAGGAAGGTGTTTTACCTTGTTATCAGCAACTTGTATTTGCTGGTAAAATTTTAGAAGAGGGGAATACTTTACAGGATTATAGTGTGCAAAAAGATTCAACTTTACATTTAGTATTGATCAATGTTAATAATGAAACAACAACAGTTGAATTTGTAAGTGAACCTAGTTATATGGTCACTATTCCTGAGCAGTTAACTATTAATGAGACTGCTCAAATTAAAGCTGAAAATGTCATTCTGCCTTTAGGTGATCAACTGCAGATATCACTGGCTAAGGATAATACATGGAAAATGACTTCTGATGAGGGAGCACAGTTAAATTATAGTTTATTTCAAAATGGCCAGGATGTAAGAGACAGTGATGTTTTGTTGAGTGTTGATACGAATTCTGGTTCAACAAGTTTTGAACCAAAAATATTAGATGAAGTTTTTTATGCAGGAGCATATAAAGGAACCGTAATATTTGATATTTCAGTAAAGAAAGGGGGATAGGGTTATGTCTTTTGTTAAATATAATCTAAAACAAAAGGTTTTGTTTCATTATACAACCAAAGAAAATGCTGATAAAATCATTAAAGATAAAGAAATAAAAACAGGAAATGATGTATATTGCTTTTTTACAGCAAGTAAAGAAGATGCCAGAAAAGTCTTTTTTGAAATCATGAAAACAGGAACACTTTATATTGATAAAGATCTGACTGTTAAAAAACGTGATCAAATTATGCATGAAGATTATGTCATATTAAAAATAGATGTTGAAGATGATCAGCAGTTTTTCCGTTTTAACTGTCATAGTGATAGCTTTAACCCTTATGATTACGCTATATTACATCATGGAATATTAAGATTTGATCAGGCAGAAGTACTGACGTTGGATCCTTACCAGCAAATGTCTTCATCAATAAGACATGTACCAGACTTAAAGAACAAGAATAAAAACAGATGGACGCGTCAATTGAGGCGTTTAGCCATTTCATCATGGGCCTGTTCACTGATTGCTTTAAATGCAGTTCCAGTTTTAGCGGTTGAACCAAGCTGGCTAGATAAAGGTAATTATTCTATTGAATGGTATCAAATTGATATTGATACATATGAAATATCATCACCACAACAATTAGCGGGAATTTGTTATATGGTAAAAAATGGTGATGATTTACAGGGGAAATATTTTACTTTGACTCAAGATATAGATCTTACTGCTTATCAGTGGGTGTCAATTCCAGAATCTTTTTTAGGAGTTATTGAAGGGGCGCATCGTTTATTTTTAAAAAATGCAGCACCGTTAACTGAAGATAAAAATGATGTCAACAGTGAAGTACAGATTTCTTATAACTGTTTACAAAACAGTGTGTCAGTCAATTATGATGTTAATCCAACTTATATGGTGACTATTCCTGAAACTGTGACTTTAGGAGATGAAGTGGAAATTAAGGCAGAAGATGTTTTAATTCCTTATGGCAGTGAACTTAATGTTTCTTTGACGGGAACCAATGAAGATGATGATAGTTTCACTTTAACATCAAATGAAGGAGCCAAACTGGATTATAGTATTAGTATTGGTGATCAAAACGTTAATGTCGGAGATACAATATTAACAGTTGATCCATCTTTACGATCTTATGGTAATACTTTACTGAACTTTAATCAGCCACAGGCAATCTCTTTTGCTGGAACATATAAGGGAACTGTTACATTTACAATGACAATTGATCAAAAAAGCAGATAAAATATTGAGCTTTTCTGTATAGTAGTCATGAAGTCTGAAAAAATAAGCTAATGACTTACATGGTTTGTTACATACAAAGTGGTAATGTAAATATTATGTTGTCTTTGTGCAAGAGAGTATTACTCTTTGTCAATTTACAGAAGCATGTTGATAAACAGAAAAATACTTGCTAATTAAATGGGTAGCCAAATTATTTGACTACCCATTTATTTTCTTTTTACAGTTCATCTTTACATACAGGAATCATTTTAATCAGTCTGTTTACCATAGCTTTTAATTTATATTTCAGTTTTGCTGCTTCATAAAAACAGCACCAGCCCAGCCATGCCCCTAAACTGTTTCCGATGATATCATCAAGTTCGCAAAGACCTAGTCCAAAAAAATACTGCACACTTTCAATGAAAACTGATAAGACAATTGCCATTAGCAAAATTCTTTGTTTTTTGTTTAATGAAGCTAATAATGTTCCTAATGGTATAAATAACCAGATATTATTGATTACTTCTAATCCCAGTGCTGGTGATGTGAAAAACTGCCGATATGACCAGAACAGTTCCAGTTCATATCGCTGACTGCCACTTTCGCGAATAAACAATGTCATATATAGTATAAATAATGTATAACAAATGATAAGAATAAATCTTGCTTTTGTATTCAATAAAATAGTGATAAGGATAAGGATTATTGCTGATACAGCTACTAGCCAAGGTGATTTTGCTAGTAGCTGATCTAAAAGAAACTGCTCGTTTCCGTTTATATCAACGGGGACGCTTTTTACATATTGACCATTTTCATAAATATATAAAATACCATAATGTCCTCTACCAATTGCTACTTGTTTTCCATTAAGATAATAAAACATGGCCAGGGTAATTTGACCATTTTTATTATATTCTTTACGCACGGTACTGTATCCTTTGTTAGTTTCGATGGGATGACCTGAATCATCAATATATGTAGTCATGTAATTATGACCTTCACTGTCATATTCTCTTTTTTCACCGTATTGTCCTGAACTTAACATTGCTGGACTGCCATCTTTACCATAATAATAGACTTCAGTAACCTGATTTTTATGATTGTATTTTTGCTTAATCGTACTATATCCTGCTACTATCTCCATTGGATTTCCATCTTGATCAACCAATGTGTATTCAATGCACTTGCCATCTTGATAAATACGATGAATACCATAATAGCCACCAGAACACATCACTGGTTTTTCGTTTGTATTATAATAATGTTCTTCTATAGCATGACCATCTTCATCTTTTATTTGTATCATCGTTGCATATCCTTTTGTAGGATGTATCGCAATGTTACCTTTATCATCGATATAGTCGAGTCTATAGTTATTTCCATCGATAGTTTCTTTGGTATTTAGTTCGATAATATGGTCTTTTTTATCTTGAGTGAAAAAAGGAAAAAACAACATTAATATAAATAAACATATAGTTATTAGTACACCTAATTTTTTCATCTACTTCTCCTATTAAAATCCTTAATTTACCATGATATCTTATCATATTTTATATTTTTATCTACTGATCTAAGTTTTAAATCATAAAAAAAAGAATCAGGATAAATATCATGAAATATAAAAATAATAAATGAGATTATCTTTGTGATATGGTTAAAGATAAAGATTTTGCAGAAAGAGTCAATTATTTAAGACGATATATTTACTAAGCAAGAAAGACGAAAGTATTATATTATTTATCTAATTGCTTAATCATTATTTTTGCCGTTGGTTTTTTTCTTTTTTATGCTTTTATTCAAATAGTATAAAAGTCAAGATAAAATGCCCGATTTGTTGCAGTTAAGATTCCCCAGTTTTTTTTGGATCTAATTTGTCCTTTATTCTATATGAAGGACCTGTTATATTAAACAGATAAGAATAGTGCAATATTCTGTCAAGGATGGCTTTAGTAATCATTTCATCATTTCCCAGTATTGTTGGCCATTTATCAAATGAAATATTGCTTGTAAATATTGTTGATCTTTTTGTATATCTGGCATCGATTAACTGAAAGAACAGCTTTGACTCCAGTGGACTAATTTCATTAAACCCTACCTCGTCTATTATCAACAGCCTGTACTTGAAAAACAGCTTTATTTTCTTGTCTAGTGTTCCTTCACTGTATGCTGTTCTTAGTATGGTGATGAGTTTATTGAATTTTATGAAGTATACACTGTTTCTTCTGATGGCTACAGAATATCCTATGGCCACTGCCAAATGTGTCTT
>JACJKV010000004.1 GCA_016901755.1 Thomasclavelia spiroformis | reverse complement strand
TTTAATAAATGGCGGAGATTGAGGGATTCGAACCCCCGCAGGACGTTAATCCTCTGCTGGTTTTCAAGACCAGTCCCTTCAGCCAGACTTGGGTAAATCTCCGCATCATCAATTGGTGGACCCTGTAGGACTCGAACCTACGACCGATCGGTTATGAGCCGATAGCTCTAACCAACTGAGCTAAGGGTCCTCGTCACAAATATCATGGCCCATTCAATCCATGGTAGCGGGAGGGGGATTCGAACCCTCGACACTCCGGGTATGAACCGAATGCTCTAGCCAACTGAGCTATCCCGCCATGATGATTGTTAAATTTTAATTGGTGGAGCCAAGCGGGATCGAACCGCTGACCCCCTGCGTGCAAGGCAGGTGCTCTCCCAGCTGAGCTATGGCCCCAATTTTAAATGGTCGGGAAGACAGGATTTGAACCTGCGACCCCCTGGTCCCAAACCAGGTGCACTACCAAGCTGTGCTACTTCCCGTAAATGGCGCGCTAGGCAGGAATCGAACCCACAACCTCTTGATCCGTAGTCAAGCACTCTATCCAGTTGAGCTACTAGCGCATGTTTTAATGGTGCCCAGGGCCGGAGTCGAACCGGCACGGATTTTTATGTCCGCAGGATTTTAAGTCCTGTGCGTCTACCAATTTCGCCACCTGGGCTATGGAGGTTCCTACCGGACTCGAACCGATGATGACAGAGTTGCAGTCTGTTGCCTTACCAACTTGGCCAAGGAACCATTTTTTATGTTTCGTGTGTCGTATCACACTGCCTTATTATTATATGTTATATTTTTTGTAATTTCAAGCTTTTTTTGGCTTTTTTTTAATTTATTTTCATAAATCTTTATTTATATTTCTATTCTATGATTTATTATTTTAAATTATACTGATATTATCAACGTCATCTGATATATTTATTTTATTTTAAAAAAAGGTCTGAATTTATACATTCAAACCTTTTTTTATTAACCTGCATTGGAAGCAGCTATTTTTACTTTGCTCCAATAGTTCGATAAGATCTTTCTTGTTTTTTCATTATATTTGAAAACTTCATCCTGATCATTTTCACGGCTAGGATTATAGGCATTGATTCCTTTATAATCCGTTTGTGCCAGTTCATTCAGTACATCGATATTTGGTGATGTATAACCTACATATGAAGAATTATCATAAGCTCCTTCATAGCTTGAAACATAATTGATAAACTCATGAGCCAGATCTGTGTTTTTAGCATTTTTTGGAATAACCATGGCATCGAACCACATATTTGTACCGGTTTCTGGCATATAATATCCCATATCGTCATTTTCACTCATAACATAGGCTGCATCACCTGAATAAACCAGACCTAGCGCTTTTCTTCCCTGAGCCATATTATCTATGATTTCATCAGTAACGATTTCTGGATCCATTGTTTCAACACATTGAATCAGCCAGTCATACGCTTCTTCAATTTCCTGTTCATTGTCGGTATTCATGGAATATCCTAAGCCTTTTAAAGCCATCGCGAATGAATCTCTTTCTGAATCATAAAGGTAAATATCACCTTTGTATTTTTCATCCAGAAAAATATTGAACCCTTCTTTTTCCAGGTCTTTAATATCGACTTTGCTTTTATCATAAACGATTCCTACACTGCCCCAGAAATATGGTACTGAATAAACATTGCCAGGATCATATGATTTGTCTTTTACCGCATCAGCCAGATCATCCATACAGGTAATTTTATTACTGTCAAGAGGCTGCAGCAGATCTTCCTGAATCAGTCGTTCGATCATGTAATCACTTGGCACCAGAACATCATATGATTCGCCATTGGCAACCTTAATATACATCTGTTCATTAGAATCAAACAGATCCATGACAACCTTACATCCTGTTTTTTCTTCAAAATCAGATATCAGATTTTCTCCTGTATATTCACCCCAGTTGTAAACATGTAATGTCTGTCCCTCATATTTTTTATGGGAAGTACCATTTGAACCGACAAAGACAAAAACTATAAAAAGCGCAGCAGCTAGAGTACCTAAAATGATCTTCGGTGCTTTTTTCTTCTGTCTGACTTCTACCGTAGCTGCCTGTCTTTTTTCTTTGATCATAGGAATGACATTGACCAGAATCAAAACAACAGTAATTAAAACAACAACCAAAGTAGAAATCGCATTAATACTTGGATTAACACGTTTTGACATAGTATAAACCATGATAGAAAGATTTTTAATACCACGTCCAGTAACAAAGTAAGAAATAATAAAATCATCAAAAGACATCGTAAAGGCAATCAGGGCCCCCGAAACGATACCTGGCATGATTTGAGGTACGATGACTTTGATCAGTGACTGCCATGGTGTACATCCCAGATCCATCGCAGCATCAGCGAGATTAGGATCCAGTGACCTGATTTTAGGCATCACCGAAAGAATAACGTACGGAATACAGAAAGCAATATGAGCCAACAGCATCGTTAACAGACCTTTTTCTATATTCACCGTAATAAAAAACAGCATCAGACCAATCGCAGTCACGATTTCTGGATTCATGATTGGAAAATCATTGATCTGCATGATGACATCATGCACAATTCTTTTAGATTTAGATAATCCAATGGCACTGATCGTTCCAATGACGGTAGAAACAGCAGTCGCAATAACTGCAACCAGGACCGTAATATATAATGATTCCATCATTGGTGTATTCTGCAGCATTTGCGAATACCATTGGGTCGAAAAACCAGTAAAATGTGTCAATGATTTACTGGAATTAAACGAAAACACGATCATGAAAACAATCGGCAGATAGAAAAACAGGATCATTATGACCATAAGAAGCTTTAAAAACGGTTGACGTTGTTTTTTCATGCTTTTTCCTCCTTATGCCCATTATTTCTTTTTTCAACATATCTGACCAGATACATGCTGATCATCATAATAACTGCCATGATTACTGAAATTGCTGATCCAAAGTTCCATTCACCTACGGTAATAAACTGATTTTCAATAACATTACCAATCAGGAAATACTGACCGCCACCTAACAGTTTAGGTATGAAAAATGAACTTACTGCCGGTAAAAACACCAGGGTAATACCACTGATAACTCCCGGAAGTGATAAAGGAAACACAATTTTCCAGAATGTCTGATAACGATTGGCTCCTAAATCAGCACTCGCTTCAAGCAATGATTTATCCATTTTTGAAAGCGCCGTATTGATCTGTAAGATCATAAAAGGAATAAAATTGTAAACCATCCCTAATAACACCGCACCTTCGGTATAAAGCAGTTGTGGTGAGCCCAGTCCCAGCATTTCAAACAGCTTTTGCAGGATTCCACCATCAGACAATATCCCGATCCAGGCATAAGTACGTACCAGCATGTTGATCCACATTGGTAAAGTAATAACAAGAATCAGAATATTTCTGACTTTATCACTGCAGCGTGAAATAAAATAAGCCGTAGGATAACCAATCACTATACAAATGATCGTTGTTTTTAAGGCAATTGATATTGAACGCCATAAAACCAGCAGAAAATCCGGGTCGGTAAAGAATTTTCTGAAATTATCCAAAGTAAAGCTAAAGTTAATGATCGTATTGCCACTGTCAGTAATCGCATAAAAGACGATCAGCAACATTGGCAGCAGCAGCATGATCAGGCTCCAGACAATATAAGGAACCGCTAAATGTGAAAACTTTTTCATTTAAAACTCCATCTTTTCCATAACATGAATATCTTCAGGTTCAAATGTAAGACCGACCTCTTGACCTTCTTCGATAAAATCTGTCGTATGTATTTTAAACTCACGACCTTCAGTAGAAAAGCTAACCTGATAAATACCTTCTGTGATATTTTCCGGTTCAAAATCATAATCTACATAAATATCCACTGCTTCATCTTCATTAGACAGTTTCCATCCCATAGCATTCGCCCAAGTCTTTAAATCTGTATCCAAAGTCACTGATTCTTTTATTTCATCTACTGTCTTAAAGAAATTAAAGGCACTGACAGCTTCATTAGCTTTTTCATTTTTAACAAAAGGCTGATCGACAACAATGATCTTTCTTTTAATTGACAGTCCTGAAGCTGTAGCATAGGTTACTTCATACTCACCAGATTTGGCCTGCAGATCATGTTCGATCTTACTGATTGAAGTATAAGTGTCATCACTTGGCTTCCAGGCCTGAGCATCAGCACGGGCAATGATATCTTTATCATCCAGTGATTCAACTTCTTCAATATCGACATAAAAATCATTAGCGGAAATCATTTCATCAGTATGTTCACTATAGGCATCACGGTTTTTAATGACATTCATGTTCACAACTACAGTTGTTCCTGGTACCGTTTCAACCATTACTTCATTCCATACACCTTTAAAAAGTACGCTTAAAACTTCTCCTGTCAGTTTTCCCTGATCAACAGGAACGATATCAATATCTTCTGGTCTTAAAACAATATCAACTGCTTCATTTTCTTTAAATCCATGATCGACACATTCAAAAACATGATCATCAAATTTCACCTGATAATCAGCAGGCATTTTCCCTGAAATGATATTGCTTTCCCCAATAAAGTTGGCAACATAGCGATTAACTGGCTCATTATAGATTTCCTGTGGAGTTCCAATCTGCTGAATTTCACCCTGTTTCATTACCACGATCTTATCTGACATAGTCAGTGCTTCTTCCTGATCATGAGTAACATAAATAAAGGTGATTCCTACTTCCTGTTGAATACGTTTTAATTCATACTGCATTTCTTTTCTCAGTTTTAAATCTAACGCTCCTAGTGGTTCATCCAGTAAAAGTACCTTTGGTTCATTGACCAGTGCTCTGGCAATAGCGATACGCTGCTGCTGTCCCCCAGATAACGTTGTGACATTTTTATTTTCGAATCCTTCTAAACCAATCAGTTTTAACATACGCATGACTTTCTGATCAATAACATCTTTTGACATCTTTTTGATTTTCAGCCCAAATGCAATATTTTCATAAACGCTCATATGAGGAAATAATGCATATTTCTGGAAAACTGTATTCAGTTCTCTTTTATAAGGTGGCAAATCCTTGATATCCTGATCATCAAAAATGACCGATCCTTCACTGGCATCCAGGAATCCTCCCAGAATTCTTAATAACGTTGTTTTCCCACAGCCACTAGGACCTAACAGCGTGACAAATTCATTTTCATAAATATCAAGATTAATACCTTTTAAAACAATTGTTCCATCAAATTCTTTAACAATATTTCTAAATTTTATGAGTATTTTCTCTTCCATTTTTCCTCTCCTTTAAAATATTGGTGGGGTTGATACCCATACGATCTTAGCAACCGTATCATGATGATTTTCCAGATGATGCGGCAAATTCCCTCTTAAATAAAAAGTTTCTCCCTTTTTCAGTTCAAAAGCATCATCACCATTGACCAACGTTACCTTCCCTTGTACGACATAGCCAAATTCTTCACCATCGTGTGGATCTAATTCCATTGATTTTTTATCTTTCTTTAATTCTATTAATATAGGTTCCATTTCATTTTTCTGAGCATTAGGAATAATATAAGAAATCTTATAATCTTCCTGTTCATTAATAAAAAAGTCATTTTTACCAAAAACGATCTGCTCATCTTCCTCTTCAGCAAAAAATTCCTTAAGATTGGTTCCTAAAGCTTCCAAAATATCTTCCAGCGTAGCTACGCTGGGCGATGTCAGATCCCTTTCCAGCTGTGACAGAAAACCTTTAGTCAGTTCACTTCTGTTAGCCAGTTCTTCCAAAGTCAGACCATTGGTCAGACGTAATCTTTTTATTTTGGCTCCTATATTCATGCATAACCTCCCGTTTATTTTAGAAAACTTTTTGTTTTATTTTTTAAACAAGAATATTATACATAATATTGTCGTTAAATCAATATATTTTAAACAAATAGTTTAAAATATTAAACTTAAGTACAAAAAAAGAAGCAGATCATTCCAGATCTCTTCTTCTGCGCGATGATTCAATAAACATTTTCTTCAATGTCTCATCATCTTCATTGGCAATCGCCATTTTAATGATGTCCAGCTGATTTTCAAAATTCTGAATGCTTTTAAGCAAATACTGCTTATTGGTAAAAAACAGCTCGGTCCATAAATCTTCATTGATATTGGCAATTCTGGTAAGATCACGATAAGAATCACCAATATATTTCCCTGTATCATATTTTTGGGTATCACTGTTGATCAAAGATACCGCAATAGCATGCGGCAGCTGTGAAGTAAATGATATGATTTCATCATGATCTTGTGGTGACATGATCTTCACCGAATGAAAACCAAGATTGGAAACAAACTGTTCCATCATAGCAATACTTTCTTTTCTATTTTGAGGATGCTGTATCAGAATATAGTTTGCACCCTGAAATACCTCTTTGCTGGCATAGGCATAACCTTTATTTTCTCTACCTGCCATCGGATGACCAGAGACAAATTCTACATCCTGATCAACAATTTTCATCGCCTCATCAAGAAAATATGATTTGACCCCTACCGCATCGGTAATGATACTGCCTTTTTTAAACTTGTGATTTTTAATATAATCTAAAACCAGTGAAGGATACAGACATATGATCGTTAAATCAGATTTTGAGATAATATCACTGCCATCAATAAACCCTTCTTTGATGCAGGCATCTGCCTTAGCTCGTGCCAAAGTTTCTTCATCAACGTCTACACCATAGACCTCGTGTCCCATTCCTTTTAACGCCTTAACAAAGCTGCCACCGACAACTCCTAAACCAACTACCGTAATTATCATACAATCTCCTTCATTTCTATCCAAACCAGGTTGTCAAAACCATCGATACATAGGCCGAAATACCTAAAAGCAAGATCAAAAACAGATATCGGATCGCCAGTACCTTCAAGGCTGGTTTTTCCTTACGTAAAAAGCAGACTGTTAACACAATGATCAGACTGGTAATCAGTCCATGACCTAAAACAAAAGCGATCACCACGTCCATATACGCTGACAACAGTGGTATGACGACCAGTGTCACCAGCATAAAAGCCATAATAAACAAAACAACTGTCTGTAGATTCAGCTTCATCCATCTCAAGGAAAAATTATCCTGAAACAGCGATCCCTGTTCCTGACTTTCCGGTTTTGAAGTAAACTGGTATTCTTTTTTTGTTCTTTCAACTTTTCTGTCAAACTTTGCCATAAATCCTACTTTCTTTTTTCTTCCAGCATATGAATTTTATAATCCAGTAATTTTTTTGTCAGGTCCACATAATAATCATGTGGATATTCTAAACGGAATATTTCATCCCACATACGTGCTTTTTCTTTCATCGAATAGTCTCTGATTTGCTGAACTGTCAGTTCCTCATAGACAAATTTTCCATCTTCAAAAATTGGAACCTGCAGTTCTTCAACCGAATATGTATTCGCTTCGATCGTTTTAAACTTCCAGATATTAGACTGATGATAAATTGTCAGATCTTGAGTACTGTCAATTGTCTCATCATGAAAAGCAATGATATCCGCAATCGCTTTGCCTGTTTCATTTTCAAAAAGACGATACACTTTTTTATATCCTGGATTCGTAATTTTTTCAGTATTTTCTGATATTTTTATTTTAGGAATGATCTGCCCATCTTTTTCGATTGCTACCAGCTTATAGACACCACCAAAAACTGGTGATGATTTAGAAACGATCAGATTTTCACCAACACCAAACGAATCAATTTTAGCTCCCTGATTCAACAGCGAACGGATCAGATATTCATCCAGTGAATTAGAAGCTGAGATCGTAACATAACTTAATCCTGCTACATCCAGCATAGCACGGGCACGTTTTGACAGATAAGAAATATCCCCACTGTCCAAACGAATACCTTTTAATTTTTTACCCATTGGTTCCAACACTTCCTTAGCAATACGGATGGCATTAGGAACACCGCTTTTTAAAGTATCATATGTATCTACCAGTAACATACAGTCATCAGGATAAGTCAAAGCATAAGCCTTAAAAGCTTCATACTCACTATCAAAAGACTGCACAAAAGAATGTGCCATCGTTCCAACAACCGGAATATCAAACATATAGCCAGCCGATACCGTCGCAGTACCGACAACACCACCGATATAGGCAGCACGAGCCCCATAAGTTGCACTGTCATAACCCTGAGCTCTTCTCGCTCCAAATTCCATGACTGCTCTGCCTTGTGCTTCCTGAACCACACGGTGTGCTTTTGTAGCAATCAAAGACTGATGGTTGATCGTTACCAGCAGCAATGTTTCAATCAGCTGTGCTTCAATAAATTTAGCTTTTACCGTAATGAGCGGTTCATTAGGAAAGACTGGGGTTCCTTCCCTGACGGCATAAATCGAACCGGTAAATTTAAAATCTTTCAGATAATTCAGAAAATCTTCATCGAATTTATTTAGTGAACGGAGATATCTGATATCTCCTTCACTAAAATGTAAATCTTGTATACACTCAATTAACTGCTGTAATCCAGCAAATACTGCAAATCCACCATTATCAGGATTTTTTCTATAAAACATATCAAAATAAACTAACTGATCTTTGTTCCCCTGTTTAAAATAATTATAAGACATCGTTAGTTCATACAAATCCATGACAAGTGTTAAATTTCTCTCACTTCCTGCATGCATGACCATAATATTTCTCCTTAATTATTCATTTATCATTATCATAATCTTTTTCAGGGTAAAAATCCAGTCCATTAGAAATATAATTCGTATGATTGCCTGACATCAGGCGCTGGCGTAATATTTTTAGTAATAAAAGGGATATAGAGCTGCTGATTAGGATAAATCATGAACTGTTCATTCAATCCATTCATACAGGCAATCCATTCTACCCTGGTATCAAAGTTACGGGCAATACGATAAATATTATCACCTGCTTTTACACGATAAAGATAAATATCACCTACTCTTCTTGGTTTTACTGCTCTATCATACTGATCTTCAAACATTTCTAAACCTCCTTCAATTCATTATATGATTTTTAAATATCGATAACTGGGCAAAAAAATGTACCTTTCGGTACATTATTTAAAACGTTTTTTTAATTTTGTAAAAACTGTTTTCATATAAGGAATAGAATACAGCTGTTGAGGATGATCCCAGTAAATATAAATGATCACCGCAAAATAAACCACGATACCTGCTACGATTGCTAATACCAAAGGAATAAATACCTGATGAGTCAAAGCAAAAAGACCATAATATGTCAAAACCACAAAAACAACCATGATCAAAGAAGCAATCAAGGGAATAATATATGTTCTTTTTATCTCCTGACGATAGCCAGTCTTTTGTTTTAAAGAACGCTGATTCAAATAGCAGACCAGTAATGGATATAAACAGTTCCCAAAAACCAGGGCATAGACACCAGTGTGACTAACAAGCAGGATCAAAGTTAAAACAACTGCATATATTACCAGTGCACGCGAAGCGTTTTTTAATGGTGCATTCACTTCTCCAATAGCCTGCAGGATTCCATTTGTCAGGGTTGAAAGCCCAAATAAAACGATCGCTGGCGTCCCAAAACTTAACAGCTGGGTTGCCATCATCAGCGTATCTTTTTGCGGGAACAGCAATCCAATAATAGGATAAGCCAACACTGTCATTCCTGCAGCAGCAGGAATTAAGATCAGCATAGTAACTGAAATACCCGATTTCATATGTACCTTGGCTTCTTTAACATTTCCTACTGCCCAGGCTGATGAAATAGAAGGAATCGCAGCGGTAGACATCGCTGAAGCTAAAGCCACCGGTACATTCTGCAATGTAATATATTTTGTTGAAAAAACACCGTAATAAGAATAGTAAGCTACTTTATTAACACCATGAAACGATTCTGTAAAATAATATATATACATGCTGACGGTTGTCACCAGATTATAAATACATGTCGCTAAAATAATAGGTGTAATAATATGTATGATCAGTTTAAAAATATCCTGATATGAATCAACACGTTCATCAACTGCTTCATCATAATGAACGATCTCATCAAAAGTATTTTTCTTTTTCAGATACATAAAAACCATATAAATCAGTCCCACCAGTACACCAATACCAGTCCCTAATGCAGAGCCGGCAGCACCAAGAGAACCAACCTTCGTAGCATTGACACCTACATAAGGCTGAATAAATATATAGGCAGCAGCAATTGCGACAACGGCATTGAATATCTGCTCAACGATCTGTGAAATCGATGTATATAAAGTGATTTTATGAGCCTGAAAATAACCTCTGAAAACACCCAGCAAACCAGAGAAAAAAACTGTAGGACATAAGACTCTTAAAGCTGGAACTGCATTTACATCAACAATATAAGGAGCAATGATAAATAAAATAACAGCAGCTCCCCCAGCAATAGCACAGACATAAATAAGAATACATTTTAAAATCTTACGAATGTTTTTATATTGCTTCAAGGCGATTTTTTCGGAAATAAGTTTAGATATCGCCGTAGGAATACTATATGAAGATATTAACAGCACCAAAGCGTAAATATTATAGGCTGTTGAATAATAGCCATTTCCTTCATCATGGATGATTGCTGTTAGCGGACTTCGATATAAGACACCAATGATCCTGACCAGGATTCCTGCCAATGCCAGAATAGAAGCCTGTTTCACTATAGAACTTGACCGATTAGACATAATAACCTCTCTTTCATCAAACATTATACTCTTTTTAAAGGGCAAAGTCCAAATAATATCCGTGAAACACTGTCAATTATAAAAAAGAGCATCATCATGATGCTCAATATTTTATCTGTGTTTTCCTTTAGCACTAATCACATATTGATACCATAAAGCACTATGAGTTAATGAAAACTGCCATTTAAAAAACATGACTTATAAAACAGCTTCCAGCAGCTTCTGGGTATAAATATTTTGTGGCTGTTCCATCACTTGCGACGTCATACCATATTCTACGATCTGTCCCTGATGCATAACAGCGAGCCACTGACAAAAATGCCTGATCAAAGCCAGATCATGACAGATAAAAATAATGGTCAGATTCAGTTCTTCTTTCAGCTTCATCAACAGTTCGATGATCTGACATTGTACGATTTCATCCAAAGCACTTGTCGCTTCATCCAAGATCAGCAGCTCCGGTTCCAGTACCAGTGCTTTTAACAGCGCTGCTCGCTGACACTGTCCTCCACTTACAGAAAAAGGATAGCGTTTTAATGTGGCTTCATCCAGTTCCAGAGCTTTAAGAAAGTGACGGATTTTCATTTCTGATTGTGATTGCGTAAAATGATGATAATGTAATGCTTCCATGATACTTTCATATAGGGTAAAACGGGGATCAAAGGATCCTTGAGGATTTTGAAAAACCATCTGTACATGATGATAATAGCGTCTTAGCTCTTTGCCTTTTAAATTCTGGATTTCCTGACCCTTAAAACAGATCGTCCCATCGCTGACCGTATCCAGACAGGTTAAGATCTTAGCCAGAGTGCTTTTGCCACTGCCACTTTCTCCAGCAACAGCCAGGCATTGTCCTTTCTTCAGCTGAAAGCTAACATGATCCAAAGCTTTTACCGAATTGCCATGATGGTGATATATCTTGCTGACATTTTTCACTTCTAAAAATTCATTCATATTATAATTTCCTTATTCTTTTGGTAGTCTGTATCAGTTTTCGAGTGTAGTCATGTTGTGGTGAGGTGATGATATCCTCTTTTCCTCTGGCTTCTACAATTTTACCTTGATAAATAACAGCTATCTTACTAGCTATATGACTGATCAGAGCCATATTATGACTTACCAGCAAAATAGCACAATGACTTTGCTGCTGAAAAGCCATCAAAGCATCAATGACCTGTTTTTGAGCAATTGCATCAAGAGCACTGGTTGGTTCATCACAGATCAGAACCCGTGGTTCCAGAATCATCGCAAACATCAGTCCCACCCGCTGAGCAATACCGCCCGAAAGTTCAAACGGGTAGCTTTTTAATACCCTGATTTCATCTTTGATATTCATTAAGGTCAGAAGCTTTAGTGCTTTTTTTCTGATTTTTTCTTTATCGAGCTTCTGGTGTTCTTTGACAAAGAGAAAAAGATTTTGTTCAACAGTATAATTTGGATGTAAAGAAGCTCCACTGTTTTGAAAAACCATAGCGATTTCTTTACCATATATCTGTCGATTGGCTTTTTTTTGCGATAAAAGACTTTTGCCCAAGTATAAAATATCTCCCGCTATGACCCTGCCTTGTGGTCCAAGCAGATCAAAAACAGCTTTAAGAAGCGTACTTTTCCCGCTGCCGCTTTCTCCTGCAACAGCTAAAATTTCTCCTGGATATAACTTTAAAGAAGCATCACTGACAGCTGTTTTTCCATCATAGGCAATTGTAACATGTTGGTATTCTAAAATTGGATTTTTCATAATCAACAAACCTGCCTTCTACAATCCATATAGTCTCTTAAAGCATCACCAAAAAGATTAAATAACATGACTGTTATAAAAATGGCTATTCCCGGAGCGATAATGACCCAGGGATAAAGCTGCAGCATGCTGGTACCCTCAGCCATCATTGCTCCCCATTCAGCAGTGGGAGGCAACACGCCTAATCCTAAAAATGAAAGTCCAGCCAGTTCCATCATCATAGTTCCTACATCACCTAAAGCACTTACCATGATAACAGCTAAAATATGTGGCAAAATATGTTTAAAAATAATAACATGATGTCGACATCCTGATAGCTGCAAAGCTAAAAAATATGTCTGATCCTTGATATTCAATGTTGCTGCACGAGCCATTCGGGCATATTTAGGCCAGGAAACGAAGCCTAAAGCCAGCATCGCACTCACCAGTCCTCCCGAAAGCATACCTGCCACCGCAACGGCAAATACCAGCGCCGGAAAAGCCAGAAATACATCGCAGATACGCATCAGGATACTGTCTGTTTTGCCACCGCAATATCCACTGATCAGCCCGATAACGCTTCCCCAGACAGCGACGATGATAACAAGTATCACACTGGCAAAAATCGTAACCTTCCCGCCTGATAGAACCCGCGAAAAAACATCACGACCATAACGATCGGTTCCTAAAATATGAAACTGCCCAGGTGCCTGCAAAGGCTGCTCCAGATCCTGCAGGTTAGGATCATAAGGTGCAATCATGTCCGCCATTAATGCTATTGCCAACAGCACTAAAACAGCCGATGCAAAAATAATCAGCTTTCTTTTTTGTTTCAATCCTGACATCAGCTCCTTTCCTCCCATCTCATTCTTGGCTGTAAATAACAATTCAGCAGATCTGCTGCCAGATTGATCAAAACATATACAACTGACATATAAATAACATAGGCCTGAATGACTGGAAAATCCTTCATCATGATAGCATCAATAGCCATTTTACCAACACCATCCCACATAAAAATAGATTCAATGATAGCACTGCCTCCTAACAGTGAGCCAATCGATAAAGCAACCAAAGTCACAATTAAAGGTAAAATGGCCTTTAAAACATAAAAAATCAGGATATGCAGGTCTTGAACACCTCTGGCCTTGGCCGCTTGCACATATTCTTGATTCATTTCTTCTAAAACCATGGTTCGAATCTGCCTTGTATATTTACTGACCATTGGTATTGCCAGTGTAAAAACCGGCAATACCATGCTTTGCGAAATAACCGGCAAAAGATGCAGTTTCAAAGAAAAAATATAAATACTCAGTAATGCTACAAAAAAAAGTGGCAGCGAATTCCCGGCAAACGTAATCATTCGTATTATGTAGTCAAACCAGCGGTTGTAAAAAACAGCACTGCAGATTCCCAGTGGTAAAGAAAGCACCAGGGTAACCACAACTGTAACAGCACTTAAAGCCATGGTGGCAGGCAATTTATCCATAAACTGCGTTAATACAGGCTGATTAGAAACGTAAGAACGCCCCCAGTCTCCCTGTATCAATCCAGAAATCCAGCTTACATACTGTTGAATCAACGGCTGATTAAGTCCCAGCTGTTCTTTCATGATATTTTTCTGTTCATCTGAAAGTACGATACCCGTATTCTGTTCATAAATATCTACGGCATCAACCGAAGAAATTCTGGTCATGATAAAAGTCAGCACCGTAATGCACCATATGACAAAAATCAGTTGTATCAGTCTTTTTCTTATATATTTTTTCATCATTTTTACCTCATATAAAAATACGAAGACATAACGTCATCGTATTTATTGTTTTTTAAGCTGTACAGTTATTTCATAATAATCACAGGGATGAGCGGTTAAACCTGAAACCCGCTGACTGTAAACTAAAGACATTTCCAGATGTGAAACAAATATAAACGCATGATCATCCAGTAAAATCTGTGCCATTTGTCTGGCCAGTTCTTTTCTTTGTTTCTGATCAAAGGTCATTGTCAGCTGCTGAGCCAGGCTTTCTAATGTCGATGAACTGTACTGACCCCAGTTTTTACTGGAGCTGTTTAAACAGTGCGTCGCAAAAAAGTATTCCAGATCGCCCGTAGGAGCACTAACAAAAGCACTGGCATAAATATCCCATTGTCCCTGATTAAGATAATCCTGAAAACTGGCAGTACTGTTAATTTCTAATTCAATGCCTACTTTTTGCAGGGCTGCCTGCACACTTTGAGATAATAAAGGCAGTTCCTGACGAGAAGGATAAGTCAGATATCGAAAACGCAGTTTCTGACCATTTTTATCAAGAATTCCATCCCCATCGTGATCTTGCCATCCCGCTGATAACAGCAGCGATTTTGCTTTATCCAGGTTATATTCCTGACAGGTCAGCTGACTGCCTTCATTTAAAAAATGCATCGGAAAGGGACCAGAAGCTACCGTTCCATGTCCTTCTAATAAAACCGCAGTAAAATTATCACGATCGATACAGCAGGCAATAGCTTCTCTGACACGATCATCCTGAAGCATTTCATTTTGCATATTCAATTGCATAAAAAAGGTGCGCGAGGTTTCACACGAAGAAATCTTATAGCCGTTATCTACACTAAACAGCGGTAATGAAGCATAAGGCAGGCCATAAGCGCCATCCAGTTCTCCTGACTGTAAAGCCATCGTCAAAGTATCCCCATCACTGATCGTTTTAACCTCAATGCGATCAAGCTGTGGTGTCCCATCATAGTAATTTTCATTTTTTTCCAGTGTTAACCCTTTATCTGTTTCAATTTTAACAGCCCGATATGGTCCAGTGGCAGAAACATTGCCATCATCTGTTATTCCTGCTTCCATATCAATAATACAGCCATATGGATCACAAAGATAATTCATCAAAGCCGGAACTGGTTTTTGGGTTGTAATAAGCACAGTATATTCCTCTTCAGCAGTTATGGAAGCAATTTGCAGATCCTGAGCAGCTTTCATATGAACTGACACCAGATGTTCTAAACATTCTTTAACCGCTTGTGCATCCATTTTTCGTCCACTGGTAAAACTGACATCCTGACGCAAAGTGATTTTCCAGGTTAGATTATCCAGATTTTCATATTCCGTAGCCAGCCAGGGTTCCAGCTGCATCTCATCACTATAACGAAACAGAGTCTCGCCTATGCCATAGCGGATACATGCCCAGCCTGAATAACCGCGATGAGGATTGACATCAGCTTCATCATTTTCCATGTTGAATGTCGTATCACCATAGACAAAAACCTCGTCTTGCTGCTGATGCGTACATCCTGTTAATGATGCCAGAAGCATCATTACGATCATCATTATATGTATTGTTTTTTTCATGTTAATACCTCTTATCTATTTTATCAGAATTTGACATAAGATAAATAGTCGAGGTATTCCATTTTTTCATATCAGACCTTTAAGTAAAATAACTTTGTATAAACGCAATATATTCCTTAGCTAATGGTGACAGACGCTCATTTTGGCGAAACACTACGCCATAAACGATATCATGACCTAAAAGATCAAGACCATGGTTAATATTATCCTGATCTTCATTTGTCAAATGGTGTGCTGAAATATTACACAAAGCACTGTTATTAAGCATTTTTTCCATAATGTAATCACTATTAGTAATAACAGCAATATTATCAGCACTGACTTTCTGATTGTTTTCCAGTATCCAGTTATGACTTATAAAGTCATCCTGATACATCTGAATAAAGCGCAGATCATCTGCCACTTCCTGCAAATAGCTGTCGCTTTGATCATATTTGTTTTTCTTGCCCAGATACATCATTCCCTGAATGTCAGCCAGTTTTAAAAAAGTCAGCGCATTTTTCTTGAGCAGATACTGAAACTGTTCATGATCCTGTTTAAAAACATATACAAAGCCCAGTTCATCTCGACCATCATGGACACGATTCAAAATCTCGGTTGTTGAAGAATTACGGATATGAAAATGATAATCCTGATCATAATGCAAATTATAAAACTCACAGAAACGTCCCGCAAACCACGAACTGGGATTGGTCGAAATATGCAGTCTTGTCTGGCTGGAATATTTCGAAATATTTTCCAGCAATTCCATATCATCTAAGACTTTGGTTGCATACTGATATACTTTTTGTCCAAATGATGTTAATTCTATTCCTCTGGATTCACGCACGAACAAAGGTGCTCCCAGTTCATTTTCCAAAGCCAGAATAGCTTTAGAAACATTAGACTGACTGGTATAGAGCACCTTGGCAGCTGCACTAAATGAATTCATTTCACTGCTAACTACAAAATACTTTAACTGACGTATATCCATTTCCTTCATCCCTTCATCATTATCTTGAATAAAAATTATAAAAAGACTTTATTTTTTTGTCAAACAAAAAAAACTCACCAGAGGTGAGCTATCATATCAGCGCTTTGATATTTTGCAGATCTTCTTCGTCTCCTTCATTATTGACTTTATAAAGACATGGTACATGATACTTGCTGGCAATGATTTCTCCTGCCTGACAGAAAGCTTCACCATAGCTTTCATCACCACTGACGATGACTCCCTCCAGCAAATCATGATTCTGTTCCAGAAACAGTTCGACTTCTCCTGGGACATCACCATAACCATCGCTATACGTCAGCAATATATATTTTTCACTGATCTTTTCATTACCACTTTCTATTTTTAAAGCATTGATCTTTAATCGTTCAACAATGCTTTCTACATTTCCTGTTCTAGATGCATAAACATATTCCATTTATATTCCTCCTTGAGTTAGTTAACTCTAACTTGATATTATATAAATGCTGATAAATTGTCAAATCTCATGCATCAAAAAAAGGAAGGAAACCTTCCTATAACAGCTTCATTTGTTCTAATAAACGAATTCCTTCTTCAACAGCACCATCGCCACCATTATGCTTTAAAACATAATGTACTTTTTCTTTGACCAGAGGATGGGCATTAGCCGGTGCAAAACTATAAGGAAAATCTTCCAGCATGCTGATATCATTTAGTCCATCACCAAAAGTAGCCACTTCATCCCTTGCAAAGCCATATGCTGCAATAACTTTTTTCAGCATGATTCCTTTATCATAGTTATCACAGGTAATTTCAATATTATCTTCATATGATGAAGATATATTCAGATGTTTGATAACTTTAAGTCGTTCATTGACACCTTTAGCCTCTTCAGGATTTAAATGTCTGGCATCCACTTTTAAAGGCTGAGCTCCCTGCGCATAAATTTCATCGACACTTTCTACCGAAGTACAGTCATTGAGATATCCTTCTCTGGTAAAAAAAGTAGCATCAGGAAGTCGGTCCAGCTTTCTTAAAGTTTCATCCTGCATCAAAATAGCCATATGCCAATTCCAGTAAGTTTCAAAATCATTTAATATATATTTGCCTTTAGTTGTATGAATAGAAATATGATAATGATATTTCTGCAGAATTTCGATCATCTGACGAAAAGCCTGTTCGTCCATAGGATGACACTCATTGATCGTACCTTCATAGTTACGATATTGGGTTCCATTATTTAAAATAATATCATTATAAATTGAACTGGCATCTAAGATTTTTGTCATCATATTCATATCTCTTCCCGATGCAAACATGAAATGAACACCTTTTTCGATCTGCTCTTTTATTTTATGTAAATCTCCCGCATGAAACTGGCTGAAACGATCAACACTGGTTCCATCGACATCACACACGATTAATTTTATCATTTTAATCACCCTCAACAACTATATCACAATATTTCTAAATTCTAATTTTTTTCTCGAACAGAAAACTATCGTCCAAAACGATCTTTCATTTTTTCAAAAAGACTTTGTGAAATACCAAATTTTCTGCACATATCTTTGACATATTCATCCAGTTCTTCTGATGACATGTTTTTTAAAGCTTCTTCATTGATTCCCAGATTATTCATTGTCGTCTTTAACTGATCATACATTTCGGTGTTACCCTGGCGATAGCTTTCGCTCATTTCATCAAACCATCTCTTGGCACCTTCTAACTGCTGATCTTCATCATCTGATTTCTGATCAAAAAACTGCTGTGCCTGATACAAAGCATCTATTTCTTCACTTTCTAAACCAAAACGTTCAAAAAAATCCAGAGCATAGCGACATAACGCTCTTAATTCATCTTCCTGTTGCGCCAAAGATAATTGACTGATCATTTCTAATTCATGATAAATGTCCTGAATCTGCTGTTGTGTCAAGGCATCCAATTCCAGATCTTCATACATTCCTTCAGTCATATCATTTAATACCAGAGGAACAAAGTAGCTTACTTTTTTGTAAGGATCCATCACAAAATCAATTTTCAGCTGTTTTAAAGCAGCTAAAGCTTTAATAAAATTATCCAGATTTAAATACTGATTTTTGAAAACATAGGTTTTCTCTGTCGTTTGAATTCTGGCAAAAAAACTCTGTTTTTCTTCCTGCCATACTAGTGACAGCTTTTCAATATGATCATAGATAATTGACTGTGGCTGTTTAAAACAGAAATAAAGTCCAGAACCGGTAATGATCATTCCCAGACTGCCATCATGATTGGAACTGGCATCAATAAAAGCCACCAGATCATAATCTGCATTATTACCATAAAGATACATAGCATTTGATATTTGTGGAGGAAGATGTTCAAAATCATAAAAAACTGCCTGATTGGCTATATCTTCATCCATATATTCTAATATTTCTTCTTTTTCCATATAATCACCTTTTCGATAGTATCTTACACTATATTATCCAAAAAGAAAAGACAGCAATATTCACCTATGCAAAAAAACCTTTTACCATCTTTCAATGATAAAAGGTTCAAAGATTAACTGCTGATATTTTTTTCAAATATTTTTTTATTGGTCAAAAGTGCAATCACCAGAATCGCAAAAGTAATATCAAATGGACTCCGATACATGAAAACTGTAATAATCAGCGAAACCACAAAACCAGCAATTTCAATATGAATTGGTTTCATCGCCAGCTGATGTTTTTTGATGATCGTGATTTCAGTTTTAAAATTGTGCAAAGCAACAAATAAAGCAAAAACCGCAACCAAAGAATCAATATAGAAATGAATCAGATAATGATTAGAAAGCAATTCTTTGATGAAAAGCAAAACGATATAGCCACACATTGTCAGCCACAGACCTGATATTCCATAATTTTGAATATCTGTCTTTTTAATAGCTTCAATGCGTTCTTTATAATTGATTTTTTTATCAGTTCGATTGATAAAGAGCTGTTTGTTCGCTCCAATAAGCTGAAAGGGATCATTTTTCTTTTCCTGATGTGAAAGCATTTCGTCAATAATATCACTTAGCAGTATATTCGTTTTTAAAGTGTTTTTTGATTTTTTAAACAGTGCTTTTTCTATATCACGATAATATTCCAGATACTGTTCATTTAAGAATCTGATCTTCGTCTCATTTTCGTCTGTCAGATCATACTTCTTTTTTTTAACTTTCATCATTAATCAACCTTTAAAATATGACTGCTCACTTCGCTGATATGACAGTTAAAGAATTCTGTCATAACTTTGATCATATAATAAGTATCTTTAATTCCAGCTGTTTCATATGATGAATGCATTGCCAGCTGTGGTAATCCAATGTCAACACTGTTCATTGAAACCTGTGACATGGCAATATTTCCCAGTGTGCTTCCACCCGCTACATCAGAACGGTTTGCAAAGAACTGTACGGGAACTTCAGCACGCTGACATAATTCTCTAAAGACAGCCACGCTCACTGCATCACTGGTATATTTTTGACCAGCATGTGATTTAACAACGATACCTTCATTCATATAGACGCAGTTTGTATCATCAGTTTTTGCCGGATGATTTGGATGTACAGCATGTGCATTATCAGCACTTAACATAAAGCTTGAAGCCAAAGCACGATAGAAATCTTCTTCATTTTTTCCTAAAGCTGTATTAGCACGTTTCAAGACATCATACAAGAACGTCGATGCAGCTCCCTGTTTAGTTCCTGAACCAACTTCTTCATTATCAAAGCAGGCAAAAACATTAATAGACTGATCATTGGCCCCATTTAAAAATCCCATCAGTGAAGTATAGCCACACTGCAGATCATCTAAATGCTGACTAGAAATAAATTCATTATGAGCTCCCCAGATGGAAGGCGCCATGCGGTTATATAAATAAAGATCACTGCCATAAATATCTTCTTCTTTCACTCCAGCTTCCTGAGCCAGCAGTTTCTTAAAATCACCTTTTTGACAGTCAGCACCGCCAAATAATGGCAGCATGTCAATTTGTTTATTATAAGCATAGCCATCATTAACAGCTCTGTTCATATGAATAGCAACATTAGGAATCAGTAACAGGTCACGGTCAATATTGATCAGCTGAGTTTTGATCGTATTATCTTCTTTGATCAGTAAACGCCCTGCAACCGATAAAGGTCTGTCAAACCAGGTTGCACACAGCATTCCCCCATAACCTTCAGTATTTAAAGTAGTATATTTGTTTCTAACAACGATTTCTGCATTTTCCTTGATTTTAAAAGTAGGACAGTCACTATGAGATGCTGCTACATTAAAGCTATAGTTTTGCAGATCATTGCCAATATTTAAAGCAATAATACTAGAATTATTTCTGGTTACATAGTATTTACCACCTGGCTGGATCTGCCAGGCCTGACTTTCCAGCAATTCCTGATATCCACGACTGTTTAATTCATTTTTCATATTTTCCACAGCATGAAAAGCTGTTGGACTTTTTTGCAGGAATTCTAACATTTCCTGTGAGATTTTTTCATACATAGTTAATACCTCCATATTTTCCTGTATATTATAACATATCCTTTCGGTTGCCCGAAAGGATATGTATGATTTTTATTCAGCTGTTTCTTTTTCACGTTTTTTAATTGCTGGCATGATCAGACCTAAAGCAGTTAATACCACTGGTGTGATAACATTTAAAGCAGTAGTAAACATATCTCCTTCTTTGTACATTCCAAACAGACAGCAGAATGCAGTAACAAAGAAACACCAAGCTCCAGCAGTTAAAGCGAATCCCTGATTTTTCGTGAATTTATATTCAGGATCAAATTTTTCTTTAGCTATACGTAAAGCAATATAAG
Source organism: Thomasclavelia spiroformis (assembly GCA_016901755.1). Lineage (GTDB taxonomy): Bacteria > Bacillota_I > Bacilli_A > Erysipelotrichales > Coprobacillaceae > Faecalibacillus > Faecalibacillus spiroformis_A. The sequence goes on along the minus strand of JACJKV010000004.1, from coordinate 92,450 downwards.
CAGCAAATACCCATAAATAACGCATAGGCATTGTGACAGAGTTTAACTGAGTTAACTGACGTAAAACAACATCAGCATTAGGCACTAAGGCCTGAATAAGGATGATAGCTCCTGATAAGATAACAACCATCCAGATACCATTGATATAAGCACCATATTTGTTTTTCTTTAATAATTTAGATGGAATGAACTGACGAGCATCTTCATTATCCAATAACATACGAAGTGGTGCATCGATACTTAACACTAATGTAGAGAACTGACCAATAGCATTACATGCAGCATAAATGATCATTAAAATGTTACCCATTCCATAGTATTCACCTAATTTCTGGAATGCCCAGTAAGAACCATTAGCATTATAAGAATCAAAGTTGGCTGCAATATCAGCAGGGTCAAACATCATACCCATTGCGACAGTACCTAAAATAGCACAAACCATAACCATGATTGCTAATGCGATCATTCCTTTAGGGAAACCACGTGATGGATTTTCTACTTTATTAACATAAGGTGAAATTTTTTCACATCCACCAACCGCAAATACTAAAATTGATAAAGATGTAAAATATCCCATGTTAAACTGTGGAATCAGATTTTTCAGGCTGAAATCCATTGTTAAATAACCACCCTGAGGATTAATTGCTGGGGCAGCAAACATCATCAGGATATAAAGAATTGACATGATAAACATACTTGTACCCGCTAAAGTAGCTAATTTCTTTAATGGGTTCAATCCTCTGCTGGCTACCCAACAGAAGAATAAGAATACTGCCAAAGTCGCAAACTGAATTAATTCAGTATTAAAAGTAGCATAAGTTTCACCATTCTGGAACACCATCCAGCTTAATGCTTTTAAACCACCGCTTCCTTTGCTGGCAATATAAGTAATGTGACAAGCCCAGTAAGTCCATCCTGCATAGTATGCACATTTAGGACCAATTGTTTCGTGGATCCAAGAGCTGACTCCACCACCTGAATTTTTAAATGCTGAACCTAATTCCCCTACCATTAAGGCATATGGTACGAAATATAAGGCAAACATTAAAATCCAGCTGAAGATAACCTGAATACCGTTAAAATAAATATAACCGTTTAAAACATTTCCAAATCCCCAGACAGTAGAAAATGCCATAAACGCCAGATTATACCAAACGATCTTTTTTGAATTTTCCATATTTCCTCCTTTTATTCAAAACCTAGTATTATCTACATTAAATGTATTCAATACCACACAATTATAATATTTTTTCCAATATATATCAACTATTCTCCATTTATTGTTTTATTGTACAAACAAAAAAGATCAGAAAACATCATGCTTTCTGATCAATAAGGGCTTTGATGCGCATCGTGAGATAAGTTTTAACAGCTGGACAATCCAAAAGATTGCCAGCAAAAACAATATCATAACCTGCCTGGTAATACTGCTTTACCAGCAGCTGATAATCACGATAATGCTTGCCATGTCCTAAAATCAAAACCCGCAGTTCATAACCCTGATCCATCTCGAGAGAAATCTTATCATTGAAATCATAAATCAAAGCCTGCGGGCAATATCGCCTCAACATATCTTTCAGCCACGAATCACGACGGTCATGCAAGATCCATACTGGCTGACGTTCACTTTTCAGCAGCTGTGAAAGTTCAGCGATATCACATTCACTTTGAATAACTGCTCCTGCATTAATGATTTTTGACGATAGCTGACTGATCATACGACGATAAATGATCCCGTCAGCCAAGGCCAAAGGAAAACATATGTAAGTTACATCAAACATCAGTAAATGCTGATACTGATGAAACTCCGCAATGGACAGATAGATAACTGGTTCAATTTCAAAATGATAGCTGTTATCAAATTTATTATGATGATAAACAATGACCACACCATGTCCACATGTTAAAGAATCTGCCAGAAACTGCAGCAGTTCTAATGGTGCAGCAAACAGTGCTCCAAATATATCTTTATGATCATTTTCCAGCTGTAATACATAGGGCCTTAACCATGCCAGCAGCTGTAATCTAGAGCGGTTTTTTTCTACAACAGTCATCAGCTCATTAAGCAATGGCTTAACATAAGGAAACTGCTGATGGGAAGAATAAGCGACCATGCCAACATCATTTTGCTGGTAAGACATCCCATAAAATGAAGCATTTTCATCTTTGGTCGCACTGCCACAGAGAATATTCCTTAGATTACAGTCAATGACAACCTGATGATTGACCTGAGGGCTGGAAGTTGCACTATAAACCAGAAACATATTTTCCAGATAGCTTTGCTGGTAAAAATCTTTTTTTAAACTGAGATCCAACGCTTTAAAATCATCTAAAAAATCAGGCGAGACAACGGTTACACAGGCCTGCTGCTGTAAAAACTTTTGGGCCTGGCGCAATGCCACCTTACCGCCACCAACGATCAGGACATTTTTATTCTGTAAATTTAAGGCAACGGGAATCATAGATTATTCCTTTTTACAAAATTCAAGGCATCATATGTAATGATCAGATCAGCACCAGCTCTTTTGATGGCCATTAACGATTCATCAAGCACGCTTTCATTCATCAGTCCCTGATCAACCGCCATCTGTAACATGGCATATTCACCACTGACCTGATATGCACACAATGGAACATGATATGCCGAAGCGGCTTTGATTACATCAAGGTATGCTAAGGCAGGTTTGACCATAATGATATCCACTCCTTCCTGGATATCGGCTTCAATTTCACGCAAGGCTTCCTGACCATTAGCACAGTCCATCTGATAGCTTTTACGATCTCCAAAAGATGGAGCACTATGAGCGGCTTCACGGAATGGTCCATAGTAGCTGGAAGCAAATTTGGCACTATAGCCCATAATTGGCAAGGTGGTATATCCCGCATCATCTAAAGCCTGACGCAATGCCTGGATATGACCATCCATCATGTCACTTGGTGCAACCATATCGATCCCTGCTTTTGCGTAGCTAACGGCAATTTTACTTAAATATGTTAAAGTCTGATCATTATCGACATCCCCATTTTCATTTAAAATTCCACAATGCCCATGATCTGTATATTCACACATGCACACATCACCAATCACATAAATATCTGGTGCTTTTGCTTTGATATAGCGAATAGCTTTTTGAACAATACCATCATCATTATATGCTTCACTGCCACAATGATCCTTATGTTCAGGAATACCAAATAAAATACATGATAAAATACCTGCTTCCTGCATTTGTAAAATAATATCATCCAGACGATCAATAGAATAATGATAAATTCCTTTCAGTGTAGGAATTTCACGACAGATATTTTCTCCCTCAACCACAAAAATCGGTAAGATCAGTTCTTCTTTATGAACAACTGTTTCCTTCATCATTGTACGTATCGTCGCATTTTTTCTTAAACGTCTTCCTCGATAAAACATCCATCTTCCTCCTTTAAAATACATTCAGCCATTTTACTTTTATCAGGTTTTTCCAATTCTATGATATAACTGTCAGGATAACACTCATTAATGGCACGCGTTGTCGCTGGTCCCATGGAAATAAAAGTTCCAATCGAAATATTCGTATATCTTAAAATACGTTCAACCGATGAACCACAGGTAAACAACCCATAATCAAAATGTTCAAAACTATCTTCCATTGGGGCAGGCTGATTCGTATAGACTTTGATCTTATGATGTTCCATTTCCACTGATGTCACATCCCCCTGAACAACGTAAACTTCCTCATCATGAATCAGATCTTTTAATTCACGATTTAAAGACTGTCCATTTTGCATGCTGGCAATATAGTCCGCATTAAGTCCATACTGATTTAATATTTTATTCGTTTTTTCTCCAATAGAAATGATCCTTACACCATTTAATTTTCTTAAATCATGATACTGTTTCATATAGGCCTTCATAAAGCCAATGACCCCATGTTTACTGGTAAAAACAAGATTGTCTTTAATTTCCGGTAATACTGGATCAAGATAAATAACCTGTCCCGTCATGATTTCAGTAACATCTGCCCCTAAATCAGACAGAGTATCTTTTAAATAATGGTCACGTCCCACTGTTGTCACCAGAATACGACGGCCAAAAAGCGGTTTTCTTGCAAAAAAATTCAGTTTTTCATGCATTTTAACACTGTTTCCCACGACGATAATACCCGGCATTGGCAATGGATTCATCTCAAACAGTGGCAAAATGGTCTGTAAAGTACCTACGATGCATCGTTGATTAGGCATCGAAGCATGCGAAATGATCGCACATCCCGTATGAGGATCTTTTCCGGCCGCTAACAGTCCTTTGACAATTCTTTCTTTTTTCGCCATGCTCATCAAAAAAATATAAGTCATATAATCATCCAGCATAGCTGAAAAATCAAAGTCTCTTTCTTCACCCTGTTTTAAAACACCGGTCATTACCTGAAACCCACCAGATAATCCCCGATGGGTCACAGGAATCCCCGCATAAGCCAGACCACCTATTGCTGATGAAATTCCTGGAACGACCTCAAATTCTATATCATGATCGTACAGATATTCTCCTTCTTCACCACCACGACCAAAAACATAAACATCGCCACCTTTTAAACGCACGACGCAGTCATATTCTTTCGCTTTTGTTACCAAAAGCTCATTGATCTTGTCCTGCGATAAGGTATGGTGATGGGCAATTTTTCCTACATATATTGTTTCACAGTGTGCTGGACAGTAATGCAATATCTGTTTATCAACCAGCTGATCATAAATCAGACAGTCAGCTTTTTGTATACAGTTCATCGCTTTGACTGTGTACAGTTCCAAAGCACCACATCCTGCACCTACCAAATAAACCTTTCCCATAATTCTTTCTCCTTTTTCACTTTAACTATTTTACCAAAAGCGACAGATTTTGACCATTGAAACATATAAAAAAGTCGTGTTAACCACGACTTTTATAATTATTCTCTAGGACCAGCATGTGGATGATCACTTAATGGAATTAAGTGGCTGTTTCCACGTTGTTCACTTTCAGCCCAGTAAATCTGTTCTGCAACTAAACATTCTGGGTTTAAGTCAACACCTTTTAAGATCATTTCTTTGAATTTATGGTAACCAGCCATGTCAATTAAGTGTCCACCATGTAAATACTGAGGTTTATGATCCATTACCCAAGCTGAAAATTCAGTCCAGTTTCCAAACATCTGTAATAATGGTTCTTCTTTGATCCAGTTTAAGAACAGTTTACCAGCTCTAGGATCTTTTTTACCAGTACGTCCACCTAAAGTTACACGATAGAATTTATCTTCACTTCTTGTCCAAGCACCAGTTGGACAAGCGATAACACATTCTGCACAACCAACACAGCAGCAAGTATCTTTATCAACCTTACCATGATCATTTAATGAAAGAACACGTGTTGCATGATGACCACATGCTTTAACACAGGCACCACAACCGATACATCTTTCAGGATGATAAGTCATTTTAGAAACACCCATGATACCAAAATCATTAAAGTTGGCTTTTGCGCAGTCGTTTGGACATCCAGCGCAGGCTATTTTAATATGGTAATGTGATGGGAAAATCAATGGTTCAATTTTTCTGGCAAGAGCAGTTGTATCACAGTTACCTTTAATACAATGTCTGTTACCGATACAAGCCATGATATTACGAGCACCAATTGTTGGATATCCTGATTTTGGATCCCATTCCTGTTCATCTAAACCAACTTTATTCATGTTGACATTAGATAAAGCTTCGATTTCTTTAATATAGTCTTCGATATATTCATTTACTGCAGGTATATCTTTATATTTAATTCCTGTAGCATTTAATGTCTGACGAGTTCCGATATGGAATAATCCATCTCCCCAAGTTTGAGCAATATGTTGAATGACTTCAAGATATTTTGCATCAATCAAGTTTCCAGGAACACGTAATTGTAACATAAATTCACCAGGTACTTTAGATTGTCTAAAACAATTCAAACGTGTCTTTTTAACGTCAATATCCCAATTCATATCTTTGCCCTCCTTAGTCAATTAAATCCTTAGCTACAGTATAGTTAAATACTGGACCGTCTAAACATACATAAACTTCGTCAATACGGCAATGTCCACATTTACCAACTGCACAAGACATTTTTCTTTCAAATGATACCCAGATTTTTTCAACTGGGACTCCAGCTTTCATAGCAGCTAAAGCAGAGAATTTCATCATTGGTGGTGGTCCAACAATAATTACTTCATAATCACCATCAAACTGATCATAATTGATCTGTGGAATATATTCAGTAACAAATCCTGTATTCCATCCATCAATTTTATCATTATCTAAAGTATAGAAAGTTGTAAATTTATCTTTCCATTTATCCAGTTCTTCTTTGAAAACAATACCAGCTTCATTTTTGAAACCAGAAATCAAAGTCACTGATTTGACTACATCTTCATTATAGCAGGCATTTAACATACTTCTAACTGGAGCTAAACCAGTTCCACCTGTTACTACAACTAAATGTTTTCCTTTAAATTTATCATCAAAAGGCCATCCATTTCCATAAGGACCTCTTAAAAATAAAGTATCTCCAGGTTTTTTGTTAAAGATTTCTTCAGTAACTTTACCTACAGATCTGATAGTAAAATCTAAATATCCATCTCCATATCCAGAAACTGAAATTGGAGCTTCTCCAACCTTAGGGATAGATAACTGTAAGAACTGACCATGATTTGGAGTCTGATCATAAGCAACTTTAAAAGTATATTCTAATTCGCTTTCACGTTTAATATCTAATATTTCGCAAGGAATTGGTTTTACTGGATTCATCTTATGCTTCCTCCTTTTCAATTTCTTTAATTGCCGCATTCATTTTTTCTACTGTAGCTACAATAGAGATAAATTCTGGACAACGATCGATACAACGTCCACATCCAACGCACATATGATAATCTTTAAAACGTGCTTTATAGTCATGGAATTTATGTAAAACTTTATATCTCATACGATCTCCAGCAGTTGGTCTGAAAGTATGTCCACCAGCCATATCAGTAAATCCTTCGATCTGACATGAAGCTGAAGTTCTCTTTCTTTCTCCGACATTTGGATTTTCATTATAAGCAATATCAGTTGTTGTAAAACATGTACATGTTGCACAGGCAATTGTGCAGGCACCACATGAAATACATCTGCTGTTAAATTCATTCCACATTGGATGAGCTTTCAGTTTTGTTAAAATTGTTTTGTTTTTAATTTCTGGTAATTCAACTGTTAATTCGTTTTCTTCAACAAATTCTACATCGAATTGTGCTTCTTCTGCTTTGAAACAGTCAAATTCGTCATCTTTAACATCAACTAACCAATATCCATCTTCATTTCTTACTGCCATTGAATATTCATCAGTTTTGTTAGATCCCATGCTTACACAGAAACAAGTATCCCAGCCTTTATTACATTCCATCATGACGATTTTAACTTTTTCCTGTAATCTTGAATAATAAAGATCTTTGAAACCACCATTTTGTAAATAGATTTTATTTTGATGTTCCATTGCATTAATATCGCAAGGTCTCATGAAAATGATGATTTTTTTAGAATTTACTTTACTTTCACGATATTCATCTTCAGTAAAATAAAATAAAGTTTGAGTAATTGGACTCAACACTTCTTTTGCAGGCATATCAGATTTTTCATCAAAAACGATATCTTCTGCTTTTTCAATGATGTCATAACGAATCATATCAGTATCTGAATATCTTCCTGCCTTATTAAATCTTTTAGGCGCATAGATATCGTACTCTTTAGATAATTCTTTTATGATTTCATTGACTTTTTCATAACCAACTTTATATCCCATAAAAAAGTAGCCTCCCTTTCCATTGTTGAAAATATTATAACATTTTTCTATTATTATTGATAGTAGTATTTATCAATATCTATTATTGGTTTTTCTAATAACAGTTATCATGAACACTATAAGACAAAGCCATTATATTAGAATATCCTTTTCATGTTTATAAAGATGATCTTCACGATCTAAAATAGCCGTACCGATCCCCTGAACACTGAACAGTTCTAATAAAATGCTGTGTTCCAGCAAGCCATCAATGATATGAACTCGACGCACACCCTGTTCAATAGCTGTAATAGCATTTTGAATCTTCAGATCCAGAAAGCCGTCAAAATGACCATCCTGGTATTTATCTTTTAACTGCTTTAAAGACATCATTGAAATAATGTGACCAGCCTGATCTTGAATTCCTTTATCTTTAGAAATAAAAATCAGTTTATCTGCCTTCATCTTTACAGCTATCTCACGTGCGACATTTTCAACAAAAAAATCCTGTTCTTCCGTAGCAATATCATTAGGAATAACGACTGGAATATAGTCATTGGCCACCATCATGGTCAAGGTTTGAATATCAATACCACATATTCCTATAGCTTTGATTTGATTTTCTTCAATGAGCGACGCAATTCTTTTGTTTTCCCTAAATAGATCGGCCTCTTTACGGGCAGAATGAACAATAATTGGCTTCATTCCTAAAAACTTTAACAGCGCAATATCTTTTAAGATCACTCTTTCCTGAGCTTCATCAACATAGTGATTACAGCTGTATTGAATAACCATGATATTGCCATTAAAATCCTGAATATACGGTAATGCATCCGTTAAAATATCTGCTTTAATTTTCATTTCTTCATACATATCAATTCCCCATTTCCCCATTTAAAAAACATTTTAAGCTGAAAGCGTTTGTCTTCTGGCATTTTCTTGACGATAGAAAACAAAAAAGATCATGACAAACAAAACAGTTAAATACGTCAAAACAGCCAATACGACAATAGCCATCATATAATTGCCAGTTAGTGTCTGAATCAGCCCAACAATCGTTCCAAACCATGCCGTCAAAAACGCATCGGTGCCTAAAACTGAATAATTCAATGAAAACGTACGATGTCCAAACAGTTCTCTTAACACCGAAGGCATCGAAGTGGCATTAAAACCAAAGCCTGCAAGCAAAGCACAAGCCCCAATGACATATAAATAAAGTGATCCTAAAACATACGCCAGTAAAATCGCACTGATGGAAACAACAAAAACACTCGTAATGATCACTAAAGAACGCTTAACACCCAGTCTGTCAAAAACAAAGCCAAATATAAAACGCGCACATCCGTTGCTGATGGCACAAACAGAAACAATCAGTGCTGCAAAAGTTGAACTCGCACCCAATTCAATCATGATCGGTGAATTGTGTGTGATCAAAGCCAAACCAACTCCCGGAAATAATACTGTAACGATGTAATAGATCCAAAATAAAGGCATTTTGATCATGTCATAAGTAATCACATTATGTTCCTTTTTTTGCGCATGGCGGTCCCTTTGTGGCAACAGATCCAGTTCATCCAGATCAGGAATGCTAATAAAGAACGAAAACACGATGATCCCTAATCCACAGATCGTTCCCAGAATTTTAAAAACCAGACTGACCGAATCGGTAACAACGATCAAAGTATTGATCATTGGTGCAAAGACAGCTGTCGAAAACGCATAGCCCATCAGCAAAATACTATTGGCTGTTGCCGGATGATCATTCATCCATAAAGGACAAACTGATAAAATACAGTTATATCCCATACCAATAGCGATCCCAATCAAAACTCCATAAGAAAGGTAAAGCATGATGACCGAACTCCCTGGCTGCATAAAGCCTGCCAAAAAAAAAGCCAGCCAAAAGCATGGTCCCGGTCATCCTTAAAATATTGGCAAAAGAGATTCTCTTGCACATGATCCCAGTTAGAATGCTTCCGACAGAAAAGGCCATTGTAGTGATCGTAGCAGCTAAAGAAGTCTGTGAACGTGACCAGCCAAAAGTATTTTCTACCGGCACAAGAAAAACGCTCCAGGCAAGTATCGTACCTAAAAAAAGCAGGACAACAAAGCCACTTAACAGCTTGATTCTTTGTTTCATCTGTATATTCATTGTCATCACCTCTGAATTTGATTATAGCATGGCTGCTTTTCATCATAAAAGCCTTTACATTCTTTTTTTATAAAAAAAGAATGATTTCATCACTCTTTTTTCATCATTTAAAATATTTCTGGCATATATTTATATAATGCAGCAGCAATACCATCTTCATTATTAGACAATGTGATATCGTCAGCAACAGCTTTTAATTCATCACTGGCATTAGCCATTGCAATACCACAGCCAACATATTCAATCATCGTCTTATCATTTTGGGCATCACCAAAGGCAATCATATCTTCACGGTGATACCCCCTTGGTATCAAAACAGTATCAAGAGCTTTGGCCTTATCAATACCTTTAGCTGTAAACTCAAAATAAAAATCAGCTGTAAACATACAGTTTAAGCGATCTTGAAAAGGTGCCATCATTTCCTGATAGTGAGCCTGCAGATATTCGGGATCCCCATAAGTCAATATCTTATTAATTTCAAAATCAACAAACGCTGCCAGATCCTTCTTTTCACAAAGCAGATAATTATTACTTCTCGCTTCATATTTCATGACATTGAAAGGCTTTCCCTTATACGTAATAAAGTTATCAAAAACATCATTGACATACATATATTCATCTTTATCAAACATCGGTCTGGCTTTAAAATTCTTTAAATGTTCCAGTACTGCTTTACTGTCAGCCACCGATATGGCCTGATTAAAAAGTACCTCATCACTTTGACAATCGATCACCTTAGAACCATTGAAACATACAAACAGTCCATGATGCTGGTCCATATGCAGCTGAGCTGCCAGCTTTCTTAAACCACTGGTTGGTCTGCCTGATGCCAGCACCAGCAAAGTCCCCTGATCTTGAGCCTGGATCAATGCCTGTCTGGTCTTTTCGCTGAGCTGCTTGTCATCATTAAGCAAAGTCCCATCAATATCCATAATAATTACTTTAATTGCCATAGTTTTCTCCTTTATATTAAATGATATTTCTTTAACTGCTGCTCGATTTCTGCAGCATCCTGACAGCCATTTTCTCCCAAATGAATAGCAGGTTTTGTTTTTCCATGAAAATCACTGCCGCATGTTATCAGCAAATCATATTCCTTAGCCTTTTGATAAAAATAGTCATTAACAGCTGTCTCATGATAACTTGAAAAACATTCAACACCCTGCAACCCTATTTTCACCATTTCATCAAACAGTTCAAACTGACCTTTTAAATTATTACCCGGATGAGCTAAAACAGCTATGCCACCATGTTCATTAATTAATCTGATGACATCCTGCAAATCTGGAAAATCAACTTTTGTATAACAAGGTTTCCCCTGAGCATAATAATCCCAATAAAAATTAACAAATGGATTATCACTGCGTTGACCACCGGGACGATAAGGTTTTAATAATTCATGATCCAAATAACGTGGATCTTTTAAAAGTGCTTCACCAAACATTTCTCCGGTATAAACACCATTGTCTGATAATTCATCCAACTGTTCCTTTTTCAATTCAAAGCCCAGCTCATTGGTCAGTTTCAGTTTCTGCATAGAACATGATAATTCCTGTTGCATGACATTTTCACCTAATTCATTAAAGGCTGATGCCTGATGATCTATACCATAACCTAAGACATGTAAATTCACGCCTTTAAAAGTACAGTCAATTTCTATTGCCGGAATCAGAATCACATTTTTTTCTAAAGCGCGCTCTTTAGCCTCATCTATTGCTTTGACCCAGTTATGATCAGCGATGGCCATGATTTGGATCCCGGCTTCTTTAGACATATCAACAAGCTGAGATGGTGTAAACTCACCATCATCACTGTACAAACTATGCATATGTAAATCTATATAGCTTTTTTTCATTTTTTTATCCCTTTCCTATAAATGATGAAATACTGGTTTCATTTTTTCAAATGTACAGAAATATTCAAAACCTATTTTTTTCAGTTCCGCCTTAGCTTCATCTATATAAGCACCTAAATGCTCCTTTTGGTGACAGTCACAGCCAATAGTAATGATCGTACCACCCAATTCCCTGTATAATTTAAGAATATCTCTTGATGGTGTCATATCATTCAGACCATAACGATGATAGGATGTATTGACCTCTATACCTTTACCATCAGCAATAACGATACGTAAGATTTTTTCAATCAGGGGCTTTACTTTCAAAAACGGATATGGACCAGCCAGATCATAGCGGGTCAATAGATCCATATGCCCCAATACACTGTAATTTTTATATTTTGAAACAATGTCCAGCATTTCCTGATAATATCTTTCATTATACTCTTTTTGACTTTTACCACGTTGAAAATCCTGGGTCCAGAATTCCTGATCATCTATCTGATGAATCGATAAAATAATAAAATCAAAAGGATAACGTTCATACAGCCGCTGAAACAAATCGATCGTATGAATCTGCATACCAAACTCCATTCCTATTTTAACATTTATCTTTTGGCTGTATTGCTGCTGCACTTTGCAGATTTTTTCATACCATTTTGGATAATCAACATTCGCAATCGCCATACCATCACGATATTGGATTTTCTCTGGAAAATCCCAATCTTCTTTAACCCCATAATCAACGTGGTCAGTAATAGCCACTTCATCCAGCTGTAAAGCAATTGCATCTTGAATGCATGCTTCCATATCATAATCAGAATCATCACTAAAAACTGTATGAACGTGATAATCAGCTTTCATCATTTTCATCTCCTTTGATTCGGTTATTAATAACGATATAGTATAATCCCTCACATATATAGCGATCCATATCAGTAACCACAGCAATTTGCGGACAATGTCTTGATGGTAAGGTTAGCTTCAGTTCGTGGACATCAGCCACATCACTGCAGATACAGACAAATGATGGATTAATGACGCAACATACTGTTTCTACCTGCAGCTTTAACAGTTCAATAGGATCATTTTTTAACATTTGGCGCTGAACATCATGATCATAAAAAGGCAAATATCTCAGTTCACCGGCAAAATGTGAAAATCCATTATACAGCTTCCCCTGAATGATCAGACCACATCCTACAAATTCAACTGCAGGCTGATACAAAAAAGCCAAATGACGCTGATGATAAAAATGACTAAGTCCAATACTGGCAATATTTACATCATTTTCTACGATCACCCTGATCGGTCTAGACCATACCAGTTCTTTTTTCAGATCTATGCCTTCAAGCTGCTTAAAATCACAGACACTTAAAAAACCATCTTCACAAATACCAGGCACACTTAAACAGAGCACGTCGATCAGCCTGTCCCTTGCCAATAAATCATCTGCAATAGCTTTTAGCTCTGCCAAGTTTCCTTGGCACAAAGCTACATCTTTTTCATATGTACTGCAGTTAAACAAATCAGTGATACGGGCAATAAGATGATAGCCATCCGGTTTACACATCAAAATGATCTGACCAATATGAAAATAATCACGATTGAGCTGATACTGTTTTGATTTTCTGCCACCTGTCGAGGTTGCATCACCACAATAGACAATAAAATGTTCATAACTCAACGCTTTTAAAATATTGGTCGTACCAGCTTTTGATATACCTGTAGACTGAGCAATTTTATTTTTTGTCCAGATTTCACCATCATAAAAACATTGTTTTACCTTACTGATATTTTCTTTTTTTACATCTTCAATTTTGGTCAAACCATCATCTCCTTCTATCTTTCGTCACGTTGTGTTGAAAGTTAATTTAATTATATCATATCTAAAATAAAAAAAAAGAAAAAGCAAAAAATTACTTTTTCTTTTATCTGAAAACTTTATTCAAATTCTTTAGCTACATCCTGTAAATAATCAATGATCTTCAGATGCTGAGGACAGATACTTTCACACTGACCACATTGCACACAGTCACTGGCTTTTCCTTTTGTCTGTGCCAGACGTGAATAGTATTCTCCCTGTGGAGTCCATCCTTTTTCTTTGATTTCCTGTTTTTCAGCATTATATAATGAGAAATATTTTGGAATAGGAATATTCATTGGACAGCCATCTACACAATATGAACATCCAGTACATGGAATGACAATATTAGAATTAATAATATCAATCGCCTGATCAATGATTTTCAGTTCCGCTTCATTCAACGGTTTAAAATCCTGCATATAGCTGGTATTATCTAACAGCTGTTCCATGTTAGACATTCCTGAAAGAACCATCATAATTCCTTCATGGCTGGCAGCAAAACGAATGGCCCATGAAGGTATTGACATATCAGGAGCGTAGTCCTTAAATAATTTTTCTACTGATTCAGGAACTTTCGCTAAGGTTCCACCTTTGACTGGTTCCATAACAATGACTGGTTTTTGATGTTTACGACAGACTTCATAACATTTTCTCGACTGAACCCCTTCACTGTTCCAGTCCAGATAGTTGATCTGCAGCTGAACAAATTCAAATTCTGGATGTCGGTTTAAAATATCATCAAGAACTTCAGCATTATCATGAAAAGAAAAACCAATATGTTTGACCAGGCCTTGAGCTTTCTTTTCAACGATCCAGTTATAACAGTCTAATTCTTCATAAATCTTATCATGATCATATCCATTATCGTGTAACAGATAATAATCGAAATAATCGACTCCAACTTTTTTAAGCTGTTCATTAAAAATTCTGTCGCGATCTTCTTTTGTTTTTAAGAAACCAGCATGTAATTTGGTTGCAATCGTATAGCTGTCACGTGGGTGACGTTTGACCAGACACTCTTTCGTAGCTTCTTCACTATGAAAATTACAGTACATCCATGCGGTATCAAAATAAGTAAATCCTCTTTCCAGGAAAGTATCTACCATCTGATTAACCTGTTCTAAATCTATGACACCTGTATCCCCATCTTTAATGCCATTATCACTGTTTAATTCTGGTAATCGCATCAAGCCAAAACCTATTTTTTTTGTTTCCATTTTCACACCATCCTTTGTCCTCATTATATCAAAATCCAGGATGCTTGACCATGAATAATTTATCCCTGACTGTTTTTGACCTTAAAATAAATAAAGCCTAAAACAACGATCAGCGAAGATGCCAGCATAAATAAATAGCCAATGATCTCACTTTCATCGCCTGTAACAACAGAAACAGCTTCATCATACATATAAACATGCTGTTGAACGCCAGTATCTTCAACCGTGAAAGATACCGCTTCTGCCTGCAGATAACCTTCAGGAGCTGCAGTTTCGATCATCGTATAAGTTTTACCCGTTTCCAGTCCCTGAATTTCATGTGCTGTCCCAGTGGAGATCCAGCTGTCAATTACCGTTCCATTTTCATCACGTACTTCTAATTTCGCCCCGGCAATTTCCTGCTTAGTATTGATATCCTGTTTATGGAAAACGATTCTGGTTATTTCATCAACCATTGTTAAAGCTGTATTTTTCTTACCATCAGCTACAAAAGTAATTTCCTTAGCTGTGGCATATCCTTGAGGAGCCAAAACTTCTCTTAAGATATATTTTTCTCCAGCTTTTAAATTCTGAACCAGATGAAGTGTTTCATTGCCATTAAGATCTACATAATAATAAGACAGATGATTATTCTCTTTAGCAGTAACCAGATAATGTTCCTGCTTACTTTCAATGACATATTCTATTTCCTTGCCGTCTTGAATAACGTTTTTAACAACCTTTTCTTGTTTTAATAAAGCTGCTTTCATTGTTTCATCAATGTCTAAAATATGCTGACTGCTGGTCCATCTGTCGACAATATCTTTGGTCTTTGTACTCACTACTTCAAGTACAGCATTCGACAGCAGATTATTATTTCCATCTGTTTTTTCCACAGTAACTGTCGTATCTTTCATCTGTACTTGCTGTACTTTGCCATCTTCATTAACTGTAAAATCAATGCTTGCTGCTTTTACATAACCAAGTGGTGCATAATCTTCATGTAAAGTATAAGTTTGACCTGCACTCAGTCCATCAATTTCGTGTGGCGTACTTGAAGAAATCCATTCATCAATAACATTTCCCTTTTCATCTGTAACCTTTAATGATGCACCAGCCAGTTCTTTTTCACCAGTGACATCAGTTTTAGAAATAACAGTTTTAGTAATCCTGTTTGTCTGTTTTACACTTTGGGTATACACCGTTGTTGTATAGTCTTCCTGTACGAATTTGATTTCATGTTCAGTTTCATCTAAAACATATCCCTCCGGACAGCTTATTTCGATGACTTTGTATTTTCCTAAAGGAATACCCGACAATTCTAACTGACCATGTTCATCAACAGAAAATGTTCCATCCTCATTGTCTGTTCCTTTGACTAGCGTAACACCTTTAGAAAATTCAAGTTCCTGTCCAGACGCATCGATAATGCATTGCCCGCTGCCAACCGTAATAGCTTCACCTTTTTGATACAGATCTTTTAAAGAAACTGTATCTTTGATATCATCACTGGCAATCAGCTTATAGCTTGTTTTAGTAATATCATCATCCGCAACATTTGTTGCTGAGGCATTTGCGCTTTCCAGTGTTTTCTGTATCAACAGATTGCCGGTTGGTCTTAAGGTATTAACAACGATCTGTTTGGCAGTTTTGTTTTTTTCAATGGTTACGCTCCATTGTGCTACCGTTGGAGCAAAATAATCATCACAGTCGATTTCAGTTAAAGCATAAGTTCCAACTGGTAATCCTTCTATCAGCAATTCATAATTTCCATCCTGATCCTGACTTACTTCATATATTTCATCAAATCCGTCATAGGAAGTAGAAACCAGTCTGAACTTAGATCCCTTTTGAAAAGCTGAAGTATTATTCACTTTTGATAATCTTAAAGATCCCAGATCCATCCAGTTGACTTCATAAAACAGACTGGCTGTATCGTTGACCCAAGAACCTTCACTTTGGTAGTTTCCTCCTGGAACAATCGCTAACGCTTCAAAACGTTCACAATGTTTATGTGCTACATTACCTGAAACATAGTCATCTGGACAATCATTTAAAGGTGCTGTTAAATAAAAAGCCTGTCCACCTTGAATGATCGCTGTATCTCCTGTTTGCGTTGTTCCCGTTGTAACATTATGCAAGGTCACCTGATCCTGTAAAGTAATGCGTGCAGTAGCATTACTGCTGGCCACAAAAGTCACCGTTTCAGTTCTTTGAACCTTTTTTTCTTTATCAAATGTAGCGGTCAGTCTGGCAGTATTGCTTTTTGAATCATTGACTGCAAACTGAGCATAAACTGGTTCAGGCATAGCATCAATAACATGATAGCCCCACATGATATTATCACCATAGCCTCCCTGACCATCAGGATTAGGCCATTTGGCATTAAACTCAGCTAAACTCAGTCCCATCAGATCCCCACAATAGGCATATGAAAGCCAGATATGAGTAAAAAGATAAGCTCCGTCTTCAAAGTTTCCATGATCTTTACCAAAATCATCAGGTACACAGGCATTAAGCTGCTGTTCAAAGATTGCTTCTATACTGTCATCATATCCTGGTCCACCATAACCATAATAAAGCAGTTTTTTTACAGTAGGATTATTGTCGATGACTTCTGCAGCATAATTGCCAGTTACTGGTGTATTTTTACTGGCTTCCAGACAATAGGCAATATTACCATTATATTTGCACATCGTTGTGCTCCATTGTCTGACTGAACCAATCTTGGAAGACCACCACCAGGGATAGTCTATACTTTTAACTTTTGTAAATTCATGTGGAATGGACGAATCCCATGCCTGGACTAACTGACCCTGACTAAACAGTGTCGTTAAGCTAATCAGTAAAATCATAATTAATTTAAGTATTTTTTTCATTGTGAAAACCCCTTTTTCTTTATCAGTTCTATCAAAATAATCCTGGCTTTACATCAAGACGCAGTTGAATACCATTTTCCCATAAAAAAAGACAATCTTTCGATTGTCCCTATGGTTTAAAAACCCATTTTTCAATATCCATATGTCTCTCCTTATCTATATATCATAATTACTCTGGTTATCTGTCAGTAGTATCATCGTTGATTGAGCATATATTAAAGCAGGTGATCAATATGCCCCATACTACACTTCACCCCCTTGCTTTAGACAGTATAGCCGTGTTTTTAGTTGCGCCCTTAACCGAAAGCCTGACAGTTGAAGAACAGGCCATACTAGGTGCATTTTTCAACGTTCTCGGTGATCTGTAAGCTCTTAACAGCAGTTATCTTTCAGCTTTTCAGTCACAAGATAATGTAAACACGAATCAAAGTGAAGCATCAGACTCAAATTCAAGCGACGAATATGAACTGTTAAAAGAAAGTCTGCAAAAACTTGAAAAACAATTAAATGAAATCAGAAAACAATGTTGATCTTTAAAGTCATAAAATAAAAACCCTTCTTTTAAAAAGGGCTATCTTTATTCAAAACTTATTTTTTACTCATTTTCTGTCATTGAGTAAATTGAATTTTAGCTTATTCGATAATTCAACAGGTTTTTCTGTATTTATAAATATTTCTTTAAAATATTGTTTGGTCGCTGGAAACATAATCTGTAACAAAAAAGACTGTTTTGTAAAATATAAATTTCCTCATGGAATCAAGAATTATGTCCCTAAATAAAATGTTCCCATAAGGGTCACTTTGCACATTTATCTTTCTGCAAGCCAGCAGATCAAATTTGAATATGACCGTTCATTTAATACAATGTTCTCATATCAATATTCAGCTATATTTTAATGAACATGATCGATACCAAGAAAATTTAAACACTGTCAATTAATGATGCTCACGTATTCTATACGATTTAAAAAAGCCTGAATTGCTCAGGCTTTTACTATATTTTAATATTTTCAGTTCATCTGAAGATCCTACTCAACACCTACAATAAACGAATAAACAGGCTGTTTACCGTTAATTAATTCTAATTCTACATCAAAGTTATCTTCAATATAGCTTTCGATTTCTTCAACCTCTTCATCAACCACATCTTCACCAACTAATAATGTAATCAGTTCAGAGTCTTCATCAACCAGTTTATTTAAGCATACTTTCAATGCATCCAGTTTATCCTGTTTACAGTCAACGATATCTTTTTCAACCAGTGCCATATAGTCATTCGCTTTAATTTCCACACCATCAATATTGGTATCCTTAATAGCAAAAGTGACCTGACCAGTTTTAACGTTACCAATAGCTTCTTTCATATCTTCAATATTATCTTCGATAGAAGCATCAGGATTAAACATGATACACGCTGATAAACCTTGAGGGATCGTTTTAGTTGGTAAAACAATAACATTCACTTCATCTTCAAGGATCGTTGCCGTCTGTTGAGCAGTCATAATAATATTAGAATTATTTGGTAAAATAATAACATTTTTAGCATTAACTTCTTTAACCGCTGCAACCATATCTTCAGTTGAAGGGTTCATTGTTTGTCCTCCACTGACGACATAATCACAGTGCAATTCTAAAAAGGCATCTTCTACACCTTCTCCTGCACAAACCGTAATGATTGCTGTTTCTTTAGGTTCAAAGGCAGGCTTTTTCTTAGCATTATCATCTACACCAACGATACTTGCCTGTCCGTTGGCATTATTTTGCAGATTATTTGCCTGTTCCTGCATATTTTCGATTTTTAATTTTACGAATTCTCCAAAACGCTGTGCAAGATTCAATGCATTACCAGGTTTTAATGTATGTACATGAACCTTAACAATTTCTTCATCCTGTACAACTACGATACTGTTTCCTGGAATTCTTTCAAGTTCTTTTTTCAGCTGATTTTCAGAGAATTTATCAATAAGTGATGGTTCCAGTCGAATGATGAACTCTGTGCAGTATCCATAACCTTCTTCTCCTGCTTCCAGTTCTACACCGGCATTGACCTGTCCTTCCGCTTTAATATCGACAAATTCAACACGATCGCCACTTAACGCTGCCATAAAACCAGTTAAAACCAGTAATAATCCAGCTCCACCACTGTCAACAACACCAACTTCTTTTAATACTGGTAACAGTTCTGGAGTACGTTCCAGAGAATTTTCAGCTTCTTTAACAAAATACGAAAAAACATCTTCAATTTCCATATCTGGTTTTGCATAAGCGACTACTTTTTCACTGGCTTCACGAATTACTGTCAATATCGTTCCTTCAACTGGACGCATGACCGCTTTATAGGCTACTTTAGCACCACTGGCCCAGGCATTAGCGAATTCTACGGCATCAACCTGTTCATGCCCTTCCAGCCCAACCGCAACTCCTCTGAAAATCTGAGATAAAATAACTCCTGAATTTCCACGAGCTCCCATTAACAGACCTTTAGACAGTTTTTTGGCAATTTCATATATATTATCAGTATCCATATCTTTAACTTCTAATGCTCCGGCATTAAAAGTCATCGACATATTTGTTCCCGTATCACCATCAGGTACAGGGAATACGTTCAAGGCATCAATTTCAGGATGATTATTATGAAGAGTATTGGCCCCACATAAAACCATCTCTTTAAATAGTTTTCCTGTAAGTATTTTCATAACTATCCTCCATTAATCATTATTACGCAGTCCCTGAACATAGACATTCACTGATTCAACTGTCACATCCAAGGTTGTTTCGACAACATATTTGACTTTTTTCTGTACTTCAACTAAAATCTCATCTACTTTAATTCCATATCCTAAGATAACATATAAATCAAGGATCAATCCAGTTTCGCCATCATGAGCGATAATTCCCTTAGAATAATTTTCCTTTTTCAGCAGTTCGTAAAAACCGTCTTTTAACTTTTTCTGACTGGCCATACCAACAACTCCGTAACATTCTGTTGCCGCACCACCAGCAACTGTTGCTACGACATCTAAAGAGATATGAATTGTTCCATAATTTGTATCTTTTTCGATCATTAAGATTCCCTCCTTAAATTGCTAACTACCAAAATAATTATAACTTAATTTATCTGTATTTACAATTTTTTCATTGATAATCTTTCCTGTCTCTAGAAAATCTCGTACATCATAGCATACCCATCATAAAAAATAAACGAATATGATAATTGTGCTGTTACATGGTGACATTTTGCTTCTCTTTTATTATATACATTGTCTATGATCATATGCATTCATTAATAAAAATATAAAATATTACAAAAATCAATTGCTTTTTCAAAAAAAAAATGATAATATAACACAGTACGTAGAGCAACTACTAAAGGAGGGAAGCACATGTCAAGAAAATGCCAAGTATCTGGTAGAGGTCCATTATCAGGAAATACTCGTTCTCATGCATTAAACTCAACTAGAAGAAAATGGAATGTTAATTTACAAAAAGCTACTATTTTAGTAGATGGCAAACCTACAAAAGTAAGAATTTCTGCTAGAGAACTTAGAACTTTAAGAAAAGCTGGATAATAAACGAACAGTACTCAGTACTGTTTTTTTATTACCTTTTTATTGAAAAGAAAAAGGCTTGTCTGCTGACAAGTCTTATTTTTTAAACTGTTTCTTAAAAGTATCAAAAATCGAATCTTTTTTACCTTGAACACTTCTTAAATG
Source organism: Thomasclavelia spiroformis (assembly GCA_016901755.1). Classification (GTDB taxonomy): domain Bacteria; phylum Bacillota_I; class Bacilli_A; order Erysipelotrichales; family Coprobacillaceae; genus Faecalibacillus; species Faecalibacillus spiroformis_A. The sequence goes on along the minus strand of JACJKV010000004.1, from coordinate 71,005 downwards.
CTCATACAGTTCTTTTTCTTTGGTTGATAGTTTGGTTGGTATTTTAACTTCAATATTTAACAGCTGATCACCATAATCATTACCTCTTAAACTCTTAACACCCTTACCTCTTAAACGTAAAGTTGTTCCTGACTGGGTTCCAGCAGCTATTTTTACTGAAACATCTCCCTGAACTGTTGGTACATCAACCTCGCATCCTAATACAGCATCAACAACACTGATTGGGACTGTTAAGTAAATATTGTTTCCTTTTCTGACAAACTGGGTATTATTACGAATATGAATTTCAATAAATAAATCCCCGTTAGGTCCGCCATTAGCTCCTCTGCCGCCTTTACCTGCAACTCTTAACTGCTGTCCTTCATTAATACCAGCTGGAATATCAAGTTCAACATTGACTGTCTTATTGACATACCCCTTACCAGCACAATGTGGACATTTTACTTTAATTTCTTTACCAGTTCCATTACAGTGTGGACATGTAGTCTGTGTCACAAAAGTTCCAAATGGTGACTGCTGCTGTTTAGAAACAGTTCCCGTACCATTACAGTGACTACAGGTCTGTACATCATTTGGTGTTTTCGCTCCTGAACCATGACAATGTGAGCAGGTTGCATCATAAGTAACTTTGATTTCTTTTTTTGTTCCTTTGATAGCTTCCATAAAATCGATGGTCAGCTGCATCAGATGATCATCTCCACGACGTGGACCATTCTGTCTTTGACGACGAGAACCGCCACCAAAGAACGAACCAAAAATATCACCTAAATCAACATCATCAAAACCAAAACCACCGAAGCCACCAGCACCAGCACCGCCAGCTCCCTGTTCGAATGCGGCATGACCATATCTGTCATAAGCGGCTCTTTTATTATCATCTGATAAAACATCATAAGCTTCCTGAACTTCTTTGAACTTTTCTTCTGCCCCAGGTTCTTTATTGACATCGGGATGATATTGTTTTGCTTTTTTTCTATATGCTCGTTTGATTTCTTGAGCATTAGCACTTTTTGATACCCCTAGGACTTCATAATAATCTCTTTTACTAGCCATATAATCATCCTTTCACAATACTTTTAAAAAACCAAGGAAAAACCTTGGTTTTTCAGATTAGTTCTTTTCTTCAAAATCAGCATCAACAACATCATCATTTGATGTATTACTGTTAGCATTGCTTCCAGGATTTGCCTGTTGCTGCTGATATGCATATGAAGCCATTTGTTGAGCCATCTGTTCTAATTCAGACATTTTAGCTTCTAGAGTAGCCATATCATTGTTATCTAAAGCTGTCTTTAATTCAGTTTTTAACTGTTCAGCTTGAGCTTTCTGATTAGCATCGATCTTATCGCCTTGTTCTGCTAAGGCTTTATCGATTTCATTAATCATCTGTTCAGCTTTATTTCTGGTTTCGATATCTTTACGTTTCTTTTCATCTTCAGCTTTATTAGCTTCAGCTTCTTTAACCATTCTATCGATTTCTTCATCAGATAATCCAGTTGAGTTTTGAATAACGATAGACTGTTCTTTTTGTGTCTTCAGATCTTTTGCCTTAACATTAACGATACCGTTAACATCGATAGAGAAAGTAACTTCGATTTGAGGAACTCCTCTAGGTGCTGGTTCAATACCATCTAATTTGAATAAACCTAACTGTTTATTATCTCTGGCCATTGATCTTTCACCTTGTAAGACATTGATATCAACTGCCGGCTGATTATCAGCAGCAGTAGAGAAGATCTGTGATTTTGTAGTTGGAATTGTTGTATTTCTTTCAATCAGTACTGTCATAACTCCACCCATAGTTTCGATACCTAATGAAAGTGGTGTTACGTCTAATAAAACAACATCTTTGACATCTCCGGCAATGACTCCACCTTGAATAGCAGCACCCATTGAAACAACTTCATCTGGGTTAACAGATTTATTTGGTTCTTTTCCTAATAATCTCTTAACTGATTCCTGTACTGCAGGGATACGAGTAGATCCACCAACCAATAATACCTGATCGATTTCACTTGGCTGCATTCCAGCGTCATTTAATGCTTTTCTAACTGGTTCTTCAGTAGCTAAAACTAAATCTCTAGTAATTTCATCGAATTTAGCTCTAGTTAAAGTTAAATCTAAGTGTACTGGGTTATTGTTAACCTGTGAAATGAATGGTAATGAGATTTGAGTCTGCATAACACCTGACAAGTCTTTTTTAGCTTTTTCAGCAGCATCTTTAATACGTTGCATTGCCATTTTATCTGCTGATAAATCAACACCTTGTTCTTTTCTGAATTCAGCAACAACATAATCCATGATTTTCTTATCGAAATCATCTCCACCTAACTGGTTGTTACCATTTGTTGCCAGTACTTCAAATGTACCATCAGCTAAATCAAGGATAGATACGTCAAATGTTCCTCCACCTAAGTCATAAACTAAAACTTTCTGTTCAATATCAGTTTTATCAAGACCAAAAGCTAATGCTGCAGCTGTAGGTTCATTGATAATACGTTCAACTTCCAGACCAGCAATTTTTCCGGCATCTTTTGTTGCCTGTCTTTGCGCATCATTGAAATAAGCTGGTACAGTAATAACTGCCTGAGTTACTGTTTCACCTAAATAAGATTCAGCAGTTGCTTTCAGATTTTGCAGGATCATAGCTGAAATTTCCTGTGGTGTATAAGCTTTACCGTTAACGTTAGCTTTGTAATCTGTTCCCATATGTCTTTTAATAGACATGATCGTATTTGGATTAGTGACAGCCTGTCTTTTAGCTGCATCCCCAACAACGATTTCTCCATTTTTAAATGATACTACAGAAGGAGTTGTTCTGCTTCCTTCAGGATTAGCAATTACTTTAGCTTCTCCATTTTCTAAGACACTCACACATGAGTTAGTTGTTCCTAAGTCAATACCAATAATTTTTCCCATAATTTATATCCTCCTATTCACTGACTTTCACTAAAGATGCACGAATAACGCGATCTTTTAACATATATCCTTTTTGCAATTCTTCAACGATCATACCAGGTTTAAAGTTTTCATCACTGACTGTCATCACGGCCTGATGATAATTTGGATCAAACTCTTTACCTTCGGTTTCAATCACCTTGACTCCCTGATTTTCCAGAAGAGCAAGAATCTGTTTATAAATCATTTCATAACCTTTTAAAAATCCCTTCAGTTCATCACTTGGATTGTCAACTGCCAGCGATCTTTCAAAGTTATCAACGATTGGCAACATCTGTTCAACAATAGATTGGGTCATAAACTTTAAGCTGTTTGCATGTTCGTTCTGCATACGACGCTTAACATTTTCCATATCCGCAAAAACTTTATAATATTCATTTTTCCATTTATCTGCTTCTTCCTGAAGAATTCTGATCTGATCTTCTTTTTCATCTTTTTGATCTTCTTTTTCATCAGCTACTGTTTCTTCAGTCACTTCAGTTTCTTCAGCTTTTTCTTCTTCAGCTGCTTCCACTTCTTCTTTTTTCATTTCTTCTGCCACTTTATTCACCTCTTATTCATCATCTTCCTGGCTTCCTTCCATAAAAGCCCGCTCTATATTTTCTGAAACATATTCAACTAAAGCCACAATTTTTTCATAAGGCATCCTAGTTGGTCCAATAACTGAAATCGAACCTTTAGATGTCTGTCCTGTTTTAAATGATGCCGAAATGATCGAAACATCATCTACAGCTGACATAGGTGATTCACTACCAATCTTTATCTGAATACCATCTTCAAGTGATAGTGGCATAGTTTTCCAAATCTGTGCATCTTCAAATGCCGATACAATTCTTCTTAATTTATCAACATCATTATATTCCGGCTGGTAAAGCATATTTTCTTTACCTGAGAAATACACACTGTTTGATGCAAATTTGACAAATGCTTCCAAAAAAGCATTAAACAATTCTTCATGCTGTTTGATTTTTAAAGTAAGAATTGGTCTGACATCTCGTTCTAGTCTGAATGCTACTTCAGGAATCGGTGTTCCAATCAGCAGTTCATTCATGATATTCACACAGCTCAGTAAATCTTCCATTTCAATTTCACTGGAAAACTGAAAGACCTTATTTTCAACATGTCCCTGATTCGTAATAATAATAGCAGTCACTCGATTATTCCCTAAAGGGACAACCGAAATACGCTGTAACGTATCATCGGCTGCGTTACCAAGTGCCACACTTGTTAAATGAGTCAGTTCACTTAACATATTACAGCTTTCATGAACAATTTCATTTAAGTTACGACTGCGCTTACTGAAAATTGTCGCAACCTGATTTTTAGTACTTTCATCCAGATCTACTTTTCCTAAATTATGAACATAGAAACGATACCCTTCTTTAGAAGGAATTCTTCCTGAAGAAGTATGCGTCTTTTCCAGATATCCATAATTTTCCAGAAAATTCATCTCATTTCTGATCGTGGCACTTGAATAAGGTAATTTATATTTCAACATCAAAGCCTTAGAACCAACAGGTTCGGCATGTTCAATAAATTCTTCAACAATACATTTAAAAATCAACATCTGTCTTGCTGTAAGCATCAAGTACACCACCTTTTAGCACTCATCTTTCCCTTGTGCTAAATATATTATACATTTATTTTTAGCACTGTCAACCTCTTTGTGCTAATTTTTTATAATTCTTCATGACACAATAAAAGGACTGGTCTTACTATTTCCAATCCTTTTATTTTTACATAAAATCCAATAGTATTTCATTTAACACATACATTCCTGGTGCCGTTGTCTTTAAATGATCATCAACAATTTCCAGCAATCCAGCAGCTACATTTTTATCAATAGCTTTCTGATAGATTTCTCTAACATCACAATGATAACGCTGTTTAAAATCACTTAAATCCAAACCTGCACACAACCGTAGCGACATCATCACATGATTGAACATCGTATCCTGTAAACTTTGTCTGCTGATTCGATTAGAATCACTCTGCTGAAGATACTTGGTCAAAGAACGGCTATGTTCAATGATACAGTCATCAATTTTGGCCGCTGCACCAACCCCGACACCATAGTAGTTTTCATAGTGCCAGTAAACAAGATTATGCTTTGATTCATATCCCTTTTTAGCATAGTTAGAGATTTCATATTTAACGAAGCCCTGTTCTTTAAGTTTTTGATCAATATAAATATTGATCTGATATTCTTTTTCTAAGTCAATAGGCTGATAATGCTGATATTTAAGAATCGTATTATCTTCTAATATCAAAGCGTAATAAGAAATATGCTGAATATCCAGTTCTTTTACAAAATCGAGATCCCTTTCAATATCAGTCATGGTCTGATCAGGCAAACCATACATCAGATCGATCGATATATTATCAAAACCCTGTTTTTTCGCCTGTAAAATGATTCTTTCTACCTGCTTGCTATGATGATGACGATCAATCTTTTTTAACAGATGATCCTGAAAAGTCTGAACACCAATGCTTAAACGATTGATTCCGCCTTGTTTTAAGATCATCAGTTTATAATAATCCATCGATTCAGGATTAACTTCGATACAGTATTCTTCACAGCCTTGACTGTATGGTTTTAACAGATCCATCAGATATTCAAGCTGTTCATCACTCAAGGTGCTAGGAGTACCTCCACCAATATATACCGTTTTTAAAGGTTGCGTGATCTTTAATGCTTTCAGTTCTTTTTCCAGCACCTCTAAATACTGACTGGCCATCTTCTTATCATAATATACCTTACAGAAATCACAGTAACTGCATATTGTCTGACAAAAAGGTATATGAACATATAAACTAGTCGTCTCCATCTTTTAACCCAAATTCCTTGGCCAGACCACCTAATGATGTTTCTTTATAGGCACTATTAAGATCTTTTCCAGTTTCTTTCATGACCTTGACAATAGAATCAAATGAAACTTTATTTTTTCTAAGATATCCTAACTGTTTGGCATACATTGCTGCATCGATAGCACGCAAAGCACCAAAGCCATTACGTTCAATACACGGAATCTGAACATACCCACCAACCGGATCACAGGTCAAGCCAAGATTATGTTCAAGGCCCATTTCCGCAGCATATTCTATTAAGGAATTATTTAATTCTAGGATCCAGCCATAAGCCGCTGCCGCCATAGAACAGGCACTGCCCACTTCAGCCTGACAGCCTCCATCTGCTCCCGAAATAGTAGCATTCGTTTTGATCACATTACCAAAAATACCGGCAACCGCCAAAGCTTTGATCAGTTCTTTACGCGGAATATCCAGCTGTTTATAACAGTAAAACAAGACTGCTGGTAAGACACCACTGGCGCCACAGGTGGGTGCAGTGACGATCTGATTGCCACAGGCATTTTCCTCAGCAACAGCATAGGCATAGCTGGAAATCAGCAAACGTTCTCTTTCACTTTCTCTTCTGGTATTAATAGCCTGCTGATACATCGACTTAGCTACTCGTTTGAGCTGCAGCTTTCCAGGAATGACCCCTTCATGTCTTAAGCCATTTTGCACTGAAGAAAACATGGCATCAAGAATTTCAAACAGATAAGCTTTAATATGATCATCTTCAAAACTTAAAACATAATCATAAAAAGAAATCCCATTATCTTCAATATAGCGAATAATCTCTTTAAGATCCTTATGCGGATATACCTGCTGTGGTTTTTCAATAGCATTTCCTTCAAATTCTACTGCTCCACCACCGATTGAAAAAGCCGTTACCGTATCGATCAGCTGATTATCCTGATAGACATAGAATTTCATACCATTAGGGTGATAAGGTAACGCATCACTTTTAAAATGAATGACCGTATTTTCACCTAAAGTCTTTTTAATGATATAATCCGTCAAATGTCCTTTTCCCGTTAGTGATAAAGATCCATACAGATCAACTTCAAAACGATCAGCATCGGGATATAACTGTTTCATCTTTGATGAAGCAATTTGTGGTCCCATCGTATGTGATGAAGATGGACCAAATCCTATTTTAAACAGTTCTCTTATCGAATTCATAATTCCTCCTATATTTTTAACATAAACAGCTCTAATCCTAATTTTTTATCTATTTTTCCGGTTTTGATACCAACATCCAGCATCGATAACTGATTTAAACTGGACAGCAGCTCATTAATTTCAAAATCAGTACCTTCTTTTCTGATATATTTTAAACGATAAGGATTCAGCCCCAGCATCTTGCTGATTTCCTGATCATTATAGCCTTTACGATCTAACAGTTTGACCTGATATAAAAGCCTCATCGCATTAGCAATCATCGCAATCAGCCTGACCGGTTCCGTATTAAGGACCATCAGATCATGATAAATCGCAAACATTTTCTGTCTTTCTTTATTTAAAATGGCAGTAGAAAGATGAAAAACATTCTCATCCAGGGGCTGGTTGACCAGCTGCTGCACACTTTGCAGATCGATATGTGACTGATACAGACACAGTTTTTCTACTTCACTGACAATATCGATGAGATTTGTTCCCTTTCTGCTAAGCAGCAGCTCTAATGCATCATCATCGATCGTACAGTGACGTTTTTTTACCGCCTGTCTTACCGTAGAAGATACTTTATAGTAATTAAGTGTATCAATTTCAAAAAACTTTGCTTCTTTACGCAAAAATTTTACTGCTTTTTTTCTTTCATCAAAATTTTTCTGATCATTAAAGACAACCAGATGAACATGTTCATCCATTGACTGCACACACTGCAAAAAAAGTTCACCATCATTATTTTCCTTTTTTTGCTTGCGCGTTGTCAGAAAATCAGCATGAGTAAGGACGATCATTTTTTCATCGCTTAAAAACGGAGGCATCATCATATCTTCCATAACCGCCTCCATATCATCCTTAGTTAAATCATAAGTTGAATAATTCATCATTTCTTCATTGCAGTGATATTCTTTTTTCAGCTTTTCCAGTCTTTGATCCATCAGAAATCTTTCTGTACCATATATAACAAATAACATTCAAATCACCAATCACATTATAAAGCATATCGCCATGAAAGTCATGACCCTAGCCTATTATTTACAGCGATCAATATAATTTTCTCCATTGCAATAATAATATATTTTTACCATGCCATCTCGGTCACTGCGATAGACAGTAACACCATAATCTTTAAGCCTTTGCAAAACATCAGGATGAGGATGACCATAAAAATTATTTTCTCCGACACTGATCAAAGCAATTTTAGGACGACACATCATCAGCAGCTCCTTTGAAGTGGATGTTCCACTGCCATGATGTCCTACTTTTAAAACATCTACATCCAATGATCCATAAGTCTGATATAAATCTTTTTCTGCAACCTCAGAAATATCGCCAGTAAAAAGGTAGTTCAGTTTATTGATCGTCACATAAATCACTGTAGAGCGATCATTTTTATCAAAATAAGCCTTATCTAAAGCCAAATTATAAAATGTCAGATCCCCAATTGTCTTTTCTTCAAAATCATAGATCACTTCCTGCACTGAAAAATGATTCATCAGTGAAGGCAAAGCACCACAATGATCAAAATCGTCATGAGAAATAAATACTGCATCCAGACTTCTGATACCTTCACTATACAAATATGGAATAACTGTCTCCTTAGCAACATCACGATATTCCAAGCCCCCGGTATCAATCAGAATATTCCCTCGATCAAAAGGCTGTCTGATTAGAAAACAGTCTCCCTGGCCCACACTGATCATCACAACTTTCCCCTGCATGTTATAAAAAGGATAAAAATAAAAAGCAATCAGGACACTTATCAGACAGCATAGTTCATGAGATATTTTACGATTCATATTAACCTTTAAAATTATCTGAGCAAAAAACAGATAATATGCTAAGATAAAAAACAGATTAGGACGCGGAAAATAAAGATAGAACGAATGATCATATAAAAATTCCATGATTGCTGTAAAACCTGCAAACACAAGCGAAACCAGTCCAACTGCCCATTTGCCAAATATCAGATAAAACAGAATACACTGATAAAGCATTTCTACTAATGGTGTCACGATTACTCCCAGTAAAAGTGTCATGACATTGATCTTATAATTGACACTTAAGATCACCGGCAAAGATGCAAACACCAGCAAATATGACATCCGACGGTTATTTTGAAACAAAAGAATGACCATATAAACCAGATAAGAAAAAATAAAAGAAAGATTGTAGATGAGATATGGATTATACCAAAGCATCCCTACGGTCAACAGTGAAAAGATATCCATTCTATTAAAATAGCGGTGAAAAAGCATGGGCAGGATCATCATCAGATAAGCTCGCAAAAAAGATATATTGTAAGGTATGATCCAGACATATATACTGATGATCATAACTGCTGCTATATTCTGCCCTTTACCAGCAAAGAAAAACTTCAAAAATGAACAAAGCCATTTTTTTAAAATGCTTAAATGCATACCGGACAGTGCAAAAAGATGTACCAGCGATAATTCTGTTAGTTTTTCATAATATTCTTTCATCTGTTCATCTTTCGTTCCTAACACAAAAAGCGAAACCAGACTTTTGAGCTGTTCACTTTGATTCACCCGCTGCTCTAGGAAGTGATATAAATGATGACTGCTTCGATGATCAGCTACTTCTTTTAAATCCAGACAGTCAAAAATATTGAGACTGTATAAATAGCGCTGATAATCAAAGGCATGATCATTTTCTGGCATATTCATTTTATGAATTTCACCATATACAGCAATTTCATCATAAATAGCGTATTGCTGAAAATCACCATAAACCTTCACTTTATGATATCCGCTTTTAACAACGATGCTTTCTTGATCTAATGCCACAATTTTACCTTTAACATATTCAGCATGCAAGCCCTCAGGAATAAAGAAAAAGACAACAAAAAAAGCTGTTATCATCATTGATACGATAAACAGCTGACGGCTCAATCGCCTGTAATTATAAATCAGTAAACCAGCCATGTTCACATAAAATACCGGATGAAGCATTCTGGCTAAAACATAAATAAACAAAGGCAGCATCACTTCTAACATTTTACCTTTTACAGACATAAACATTCCCTGATTTTCAAATAAGTCTTTTCACCAATTCCATCAACTTCCATAATGTCTTCAATGGTATAAAACGGCTGTCGCTGGCGATATTGGATGATACTCATTGCCTTTTTCTCACCTATTCCTGGAATCGTCATCAGTTCTTCCAGCGTCGAGTGATTCAGCGAAACCAGATCCTGCTTTAATGGAATATAAAATATATCCTGCGCACCTAAAATATAATTTTCATCAAACCCATACGTATTTTCTAATTCGATATCCTGCAATACTTCTTTAATGGTCGGATCATGATCATAAACCAAAATAGATGTTCTGGCCCCTTCAACAAAAATCCTGATTTCAGCTTTCACTTCAATTTCTGCAACTTTTTCCTCCGGTTTAACATACGAATAAACACAGGAAATAAAAAACAGGACCAGTAATACGATACTTTCTTTCTTTTTCATAAAAAAAACAAGAGTCAGATCTCTTGTTTAATATTTAAATGCTTATACGCTTCACTGGTAGCAATACGGCCACGTGGTGTACGCTTGATCAGTCCTATTTGCAGCAGATAAGGTTCATTGACATCTTCAAGTGTCTGTGGCTCTTCACCAATTGAAGCAGCGATAGCTTCCAGGCCGACCGGTCCACCACGAAAACGATGAATGATTCCCAGCAGATATTTATGATCGACATCATCCAGTCCCAGATCATCAACTTTCAGTCTTTCCAGAGCTTCAATAGTTCGCTCTTTAGTTATGATCGTATCACCGTAAAACTGCGCAAAATCTCTTACACGGCGGAAAAGACGATTTGCTATACGAGGTGTGCCACGACTTCTTCTTGCCAGTTCTACTTTCGCTTCAGGTGCCATTTCCATTTCATAGACCTTACTGGTACGATCAATGATCTGGGTCAGCTCTTCTTCACTGTAATATTCCAGCTTAGATACGATACCAAAACGATCACGCAACGGTGCTGATAAATCACCAGCTCTGGTCGTTGCTCCAACTAAAGTAAAAGGAGGCAAGTCAATTCTTACCGAACGGGTCGAAGCTTCCTTACCAATAACTACATCAACACAGAAATCTTCCATAGCTGGATAAAGAATTTCTTCAACGACTTTATTTAATCGGTGAATCTCATCAATAAATAAAACATCCCCTGGCTCCAAAGCCGTCAGGATAGCTACCAGATCACCAGTTTTTTCAATGCTGGGTCCTGTCGTAATTTTAATATTAGTCCCCATTTCATGAGCAATGATCATTGACATAGTTGTTTTTCCCAGACCCGGTGGTCCATATAACAGCACATGGTCCAAAGATTCATCACGTAACTTAGCTGCACCTACAAATACTTTCAGATTTTCTTTTAAATTACTTTGTCCGATATATTCATTAAAATCATGTGGTCGAAGTGAACTTTCTTCATCTTCAACTGCATGAGGATCCAAAACTTCATTCAATATTTACGCACCTCCTTTATTTGACCAGCATGCTTAATGCTTTTTTTACATAGCCATTGGTATCCATCTGCTTTTGCGAAAGAGAGGCAATGACCTTGTCAACTTCCTGTCTTTTATAACCCAATGCCAGCAATACTTCACTGGCTTCTTCCAGCTGTTCATTGACAACTGCAGTCTTATTGCCTGTTACCTTGCCCTGCAGATCCAAAATGATCTGCCCTGCAGCCTTAGGACCAATACCAGGAATCTTCTTCAGATAAGCTATATTACCACTTTCAATGGCCTGGCATATGGCATCAACATCACCACTGGCTAACATATTACAGGCACTTTTACAGCCAATTCCTTTGACCATGATCAGTTTTAAAAATAAATCTTTTTCCGCAACTGTCAGAAAACCAAATAAAAAGATACCATCATCCTTGACCTGCTGATAGAGATAGACAGTCGTTTCTTTTCCTTTAGTAAAAGCATAAGGATTGCTGACATATACCATATATCCTATTCCATTATTTTCTACAACGATATGATCTCTTTCAATTTCTGTGATCAAACCTTTTATATAACTATACACGCTATGTCTCCTATACATATTATAAAACAGAATAAGCTGATTTCTGTTTTATATTTTTTTCACTTCTATTTCAATTTTGTTTCAATTATAACATAACTCTTTAGCTGTTTAAAGCCAGGAGCTGATCCTACATTGCATCAAAAATAAAAAGCTGCCTTTTTAAGACAGCCTATATCATTAATCATAAAATTCAAATTCAAAATCAAGGATCGATACAGTATCACCATTTTGACATCCCGCATTTCTTAAAGCTTCATCAATTCCCATGTTACGCATTTTAATTGATAAACGCTTGATTGCATCATCACTTACCAGTGAAGTCATGGCAATCATACGTTCAATCTTCTTACCAGTAACTGACCATTGACCATTTCCATGATTATGAATTGTAAATGGTGCCTCTTCTTCTTCAAAATTATACACAACAGTATTTTCTTCAGCTTCGATCATATCAAATTGAGGTGCTGTTTCTAAAGCATCAGCAACCGCATATAAAACCTGATCAACACCATCATGAATAATAGCAGAAATTGGGAATACTTTGACGTCTTCACCCACTTTTTCCTTAAAGATCCTTAAATTTTCTTCAGCGCCCTCTTCATCCATTTTATTAGCAACAACGATCTGTGGTCTTTCCAGCAGGCGATACTGATACTGACCTAACTCGTTATTGATCGTACAGTAATCTTCATATGGATCTCTGCCTTCTTCACAGCCCATATCAATGATATGGACAATGACACGACATCTTTCAATATGTCTTAAAAACTGATGTCCTAAACCTTTTCCCTGACTCGCTCCTTCGATCAGTCCTGGTAAATCGGCCATAACAAAACTGCGGCCATCTTTAACCTGAACTACACCCAAATTAGGAACGATCGTCGTAAAATGATAATCAGCAATTTCAGGACGGGCACGTGAAACAACCGAAAGCAACGTTGACTTTCCAACTGATGGAAAACCAACCAGTCCTACATCTGCCAACAGTTTTAATTCGCAGCTGACATCAAATTTTTCACCTGGTTCGCCTCTTTCACAGATTTGTGGCGCCGGATTACGCGAAGTTGCAAAACGGGCATTGCCACGACCACCACGTCCTCCTTTAGCCAGAACAACTCTTTGATGGTCTTCTGTTAAATCAGCCATGATCTTACCAGTTTCAACATTCGTAATTACAGTTCCCACTGGCACTTTGATCAGCAGATCCTGAGCATCGGCCCCGTGCATCTTTTTGGCCATTCCGTTACCACCGGCACGAGCTTTATAAACACGTTTATATTTCAGATCTAAAAGCGTTGATAATGAATGAGTCGCTTCAAAGATGATGCTTCCTCCTTTTCCACCATCACCACCAGCAGGTCCGCCTTTAGGAACATGAGCCTCACGTCTAAAAGCAACGGTTCCATCGCCACCTTTACCTGCTTCTATATAAATTTTTGCTTTATCTATAAATTGCATGATTCCACCTCTTTTCCAAGAAAAAAATCCCTTTTCAGGGATTCAATTATGCAGCTGGGTAAACTGAAACTTTCTTTCTATCTTTTCCCATTCTTTCAAATTTAACAATTCCATCGCATTTAGCAAATAAAGTGTCATCTCCACCTTTACCTACATTAGTACCTGGATGAATTTTAGTTCCTCTTTGTCTATAAATAATAGATCCAGCACGAGCGAATTGTCCATCTGCTAATTTAGCTCCTAATCTTTTTGCTTCAGAGTCACGACCGTTTTTAGTAGATCCAACCCCTTTTTTAGAAGCGAATAATTGTAAATCTAATTTGAACATCATTATTTTATTCCTCCTTATAGGTTATCTTTATAAATTCATGGTAATTATCTTCAAATGATCTTAAACTTATTTCAAGTGTCTCTAGTATCACCTGCAAAGTCTCATCATTATCTAGAATATCTATCACTATATTACCATTTTTCAGCTCAATTGAACACATCTTTTTCTCTAAATAACCTTTTTCTGCAATAGTATTACAGATTCCAGTCGCTATAGCACTGACTCCAGCACAAACCAGATCCTTGCCATATTCATCAGATTCAGCGTGTCCCCTGATCGTTACTTTCGTAATACGATGAGATTTTTTAAAAACATTGACTCTAATCATTATTTAACATTAATAGCGTTAACAACTAATTTTGTGTAAGGCTGTCTATGACCTTGTTTTTTATGATAATGTTTTTTTGGATTATATTTGTAGATAGTTACTTTCTTTTCTTTTCCCTGTTTTTCAACAGTAGCTTCAACAGTAGCACCTTCAACATAAGGAGTTCCGATTGATACTGTTTCATCTCCAACTAATAATACTTTATCAAAAGTATAAGTTTCTCCTGCTTCTACTTCTAATTTTTCTACAAAAATAACATCACCAGTTTCAACTTTAATTTGTTTTCCACCTGTTTCAATAATTGCGTACATATCCGCACCTCCTATAAAATATTTCTAAGACTCGCCAACCAAGGCAGCATCTCGCATTTATTACCTCTTATGTGCGGTTGTAGTCTAGAGGTCTACAACAAGTGCATTATAAACTTTTTCAATATGAAAGTCAATGTGATTTCATTGATTTAATCAAATTAATCTTCACTGTCTCAAAATCATATATTTGTCCATTGATAAGATAATAATTATCATAGGGACGATAATATTTAAGCTGATGATGTACCTTCATTTTCTTTTTATGATAATGATCCGCCAGTATGGTTTCTATTAAACTGATGCGATATTCTTTAATATACAGGATATTGTGATAAAAAAGATAAAACAGTACGATCAGACGTCCCAGTGCTTTTAAACTCAAAAATCCAAAAGCAATCAGCAGCAGCGAAATCCTGATCTGTAAAAAAAACGTATAGCGATAATCCATAAAATATGAAAACAGCAGCTGACATATTTTAGCACCATCCAAAGGATAAATCGGTAAAAGATTAAACAGTGCGATAAAAACATTGATCTTAAGCAACTGACTTTGGCCCATGAAATAAAAAAGCACTATAAATACCATATTGACTAATGGCCCAGCGCATAGCATCAGCAGTTCTTCTTTCACCAGATGCCTGCCAAAATCTTTGAGTGACAAAAAGGCTCCAAAAGGCAATACCTCAATATGATCTATTTCAAAATCAAAATAACAGGCCAGAAGATAATGTCCGGTTTCATGCAGCAAAGAAAACAGCAAAAAAACCAGATATTCACTCATTCGAAAATAAAATGCGAAAAGCAGATAAACAATGGTAAAGGGATGTATCTTCATTTTACATCCCCTGAAAATCCTGATATGTGATTTGTTGACCAAACTGTTCAAAAGTCATTGAAAACCTGTCTTCGTAAGTAGCTAAAACTGATCCTTCGTTCACTTCATCATAAAGTTTTACCTGGATCTCTTTTAAATGACCAAAAGTGATTTCTACATCCTGATGATCTAAGACAATGATATAATTTCCCAGTGCATCATCATTTTTTTCTACCTTGATCACTTTTCCCTTGCCAAAAGCAAGCACCTGATTGCTATCAGCACTATAGAGATCATCTTCGCCACCTTGATAAATCACCTGCTGACTGACTTTTGTGTCTTCTGGCAAAAAACTGTAAACACTTTGCGAAATGAAAGTCACGAACTGTTTTACATATCGGCTGTCAAAAATCTGACTTTGCAGCTTATTATCATTCGTAACGATCATAGAACCAATAACAACGATCATTAATATCATGATACGTATCATTCCATTATATAATTTATTAAAATGAGCTGTTGTTAATGGTTTTTTTCTTTTTTCAATTCTTTTTCTGACTTCATCTATATCAGACATGATATCACCCATTACATCATATGAATTTATCCCAAAAAGATACGAGTCAGTAAATTTCTTTTCCTGTATTTTGTAATTTCAACATCCTGGCCTAAAATCCTTAACACAATATTATGAAAACACTGATGCAGTAAATGACCCTTTTCCATATAAATAGGACGCCCGCGATTATTCGCTTCGATCATCTCATGATCATCATAAACCACCCCTAAAAGCGGTAAAGCCAGGATTTCACTGGCATCTTCAATTCTTAAAGAACGCCCTTCTTCAATATCTGCCACATTGACTCTGTTGATGATCATCGAAATCTGATGAATATTCCTTTTCATCAGTAAACCGACAACTCTGTCATTATCTCTTAATGTAGCCAAATCAAGATTGACAACCACGATCGCTTCATCAGCGATGCTCGTTGCATAATTAAATCCCTGTTCTATTCCTGCTGGACTGTCAATCAGGATAAAATCAAAATCCGTCTCCAGATATTTGATCAATGCTGCCATCACTGCTGCATCAAGATTCTGAAACGACAATGATTTGCATGCTGGCAATAAAAACAGCTGATCTTCTCTTTTGTCTTTGACCAGTACCTGCGAAAGATCGCATCGTCCGGCAATAACATCATTCAGATCATAAACCACCCGATTTTCCAGCCCCATCATGACATCAAGATTCTTTAAACCAAAATCGCCATCAATCAGACATACTTTATAATGATGATGTGCCAAAGCCATGGCCAGATTGACACTGATACTGCTTTTACCGACACCACCTTTACCAGAAGTAATCGCTATTATTCTAGACATTGACTGATTCCTCCTTATCACAAACAATTTCATTATCTTTATAATATAGAACGCTCATTGTAAAACTTGTAAAATTATGTATAGATTTTCCAAAAAAACGAATTGTTGCATTTTTAAAATATTTACTGTAAATCTGAGCGGTTTCATGAATGCCTTCAATCGTCCCATAAACTTCTTTTAAAATATAGAGCCTGGCTTTTAAATAAATAATCGCTCCCGGATTGACAGCACCCGTAATCAGCGTATCTTCATCAATATAAAGAACTTCACCGCCATGAATTGAACCATTGATAACTTTTATTTTTTTATCCTCATTTTTTGGCTCTTTGACAAAACCACCGAATATAATGCATTTTGTTTCAATTAAACAGCGAAACAGAGCCAACATATCTTCTTCACTGATAATTCGACTTTTAAAATCAAAAAAAGCCTTCGGAAAAAAATCTTTATGTTTAAAAAAAGATTTTTTCAGAAGACTTGTCAGTTCATTTAAAAGCCTGTCAAACTGTATCTGATCATCACAGATAAAAATCAGACGTCCATTATAATTTTTAACTAAAATATACATCCACATCACCTTCTAGCTTAATTTTATCGTGAACGATATACACAATATTGAAAATAACAGCATTAAAAAGCAATGTCGGTAATAACCTCCATACAATAAATGTAATTATGAACAATTTTGTTATACCTGTCATCCACATCAACAAATATAACACACTTTCCTGTATGAAAATTGTCAAAACAACTATGGCTAACGCTTCAAAATATGTAAAAGTTGCTTTTTTCATATATTGTTTACCTATAAAAGCATAAACCAAAAATAAAATCATATAAATGAAGACCGAATCGCCATAAATCACACTATAGTACACACCACAGACCAAAGCAAAAAAATAACGTCTTTCTTCATCGATATCATTATTTAAAAAAGTAAACATCATGACACCAATATAAGAAACTATTGTCAAACCTGTCTTTAACAGATCGTTTGGTAAATAATAACGCAACAGACTGTCAGCCATGAAACTAAAAAACATCACGACCAGTGAATGAGTTAACCTGTTTTTCATCATATCAATTCCTTTTTTTCACAACGATGACAAAAGACAGATCTTCAAAATCAGCAGCTGGTTTAATACGTACTGAAGTAGTCGTCCCATCACTTTTAGTATAAAGCTCTTTAGCTTTTCCAATATAAATACCTTTAGGACTTTTACCTTCGCCACCTAATCCTGATGTATATACTTTGGCGTCTTTTTCCAGTTTATCCATCTTACTTAATAAAGTCATATCTATATAACCATTATTGACATTATAGCTTTCAATCAGTCCATAAACCGTTTCTTCACCATTAAGGATCATAACAGGAATTTTATTAACTGTTTTTTCAGTTGTCAAAAGCGAAACTGTCGCTGTCAGTTCATTCACCGATGTCACGGTTCCTACCATTCCTTTGGCATCACAAACGACCATTCCTTCTTCAATACTGTTTAGACTTCCTGAATCAATAATGATTTCATCATTCCAGTTGGTCTGATCTCTAGTTTGGACACCAGCTATTTTAGTCTGATATTCACTTGGCAAATAATCTATTTCAGTCAGTTTCTTTAGTTTTTCTACTTCTGAATTTAAAACCTCATTTTCAGATTCAAGACTGGCATAGGAATCAAGCTTTTCTTTAAGCAGTTCATTTTCTTCATAAACATCTTTAAGTTCATAATATTCACTGAAAATTCCTTGAACGAATGCTAGAGGTTTTTTAAAAATATAATATTCCACAGTCTGTACGCTCGTACTCAAAAATTTTTCAATACTCGTTTGATTACGACCAATAAAAAAGGAAAACATACTTAATACAATGAATGCACTTAAAACTCCAATGATAATTTTATGATTTCTTTTTTTTCTTCTGTTATTCATAGCATCACCTCTAGTAACATTCATTATATAGTCAATACACAAAAAAATCAATTGCCTTTACAATCATAGATTTCATCAGAAGCAAAACTGTAAAAACAATGTCGTCCTATAATCAGATGATCAATAAGCTCGATCTGCAGCTGCTTGGCCATTGATGAAAGTCGCTGGGTAATATCGCGATCTTCTAACGAAGGCTGAGGATTACCACTAGGGTGATTATGTATTAAAATAATGCGACTGGCACCACAGCGTAAAGTATACTGAAACACTTCTTTCGGCTCCAGCATAGCAACACTTTCACTGCCGATAAATAAGACACGTTCATGAATCACTTCCAGCTTAGCATTTAGACAAAGTAATATCACTTTTTCCTGCTGTTCAAACAGCAGTCTGTTTTTAACCAGCTGGTAACCATCAAAAGGATCATGAATGACATATCTGTTATCGTCGTATTCCTGCATCCGTTTGGCCAGTTCTACACTGGCTAACAGTTCAACCGCCTTAGCCTGTTTAATTCCCTTGATCTTGATCAGCTGATGATAATCCATATCCTTCAAATGTGCAAATCCACCTATTTCTTCCAGAACAAAACCCGCCAGATTCATCACCGACATATCTTTATTACCAGTTCTTAATATCACCGAAAGCAGTTCCTGATTAGACAGCGATTCAATTCCATAACGAATCGCTTTTTCACGAGGCTGTTCATACAATGTACATTTCAGCATTATTTCAACTCCTTATAAATATTATCATATTTTTTATCATCAATATCTGCTTCATATTTCTTATCCACCAGATACTCCTTAACTACACAGGTAATTCCTTGTTCAGAAATTTCCTTCGCTATGGTTTGTGCTTCTTTATGATCTTTGACTATTTGTGTAATAACAACAAAGTTATCATCCTGATAACAGTATCCTTCATAATTCAGTTCCTGAAGTCTGGTGATAATGGCATCGGCATTTTCCTGCTGATCATATCTCCCTACCTGAATGACATAAACACTGATTTCCTGTACAAGCAGTTGATCTAAATAGAAAAAAACCATGACATTCATGATCATCATGATCAGTGCTATCACCAGCATTGCTTTTCTTCTCATACGATCACCTCATCATATCCTATGCCGTTATAAAAAGAATATGAAAGGGATTCTTTCATATTCTTTTGTCATTTAACGCCATTCAATTGAAATCAGTTTTGGAATGGATACTCTGCCACCACGCGAAAACAGCATTTTATAAACCGCAGCACCAATCACTATACATAAAATAACTCCTGCCGCACTGCCTCCATAAATATCCATCTGATCATATAACTGTAATTCGTTCATATTATCCCTCCTTTGTTTTTTTGGAAAAGACAGCCACTAACTTCCTCACCTATATATAGTTCAAAAAAACTAATTTTACTTTATTAATATAAAAAGAGATATCACCAAAGGATATCTCTTAGATAAGCTTACATTTTTTCCAGTTTTTCTTTAACAGCATTATATTTTGAAGTATAATCTTCCAGTTTCTTTCTTTCACTGTCAACTTTGGCCTGAGGCGCTTTAGAAACAAATTTTTCATTATTTAACATATTTGTACAACGCTTAATTTCACCTTCAAGTTTTTTCAGTTCAGTTTCCAGTTTCTTCTTTTCTGCTTCCTTATCTACGTATGCGCCTAATTCAACGATCAAAGTATTTCCTCCCTGAATCATAGCCGTAGCAACATCATCAGAACTGTTGGTATTATAGCCTACACAAGTAGCGTGACACAGTTTTTTCAGATAAGGAACAAAAACATCTAATAACGCTTCTAAAGAACTGTCTTTAGTATCAATTGAATATTCTACTTCAATAGCGTTCTTGATTGTATAATTGGCACGAATTTCACGAACCCCTTTAACAATATCCATAAGATATGTAAACTGTTCATTGATCTTATCATCATTAAACTGTTCATTGACCTGTGGATACTGAGAAATACAGATTGATTCTTTTAAATGAGGAATTGCCTGATAAATTTCTTCTGTCACAAATGGCATAAATGGGTGCAGCATTCTTACGATCGCATTTAAAACATAAACCAAAGTATGGACACTAGCCTGTTTTTCAGTTTCATCTTCACTGTTTAGATGAACTTTTGAAAGTTCAATATACCATGAGCAGAAATCATCCCAGATAAAGTTATATAAAGCAGTTCCTACATTAACGAATTCATATTTATCCATATTCATGTCAACTTCTTCAATCACTTCATTTAAACGATTCAAGATCCATTTATCACATAAATTCAGATAATCAAAATTCAAATCTTCAAAACGTAAATTTTCATCAGTATTCATTAATACAAATCTTGCCGAATTCCAGATCTTATTAATAAAGTTCCATGAAGATTCTACTTTTTCTGGAATATATCTTAAATCCTGTCCTGGTGCGGAATTAGTGGTCAGGAAATATCTTAATGCATCGCATCCATACTGTTCGATTACATCCATTGGATCAACACCATTTCCTAAAGATTTAGACATTTTTCTTCCCTGACTGTCACGAATCAGACCATGAATCAGACAGTCTTTGAAAGGACGCTGTCCCGTCAGTTCAATACCCTGGAAAACCATACGCGCTACCCAGAAAAAGATAATATCATATGCAGTAACCAGTACATCATTTGGATAATAACGATTCAAATCAACCGTGTCATTAGGCCATCCTAAAGTACTAAAAGGCCATAGGGCACTAGAAAACCAGGTATCCAGAACATCTTCATCCTGCTGCCAGCCATCACCTTCAGGTGCTGTTAAACCAACATAGATTTCATCACCTTTATACCACGCTGGTATACGGTGTCCCCACCACAGCTGTCGAGAAATACACCAGTCATAGCAGTTTTCCATCCATTGTTTTAATGTTTTTTCAAAACGACCAGGAATAAAATTAACTTTTTTATCTGAGTCCTGCTGATTATCTAAAACCTGCTTTGCCAGTTTATCCATCTTGACAAACCATTGTTTAGATAAGTAAGGTTCTACTACACAATGTGTTCTTTCACTGTGACCAACACTGTGGACCATTGGTTCAACTTTGATCAGTAAATCTTCCGCTTTTAAATCAGCAATCAAAGCTTCACGACATTCTTCTCTGGTCATACCACAGTATTTTCCAGCATTTTCATTCATTGTTGCATCAGGATTCATACAGACAACACGTGGCAGATCATGTCTGTTTCCTACTTCAAAGTCATTTGGATCATGAGCTGGTGTAATTTTAACGACTCCTGTTCCAAACTCAGGATCTGCGTGAATATCACCCACAATTGGAATAACTTTATTGACAATTGGTAGAATAACATTTTGACCAATAAGATCTTTATATCTTTCATCTTTAGGATTAACAGCCACTGCAGTATCACCAAATAAAGTTTCTGGTCTGGTTGTAGCTACTTCAAGATAACGGCTATGATCTTCCAGATAATATTTTAAATGATAGAACGCACCTTCATCATCCTGATAAATAACTTCTTCATTAGAAAGCGCTGTCTGCTGAATTGGATCCCAGTTAATGATCTTTTCACCACGATAAATGATACCTTTATTATAGTAATCAACAAAAACTTGAGTGACTGCCTGATTTAATCCTTCGTCCAATGTAAAACGTTCTTTGGAATAATCTAAAGACAAACCCAATTTAGCCCACTGTTCACGAATATTCTGAGCATATTCTTCTTTCCATTCCCAGGCTTTTTCCAGGAACCCTTCACGTCCCAGATCACGTTTGTTGATTCCCTGTTTTTTCAGTTTTTCAACAACTTTAACTTCTGTCGCAATAGCAGCATGATCCATTCCTGGCAGCCACAATGCATCATAGCCCTGCATTCTTTTATAACGGATGATCATATCCTGTAAAGTCGTATCCCAGGCATGTCCCAAATGCAGTTTACCTGTTACATTAGGTGGAGGAATAACAATGGCATATGGTTTTTTTGAAGTATCTCCTGCCTTAAAATATTCCTTATCCAGCCAGTGCTGGTACTTTCCATTTTCTACACTTAAATGATCATATTTACTCGCTAATTCTTTCTTCATCATGATCCTCCTTTTCAATAAAACTTTCTTTATGTTCACGTATATATTCACCTAATTTTTCGGCAATATTTGAAGAACGTAGCATAGCCATCAGCTCATTAGTGAAATCCGCAAAATTGTAAGTTGCATAATCACTGTCTTCATCAATATCATCTTCCTGATCATTTTCAATCAGATCAGCCAGTTTTTCAGCTTCTTCCAGCAGATGAACGATATCATGACAGTGATGAATTTCCAAAGCTTCACGATAATAAGGACGATATTCACAATATGGTTCACTGATAAAGAAACTATGAACTGAACCACGTCCTCCTTCCAATGAATTTTCCAGCTGGAAAAGTGTATAAACCATCAGTTCTTCATGACTCAAACGTGGAATCAGATTACCATCATATTCATCATTTTCAAAATATCTGTCTTCTTTAGCCTGAATATGATAAATCACTGCACGTGTCAGATCGATCGTTTCCGTAGCATCAAAAACCTCACTGGTAAGATGTGAAAATAAATCTTTTTCAGCCTGTACCTCAGCCATTCTTTTTTTTCTCATATCACGAATCATCAGATATCTTCTGCCAAATGTCACTACCAGAAAAACACAACATAAGGCAAATAAGACCCAAACCCATAAAAATTCCATTTTTGCTTTCCTCCTTAAATAAAAAAATCGTCCCATCTAAGGACGACATCAATCGCGTTACCACCTTAGTTCTAAGAAAAAATCTTAGCACCTCAAAACTTTAACGCAGTCATACGTGTTAAACTACTTATCGTTCACTTAACATGCTCCTTGGCTACCTTCATTCTTTTTTTCTATCCTGTTTCCAGCAACCAGGACTCTCTATCAGAAAAAGCAGAATTACTCCTCCACATCATCGCATTACCATTCTAACAAATTGCTTATCAACAGTCAATCTTTAACTTTGAGATGACGCGGTCAATACCCTCTAAATAATTAAGTACTCTAGACATTTCATGAATATTATGTTCTTCATGTCCATTAAAATGTATTTCAGGAACAATACACAGCAAAGCGCTTAAAAGCAGTTTTTCTTCATCTTGCAGACATACATTTTCCAGATAGCAGTCTAACAGACTGTCAAAATGATCAAAAAAAGTATGCTGACTTTGAAACATATCATAGATATCATAAATACAGAAATCAATCCGCATCTGATCTATTGCAACCAGTTTGTTTTCATATACAAAAATATGATCATAGCTAAAATGACGATAAGTTAAAGATAATCTGATTTCATTTTTTTGTTTTAAAAGCTGACAGTATTCATGAATATAATGATATGCCTGCTGCAGACTTTGCGTGATACGACAATAATTCAAAACCAGCATCCAGCCTGAAGGTGAACGAAACCTCATCACTTCAAACTGTTTCATATACTGTTCAAAACAGTTTTTTCTTTCCTGTATCAGCGAAAACAGATCACGCTGCTGCATCAAAGCAAAATCATCATCAATATGCTGAAAAAAGAAAGACTGCTGATGAAGATAAGAAAGAAAATGATAATAAGTCTTCAGTTTAATTTCCTTTTGGATTTCTTTATCAGCAGTCAAATATTCCATCAGATAAAAATATCCATCTTCATATGGCGTGAAATACTGATTTTCACCATTAAGTATTAACCTGACAAAATGATGAAGCTTTAAAGTCAGAATATGATTATAGGCACTTTCCAGTTTCTGATCTGAAACAAATTTTAAACAGTAAAACTTTTCATTTGTTTTCAGCTTATAAACTCGTGCACTTAAACGAATAAGACCGATGACCTGAATATGATAATGATCATGAACGTTCTTGATCAGCGACATATGGAATAATAATAACCTGTCCAGGAATAAGATTTATATTGCTGTTATAATTTCTGACTGTTTTTTCATCAACACCATATTTTTCACTGATTGATGAATACGTATCATTTGGTCCAATGACATAAAGATAATAGACACCTGTATCTTCATCACCTTCATCTTTAGGTTCTTTGACTTTAGTTTCATATACTTTTTCTGGTAACTTCACTTCTTCCTGTAAAGGCGTCACTTCTTCAGGTACTTCTGCCATTTCATCTTCTTGATTCTGTAATGTACGTGACAGTTTTTCAATTTCATCAATTGGATCTTCATTCGATAAAGATACATAACGGTCTTTTCCAGCAATGACACCATAAACACCTACTTCAATAGTTACTTTTAGATTGCCGTCAATGATTTCATAATGAAAATCCTCAACCTTTAAATGAAAATCTCTTTGATCAGTAATCTTTTTTTCTTCAGCAAATACATCCAGATCGATATTTTCAACAAATATCCTGTTTTCATCACTGATGTATTCACCCTTAATAATTAAAGAACCTACTGCTCTGACACCCTGATCTTCAATTTTGTAATCTATCGATTCATCCACGGTCATACTTGTCATTTCTTTTAAACGATGAGATAAATCAATTTCTTTTTCATAATATATCTTTTGCATATCTTTCCTCCTGTATCATTATATGAACAGATAAAAAAGATATGAAAAAAAGGTGATCAGAATCACCTATTCAAAATCAATATCACACAATTCATAAATGGCCTGCCAGGCTTCATTAATTCCCACTTTTTTCAGACTGGAAAAACGAATGAAATAGTCATCAGGATGCATATTTAAAGTATCTCTGATCAGTTTTTCATTTTTCTTCAGATCATTACGTTTAAGTTTATCCTCTTTGGTAGCTACTACCATCACTGGAACATCATGATGCTTGATAAACTGATACATCATGACATCATCTTTTGTTGGTTTATGTCGATAATCTACCAGTAAAATAAAACCTCGCAAAGTCTGTCTTTCACTGATATATTCATCCATCGTCTTGCCAAACTGTTTGGTCATACGGTCATTCACTTTGGCATAGCCATACCCTGGCACATCAACAAAATACAAGGCATCATTAACGTTATAAAAATTCAGAGTTCTGGTTTTTCCAGGGGTACTGGAAACTTTTGCCAGTCCGTTTCGATTAAGCATCGTATTAATGAAACTGCTTTTTCCTACATTAGATCTTCCTGCTAAACAGATTTCAGGAAAAGATTCCTGAGGCCATTGAGATTTCCATGCTGCTGAAAGCACATATTCAGATTTTTTTATTTTTGCCATATTATCACCACCGTTATTTTATCTTAAAAAAAACGGAAACACAAGATTTCCGTTTATTTTACAACTGCATGTTCCAATACTGTATCAATATTATCAGCTAAAACGATCTCCAGATCTTTTTGTACTGATAATGGGATATCTTCAATATCCTTTTCATTTTCTTTAGGAATAATGATTTTTCTAATACCTGAACGATGGGCAGAAATCGATTTTTCTTTCAGTCCACCGATAGGTAAAACATTTCCTCTCAGCGTAATTTCACCGGTCATAGCCACATCATTTCTGATTGGTTTATTCGTAAAAGCTGAATATAGCGCGGTGGTTAAAGTAACACCAGCACTTGGTCCATCTTTCTTGACCGCACCTTCAGGAACATGAATATGAATATCTTCTTTATCAAAAGCTACATTTTCCAGACCATATCTTTTACTGTTAGCTTTCATGTAATCTAATGCAATCGAAGCTGATTCTTTCATGACATCACCTAATTGACCAGTAATGATGAATTTTCCACTTCCAGCAAAATGGTTGACTTCAATTGGTAAAATATCTCCACCAAATTGCGTATAAGCCATACCAGTAACCACACCGATTTGTGGCTTATCCAGCTTTTTAGTATGATCAAAAGGCGCTTTACCTAAAAACTCTTTCAGTTTTTCATGATCGATAACAACTGTTTCAGCTTTATCTCTTAAAATAGATAAAACTGATTTACGACATAGCTTCGCGATATATCTTTCCAGTTCACGAACGCCAGCTTCTCTTGTATAGTGCTGAATGATTTCCATGATCGTTTCATCACTGATTACCAGCTGATTGGCTGTTAAATTGTGCGCTGCCAGCTGTTTTGTGATCAGGTGATTTTTCGCAATCATCAGTTTTTCCTGTTCAGTATAGCTAGAAACTTCAATGATTTCTAATCTGTCACGTAATGGTCCAGGAATAGATCCTAAATCATTAGCTGTAGCGATAAATAAAACTTTTGACAGATCATAAGGTTCTTCAATATAGTTATCAGAAAACTGACTGTTCTGTTCAGGATCTAAAACTTCCAGCATCGCACTTGTTGGATCGCCACGATAGTCGCTGGCCATTTTATCAATTTCGTCTAACAGGAATACTGGATTGACGACACCAGCCTTTTTCATGCTTTGAATGATTCTTCCTGGCATCGATCCTAAATAAGTTCTACGATGTCCTCTGATTTCAGATTCATCTTTGACCCCACCTAATGAAGCCTTAACAAATTTTCGATTCAAAGCACGAGCAATGCTTTTAGCAATACTGGTTTTCCCCACACCTGGTGGCCCAGCCAGACAGATGATCGGTGCTTTTAAAGACTGTGTCATCTGTTTAACTGCCAGATATTCAACAATCCTTTCTTTCACTTTTTTCAGACCATAATGATCTTCTTCCAGTATCTGTTCGATCTTGCTGATATCTTCTTCATCCTGACTTTCCTGATACCAAGGTGTTTTCATCACCCAGTCAATGTAAGTTCTTACCACATTAGCTTCTGAAGAAGCAGAAGGCATAGCTTCAAAACGACGTAGTTCTTCTTCAATTTTATCTTTAATGTATTGTGGATATGGATTGTCTTTTAACTGCTGACGAATGTCATCAGCATCGTCTTCTTTAGCTACCGTATCACCCAGTTCATCTTTGATAGCTCTTAATTTTTCACGTAAATAATATTCTTTCTGATTTTCATCAATACTTTCTTTGACCTTGCGGTTGATGTTTTCTTCTAATTGACTGATAATTTTTTCTGATTCAATTGAACTGGCAACCAGCAGCAGTCTTTCATTGATACGCTGTTCTTCTAAAATACGCTGTCTTTTTTTCAGATCGACAGGCAGATACTGCGCAATCGTATCAGCCAGCAGACTGGCAGAAGTACCGTTCGCCAGTAAGGCCAGACTTTCTCGTGGAATGTGAGGCATATTTCTTTTGGCTTTATCAAAATATGAAGTTGTCTTGCGCATTAAAGCGACTTCTTCATTTTCGTCACCAGCAATATCTTCCAGTATTTCAGCTTTCGCAAAAATACTGTTATTTTCGATATAAAACTGCTGTAATGCCACTCTTTTTTCACCAGTAACCGTCAGCTTGATCGTTCCGGCACTGTCGCGACGTACTTTTCTTTCAATTTTACATAATGTTCCTACATGAAAAACATCTTCAAAACATGGATCATCTGTAACAGGATTAATTTGTGAAACAAAGATAATATTGTCATCGTAATTAAGACTTGAAAGTTCCAAGGCTTTTAAGCTTAGTGGACGCCCTACATCTAATGTCAGGCGATTTCCTGGAAAAACGATCATTCCTCTTGTACAAACAACAGGAAGAGTTAATACCGTACTTTCGTTCATAATTAAACCCCCTTTTTTACAAAAAGACGCTTAAGCGTCTTTGATGTTATTTCTTTAAGTTATCTTTTACAATATCCAATGCTTTTTTATTTAAGATATCGCTATCGATCTGATACATATTCTGTGCAAAGATTTCTTTAACTTCAGCTAATTCTCTGTTATATGTTTTAGCAATATCAGCTAATTCAGCTTCACGATCTTCATCACTTACTTCAATATTTTCAGCTTCAACGATAGCAGCTAAGATAGCATTTAATTTAACACGGTCTTTAGCCTGATCTTTGATATCTTCTTTGATAGCATCTTTATTCTTTCCAGTAAACTGTTCATACAGTTCAAATGATAAACCTTGCTGTTTTAAATTCATTTCAATTTCTCTTAACATTAAGTCTAATTCAGACTGTAATAAAGCTTCACTGTCTTCTACTTTACAGCAGTCAAGTAATGCTTTTGTTAAGTCAGCAGAGAATTTATTTTCAACTTCAGCTTCTTTTTGCGCTTTTAATTGTGATTTGATATGTTCTTTTAATTGTTCTAATGTTTCAACACCTTCGATGTTAACATCTTTAGCTAATTCATCATCAGCTTCTGGTAAAGTTTTAGCTTTAATTTCATGAACAACAACTTTAAATGTTGCTTCTTTTCCAGCTAAATCAGCAGCCTGATAATCAGATGGGAAAGTGACAACAACATCTTTTTCATTATCACAAGTCATTCCAACCATCTGATCTTCAAATCCAGGAATGAATTGTCCTGAACCGATTTCTAATGAATGGTTTTCTGCTTTTCCACCTTCGAAAGCTTCACCATCAATGAATCCTTCGAAATCCATGACAACTGTATCACCTTGTTCTACAGTACCATTTTCTTTTACTGATAATTCAGCAAACTGCTGACGATAATTTTCAATCTGAGCTTCGATATCTTTCTTAGCTACTGTAACACGTCCTTTTTTAACTTCTAAACCTTTATATTCACCTAATTCTACTTCTGGTTTTACCGGACATAAAATTGTGATTTTTAAATTGTCTTTATCAGCTTTATCAACAGTTAATGATGGCTGAGCAATTGGTGTTACTTCAGCTTTTTTCATGATATCCATATATTTTTTCTGCAGTAACTGATCAGTTGCTTCTTCATAGATAGCAGCTTTACCAAGTCTAGCTTTTACCATAGCAGCTGGAGCTTTCCCTGGTCTGAATCCATCAATTCTAACTCTAGCAGCTAATTTTTTTAAAGCTTTTTTCTGAGCATCTGCCCATTCGTTTTTATCAAATGTTACTTTAATTTGAGTAACAGCATTTTCTAATCTTTCTGTACTTGTTCTCATTACTATTCTCCTTATTCCATGTCACAAGACATTATATACTAACCTTTTTTCAAATTCAACTATATTAATTAAATTTAGTATTCTATCCCCTGAATCGTCTGCAGCACATCATATACATCCTGTGCATCCACATTATAGTTCAGTTCTATATCTTCCATTTCTATATCTATATATTGCATAGAAGCTAAATGGAAATGAATGGCTGCTGCAATATTACGATAATCGTCTTCATCGATATATTGTGGATAAATAGAATACAGATAAAAATCAAGAAACTGTTCACACAGCAAAAACAAAGAAGGATTATCATTTTCGATGACCTGTGATAACAGCTGATCAATGACAATGCGCGCCTGTGAAGCCAGGACCATAGGTTCATATATTGGATTAATTGCATATGATATTCCTTTTTTGACCACTGTCATTTCTTCATCAACTTCCTGATCGATCATCAGTTCGATCAGCAGACTCTTGGCAAAATCAGGTTTGCTGCTGGATGCAAGAAACTGTCTGATTGCCGGCAACAGACGCCTGATATTCATTCCTTCCATCTGTTCAAGAGCCATATACAGTAATTCCTCATTACCATTATCACGAGCTAGCAGATTAGCGATATCTTCTTCAGTAAAGATTTTCTGTATCGTTCCATCATAAGATGATTCCTGTTTAGCTAAAAGCAGATCATCATATGCCGCATTAAACATCGTTTCATACTGATAAGGAATATAAGGCATTGACAGTTCTTCAACAATGATATCGATCGCTTCTTCATATTTTTCCAGTTCTTTTAGTATCGAAACATAAATAGCTACAACATCATAGTAAGTTTCTTCGGCCAATGCTTTGGCTTTAATGCCTTCTCTATATGCCTGATCATATTCTTTTAAGGCATATAAACAGACCAGCCTTTGATATCTGACTTTTTCATCGTCAAAATCATTTAAATACTGTAAAGCTTCTTTATACTTCCCTAATTCTAATAATTCTTCGATCATTGATCTTCATCATCCTCATCACTAAACTCATACGTCATTTCTGGAATCTTCTGTTCCTGCTCATGCAACTTATTGATGATATCCAGATAATCTTCAAGTTTATTATTTTTCACAAATTCATCATCAGTTAATGGCATTTTCCAACCTCCTTTTTTGACTATTATAATATAGAATAATTATGACAAAAACGCAACTTAAAGTCATAATTTTTATACGATATCATACTTTATAGCAAGGTGATGATATGTACAACAAATATTTACGTTATGGAACATTGGCAGCTTTATGTTTTGTCATCTTTCTGGGATATTTTTTCAGCGACAAAAAAGAGGAAACTGTCTCTTCAGCAGATTCTACCAATATGCAGACAGTGATCTTTAAAGATGAAAGCGATACTTTGATACCGGTAAGCGTTGATATTGGTAATGAAAATGAACCTGAAAAGAATTACCGTGGTATTATCGAAATGATGAAATCTTCTGATTACACTGCAATGGGACTTTATCCATTACTGGATCCTGAACTGGAAATTAACACACTGATCATGGAACAGAATCAGCTTACTTTTGATTTCACCGATCATCTTCAGGTCAAAGACAACCAGGAAGCCCTTGATATCTGTGAAGCCTTCAGCTATCTGTTTTGTCAAAATGGCATAGAAAAAGTCAATATTCAAATCGAAGGACAGGCAGTATCGACTTTGGAAAATTCAACGATTCCGCTTTCATGCATCACAAATCAATTAGGAATCAACAACTTTGAAACCTCAACTTCCAATCTCTACAAAACTTCTTCTGTCGTTATATATAATGAAAAAAATATTGAAGGGCAGATCTATTATGTTCCTGTCACTACAAGAATTGATGATCTGCACAGTTCACTTGACAATAAAGTCTCTTTACTGCTGGATAATTTTGAAAATCCAGTGAAGATCAAAACTAATCAGGAATGTACCTTGGAAGATGGCATTCTTTCCGTCTATCTGTCTTCACAGGTTTTAAATGACAGTGAAGCCATTTCTCCTGTGCTGTATCAGCGTCTGGAAAAATCTCTGTTATCTTTACCAGATGTCAGTCAGGTTGAAATTTATATTGACCAGCAGTTAATCGATAAAAACCAGGAAGTCAGCTCAATTATCGATAATAAAATACAATTATAGTAGCAGTTTTTTCAATATTTGATATAATATCAGTGGTGATATTATGAAAAAAATAGTAGTTGTTTCAGATAGCCATGGCTATCATCAGATGCTTGATGAAGTAAAAGAAAGAGAACCCGATGGTGATATCTATGTACATTGTGGTGACAGCGAAGCGCCTACAGAAATGATGCGTGACTGGCTTTGTGTCAAAGGTAACAATGACTGGTATGCTGACTTCAATGACAAAATCGTCTTTAAAGCTGAAAAAATCAGATTCCTGGTTGTTCATGGACATCGTTTTGGCTACAGTGATCGCGAATCACGTATGATCTATGCATTACAGGAAAATAAATGTCAGGTACTGCTGTCAGGACATACTCATGTTCCAATGTGCAAAGAAATTGACGGTTATGTTTTGATTAATCCCGGATCAACAACATTACCAAGAGGTGGCAGTTCACGCAGTTATTGTGTAATAACTGTAGATGGAAAACATATTTCGGTACAATTTAAAAATTTTGAAGAAAACCCTTGATTTCTTATGAAATGCGTGCTATTATATTAAAGCAGTCGAACGAAAGACAAATGTCTACGTAGCTCAGCTGGATAGAGCACACGCCTTCTAAGCGTGCGGTCAGGGGTTCGAATCCCTTCGTGGACGCCATTTATAAAATAACGGTTCATATTGAACCGTTTTTTATTTGACGCAAAATCGATATCTTTATATAAAAAAGCAGGAGTCATCCTGCTTTTGTAATTTACCTTTTTATAGAACTGATAAACTGATTTCATTAACCAGCATGACCCCAGTCTTACCGTTTTGATCCATATATTCTGCCATTCCCTGTTCATTAATTCTAAGAAAAGTAATCACACCATGGTTTTGATATTGGATCCATTTTCCCAGCAAATATGAATTATGATTCAGATTATCTAATATTTTTTTAAATTCACCCTGCTGATACAGTGTGATATGTTTTTCCATCATCATCGCTAAACATGTCATGACTTCATGCACATCATAGTTTTGATTTTTAATTGCTTTCATGCTGATATATGGACTGGCATCATTGACATTAACACCAATACCAACAATAATTCCTTTTAATTCTGGATCAAAGATCGTCTCTGCCAGAATCCCACATATCTTATCATCACCAACATAAACATCATTAGGCCATTTAACGCTGGCATCAATACCATAATGACCTAACATATCGATAACACTGCTGGCAGCAATCATCGTGTATTTCCAGGCTTCCTGAATATGTAAAATATCCCGATATAGAAAACTGACGGTCAGATTACCCTGCTGACTGTTCCAGATATGTCCTCTACGTCCTCTGCCTCCAGTCTGACAGATGGCCTGCAGACAGGTATGTTCTTCCATTTTCTGATAGTTTTTCTTCAGATATTCATTTGTAGAATCTACTTCATCTAATATTATGATTTTCATACTATTCCTTATTGATAGAAATTAATTTTCTGACTTAAAAGCACTGCTCCGGCAATTTTTAAAGCATCACCAGGCAAAAACGGAACAACACACATCATGATCGCTGATACCAGATTCATGTCTGTGAGATAGACAAACCAGGCAGTTCCAATGATATAACAAATAAGTGTCCCCAAAACACAGCCACCAATTTTTTTTAGCAGGCCATGATCATATCCGATACAGGAGCTTACAAAACACATGACAGGAAAGGCCACAATATATCCCCCACTATAATTAATCAGGGCTCCGATTCCGCCAGTAAAACCGGCAAAAACCGGAAGCCCGATTGCTCCCATCAATATATAGCATAACGAGACATATAAAGCGTGTCTTGGTTTTGTAAGTAAAGCAATCAGATACAGTCCCAATGTCTGTAAAGTCACTGGGACATAACCAAGATCAATTTTGATCTGTGCCATGATGATCACCATACATAACAGCAATGATAACTGGCACATGAGCTTTACTCTTGAATTCATTACTGAATCGCAAAAGTTAATTCAGCTTTAACAACAACTTTGCCATTAACTTTAGCAGTTGCTTCACCTATACCGATTGGTCCTTTTTGTTTAACTAAAATACATTCCATTTCAACAACATCTCCAGGAATGACCTGTCCTTTAAAACGACAGTTTTTAATTCCACCAAAGAAGACCAGCTTACCTTTATTTTCTTCTTTTGATAAGATAGCGATACATCCTACCTGTGCCAATGCTTCAACAATCAAAACCCCAGGCATAACATGATGTTCAGGGAAATGTCCACAGAACTGCATTTCATTAACGCTTACACATTTGATCCCTTTCGCAAATTTTCCTGGTTCATAATCGGTAATACGATCGACCAGTGAAAAAGGATAACGATGTGGATTAATCTGTTGAATCTGATTACTGTTTAATTCCATAATTATTCTCCCTTATATTTTTTAAATACAATTGATGCATTATGACCACCAAAACCTAATGAGTTAGACATTGCATATGTATATTCCATATGTCTTCCTTCATTTGGAACAATATCCAAATCACAGACTTCATCTTTTTCTTGATAGTTAATTGTTGCTGGTACAAAATCATTTTCCAGACCTTTACAGCAGATAACACCTTCGATAGCTCCAGCAGCTCCTAAACAATGTCCTGTATTTCCTTTTGTAGAAGATACCATAACATCTTTAGCATGTTCTTTCATAACTGCTTTAACAGCTGCAGTTTCACATTTATCATTTAATGGTGTTGAAGTTCCATGGGCATTGATGTAATCAATATCACTATATTGGATACCAGCATCATCAATAGCGTTTTGCATTGCTTTAGCCCCACCTTCACCATTTTCCAATGGTGCAGTGATATGATTAGCGTCACAGCTGACACCATATCCAACCATTTCACAATAAATCTTAGCTCCTCTGGCTTTGGCATGTTCATATTCTTCAAGTAATAAGATACCTGCTCCTTCACCCATGACAAATCCACTTCTTTCTTTGTCAAATGGAATAGAAGCACGATTTTTATCTTCACTTTCACATAAAGCTTTCATTGAAGTAAATCCACCAATACCTAAAGGTGTAATAGAAGCTTCACAACCACCAGCCAGCATGATATCCTGATAACCATCTCTAATATTTCTAAATGCATCACCAATAGCGTTTGTTCCACCAGCGCAGGCAGTAACAGGAGTTGTACATAAACCTTGTGCTTTAAATTCAATCGCAATATTACCTGCTGCCAGGTTAACGATCGTCATTGGAATGAAATATGGTGAAACACGATCATATCCTTTTTTCAGAGCTTTTTCATGATTTGTTTCAATTGAACCAATTCCACCAATACCACTAGAAACAACGACACCAAAACGGTCATGATCGATCTTATCTAAATCGATTTGAGAGTCCTTGATGGCTTCTTTAGCTGCGATGAGACCAAACTGAATAAATTTATCCATTTTTCTAATTGCTTTTTTATCTAAAAATGCAGTCACATCTAAATCTTTAACTTCTCCAGCAAGTTTCACTTTCATATTAGAAGTATCAAAATGAGTGATTTGATCGATCCCACAGCGACCTTCTACAATTCCTTGCCACATTTCATCTACATTATTCCCAATTGGGGTAACAGCACCTAACCCAGTAACAACTACTCTTCTTTTCATCTGTTTTCCTCCTACATTGCCATTCCGCCATCAACATGGATTGTCTGACCAGTAATATATTTGGCATCATCACTTGCTAAAAATAATACTGTATTTGCGATATCATCTACTTCTCCTAAACTTCCCAGAGGAATTTGAGATAACATTTGAGCTTTTACTTCATCGCTTAATACATCAGTCATTGCAGTTTTAATAAATCCTGGTGCCACCGCATTAACTGTGATACCACGACTTCCTACTTCTCTGGCTAATGACATGGTCATACCGATGATACCAGCTTTACTTGCTGAATAATTGACCTGTCCAGCATTTCCCATAACCCCAACTACTGAAGATAATGAAACGATACGTCCATATTTTTGCTTCATCATCATTTTAGTTGCATGTTTCATACAGTTAAATGTACCTTTCAGGTTAACATCGATAACGCTGTCAAAATCAGCTTCTTTCATTCTTAAAATCAGATTATCACGAGTAATACCAGCATTGTTGATTACGATGTCAATTCTGCCAAATTCTTTTTTAATCTGATCAAACATTGCTTTTGTTTCATCAAATGAAGCAACATTAGCAGCCATTAATGTACATTTGACTCCACATTGTTCAACTTCTTTTTTTGCTTCTTCAGCAATTTCTTTATTATTTCCTAAATCAATATAATTGATAATGATATCAGCACCTTCACTAGCTAATTTCAAGGCAATAGCTTTACCAATACCTTGTCCACCACCAGTGACCAAAGCAACTTTATGATCTAATTTCATCTTTATTCTCCTTGTAATTCTTCTATCAGCTTATCTAATGATTCTTTATCTTCAACCTGATATACTTTTTTAGTTTTATCAATTTTTCTTACAAAACCACTTAATACCTTACCAGGACCAATTTCTACAAAAGTATCAACACCCTGAGCAATCATATAACGAATACTGTCTTCAAAATATACTGAAGATTTTACCTGTTTAACCAGCATATCTCCAACTGTCACACCTTCCTGTAAAGGCTGTGCAGTAGTATTAAAGATTACTGGAATCTGCATATCATGAAAATCTACAGTTTCGAATTTTTCTTTTAAAGCCACTGAAGCACT
The DNA here is from genome assembly GCA_016901755.1 of Thomasclavelia spiroformis. GTDB lineage: Bacteria > Bacillota_I > Bacilli_A > Erysipelotrichales > Coprobacillaceae > Faecalibacillus > Faecalibacillus spiroformis_A. The sequence goes on along the minus strand of JACJKV010000004.1, from coordinate 34,615 downwards.
TTCCAGAAGTGATGTATGGAAAGGTCCAGAAGTATTTAAAGGTACCATTCTTCTAGCTCCGGCTTCTTTAGCCAAGGCTTCTGCTTTTTCTACAGCTGGTCTTTCTCCTGTTACGACTAACTGTCCTGGACAGTTGAAATTAGCAATCGAAACTACTCCCAGATCACTTGCCTGCTGACAGATATCGCTTAACACTTCACGGCTTAATCCCATCACAGCGACCATTTTACTGTCAATGCCCTGTACTGCATGTTCCATTGCCTGTCCTCTTAATCTTACAACATCAATAACTGTTTCATTATCAAAAACTCCGGCTGCATTCAAGGCTGAATATTCACCTAAAGAAAGTCCAGCTACATAATCAGGAACAATGCCATTTTTCTTTAACAGTTCACTTACAGCTACCGCAAATAATACCATACATGGCTGTGTGTGACTTGTTTTAGACAATGTTTCAATTGGTCCTTCAAAACATAATTCCTTCAAATCAGGATACTGATCAAAAAGATTTCTTACTTCTTCATAGCTGTCATATAATGACTGCCCCATTCCTACTTTTTGACTTCCCTGTCCTGCATATAAAAATCCAATCTTCATCTTAATCTCCCATTAATTCTGCAATAAGATCTTTTACCGAAACAAGCTTATCACTTCTGTATCCATTGCTGCCACTGAATATCAGACCTTCATCGATATTTCCTTTACAAGCTTCAATCAAAGCTTTAGAAATACAGTAAGGTGTTGTTTTCACGTCACAAGGAACCAGACACTGATAACATTTCTTGACCGGGATCTTTTGAGTTTTTATTGTTTCCGTTAATTTATTTTTAATAGCTCTACCTGGCATTCCAACTGGTGATGTAACCAGTTCAATATCTTCTTTTTTCGCATTGATAAACATCTGCTTATAAAGATCGCTGGCATCACATTCATAAGTGGTTATAAATCTTGTTGCCATTTGTACGCCATCCACACCTAAAGCCAGATATTTCTGAATATCTTCTTTAGTATAAATACCACCAGCTACAAAAATTGGTATATGTTTATTAAAAACCGCTTCGAATTCTTTAACAACTTCTTTGACTTCTAAAAAAATCTGATCAAGAGGCTGTACTGTATGATTTAATAAAGCATCTTTTTTGAAACCTAGATGACCTCCAGCTTCACTGCCTTCAATAACAACGAAATCAGCACAACGGTGATATTTTTTATTCCAGCTTCTTAAAACCAGACGGCATGCCTTACCACTGGAAACAATGGGTGCGATCATGACATCATGACCTTCAACCAGCTGAGGTAAACGTAATGGTAACCCAGCCCCAGAAATAATGGCATCAATTCCAGCTTCCAAAGAAGCCTGAATCATTTCATCATAATCTTTGATAGCTACCATAGCATTAACAGCCACCATTCCGTGTGACTGTGCAATATCTTTCGCTTTTTTGATTTCTTTCTTCAAAGCTCTGACATTGGCATTTAAAGTATTCACTTCAAAATCATCTTCGCGATAACCAGGATGGGCAGTAGAAATAACGCCCATTCCCCCATTTAAAGCAACATGTCCTGCTAAATTTCCTAAAGAAATACCAACACCCATTCCTCCTTGAATCAAAGGAATAGAAATTTTATAATGATCGCTAAATACGACTTCTTTCATTTATATTTCCAGATTTTGATAAGCTTCCTGACATTCACTCATCAACCTTTCAAGAATATCTTTAACAGGTTTAATTTCATTGACCATTCCAGCAACCTGACCTGCCATCAATGAACCTTCATCAACGTTACCATCAAAAACAGCTTTACGAAGTGATCCTAATGTATAAACTTCTAATTCTTCTAAAGTAGCACCTTCACGTTCTTTTTTGACATATTCTTTTGCCATTTTATTTTTCAGAATTCTAACAGGTGTTCCCCCAATACGACCAGTAACGATTGTTCCTGTATCTTTAGCTTTTAAAACTGCATTTTTGTAGTTTTCATGAATTGGACATTCTTCACTGCCTAATAAAATCGTTCCAATCTGAGCTCCACAGGCACCTAAAGCATAAGCCGCTAAAAGCTGTTTTCCACTGGCAATTCCACCAGCAGCAACAACAGGAATATTAACAGCAGCAACAACCTGAGGAACAAGCGCCATAGTAGTCATTTCACCAATATGACCTCCTGCTTCACATCCCTCAACGATCAGCCCATCAGCACCAGCTCTTTCCATACGTTTAGCTAAGGCTACACTTGGTACTACTGGGAATACTTTGATGCCAGCTTCTTTCCAGGCTTTCATATAAACTCCTGGATTTCCTGCACCAGTCGTTAAGATCTGAACTTTTTCATCAATGACCAGCTGAGCCATTTCTTTTGCCTGAGGATTCATTAACATGATATTGACTCCAAATGGTTTATCTGTCAGTTCACGACAGCGATGAATATTTTCTTTCAATGTTTCAACATTCATACCACCTGCACCAATCAGTCCTAAACCACCAGCATTGCTGACTGCAGCAGCAAATTCACCAGTTGCGATATTGGCCATACCACCTTGAATAATTGGATATTTAATATTTAATAACTCATTTAACTTCATTCGTTTTACCTACCATTCCATTAATGTTGCTCCCCATGTCAGTCCACCACCAAAACCAACAGTGATCACTTTCATACCATCTTTCAGTAAACCTTTTTCATTCATTTCCGCAAGTGCCATTGGAATACTTGCTGCTGAGGTATTACCATATTCATCAAGATTGATATAGAATTTTTCTGGTGAGCATTTTAATTTTTTATAAACATACTGAATAATTCTTGAATTAGCCTGATGACAGACAACATAATCAACATCATCTAAAGTCATCTGGGCCTGCTGTAAAACTTCATTTATACTTTTAATGATAACTCTTGTTGCAAATTTGAATACTTCCTGACCCTGCATATGTAAATATGGATCCTTATCATCATATTTTGCAACCAGAGGTTCGGCTGTTCCACTGGCATCATTATAACTAATAAACAGTGCGTCAGTTTTTTGTGCGACAACTGCACCGGCACCATCACCAAATAAGATACATGTCGTACGATCAGTAAAATCAACAATTTTACTTAACTGTTCACTACCAATGACCAGCGCATACTGATCTTTATTTTTTAATAAAGATTTTGCAATTTCTAATGCATAGACAAAACCACTACAGGCTGCGTTAATATCAAAACACATGATACTTTGATCTTGCAGTCCTAAAGCTTCCTGTACTAAACAGGCATTGCTGGGAGTTGCATTTTCTGGTGTCATAGTGGCACAGATAATCAGACCTATTTTAGTCACATCAATATCTTTGATTGCCTGTTTAGCAGCTTCGGTTGCCAGATAAGCACTTGAATGACTTGAAAAATGTCTTCTTTTGATTCCGGTTCTGGTTGTGATCCATTCATCTGATGTATCAATTCGACCCTCAAAATCAGTATTTGTGACAATTTTTTCACCAGGACAGTAACCTGTAGATAAGATTTTCAATCCTTCCATATTAATTCCTCTTAATTTCCTATTTGACGATATTTATGATATCTTTTCTGAACCAAACTTTTCTTTGATTCTTTACTTAATTCAATCAGTGATTTATACAGATAGTTTTTCAGATCATATAATACACTGATATTTTCACTATTAACTCCACCAACTGGTTCACTGATGACTTTATCAATAACTTTCAGCTGATAAAGATCATCTGCAGTCATTTTCATCAGTTCAGCAGCTTCTTTAACTCTTTTTCCTTCTTTATCTTTCCAAAGAATCGAAGCAAAACCTTCTGGTGACAATACTGAATAAACGCTATTTTCCAGCATGATGATACGATCGGCAACTGACAGCGCAAGCGCTCCTCCAGAGCCACCTTCACCCATGATTACTGTCAAAACAGGAACTTCCAGACTGGCCATTTCCATAAGATTACGGGCAATAGCTTCCCCTATTCCATGTTTTTCCGCTTTCAGTCCTGGATAAGCACCAGGTGTATCAACAAAAGTAATAATAGGTCGATTAAACTTTTCAGCCTGTTTCATCAGACGTAAAGCTTTACGATATCCTTCAGGTGAAGACATACCGAAATTACAATCCAGATTTTCTTCCAGATTTTCACCTTTAACATGACCAATTACAGTGACTGGAATTCCCTTTAATAAAGCCAGCCCACCTAACATAGAATGATCGTCTTTATATAATCGATCACCATGAAGCTCGATAAAATCCTCAAATAAAAATCTGATATAATCTTTAATATGCGCACGCGATGCCTTTCTGGCAAGATACACACGATCATAGGCAGAAAGATCTTCATAAGCTTCTTTTTTCAGTCTTGATAACTGCAGCTGAATATCTTTGATTTGATTAGGATGATTTTTTTCATCTCTTTTCAATACTTCTAATTCATGTTCTAAATCTAATATTTTGAATTCTAAATCTGCAAGAGACATTTTTATTCCCCCAAACCATGCATTCTTAAGATTCTTGAAATGACATTCTTCATGTCTTTTCTTTCTACGATCAAATCAACAAACCCCTGAGCTTCCATGAATTCTGCCGTCTGGAAATCATCAGGAAGAGTTTCTTTAATAGTAGATTCAATAACACGTCTTCCTGCAAAACCAATCAATGCTTTTGGTTCTGCAATAATGATATCACCTAATGTTGCAAACGAAGCTGTGACTCCACCAGTTGTAGGATGAGTAATATAAGAAATATAAAGTAATCCAGCTTCATGATGTCTAGCTAAAGCTGCTGAAGTTTTAGCCATCTGCATCAGTGAAATGATTCCTTCCTGCATTCTTGCTCCCCCTGAACATGTAAAGATGATCAGCGGTCTTTTATGACGTGTCGCATATTCAATTCCACGAGTAATCTTTTCACCAACAACACTACCCATGCTTCCCATCAGAAAACGGGTATCCATGACACATACAACTGTTTTGACATGATTGATTTTACCATCAGCGACAACAACAGCTTCTTCTAAATGTGTTTTTTTCTGAAGATCCAGCAGTTTATCCTTATAGCCAGGAAAATCCAATGGATCGTTTATTTTCATTCCCTTAAACAGTTCACGGAATCTTTCATGATCATAAACCATTTTCAAGCGGGTATATGCACCGATTCTAAAATGATGACCACATTTTGGACAAACATAATGATTATCGATGACTGCCTGTGTTAAAGACATTTCACCACATTCTTTACAGTTTGTATATAAACCATCGGGTGCTTCTTTTTTCTTGACATTTTTATTTTTTCTGATCAGACGATTAAAAGAACGAATTCTTTCTTTTCTTTCCTGAAACAAATCTTGTATCATTCGTTATTCACCAACTCATCTAAATGATTTTCTATAAAGCTTGTATCAAAATCTCCTTTAACATATTCACTATGATGTAAGATCAGATACTGTAATTCCTGATTGGTATCAATCCCGTCAATCACCAGTTCAGATAAAACTCTTCTCATTTTTCTGATAGCTTCCAGACGGTTGTTACCATAAACAATAACTTTGGCAATCATCGAATCATAGAAGGAATTAACAACATAGTTCTGATATAGTGCTGTATCGATTCTTACGCCAAAACCACCAGGTAAATGAAGATTTTTGATTTCACCAGGACTTGGTCTAAAACCTAATGCAGGATTTTCTGCATTGATTCGACATTCAATAGCGTGTCCTTTGATTTCAATATCTTCCTGAGTATAATGTAATTTCTGATTAGCAGCGATCTTAAGCTGTTCTTTGATCAGATCGACACCTGTAACCATTTCTGTAATTGGATGTTCCACCTGAATACGGGTGTTCATTTCGATAAAATAGTAATTTCCTTCTTTATCTAAAACATATTCTATTGTTCCCGCATTACGGTAACCAGCCGCTTTAGCTGCTTTTACAGCATCACGTCCCATTCTTTCTCTTAAGTCTTTATTCAAGGCTTTACTTGGAGCTTCTTCGATCATTTTCTGATTATTTCTTTGAATCGAACAGTCTCTTTCTCCTAAGTGAATGACATTACCGTAGTTATCAGCCAAAATCTGGAATTCGATGTGTTTTGGATTTAAGATCAGTTTTTCCATATACATCTCATCATCACCAAAGCAGGCTCTGGCTTCCGCTTTAGCCATCGTAAAGGCTTCTTCCAGATCTTCAGGACGGAAACATTTTCTCATTCCTTTTCCACCGCCACCGGCAGCAGCTTTGATCAAAACAGGATATCCAATACGATCTGCCAGTTTTTTGGCTGCATCCAGATCATCAACACTGCCATCACTGCCTGGCACTACTGGCACATCATTAGCCTGCATTACCTTACGAGCAGCACTTTTATTTCCTAACAGATCAATAACATCGCCACTTGGCCCAATAAAAACAATGCCACACTCTTCAACAAGTCTGGCAAAAGTAGAATTCTCTGATAACAAGCCAAACCCGGGATGAATTGCCTCACAATCGTATGATATGGCTGCTTGTAAAATATTCTGCATATTCAAATAACTATCCTGTGTCTTAGCAGGACCAATGCATACAGCATAATCCGCTAACTGTACATGTAACGAAGATTCATCGGCTGTAGAATAAACAGCTACGGTTTCAATAGACATCTCTTTACATGCTCGGATAATACGTAAAGCGATTTCTCCTCTATTCGCAATTAAAATTCTTTTAAACATAATTATTCAATCGTCATTAAAACAGTACCAAATTCAACTGTTTCTTCATTCTTTACACAAATTGATGTAACCGTACCATCAACTGGTGCCTTAATTTCATTCATAACCTTCATAGCTTCAATAATACAAACGACCTGCCCTTGACTAACATGGTCTCCAACCTGAACAAATGGATCGCTTGTTGGCGAACTGGCAAGATAGAATGTTCCTACTAAAGGTGAAGTTACTTCTGTTCCTTTAGCCTGCTGAACTGGAGCTGCTGCTTCACTGACAGGTTGAACTGACTGTGAAACAACCGGTGCAACTGGTGCTACAGGTGCTGATTCAACATACACTGCTTTTTGTGTTCCTTCTTTTTCCAATTCTAATTTAAGATCATCTATTTCAACTTTCATTTTAAAAACCTGAGAGTTTTCAAATTCAGACATTAACTGTTTTATAAATTCAATTTTCATATCTTTCTCCTTTTCTTCAAATCTCAAAGCAAGTAAACTTGCTTTGAGATGAAAATGCATAGATATATTTTATTCTTGATTTTTTTCGATATAATCTACGATATCTTTAACTGTTTTCATGTTTTGAGCTTCTTCATCAGGAATTTCAACATCAAATTCTTCTTCAACTGACATGATTAATTCAACTGCATCTAATGAATCTGCTTCTAAATCTTCCTTTAAATTTGCTTCTAATGTAACTTTATCTTCGTCACATCCTAATGCATCAACAATAATTTCTTTTACTTTATCTAATACCATAATAATTCCTCCTTTAACACTTTAATTATATCAAACCAAAAATCAATGTAAATACAACAAAAGTCAAAACGAACAAATACCCCTTTTTTGTAAACCATAATGACTTTGCTAAATTGTTTCCTGACTTTTTTTATGTTACAATATAACATATAGGACAATAAAAAAGAGGTTTTAATCATGGAAAAATATTTGTTAAAATCACAAAAATCACGTTTTAACCGCATGTGTATCGCTGAAGCCATTATCGATCTGATGAAAACACAGGAACTCAAAAAAATCAAAGTTTCTGCCGTGGTCAAAAAGGCAGGAGTTTCACGAACTACTTTCTATAAACATTTCAACTGTTTAGAAGATGTACTGGATGATTATATGAATGAAATCGTCGCGGAATACAGTGTTGAACGAGAAAAAAACAGTGATATCAACTCGCTCTATGATTATAAAAATATTCTCTTGACTATTTATTTTTTTGATCAGTATGCGGATTTTTTTAAAACCGTAACCAGACAGGGATATTATTCATTGCTAATCGATGCAATGAACAGTTTTATGACCAAAGACATTTATTTTGAAAAATTTGATATTTATCAGCTTTACTGTTATTCTGGAGGCCTGCTCAATATCTTCATCAAATGGGAAGAAGATGGTAAACAGGAAAAACCAGAAGAAATAGCACAGATCGTTTATGATCTGTTTCATCATTTCAGCAACTAAAAAACGAGCTTGCGACAACGCTGTCACTTAGCTCGTTTTTTCTTCTTTATACTCTTCTAAACACCAGTTATTATCGTGCAGTTTTCTGGCAGTTTCAAGACCTACATATCTGAAGATCGTCGAACTGCTTTTACCAGTGATGGCCACCTTATCTAATGGATAGCGTAAAACATAGCCATATTCATAACTGTGCTCTACCAGCCAGCGATAAGTATCAGTATTAATAAATTCACTTTCACTCATTTCCTGTTCTTTAAGCGATATTGAATTTCCCAACTGAAATTCACTGAATCCTGCACTTTCCAGATCATTCAGTTTTAAAACATCATAATCCATGTAGCCCTGTGTCAGAACAATTTTCTGTTTCATGGCTTTGCTCATGGCATTATACATATTTTTCAAGGCAGCACAGGCTTCACTTTCCAGATACATTGAATAGTTCAGTCGTGGTATACCTTCTATCATCGTCATATGTCTAGGCTGATAGTTTGCTATAAAAGTCTTATCATTGACCACCTGCAGCATGGGATCGATTTCATACAGTTTTTTTACTCCCTGAGCCAGTTCTGTGGTCATCAGAATATGTACTCCTTCACTGTTATAGGTCGCGACCATCGCTTTAAATGTATCATAGCGATTAGCCAGATTTTCTTCTTCCATCAAAGTAATGTATGTATTGGTCATAACAACATAATTATAATCATTTTCATCATAAAGCGTTCTTAACAGCTGATAGTATCTGATATTATTAAAATCAAAATATGTACTGTTTAAATAAGCATATTCCAGATTATATTTGACCAGTGTTTCAAAACGGTCTAACGCCCCATTGCCAAATTCAACAGTCAGCCGGTCAGCCATACTGTTAGCATCAATGAGCAGCAATAATAAATCATCGTACTGCTGAGTCTGTCTTAACAGATTATAATACTGATAATACTGCAAATGAAATTCATCATATTCAATATAGTCAATAAACTGACTGACAGCAATCGCATGTTCGATCAGATAATCCTGTTCATCTTCATCAAGATATCTTTCAATCAAGGCGCGATTATCATTGTTAATACCATTAACACGATAAAAGCGATCATACTTTCGATTCAAAGCGGTAAACGATAAAGCAAAACAGATTCCTGCCACCAGATAGAGATACCATCGTTTTAATTTCATGTTAATCACCTGAAGTCATTATAATACATTGTTTTTCAAATGAAAAGAATTTAAATACCGGAAAAAATGGGAAACCAAAAGAAAAAAGAATTGCTTAAAGATGCAATTCCTTTAATCGAATCAGTTCAAAAATAGCCTGTATTCTTGAATCAACTCCTAATTTTTGAATAACATTAGAAATATGATTTCTGACTGTTTTTTCACTTATATTTAATTCTGCTGCAATATCTTTTGTAGAATAATTTTGAATCAGCAGATTGAAGATCTGTCTTTCTCTTGGCGTTAAAATGATATTCATAGTCAACCCCTTTACAGTTTAATATATGAATATCCTTTATTTGGTGTGACTCAATGTCTCAAAAAGTTCTTTGGCAACTTCTTTAGGAAGATGCTGCTGCAGCTGTTCTAAAGAAGCTTCTTTTAGTTTTTTAACACTGCCAAAATGTTTCAGCAGTTCTTTCTTTCTTTTCGGTCCGATTCCAGAAACATCATCAAGGACCGACTGAAACAGTGATTTAGAACGTACATTTTTATGAAAAGAAATCGCATAGCGATGCACTTCATCCTGCATTCTTGTCAACAGAAAAAACAGTTCGCTTTTTTTATCTATTTCAATAATTTGTCCTTCACTGTCTAAAAGCATGGCCGTAGAGTGACTGTCATCTTTGGCCAAACCACAGACTTTGATATCAAGATGCAGACTGTCAATCACTTCTTTAGCCACCTTGATCTGTCCCTTGCCACCATCGACGATGATCAGATCAGGTTTTTTCAGTCTTTCTACCAGCACCCGATAATAACGACGGTAGATGACTTCTTTCATGCTGGCATAGTCATCAGGACCTTCAACAGTTCTGATCTTATATTTTCGATAATCTTTTTTAGATGGCACCCCATCAACAAAGCAGACCATGCCCGCAACAGCATAAGCCCCCTGAATATTGGAATTATCAAATAGCTCGATACGGCGAGGAGTAACCATATTTAATTTTTTCCCCAGCTGTTCTATAGCGCCAATCGTTGCCTTCTGATTTTTTTCAATCAGCAAAAACTTCTTTTCCAAAGCCTCTTTAGCATTATGATTAGCCATTTCAACAAGCTTGGCTTTTTGTCCCTTTATTGGCTTGATGATCTTGCATTCCAGAATCTCTTCCAGCAAAGAAGTATCCAGATCACCAGGCACCAGAATCTCTTTAGGATACGTATTTTCCTGATAGAAACTGACAATAAACTGGGTAATCTGTTCTTGCATATCATCTAAAGGAACCAGATTCAGATCACGAGCCAGCAGTTTACCATTACGCATGAAAAACAGCTGTAACGACAGATAGCCTTTATCCTGATAATAGCCGATGATATCGCGATCGATCTGATCAGCAAACTGAACATGCTGCTTGCTGGTAACATGCTGAATATGAGCAATAAGATCACGATATTCTTTCGCTAATTCAAAATTAAGCTGTGATGAAGCCTGCAGCATCTTTTCCTGCAGTTCATCGATAATCTCCTTTGTATCTCCCTGAATAAACTGGGTGATCTGTTTAGTAATTTTTTTATATTCTTCTTCATCAACATCATGGATACAGGGTGCCAGACATTGATTAAGCTGATAATACAAACATGTTTTTTTAGGAATATGATTGCATTTTCTAAGCGGATAAAGACGATTAAGCAGTTTAAAGATATCTCTGGCTGCTGTTCCATCAGGAAACGGTCCAAAATGTTTATGTTTTTTTTCTTTGGCATTGCGAACGATTTTCAGTCGCGGATGTCTTTCTTTGGTAAGCTGGATATAAGGATAATATTTATTATCCATGAAGCTGATATTATATTTTGGAGCATAATCTTTGATCAGATTAATTTCTAACAGCAGTGCTTCTTTTTCACTGTCAGTAACGATATATTCAAAATCATCAATTTCCTGAACCAGTTTGGTCGTCTTATAGTTATGACTGCCAACAAAATAAGAAGAAACCCTGTTTTTCAGTTTTTTGGCTTTACCAACATAAATAACCGTTCCGTCTTTATCTTTCATCAGATAACAGCCCGGCTGCATTGGTAAAAGCGATAATTTATTCTTAATATATTCTCTATTCAAAATAAACCAGCGTAGCTCCTAATCCACCTTCATTAGGTCCTCCATCACGGTAAGACTTCACATATTTATTTTTATCCAGCATTTTTCTGACACCCTTACGTAGTGCTCCGGTCCCCATACCATGGATGATTCGTACCATAGAATAATTATTCACCAAAGCATTATCAATAAATTTATCAACCTGCATCATCGCTTCTTCATAACGCAAACCAATGATGTTTAATTCAAAACTTTGCGTAGCAGCCTTACGTAAAGCACGAGTATTCGATGTTTCTTTTTTCAAAACAGCTTTTTCATGCAGAAACTCAACCTCAGATATTTTAGCATTCAGCTTTAAACCACCCATCGCCAAAGTCAAAATTCCTTTTTTATTGACCGCAATGACTTCTCCTTCACGATTAACTGACAGAACTTTGACAACATCTCCGGGCTGATAGACATGGTTATCCTGACGCTTTTTCACAGTTTTTTGATATTTGGCATCATCGAGATCTTTTTTGGCCTGAATAATGACATGCGGTTTAACCTGTCCCTGAACATTTTTTAAAATCTGATCAGTTTTTTCTTTAGCCTGCTGCAGATACTGATTTGCTTCTTCCTTAGCCGCTTCGATCATTTTTTCTTTCTGTTTATGGTATTGCTGAATCAGTTTATCATACTGCTGTTTTTGCTGGAAAGCCTCTTTATGGGCCAGTTCCAGAGCTTCTTTTTTCTGATCCAGTCCAGCCAGTTCATCCTGCAGTTTTTCTAACAGTTTTTCTGATTCTGATGAAGAAGCATCCTTGATCTGACAGGCATGGTGCACGATGCTTTCATCAAGCCCTAAATGTCGCGAAATTTCAATAGCATAAGAATTCCCCACACTGCCTTCTATTAAGCGATAGGTTGGTCTCATTTTTTCCTGATCAAATTCGACTGAAGCAATTTTGATATAATCACTTTCCTTAGCAAACTGTTTCAAGGCCGAATAATGGGTAGAAGCCAATGTCAGACAGCCTTTTTCATGAAGATAATACAAGATAGCCTGAGCCAGACTTTCTCCTTCACGAGGATCAGTTCCTGAACAGATTTCATCAATGATGACCAGACTGCGCTGACTTACATGTTGCGTAATAGCTATCAGTCTTGACATATGAGATGAAAACGTTGATAAAGACTGCGCAATAGACTGTTCATCTCCTAAATCGACATAAATATCATCAAATAGTGGCAAACTGGCACTTTTAACCGGCACTGGTAAACCACAAACTGCCATTAGCGATAAAAGACCAGCAGTTTTTAAAGCGACCGTTTTCCCACCGGTATTGGATCCGGAAATCAGCAAAATATCCTGTGGTCGATTTAATACAATATCATTAGCCACAACCGTTGCCTGATCGATCAAAGGATGACGGGCTTTCAAAAATGATATTCCCTGGTGATTCAGTTCAACTGCCGGCATGACCATATCAAGTTTTTTACTGTACATTCCAATCGCAAAAAATTCATCAACATCAATGAGAATATTCATATCTTCCTGCAGTACTCTTAAATATGTACTGACCATTCTTGTCAGCTGTGACAAGATCCGTTGTATTTCAATCTGTTCATCCTGACGTGCCTGAGCCAGCTGACCATTGGCCATAACGATTTCTTCTGGTTCAATGTAAATAGTATGCCCTGAAGCAGACTGTCCATGACTGATACCACGAATGAGATTTTTATAAGAAATATTGACCGGTAAAACCAGATGCTCATTGCGGCTGGATATGACATCATGGGAAAGATGGTCTTTATGCTGGGTTTTTAATGAGGCCATCTTTTTACGCATATTAGCTTCGATAAATACGATCTGTTTACGGATCCTTTGCAATTCATAACTGGCATTATCATAAATATGTCCTGAAGGATCGATGCAGCGTTGAATATCCTGCATCAGATCCTTAGGCAAATACAAAGATGACATATAATCATAAAGACTGCCTGGTTCAATATCATTTTCCAGATAGCTTTCAATTTCCTGAATATTTTTCAGGACCTGCAAAATCACCAGAAAATCTTCAGGAAACAGCATACCGCCTTTATCAGCTTTTTGCAGATACTCACCGATATCCTCAAATGGTGCTATAGGCAAACGTCCATAGGCATAGATCATTTTTGTAGCCTGAGTGATATCACTTTGAAATAAATGCAGATCTTCTACATCATGATAAGGTTTCAGTTCATCGATCTTCTGTCTGGCCATCGCACTGAAACAGTATTCTTTTATCTGTTTTTGAATCAAATCAAATTCTAAAATATCAAAACTATTCTTCATATCCTTCACCCACAATTAATCCTTTTAAAATATCCTGACTGTTCAAACTGTGCTTTTGACAGAACTGTTCCAGCTGCTGATATGTCTGATGGTCAACTGTAACACCACTAATATCACTATAATAATTAACCATAAAAGTATTCAGTGTTGCCTCATCGATCAGTCCCGCACGATCTAGCTGAAACAAGACGTCACTGACGATGGTCACACCGGATGTATCTTTGGCACTTAGATCTAACGCTGAAAAGTCACTAATCAGATTCATTTCCATCACCTGATCAGTATAAAACGGAACGCGACTGACAATGGCCTGAGCCAGCATCGAATCACTTATCATCTGGTTTCCGCCAGCAACCAGCGGTGATACCACAATGATCAGAATTATATATATAAATATCAGACTTTCCAGAAAAGATAAGCCCATTCCTAAAATCTTATCAGCAAACTCCGTTAATTTTAAAATACTTAATATTTTTTTTAATACCGGTTTAATGACGATTCCCAGAACCTTGCCAGTAAGTTTCAAAACAATAAATAAAATCACAAAAATAATCAGCTGATTGACAGTCTGTCCCACTTCTTCTAAAGGTGCAGGTAACTGATAAATGATCCAGGTGTAAGACAATACCTGAGCCATGATACTGGCTATCAAACCAGCACCTATGGTCACGGCAAGATCATATAATCTAACAACAAATCCCTTTTTATATCCTAAAATCATCATGAATATGACAAAAAAAACAATAATTATATCTAATAGAAAAGGTTTCATTAATATCTCCATAAAATCACCTCGCGATAATTGTATCAAAACAAAAATTTAGTGTCAAAAGTATAAAAATATGATATAATTAGAATGTATGCAAAGGAGGAAATCAGTAACATGAATGTATCAAAAAATAATAATTCAAATAAAATGAATATTATCAATATGCATGTTGTTAACTCTGCGCCAGTTGCCCAAAAAGGAATAAACGATACAGGCAAAGAATATTATAGACATTCACACATTGGCTGTGATGAAACCGGATCTGGTGATTTCTTCGGTCCGCTTTGCGTTGTAGCGTGTTACATTGATGAAAACGATTATGATTGGCTTTTAAGTATCAATGTGAGAGATCCTAAAACAATGTCAACTCAAGAGATAATCGATATTGCAAGACAAATCAAAGATCGTATCGTTTATAGTTTATTAATTTTAGACAATTCTCATTATAATCAGATGGCAAGTTCCGGCAAGAATCTTGCCAATATAAAAGCTCAGCTTTATAATCAGGCAATTACAAATGTCATGCAAAAAGTTGCCATGAAAGTTGATAAGAAAGTCATTAATCAGTTTGTATCACCTAAAACATTTTATAATTATCTGAAAAATGAAGTCATCGTAGTTAAAGATCTTTCTTTCCAGCAAAAAGGTGAAGAAGAATATCTGGCTATCATGTGTTCATCGATCTTATCAAAATATGCTTTCTATCAGTATTTCAATAATATGTCAAAAAGTCTTAAAATGAAATTACCCAGAGGAACCAGCAGTTCCCTTGATTACGTAGCTGTCAATATCGCAAAAAAATACGGTAAAAAAATGCTATTGAAAGTCACCAAGACGAATATGACAAATTATAAGCGTATCAAAGACCAGATACAATAAAACTTCAGAATTGATCTGAAGTTTTTTTATTTCTCTACTGATACATGAAAAGGTTCTATTTTCGTGTATTTTACCCCTGCAGCATCTAACATGCGTTTGGCTGCACGGTCACTGTCGGTACCATTATACTTTTCATCCTCATAGACAATTTCCTTAATACCACTTTGAATAATAGCTTTAACACATTCATGACAGGGAAACAAAGATACATAAATCGTACATCCCTGCAGTTTATCAATACTGTTTAAAATGGCGTTCAGCTCGGCATGAACAACATAAGGATATTTCGTATCATAGAGATCCCCTTCTCTTACCTGCCATGGAAATTTATCATCTTCACAGCCCCAAGGCAAACCATTATATCCTACCCCAACGATCTTATTGGCTGGCGAAACGATACAGGCTCCAACCTGGGTATTAGGATCTTTAGAACGGTAAGCGGATAATTTAGCTACCCCCATAAAATATTGTTGCCAGGAAATAATCGTATTACTCATCATTTTCTCCTTTTAATTCATTTAATTTCTGTTCAAAATAATCAGGTAATGGACTGTCAAATTCCAGATATTCACCAGTTGTGGGATGGATAAAACCTAAAGTTTTAGCATGCAGATACTGCCCGTGACTCTGATCATCACGTTTGTAGCCATATTTAGGATCCCCATAAACCGGATATCCAATGTAAGCCATATGGACTCTGATCTGGTGAGTACGACCGGTTTCCAGACGACACTCGATCAATGTCATATCCTGATATCGTTTTAAAACCGTAAAATTAGTAACAGCTTCTTTACTGTTGTTTTTGGTCACCGCCATTTTCTGACGGTCATTGACATCACGACCGATCGGAGCATTGATCTTACCATGACTGTGAGGAATCAGACCATGAACCAAGGCCACATATTTACGTGAAACACTGTGTTCTTTAAGCTGCTCACTGAGACTGCGGTGCGCATGGTCATTTTTAGCCACCATCAGCAAACCACTGGTCTCTTTATCGATACGATGAACGATCCCTGGTCTTAAAACCCCATTAATTCCCGACAGATCATGACAGTGATACAGTAAGGCATTTACTAAAGTCCCACTGTAAATCCCACTGCTGGGATGAACGATCATTCCTGAAGGTTTATTGACAACAATGACATCACTGTCTTCATAAACAACATCTAAAGGAATATCTTCAGGCAGAACATCCATTTCCTGATCATCAGGTAATCTGATTTCAATTTCATCACCCGTTTTAACTTTAAAACTGGCTTTTTCACTTTTCCCATTGACCAGAATATCTCCTGCTTTGATATACTGCTGAATCAAAGTACGTGAAAGTTCAGGGACAGTTTCACTAATAAACTTATCTAAACGTATATTTTCATCATTCACTTTTAACTTTTTTATTTCCATATATATGTTCCTCAAAAATAATTTCTACAATGATCATACAGACCCCCAGCACAATAGCAATATCAGCAATATTAAATACCGGAAAATCGTATCCTAAAATAATAAAATTAATAAAATCACGGACATAACCTAAAGCCACACGGTCAATAAAATTACCTAAAGCCCCTGAAAACAGCAGTACGATTCCATAGCGCATCAGTTTCTGATCCTGACTGGTCTTCATAAAATAATAAATCATCGCCGCAAAAGCCGCAATCCCAATCAGGATAAACAAAGCGACATGACCTGAAAGAATGCCCCAGGCTCCACCTTGATTGTGAGAGTATGTATAATAGAAGAAGTTTTCGATGATCGTCTGTGACTGACCTAAGATCATCGCTGAAGAAACCAGCAGCTTTGACAGCTGATCACCGATCATGATAACCAAAAAAGTCAGCAGATAAAAAATCATTTCTTTCTTTTTGATGTTTTTCATTATAACCATACATTCCTTTCCGCCTGAAGCTCCAAGGCACACATAGTCATGAAAATCAAGCATTTCTTTTTATCAAAGTAAGTGTTATAATATGTGTGGTTATATAAGCTTCCCGGCATTAATTTCAAATTTACCCATCGATTTGTATCTTAATGTGCAGGTGTGCTACTTATTTTTAGATGGGAATAAAATTTTTTTGGCTCTTTTTAGAGTCCTTTTTGTGTTTCAACACACCCAATTTTAATGCTTTTTTAGTATTTTCAGATTATCACCCAGGGACATTATACAATAAAGATATCAGAAAAAACAACAGCCATTAAATATAATTATATAGTTTTGAAAACTATTTCATCTATTTATAAATATAATTTAATGTTGCATTATTACTACATTCTTAATAAAATGATTAAAGGAGAAAGTAATAATCAAAACGTATATCCTGATTCATAAAATTAAGCTGCCATCAGGTCATGCTTTTTCAGAATATGCAAAAACACTGACTTTCGGTCCTCTTTACAGGACATGGCCATCAATAAACTATTACAATCTGCGCATATAAAGACAGAGAAACGAGGAATATATGAAAAAAAATGAATTTGATGAAATCGTCGAAAAAGTAGCCAACCGCAGTGATATTACCAGTGCCGAAATACCAGATCTGGCCCTCTATATGGATCAGATCATGACCCTATTTGATCAGCACTTAGATGATAACAAAAGATATGATGATGATAAGCTGCTTACAAAAACAATGATCAATAACTATTCTAAAGCGAAACTGATTTCACCGATCAAAGGTAAAAAATACTGCAAAGATCAGATCATTCAGATGCTGATGATCTATTATCTTAAAAACAGTCTGACCATTCAGGAAATCAAAAAACTGCTTATCCCGCTCTATGACCAGGAACATAGCCTGCAGGATATTTACGATCAGTTTCTGCAGATCAAAGAAAAACAAAACCAGAATCTTAAACAATTTATCAAAGATCAGATGGGGTTTGAACATCTCGATATCGAAAAAGATGAAGACAGGCTGGTAATCATCATGCTTTTATCTAATCTAAGCAATTATCTGACCAGTATCGTAGAATTAATGGTTGATGAAATCGAGGATTGCCAATGACCCTGCAGCAGCTCAAATATGTTTTAGAAGTCGCACGATGTGGTTCGATCAATGAAGCCAGCAAAAATCTGTTTATTTCACAGCCCAGTCTTTCCAATACGATCAAAGATCTGGAAAAAGAACTGCAGATCACAATATTTAACCGGACCAATAAAGGTATCGTCATTTCTAAAGAAGGTATTGAATTTCTTGGTTATGCCAGCCAGATCATCGAACAGACCTCTTTACTGGAAGAAAAATATCTCAACAAGAAAAAAAGAAAAGTTAAATTTGCGATTTCGTGTCAGCATTATTCATTCGCAATAAAAGCATTTGTAGAACTGATCAAAGAATACGGCCTAGACGAATATGATTTTTCCATTCAGGAAACCCGTACTGCTGAAATTATCGAAAATGTCAAAAATATGACCAGTGAAATCGGTCTTCTGTATCTTAATGATTTTAACGAAAAAGTACTGCGTCATTTTTTCAAGGATGCTAAACTGGAGTTTCATGAACTGTTTATCGCCAAACCTCATGTTTTTTTATCAAAACACCATCCTTTAGCCAATATGTCATCTTTGACTCTTGAACAGCTGGAAGATTATCCATATTTATCTTTTGAACAGGGACAGAACAATTCCTTTTATTTTTCAGAAGAAATATTAAGTACATATCCGCATAAAAAATCAATTAAAGTATTTGACCGGGCAACCTTATTTAACCTGGCTATTGGCTTAAATGGCTATACCATTTCTACTGGTATTATTTCCAGTGATCTCAATCCTGACATTGTTGCGATTGCTCTTGAAGTCGATGACTGTTTTAAAGTAGGCTATGTCAAACATAAAGATACAAAACTGTCTCCTATGGGACAAATATATATTAATAAGGTCAAAGAATATATCAATAGCTTGTTATAGATTCAATCTATAACAAGCTATATTTTTTTGCTGTCTTTACTATAACAGACTCTTTTTATATAATAATTAAAAGTGAGGTACAGCTATGAAAATTGATGAATTACTAAAAAAAAGACCAACCTTGTCATTTGAAATTTTCCCACCTAAAAACAATGAAAATGACATTACTTCAATCTATCAGACCATTTCTGAATTATCAAAACTGCATCCGGATTTTATCTCGGTAACCTATGGTGCCAACGGTTCAACATCTAAAAATACCTGTCAGATCGCCTCGATGATCAAAAATACATATGGTATTGAAGCCGTAGCCCATCTGACCTGTATCAATTCGACCAAAGAAGATATACTGGAGGCTTTGGCGCAGTTAAAAGCCAATCATATCGAAAATATTCTATCATTGCGTGGTGATTATCCACAAAACGCTACCAGTACGCTTTGTGGGGATTTCCATTACGCCAGTGAATTAAACGCTTTTATCGAACAGCATTACCCTGGTCAATTCTGTCTGTCAGGAGGATGTTATCCTGAAACCCATTTTGAAGCCAAAAGCTTTGAAGAAGACCTGCTCAATCTCAAGAAAAAAGTAGATGCTGGTGCTAAGTACCTGGTCACACAAATCTTTTACGACAACCAGTATTATTACCGCCTGGTCAAAGAGGCACGAAAAATTGGAATCAATGTACCTATTTTAGCAGGCATCATGCCCGCACATAATCCTAAACAGCTTAAAAATATTGCCAGGATGTCAAACTGTTCGATTCCCTATCAGCTTGCCAGCATGATCGACCGTTTTGCCCGATATCCTAAAGCAGGAAAAGAAGTCGGTCTGCACTATGCCACATATCAGATCATCGATTTAATGACCAATGGCGTTGATGGTATTCATATCTATACGATGAACAAACCGGAAATAGCTAAAGAAATATTAAAAAGAACGGAATATATCAGAGATGAATTTTTCAAATGTCAGGAATAATGCCTTAAAATATTTAGGCTATCAAGGACAAATGATCGATGATGCATTACAGTCACTGCTGATGGAATGCTATCAGGAATTAACTGCTCTGGCTGATTTTAAAGTCACCTGTAAGGTCTTTCCTTTAAAACAAAGCCCTTTGACCATCCTGGAAGCCAACTTGAATATCAGCTACCCTGACCTGTGTCAGCTTTTTTCAGCCTGTCATCATGTCATTATTATCGGCTGCACTCTAGGTATCGCTGTTGACCGTCGCAGCAAATACTACAGTCACATCGATATGACCCGAATGACCGTTTTTGATGCTTTAGCCAGCAGTTATCTTGAAGCCTTATGTGATGATTATGAACATCAGCATTTCCCGCAAAATCGCACCTTTCGATTTTGTCCAGGTTATGGGCAAACACCCATCAGTTTAAATCATTCCCTGGCGCAACTGCTTGACAGTTACCGCCAGATTGGATTAAGTGTTGATCCTCACGACAATCTGCTGCCCCAGAAATCGATGATCGGGCTGATTGGACTTGGAAACAAGAAGCATCATAAAACCTGTAAGCACTGCATCAATCTTGAAAACTGTTATTTCAGAAAGCGAGGACAAAGATGTTACAAGACAGATTAAATCATAAAGTACTTATATTTGATGGTGGACTGGGATCTCAGCTGCAAAAAAGAGGAATGAAAGCTGGCGAAATTCCAGAATACTACAATATCGAGCATCCTGAAATGATCATTGATATTCATCAGGAATATATTGCCGCAGGCGCTGACTTTATTACTACCAATACTTTTGGCGCAAATCCCTTAAAGCTTGATCAGCAGCGCTACAGTTTTCAGGAAGTAATTCAGGCTGCTATTCAAAACGCCAAGACGGCAATATCCAGAAGCCATAAAAAAACTTATATTGCCTTTGATATTGGTCCTATTGGACAATTAATGGCCCCAATGGGAACCCTGACCTTTGATCAGGTCTATCAAAGCATCCAGGCAATGATTCAGCTGGTCAAAGATGATGTTGACGTGATCTTGCTGGAAACCATGAGTGATATATACGAAGTCAAGGCCAGCGTTCTGGCAATCAAAGAAAACTGTGATCTGCCAGTGTTTGTTACTATGACCTTTGAAAGCAATCAACGTACCCTTTCAGGCTGTGATCCTTTGACCATGATCAGCATACTTGAAGGTCTGCAGGTTGATGCCTTGGGCATCAACTGTTCATTAGGACCGGAAGAAATGACTCCAATCGTAGAAATGATGCTGGAAACGACCATAAAACCGGTCATCATTCAGCCCAATGCTGGATTGCCTTCACTCATTGACGGTCAGACCCATTACCCAATGAGTGCAGATGAATTCGTCAGTGCTGCTTTACCTTTGATTGAAAAAGGAGTAGCTGTCATCGGTGGATGCTGTGGTACAGATCCACAGTTTATAAAAGCTCTCAAAACTAAAGTACAAAGTCATGTAACCTTACGTCACGTGGTGGCTAAAACCAGGGTCAGTTCCGGAAGTCAAACCGTTGAATTTGGCCACCAGGTCGTGATCTGTGGTGAACGCCTTAATCCTACCGGCAAGAAAAAACTTAAAGCAGCTTTAAAAGAAGAACGATATGATGAACTGATCATCGAAGGAATCAGGCAAGAACAGGCCGGGGCTCATGTTCTCGATGTCAATGTCGGCTTACCAGGAATCGATGAAAAAAAAGTCATGAAACATGTCATCGGACTTTTACAGGAAGTCATCCCTTTACCATTACAGATTGACAGTTCTGATGTCGGCGCTATTGAAGAGGCCTGCCGCTATTATAATGGCAAGGCACTGATCAACTCTGTCAATGGAAAAATGGAAACCATGCAGGCTATTTTTCCAATTGCAAAAAAATATGGTGCTGTGGTCATTGGTCTGACCCTGGATGATCATGGTATTCCGCCATTAGCCACTCAACGTTATGAAATTGCCAAGAAAATCATAGCAACCGCCAAGCGCTATGGCATCAGCAAAGAAAATATTATTATTGACTGTCTGGTCTTAACGGCTTCTGCCCAGCAAAAAGAAGTAATGGAAACCATTAAAGCCGTATCCATGGTCAAAAAACTAGGTGTCCATACCGTATTAGGTGTCAGCAATGTTTCTTTTGGCTTGCCAAATCGTCCTTTGCTCAATAAAACATTTCTGGCCATGGCCCTGTCTGCTGGCTTAGATTTACCTATTATCAATCCCCTGGATCAGGGACTGATGGATACGATTGCGGCATTTAATGTTCTCTATGATTATGACCATGATGCCAAAGACTATATTCAGCAGCAAAGTCAAACAACCATTACACCAAACAGTTCAAGTCAAAATGCGTTTTCCCTTTGTGAAATGGTAAAACTGGGAATGAAAGATGAAATAAAAAAAGAAACCCAACGCCTGCTTGAAAAACAGGATGGACTTGCTATTATCAATGAAATACTGATTCCCGCATTAAACCAGATTGGTCAGGATTATGAAACAAATAAAATCTTTTTACCTCAGCTGATTCAATCAGCCGAAGCCAGCAAAATTGCCTTTGAGGTCATAAAAGATACATTTCGTCTTTCAGCGCCATCTAAAGGACCTGTGGTTATAGCCACAGTACATGGTGATATCCATGATATTGGTAAAAATATTGTTAAAGTGGTTTTGGAAAGCTATGGCTATAAAGTTATAGATTTAGGCAAAGATGTACCTAAAGAAACCATTATGGAAGCATATCTGAAATATCAGCCTCGTGCCATTGGCCTTTCGGCATTAATGACAACAACCGTTATTTCCATGAAAGAGACCATTGCCTATCTCAAAACCAATAATGATATGTGTCCGATCTTTGTCGGTGGTGCCGTTTTAAGTGAAGAAATCGCACAGGATATTAACGCTGACTACTATACTAAAGATGCCATGGCATCAGTCAATCTATTAAATAAGATCATATAATAAAGGCTTATTCAAAAGCCTTTTTTTATAGGGTTGCTAAAAAATGAACAAGTCGATCATAACAGCGATGGAAAGAAGCGATATCAAGATGTTCATTAGGACTGTGAATTTCAAACATATCTGGTCCTAAAGTAATAATATCCAGATCACCAAGCAAACCTTTAAGAATTCCTGTTTCCAAACCACCATGAGTGGCTTCCAGTTTCAGTTCTTTACCTTCAAACGAACGTACAAATTCTACGTACTGTTGTCTTAAAGCTGAGTGTTCTTCATATTTCCATCCTGGATAGTCATTTTCTTCAATATATGTTCCGTGATAAACTTCAGCCAGCAGCTGCAGCTGATAAGATAATTCATTTTTGGCTGATTCCATTGGTGAACGAATAGAATAGTAAATATCAAAATGATCATCTGCCATTACCACTACTCCCATATTAAGTGATACAACAGGAATATTCATCTTTAAAGATTTGCTGATCATACCATTAGGCAGCAGATACATCATGGAAATAATATCCTGACTGTCTTCTAACGATAAAGTCTGCTCAGTCTTTTTAACTTTTTCAATATCAATGCTGATTCCGGTATCACTTTCTACTAGTTCATTATGAATATCCATGTAACATTGTTCAATGATCTGCTTTAACTTTGAAAATTCAGCCGATGAAGCAAATGTACTGACACATTCACGAGGAATCGCATTATCTTTTAATCCACCTTTAAATTCAGATAGATAAATATCGATATTATGATGCAGTAAATGATAGTAAACACGCGCCATGATCTTATTGGCATTGCCTTTTTCTTTATCGATCATGCCACCGGAATGACCTCCCTGTAATCCATGGACGCTTAGAGTATAACAAGGCAGATTGGGCTGAATATAGCTGATTGATTTTGTGATATTGACCCTTCTTCCTCCCGAACAGCTCACGGTCACAACATCTTCATTGCCACTATCAAGACCAATCATTTTTTTAGCCTGAAAATATTCTTTTTTTAAGGCCATAGCACCATTGAGACCAATTTCCTCCTGTACAGTAAACACACATTCTAAAGGTGGATGTTTCAATGATTCATCTTCCAGAATGGCCAGCATATAACAGACTCCAACACCATCATCAGCGCCCAGCGTTGTTTTATTGGCCCACAAAAATCCATCTTTTTCAATCAGTTCAATAGGATCATGAGCAAAATCATGATCACTGTCATTATTTTTTTCACAGACCATATCCATGTGACCTTCTAACATCACAGCATCATGATCTTCATAGCCTTTAGAGGCATTTTTATAAACAATGATATTATCCATATCATCTCGCACATAACGCAAATGATGTTCAAAGGCAAATTTTTCAATATAATCGCATAATGCTTTTTCATGACAGGAACCTCTGGGTATACGAGAAATTTCCTGAAAATAATAATCTGTTCTTAATAAGTTATCCATCATTAATCTCCTTAAACTAATCCTTTTTCCATCCATTTGTTGGATTTATATCTTATCATAAAGAAAACTACTCTGACGATCCAGTCAACAAACATCGCAATCCAGACACCAATGAGACCCATTTGCATATAGCGGCCTAATACATAGCTTAAACAGAAACGGAAAGTCCACATCGAAGCAGCGGAAACGATCATGGTATATTTTGCATCATTGGCTGCTCTTAAAGCGTTAGGGAACGTAAATGATGCTGGCCAGAAAATTGAAGCAATGATACCATGCATAAAGATACACTGATAAGCCAGATCGGTTGCCTGTTTAGACAAAGAATAAAAACCTAAAATAGTTGGCGTTGCCAGCAACAGGAAAATAACCAGTACAATAGTAGAACCATAAGCAATCAGCATCAGTTTTTTAATATAATATTTTGCCTGATCATAATCCTGTGCTCCAATACAGCGGCCAACGACTGTCACCATTGCCAGTGATAAAGCTGTTCCCGGGATGATCTGCATCTGACACAGGTTGTTAGAAACCGCATTTGCTGCAATCGCATAAGTACCAAAAGTGGCAATCAGACTTTGCACCAGCAATTTACCTAACTGGAACATACCATTTTCCAGACCTGAAGGAATACCGATTGTTAAAATCTTTTTGATATAGCGTGGATCGAAATGCCAATGCAGATAATCATTGACATGAATTTCATTTTCACGGTGCGTCAATGATCTTAAAACAATGACACAGGCAATGCTTCGGGCAATTAAAGTTGCAAAAACAGCCCCAAAAACACCCCAGTTCAATCCGTAAATAAATACCGCATTAAGACAAATATTAATTGCATTCATAATAGCACTGTTGATCATTGATATTTTAGAATTTCCAATAGCTCTAAACAGTGCACATCCCGAATTGTATAAAGCTACAAAAGGATACGAAATTGCTGAAAACAGAAAATAGATTTCTGCATTTGACATAACATCTGATTCTACATTACCAAAAATAAAATGCAGCAGATTTCCATTAAAAAAGATGACAATGGCCATGATCACAAACGATAAGATCGCAGTAATCAGTATCAGCTGTTTAGCTGCATAATTTGCTCGTTTCATTGCCTTTTGTCCAATCAGCTGTGAAACGACAACTGCCCCACCTGTTGATAATGCGGCAAATACGTTGATAAGCAGAATATTAATTCCATCAACTAAAGAAACCGCAGAAACAGCAGCTTCCCCGACACTGGAAACCATGACCGTATCAGCAAATCCGACCATGATAACCAAAAGCTGTTCAATGACCAATGGAATGATCAGCTTTTTTAAATCCTTATTTGTAAAAATCATAATTTCACTTCCTATCAATTTTACTATATACCCTTTTTGTCAGTAAAGCTGATTTTTTCAGCAAATGAAATAAAATCAGCACAATAATGCTGGTTTTAGCCAGTTTGTTACTTATTTGTTACTTATTTGGTACATCTTACTAGGTTTAATCATGACTTTATCTATTTGATGAATAACAAAATAAGGTCCAGGAAATAAAACTCCTAGACCTTTTTAATATATTTATTTTCAAACACCCATTTTCTCAAGCCATGCTTTACAGTAGTAAGGTTTTCTCTTTCTTCTAGAATTGTAAAATATTCATCCCAAAGATAATACGGTAACCGATTACGGTTAATATCGATTGCATTCCGTATAATTTTACATTTTCTTTCTTCCATCACATTTTTATGCCTTTCAATAACCATGACCAAGTATTTTGACCAACAATACCATCCTGAGTTAAATTACGATTCTTTTGGAATACTTTGACGGCATTATATGTTTTATCTCCAAAAATACCATCACAGTCTAAACTGAACCCTACACTATTTAATCTTTCTTGAATAAGTTTTGTGATATTACCTTGAGCTCCCTTACGAACAGTAGGACATCCTGCAAGAGTATTTGGACCATTTATACCATCAACAACCTGGCTACTGAATCCCTGGGCATTACATTCAGCCTGAAGTCTAGAAATCCACTCATCATAGCTACTAGGTTTAGAAGTAGAATGTGTAGGTACAGATGTAGAAACACCAGGAACCGTTGTACCTTTAGCTGCAGCAACAATTTCATCAAATGGATAATTGTTACCTGGACAGTCAGTAGATGTCACATCCTTGTGTTTCAAGATAGTTGAAATACCATATTTATTCATCAAGTATGAGCATAACTCAATAATAGACGAGGGGGAGGTGCGGACAATTTCTTGGACCTGTTACTTTAATTAAGATCCAGTAATTGTCTGTACTCTTGTGGACTTAGATAATTCAGCGATTGTTTTATTCTTTTGGTATTGTACCACACAATATATTCATTGATAAGCGTTGTGAATTTTTCTATACTGACATCGTTCCATTTTCTCCCGTAGAACATCTCGTTTTTCATCCGTCCAAAAAATCCTTCACATGCAGAGTTATCTGGCGAACAGCCTTTCTTGGACATGCTTCTTTGAAATCCATACTTTTCCATTCTGCTGATCCATTCTGGCCATCGATAATGTGCTCCTCGATCACTGTGTATGATTGGTTTTTCTCCATTTTGTAGTGTTTCATGGTACTCATCTAACATACTGTTAACGAGTTCTGCATTTGGATTTGTACTGATTTTCCATGCAGATACCATCCCATCAAAACAGTCTATGATTGGTGATAAATATACCTTTCCAGCTGGAATAGAAAATTCTGTTATATCTGTTAACATCTTACAATTTGGTTTATCTGAGTGGAAATTCCTATTGATGAGATTTTCAGCAGCTTTTGTAATTTCTCCTCTATAAGAACTGTATTTCTTAGTCTTTTTTATTTTCACAACCAGATGATTATCTTTCATGATCTTCCTAACAATTTTTTCGGATATGATGATTTCCTGTTTTTTGAGCAGGGCATGGATCCTTCGATAACCATATCTGCTATCATTTTTGTGAAATAAATGCGATATTTCTTTAGTTATTGCTTCATATTTTCCTTTTGAATGGATGACCTTATGCTGATAGCAATAACTGCTTTTTGAAATATTCATCCTTTTCAAAAGCAATGACAATGAATACTTATCTCTCAGGGCATCGATGATCATTGTCTTTTCTTTGTTTTTTAAATTAAACTGATCGATGCCCTGATCTTTTTTTAGTATTTTGATTGTTTCTTTCAGAATATCATTTTCTATTTCTAACTCTTTAATCTTTGACACAAGATCATTTTGATCAGGATCATGATCAGACGTATCTGTAACGATCTTACCTCTAGGTAAATGCTTCTTTTCACTTGCCAATGCAGCTGCACCTCCTGCAACATATTTTCTTCTCCATAGATAGATACTCGTTCTTGAGTAACCAGTTTCCTCTGATACTGATTTTATATCTTCTCCTTCTTCAAAGCAACGATGAATGATTGATAATTTTAATTCCAGTGATGGATGTCTTCTATGCTCAGGTTTATCTGAATAGTCGACGGATGCTTTAATCTTCTTTTCAATATTCCTGTTTTTGATCCATGTATACATATTTTGCCTAGTTGGATAGCCAAGTGTATTGATGACTTTAGCTATTGAACCCGTTTCATCATAAAGCGCAAGTGCCTGCTGTTTTTCCTGTTCCGTATATGCCATATATTTTCCTCCATTGCATCATTTCAGGTCCAAGAAATTGTCCGCACCTCCCTTTGTCAAATAATTCCTGTAATATCAGTTGCTACTTTTTTCATTTGCGAATAAAGATAGTCTATAATCAAATAAATAATTCTAAAATAATTATCTTTTACCATGGTCATTTTACGCCTTTATTGTTTTTTATCTTCATTTGCTCATTATACCATTTATCCAGTATATCATTTACATCATCTTGTATTTCCTCAGGACATATCGAACCATCTTTATTAGGTGCTCCTATACGTTCTAAAAACATATCGTGTTTGCTTAACTCTTTATATCTTTCTGCTCTTTCTTTTTTTGGCAAAGCACGCCATTCCTCTAGGGTTAAAGACATTTATATTTCCTCCAATGTAATATTGTAAACATTGCCATCTTTAGTAATATCCACAACTTTAAATTTACTGTTTCTAGGGTATAATACCTCTTTTTCCTCTGGATTGTATTTTATCATGTCTTTTCCATTATTGCTATACCAGCATAACTGTACTTGAGCTTCTTTGTTATATACTGAACCTGCTGTAGAAGATGTAAAAGCACTATAAGTAATCTCACTATTAATACAGTGCTGCTTTACAAAATCGTTTACTTCATCATTTGTATAAAACCACAAAGAACGAGATACTTCTCCTCGATATGTCGGGAGCTTATCAAGCGCTTTATCAAGATTTTTAACTATTTCTTCTTGCCCGGGATTTAATGAAAGACCTCTTCTCAACGCATCATTAATCAGATAGCTTTCTCCACCAACATAGCTGTAAACAGCTGATTTTTCACTTTCTGATAATACAGGTATTGAATATCCTCTTTCTTTTGAATACTGTCGTGCAAGTTCAGGATGTGCTTTCATAAATGCTGACTGTCTATCACGCCACTCTTTTAATTTGGCTGCTTCTTTAGAGTTATCAATTCCTGAAGATTTCATTATCTGATTTCTTCGATCCCATTCTCTGATCATTCTTTCGTTATATCTCTGTTCCTGAGTAAGATCATACCTTTCTTCATTTTCTTTGAGATTATATCTTTCAAATGGGTTTGAACTGATACCAGGGAAATAAGGAAACCACGAATGTCTGCAGTTCCATCCACCTAAGCCTTCACCAGATCCATATTTTGTTGTTTCCTCAAAATTGGCATAACCTTCAACTTCTTCTTTTCTCCAGTAAATACCACCTTGCCATAAGGCATGTTCAGGTCTGGCACCCATATGAGCTGTAACGATGACCAGATTGCCCCCTAATGCCTCAAAATTTTTATCCTGACATTTACACGCTGTCTGATTGATTGCTGTTCTTACCGCATTTCTGATTGCTCCATCCAGCTTTCTTCTGGCTCCGCTTCTATATTCGATAATTCCCAATCCTTTCTTGGCCAGCTTTTTTATTTCGTTTTCTATGGCACGATCATAAGAAAAGGCCCCGGACTGAACAGCAAGATATGCACTGTTAGAAGCGTTAATAAAAAGTTTCTGGGACTGCGAGGCAGTCGTACCACATATATTACTAAGTTCATTATTAAGTGCCTTAATTCCATCATTAATAATGTCTTTTAATGTTCCTCTATCATACGAAAACGAAGAAATAATACCACTTTCAAACGCTTCTTTGAAAACAACATTATCATTTTCTACGGAAAGATATGATGAATCAGACAGTATCTTATCTGCTTCTTCCTGACTGAGGGAAAGCAGCTTTGCTATTTTTTTTGATATTTCCTGCTGATCCTGGCCCAATGCCATCAGAATATTTTTCTGATATTCAGCGGAACTTGAAATCGAATAGTTATTCTTCTTTATTCTCCTGGCAATATCTTTCAATATCTCGGTTTCCAGATCATAGTAGGATTTTTCTAGTTCAAGCGTGATTTCTGCCAGATATTCTGGTTCGAGCACTATTTGATCTTCCTTTTCATGAAACCGTTCATTCGCAGTTCCTTTTTGATCATATTTGCTACCATAACAGAAAAAGGAGCTCCGTTAAAATAAATAAATCGCTCCTTCATTCTGTTTTCATCAAATGAATATTCAAATCCTTCAGTTTTCACACTTTTTATATCAAAATCAGACGGCTCAAAAGACTGGATAACCGTCACTCCTCCCAGTGATTTAAAAAAATCAACAAGACAGCAAACAGCATCTTTTAGATCGACACCATAGTCATTGATGGTTTTCTTAAGATCCCATGCAGCGATATACTGTTCCATATACAGCTGCACTGTCATAGATGCATGCTTTTCTAATGTTTCAAATTCATCCTGATCCAATGATCCTTTAAACTGTTCATGATAATATTCATATTCTACATACATAAACGGATACCATCATTAATCTCCGCCAGATAATGCCTTATTGGTTTTTACAGCAACTGCATCAGCTGTTGTAACTCTATATCCAGTATTGATTTCAATCTGTGCCAATGAACCAACAAAATTTTCACTGTCTACGATTCTCATTTCTTCCAGATTGTCTACAATCGAAAAGAATCTGTGATCATACATAATCA
This sequence comes from Thomasclavelia spiroformis, assembly GCA_016901755.1. Classification (GTDB taxonomy): domain Bacteria; phylum Bacillota_I; class Bacilli_A; order Erysipelotrichales; family Coprobacillaceae; genus Faecalibacillus; species Faecalibacillus spiroformis_A. The sequence goes on along the minus strand of JACJKV010000004.1, from coordinate 3,759 downwards.
AATCTACACCAGTAAGATCAACTGTCTGCAATGTACCAGCATGATCATAGTATTTAGCTGCAGCATTTTCTGTTGCGTTAGCTTCATACCATTTCATTCCCAGCCAGTAACCTACCTGCCCAGTAGCAATGATTTCATCATTTTTTGCTGGAGTAAACTGATCACCTGCAGCTTCCAGCATGGCAGTAAATGCATCAACAGATGCAAAAACGATATCCGCCTTTACTTTTTTCTTTCTCAGCTGTTTTCTCATGTCAAGAACAGTAGATTTGATATTTGATTTTGAAACCGCTGTCTGTGTACTTAAAGCAATACCTTCATGGGCAAGACATGCTAAACCTGCTGCCTGATACCCTTCTTTAACATCGTTAATAGCAGTTGAAAATGTTGTATCAGCCAATGGATACGAAACTGCATTAGCCTGAACTTTATAAATTTTCTTTGATTTTCTGAATGAGTTGTTCAGTCTTAAATCAATCAGTTCATTTTCAGCATTAGTATGACTGAAATCACCTGCTGGTGTAGTAGGATCAGTAGCTCCATCTGATTTCTGCTTATATACTTTTACCAGCCCGCTGTTAGCATCTCCCTGAAAGTCAGGATTATAGGTAATTCCAGGCTCTAACACATTGTCTGAATACAAATTTGGTTCGACCAGCGAACTGTATCTTTCATCAACGTTTAAGTTTCCATATTGCATAGATTTTTTCTCCTTTTATCCTTTAAAATATTTGTTTTTACCGTATTTTCGTCTACGATACTCTTCTTCATCTGTTGTTTCATGAAGATTTCCTTGATATCCATTATTCCCTGCAGTGATGATTATCTTTTTTCCTTGCTTGAATTCTGGAAAAGCTTTTAACTGCGTTTCAAATTCTTTTTTTATTTCAGAACTGTCTACTTTGTCATCATTAAGAAAATGAGAAGTATCACTTAATCGATACAACGCATCAAAACGATCATCTCTTACTCCCAGTTCTTTAGCTACTTTCTTCGCTTCATTTTTTAAGATACGATCAGCTTCAGCTTTTTTATAGCTTAGGTTTTCATCAATGCTTTTTTGGATTCTTTCCTGTTCATCCTTTGTTTTCTGTTCCTTATTTGCCCTGTATGATTTAACAGCTTCTTCTATTTCTTCCTTTGATAGTCCCTTATCTTTCAGATAACCTTTTAGAGTACTGTTTTCTGTGCTTTTGATTCTTTTTTCTATGGTTTCCGCAAGTTTATCATAATCTATTTCAGTACCTGCAGATTCTCCTCCAGATGGATTAGGATCAGTATTACCTGAATCTCCTCCACCTTCTCCTGGTTCAGCAAACAGCTGCAGATTTAACGGGTATCCTAAAAACATTTTTCTATTCATTTTCTATTCCTCCTGTTTTTTACGTGTGTCTCACGGTTTTCAAGTTTAAAGTGTAGCTTCACTATTTTGATCAAGCCTGTTTTTTGCGTGTGTCTCACGATTGCGATATATTCTTTTAATGTCATAAAAACGATTGGACAAAATAAAAACGACTACCATAGTCGCTATTCTCTGTATCTTCTTTTGTTTCTTTCTAATACCTTGCTTTTATCTTTGTGTTTTGGCGGCGGCATGTAGCAATCATATTTTTCGTGTCTAATACGACCGCAAATCATGCAACGATATGATATTTCTTTGACCATACATCCTTTTTGATTATCAAAGTAGCTGTCTACTCTATGTTCATAATATTGATGAAAATGTGGTCTTAATCCTTGTGACATAGCTAGTTCCTCCTTACTTTAAGGTAAAATAAAAGTGTGATCCAGTATATTGTCACACTTAATACTACATATGAATTATTTTAATATCGTGCCAAACATCTTTTAAAGGCAACCCGTTGATTTCGAATTCTTCCATCATTTCACTCACAGTATCAAAAAAAACAGCCTTTCCATCAGGACAGGAACAAATGAATGGTTTATCATTACGCCAAGAAATGTTATATCTAAATCCATAAATATAACATTCTATATCCATTCCTATTTCTATTTCTTCAATTAATTCACTCAGGCTTTTTAATTCATAAAAATCATTCATTTTTTACTCCTCATTCTTTTTAAGTATGTCCTCATTAGCAATAACATGACCAAGTTTTAATTTTTTATCGCAACTGGTATCTCGTTTTACTTTTTTATCACTAATCTCAAACCAATCATGATAATGTGGTACAACAGGGTGTTCTTTTATATTGCCATGGTTAGTCATATCAATATCTAATCGTGGTTTACCAGTTTTGCCATAATATCTACGCTGTTGTATGATACCATTTCTATAATTATCAAATACACTATTAGGAACGCCTAAATATGGGACTTTATGAAGTTCTCCTGAAGAATGCTTTGTTAAAGCTTTTCTTTGCCAGTTCACATCTCTATACGTTTCCTTCAGTTTATTCCAACTATCACCATTATTATACTTCAGATCCTGAAATTTAGCGAATGTTTCAGGCATATTTTCTTTACCGATAACTGATATATAGTTATTGTACTGCCTACGATCATTTGATGTATTTTTTACTTTCTTAGTCAATGTATCAACAGTATCAATCCCATGTTTTTTTTGAAGATCTTCAAGCCATTCAGCATATGTCTGATTTGCTTTAACTATCTTTTCTTCACCAGTAACAGGATCTTTTACCCTTCTTTTCATCTTTGATTCAATCTCACCATCAATGACTGGTTCAATTGTTGATCTACAGTTTGGATGCATGGGCGGTATATTAACACCTTGAACAGCTTTGTCTATATTGACTGTTTTTCTGTCATGCTTTTGGCATATTTTTGATGTCTTTAAATCATGAACGGCACAAAAACGAACCTTTGTAACGCCCGCTTCTTTATACGCTTCAAGGTCCAAAGCATTAGATATGAAATCACTTTCAGTATATATAAGTCTCCTGGCGCTATATAATCCTACAGCGAAACGCTCAGTTATCGTAGCGATCATCTCTTTTTCGGTCTTACCGGTAAGTGCACCCATCAACATTTCTTCTTTTACAGAATCAGCTACTTGTTGAGTATTGTTCCAAATACGCTCACTGTAATTCTTTCCGCTCCATTTTGAACTGAGTAGCTTGTCAACTAACTCGGGATCTATTGTATCAAAATTAAAAGCTATACCGGTTCTTTGCTGAAGCGAGTAAATTGAATCATAATAAGCATTATATGCAACATCTATATATGTTAATGTATTTATTTCTTTTTCCTGTTTATATACATTATTCATCAATGAATCTAACTGCCTTTGAGCTTCCTGAAACTTATTGATACGATAACGATATGTCGGTGCTTCAAGTTCTTTAAGCAGCTCCTTACGTTCATTGCCTTTTGATGATTTTAGCTTTGATAGCATTTCTTCATAAGACGTTGGATCTTTAAGACTGTTAAGTAGGTTCTTGGCCTCGACCTGAGAAAGACCATATTTCTTTTTATATTTTTCAAATATCCCGCTTATATGCTCATTAAAATAAAAACATGATTTCTGATACAGTTTTGCCTTTCATCGGCTGTGAAATAAATAGTTTTTTCATGTTCTTTTTCTCCCTTTCTTTCAAAATAAAAACCGACTATTCGTCGGCTTATTCATTTAATTATTTTTATATTTTTCAAATAAACTTTCTGTATTATTGTTAATCATTAGTTTAAAATAAAAAAATCAATCTCAATTTGGTCAATTTCCATTAAAAGATTGATTTTTGTTTTTAATTTAATTTGATTATTTTATAATAAGACTGT
>JACJKV010000030.1 GCA_016901755.1 Thomasclavelia spiroformis | reverse complement strand
CACCCTCTTGCCGAGTGCTCATTTATATTACCACCTTATCCCTAGCTTGTAAAGCTTTTTCTGCATCTTTTTTTCGCTTTTTTCTGACATCATCAAAAAAGGTGGCTACTGGCCACCTAATTCTTTGATATTTTTACATGATTTCATCACTATCCAAAATAATAGTTGTTGGTCCACTATTGATCAGTTTTACGTTCATCATCGCTCCAAAAACTCCTGTTTCAACATGTATACCTTCATCTTCTATCATTTTATTAAACTTTTCATATAATGGTTTTGATATTTGTGGTTTTGCTGCAGCGAGAAAACTTGGTCTTCTGCCTTTTTTACAGTCAGCATATAAAGTGAATTGTGAAATTGATAATATTTCTCCCTTGATATCTATTAATGATAAATTTAGTTTTTGATTTTCATCTTCAAATATTCTTAAATGAATCAGCTTTTCTACCATTTTTTTCAGTATTGCTTCATTATCCGTTTCCTTGATTCCAACTAAAACCATTAATCCTTCTTTAATTTGTCCATGAATCTTCCCATCTATTTCCACACTAGACTCAGTTACTCTTTGAATCACTAATCTCATATTCTTCTATCCTTCCTTTTATAAAAATGCTATAATCATTATAATTCAATCATATTAATTTAGAAAGGATTTTTATATGTCTACATTAGCTTATCAGATGCGACCACAATCGCTAAAAGATATTTTGGGACAGCAGCATATTTTAAAAGAAAATGGTCTTTTGAATCAATTTGTTAAAAAGAAACATCCTATGTCAATCATATTATATGGTTCACCTGGATGTGGTAAAACAACATTAGCTATGGCTTTAGCCCATGATCTTCATATGCCTTTTCGTATTTTTAATGCCTCTACCGGAAACAAAAAAGAAATGGATATGATCATTGCTGAAGCTAAGCTTTCTAATGGTCTTCTGGTCATTATTGATGAAGTTCATCGTTTAAATAAAACAAAGCAGGATAATCTTTTACCATATGTAGAAAGTGGATTATTAACAATTGTTGGCTGTACTACAGCCAATCCTTATCATTCAATCAATCCTGCTATTCGTTCGCGATGTCATATCATAGAATTAAAACCTTTAACTCAAAATGACATCATTTCCGGATTGAAAAAAGCTTTGGTCAGTGAAAATGGTTTAAACAACATCTATCAATGTCATGAAGATGTATTAAAATATATCGCTAATCTGGCAGCTGGTGATATCAGATATGCCTATAATTGTCTGGAACTGTGTACGATCGTCTGCCAAGATCATTCCATTACCATCGAAGATGCTAAAAACGCTCTTTTAAAAGCGAACGGTCAGTTTGATAAAGACGAAGATCAGTATTATGATACTTTAAGTGGTCTGCAAAAATCGATTCGTGGCAGCGATCCTAACGGTGCTATGTATTATCTGGCCAAACTGCTAGAATATGAAGATCTTGAGTCATTAGAAAGAAGAGTCATCGTCTGTGCTTATGAAGATATCGGTCTGGCAAATCCAAATGCCTGTATGCGTACTGTTATGGCTTTTCAGGCAGCCAAAGTTATCGGTTTACCCGAAGCCAGAATTCCTATTGCCAGCTGTATCATCGATCTTTGTCTATCGCCTAAATCAAAATCATCTGAACACGCTATCGATTCAGCATTAGCTTCATTAAAAGCAAAACCTTTAAAAGCACCATCCTATCTGCGGTTAACGCCAGTTGGTCTCGATGAAGATGAAAGGTACGACTACTCTCGTCCAGAATTATGGGAATATATTCAATATTTACCTGATGAAATTGCAAAATCACAGTTTTATGTTCCGTGGATGACAAGTCAGTATGAAAAAGCTTTGGCTGAAAACTATCGTCGGATTTTAAAACACGGCCGTACCAGTCATATTAAATCATTAAATCATACCCCAAAAAAATAAGTCCAGATTTCTGGACTTATTTTACATCATTCAAAACTGCTAAAATAGTTTGTTTGAAATCAGCTAAATTCACATCATACCAGTGAACCTGAAACTGATTTTTAAACCATGTATATTGTCTTTTAGCATACTGACGAGAGTGTTTTTTAATATTTTCATAGACCTCATTTTCATCTACAAGACCATCATAATAATCAAACCATTCTTTATACCCTATCGCTTTCATGCTTTGATTATCACGTCTTAAACCTTGCTGATAAAGACGATCTATTTCCTCTTTCAGACCCATTTCTTTCATTTTATCAACACGCTGATTAATTCTTTCATAAAGAATATCTCGTGGCAAAGTTAAACCAACAAAATAAGCATCATATAAGCAGACATGCTCCTGACGACTAATAATATCACTTTTCTTCTGTCCTGTACTTTCAAAAATTTCAATAGCTCGCAAAATTCTTCGCCGATTATTAGGATGAAGCACATGGGCACTTTGACTATCTACTGATAAAAGGTGTTCATGCAGCTGTTCATTACTGTAGTCTTTATACTTTTCAGTAATTGCCTGATGATCATCAGGAGTTTCTTCAAATTCATAATCATATAAAGCTGCTTTGATATATAATCCAGTCCCCCCAACAATAACAGGTATACGACCTCTTGCTGTAATTTCAGTGATTTTAGCTCTGACATTTTTCTGAAAATCATGTACGCTGTAATTTTCAGTCGGATCTACAATATCAATACAATGATGAACAATCCCTTCCATTTCTTCTGCTGTTACTTTCGCAGTACCAATATTCATTTGTCGATAAATCTGCATTGAATCTCCACTGATTACTTCACCATTTAAAGCTTTCGCTAATTCAACCCCTAACTTTGTTTTTCCAACTGCAGTTGGACCAATAATGACAATGACTTTTTCCATTACACGACCCTCTTAAACAATTTTTCTAAATCATATGCTGAATAATAAATAATCGTTGGTCTGCCATGTGGACATACATAAGGATTATCACAACGCATCAGATTATCAACTATATTCTGCATTCCTTCTACTGATAAATGAGTATTCCCTTTCAAAGAAGCTTTACAGCTTAAAGTAGCAATGGCATGCTCCTGCAATGAGATAAGATTGATTTTATTATCTTTCAGTACCTGATTGATCATGTCTTCAATAAAAACATGTTCATCGATCTGATTCATCCACATTGGCAGCTGTTTAATAATAAAACCATTACCAAAAGGCAAAAGTTCGATACCTACTTTTTTTAATAAATCTTTTCTTTCTTCAATGATCATGCATTCACTCAAAGGATATTCTACCGTAATAGGAATCAGCAGATCTCGCATTGAAAGATCAGGATGTTCATATTTTTCTAAAAAATATTCGTAATTGATCCTTTCCTGAGCTGCATGCTGATCAACCAGATACATCCCGCTTTCATCTTCGCAAATTATATAAGTTCCGTGAACCTGCCCTTTAACGAAAATCTTTTTCTTCATTTCTCTTAAAGCAGGCTGTACAGTAGAAATTGTTTCTTTTTGAGGTTCCATGACAAAATCAGGTTCAGTTTCAACTATATTATCAGATACAGGTTTTTGATAAACTGTTTTATTTTCATGAAGTACAGGCGTAACTGGATGATGATCCGTTTTAAAATCAATATCCAGATCAAGCTGATCCAATTTAGGTTTAAAAACCGGCTTTTCCTCCTGAACCTGATAGGTCAGATTCACACCTTCAAGAGCCTGCGAAACGCCATTCATGATCAGTTCTTTTAATTCCGTCTCTTTAGAAAATTTTACTTCCATTTTACTAGGATGAACATTAACATCCACCAGATAAGGGTCAATACCAATATCAATAACCGCAATAGGATATCGATTATCCGCCAGGTATTTTCTATATACCATATTCACTGCATCCATCGCAATCTGATTTTTGACTACTCGATGATTAACCAAAGTGACAATATGATTTTTATTGGCTCTATTAACCTCAATTTTACCAATATATCCTTCTATCTTAAATTCACTATTTTCAAACGCTACAGGTAACATGTTTTTAACCACTGATAAACCATAAATCTGATGAATCACTTCTAACAGGTTTCCATTACCATTGGTTTTAAAAGTCAGCTTATGATTATGCATCAATGTAAAAGCAATTTCTGGATGAGAGAGTGCTAATCTTTCAACATAATTCTGAATATGCGCAAATTCTGCATTTACCGATTTAACATATTTTAATCTGGCTGGAACATTTTGAAACAGTTTTGAAACAGTAATCTGTGTCCCTCGTTTTAAATCACTTTGCTGTAAATCTATCAGCTTTCCAAATTCATAAACAACCGTGGTCCCATCAGTTCCATCACTTGTTTTCAAAACAAAATTAGATATCGAAGCGATCGAAGGAATCGCTTCTCCCCTAAATCCTAAAGTCTGAATACAGAAAAGATCCTGATCATTTTGAATTTTACTGGTAGCATGTCTGGAAAAACAGAGCTTTGCATCCTGACTATCCATACCTGAACCATTATCTGTAATTTCAATCAAAGCCATACCACCATCTTCAATAACGATGTCTACCTTGGTGGCCTTAGCATCAATACTGTTTTCTACCAGTTCTTTAACAACATTGGCTGGACGTTCAATTACTTCTCCTGCCGCAATTTTATTGGCTAATATTTCGTCTAACTGAATAATTTTCATATGTACCTCTTATTTTAAAAGCTTTTTCAATTCTATTAATGTTGAAAGTGCATCTAATGGTGATAAAGTCATTGGATCAATATTTTTTAAATATTTTTCGACTTCACTTTCCTGAACAATAATTTTAACCTGATTATGTTCCGCAATCAGTTTATCTTCCACATTATTCTGTTCTAAAGTATCCAAAACCACATTAGCCCTAGCAATAACCTCATCAGGTAATTTTGCCAGTTTTGCTACATTGACTCCATAAGACTTGTTTGATTTTCCTTTTTTGATCAAATATTCAAAAACCAGCTGATCATTATGTATTTTGGCACTGGCATGTACATTTTGAATACCCATATTTTTATTTTCAAGGAAAGTCAGTTCATGATAGTGAGTCGAAAACAAAGTCAGACATTTTATATGACAGGCAATATATTCGATCATGGCCTGTGCTATCGCCATGCCATCAAAAGTAGCTGTTCCCCTTCCAATTTCATCAAATAAAATTAACGATTTCTCGCTGGCAAAACGTAAAGCATTATTAGCTTCCAGCATTTCAACCATAAAAGTGGATTGTCCGCTAATCAAATCATCGCTGGCTCCAATACGAGTAAAAATCTGATCAAAAATAGGTAAATCAGCATATTTAGCCGGAACAAACGAACCAATCTGAGCCATGACCACAGTTAATGCCACCTGACGCATATAAGTTGATTTTCCACCCATATTAGGTCCAGTAATCAATACAACCGGTGACTGTGAGTCAATCTGAACATCATTGGCAACATACTGTCCATGTCCCATGACTTTTTCAATAACAGCATGTCGCCCTTCCTGAATATCCAGACGCTTATGATCGTTAAATACCGGTCTGACATAACTGTTTTCACTTGCCAGCATCGCTAATGCCTGATATACATCGACCTTAGCAATAATTTTAGCAACATCCTGAATCAGATGAACGTCTTTTTTGATTTCATTTCTGATTTCATTAAAAAGTATGTATTCAAGCTTTTCGATCTTATCTTGCGAAGAAAGAATTTTTCTTTCCATATCCTTCAGTTCAGGCGTAATAAATCTTTCAGCATTTGAAAGACTTTGTTTACGGGTATATTCAAATTCATCTTTCACCAGATCCAGATTGCCTTTAGTAACTTCAATATAGTAACCAAAAACTCGATTATAACCTACTTTCAGGTTCTTGATACCTGTTCTTTCTCTTTCCTTCTGTTCAAATTCCACCAGCCATTGTTTTCCATGATCTCGCAAGTATCTTAATTCATCTATTTCTGCACTATATCCTGTCTTGATAATGCCCCCTTCTTTAACCGATAATGGCGGATTATCAATGATAGCCTCATCAATTAATCGCGTGATATGAGATAAATCTATCAGCTGATTAGCCAGTTCATCGGTAAGATTTTCATTAAAAGATAAAAGCTGCTGTTTTAATTCCGGCACCACTCTTAAAGACGATGCGATCCACTTAAGATCCCTGGCATTGATATTACCAAAAGCTATACGACTGGATAATCTTTCCAGATCATATATTTCTTTTAATATTTCTTTAATACTTTCTCTTTGAATAAACTGCTGAGTAAATATCTCAACTGTATCCAGCCTTTTTTCAATTTCTTCTTTTTTCAGCAGTGGTCGATCAATATAGCTTTTCAGCAGTCTTGATCCCATTGCTGATTTAGTTAGATCCAATAACCAGTATAAAGTCCCATATTTATCATGATCTCTTACATTTTCAGTTAGTTCCAAGGATTTTTTAGTATAAAGATCCATGATCATATAATCATCATTTTTAATTTCCTGGATCATCTGTAAATGATCAAGTTCTCTTTTTTGTGTATCCAAAAGATAATTCAAAAGCAGCGAAGCTACTTTGATCTGCTTAAAATCTTTAATCTGATGAAACAGATGTTCATAATTTGGATTTATCTGATCATTATCGAAATATGAAACCATGATATGATCACCAAACTGTTCCTGACAGTTACTCAATACTACGATTTCTTTAACATCCATCGTCGTTAACTGATTGTTGAGAATATGATTTTTCTTTTCTATGCTGATGACCTGGAATTCTCCGGTAGTAATATCACAGAATGCCAGGACATATTCGAAATCAAATATCATCAATCCTGCAATATAATTATTTTTATTACGCGTCATGGATTCATCAAAAATTGTTCCCGGAGTTACAATTTGTACAACGCCTCTTTCTACGATTCCTTTTTTTCCTGGATCGCTTAACTGTTCAACGATACACACTTTATGCCCATGATCGACCAGTCTTTGTATATATCCACTGGCACTATGAAAAGGAACACCACACATTGGTACTCTTTCCTTCGCTCCGGCATTTTTTCCAGTCAGCGCCAGTTCTAATTCCTTAGATACAACTATCGCATCATCAAAAAACATTTCATAAAAATCGCCAAGACGAAACATAACAATGGCATCCTGGTTTTCTTCTTTGATACTCAAGTATTGCATCATCATTGGACTATATTTTTGTTTCATACCTGCACCTCGCATTTTCTCACCAATTATAACATAGAAAGTTCGAACTTTCTATGTTATGAAATCAGGATTAATTTCTAATTCGTTTTCCAGATCATCACTTTTACTTTCTACCAGTATCGTCGTATCACCAACGATTTTTAATGACATTTCTTTTTCAATTTCAATAACCATTGTTTGATCATTCAATGTGGCATTGATACATTTCGGTAATCGCAGACAATCGGCTATCATTTCATCTTTATCAGATAACTGATGATTTTTACAGGAAAGATCGATTTTGTCAAGATAACTGATCTGCTGTTTTAATAAAAAACTGTCATTTTGAAAACTATACCACAGATGAATATCAAAAGTACCTTTGATTTGTGGCTTTGTTTCACTGATCATTCCCTGAAACTGATGATTACTGATCCAGCAGCCAAGAATTTTATCAATCTGGTCAACCGTGAATTCATACTTATGAATTGTTTTTCTCAAACCTTTAGCAAGCGTAGCCTTTGTCATGATTTCATATAATTGACCTGCCATTTATGTCACCCCATATAAGAATATGTCTAAAAATAAAAAAAAGACTTATTTAAAAGTCTTTATTTTTTTTCACTTGAATCTTTTAACACAACATCATGTGCTCCACCTTCAACAATTGAAGTTGCAGAAACAAGAGTAATTTTTGCTTTTTGCTGCAGTTCGTGAATAGTTAAAGCACCACAGTTACACATAGTATGTTTGATCTTAGATAATGTTAAACCAACATTATCTTTTAAACTTCCTGCATATGGAACATATGAATCAACACCTTCTTCAAATGAAAGTTTAGAATCTCCACCCATATCATAACGTTGCCAGTTACGAGCACGAGCAGACCCTTCACCCCAGTATTCTTTCATGTATTGTCCATTAATAGATACTTTATTTGTAGGAGATTCGTCAAATCTAGAAAAATATCTACCAAGCATAATAAAATCTGAACCCATAGCTAAAGCTAAAGTCATATGATAATCATGTACGATACCACCATCAGAACAGATAGGTACATAAATACCAGTTTCTTTAAAATATTCATCACGGGCTTTTGCTACTTCAATTGTAGCAGTTGCCTGTCCACGACCAATTCCTTTTTGTTCACGTGTAATACAGATTGAACCACCACCGATACCAATTTTTACGAAATCAGCACCACAATCAGCTAAAAATCTGAATCCATCAGCATCAACAACATTACCAGCACCAACTTTTACAGTATCACCATAATTTTTTCTGATCCATTCGATCGTGATTTTCTGCCATTCTGTAAATCCTTCTGAAGAATCAATACATAAAACATCAGCCCCAGCATCAACCAAAGCAGGTACACGTGTTTCATAATCACGAGTATTAATTCCAGCCCCTACAAGGTAACGTTTATTGTCATCTAATAATTCATTAGGATTTTTCTTTCTGTTTTCATAGTCCTTTCTAAATACAAAGTAATGTAATCTTTGATCCTGATCGATTACTGGTAAAGCATTTAATTTATTGTCCCAGATCATATCATTACATTCTTTTAAAGATGTTCCTAAAGTAGCACAAATCAGTTTTTCATAAGGTGTCATAAAAGTTTCAACTTTTGTATCCATAGATAAACGTGAAACACGATAATCTCTGCCAGTAACAACACCTAACAGTTTACCATTAGCAGTTCCATCTTCAGTTACTGCCATTGTCGAATGTCCAGTTTTTTCTTTTAGTTTCAAAACATCAGCTAATGTAGATTCAGGCGAAAGATTTGAATCACTAGGAACAAATCCAGCTTTATAGTTTTTAACACGTCTTACCATTGCAGCCTGATCTTCTATTGACTGTGATCCATAAATAAAAGAAATTCCACCTTCTTTAGCTAAAGCAATCGCCATATTATCATCAGATACAGCCTGCATGATCGCTGAAACTAAAGGAATATTCAATGAAAGGGCTGGTTCTTCACCTTTTTTAAACTTAACTAAAGGGGTTTTTAAACTCACGTTTTCAGCACGACACTCAGTTGAAGAGTATCCTGGAACTAATAAATATTCATTAAAAGTATGTGATGGTTCGTCAAAATAATATGCCATTTTACAATCTCCTTATTTTTATTTTAGTTTTAAAAATTATAAGACTCCAAGGAAAATAAGTCAATATCTTTAACAATAATGTTAAAAAAAAGCAGAAGAAACTTCTACTTTAATTGTTGATTGATCATTCCATTGATAGTCTGCAGGAAATCATCCACTTCCTGTTTTAAATACAGATAGTTAACAACTAAAGGATGATTTTCAAATTCACTTTTTTTCTTTTCATACAAAGCTATCGTTACAACAGCTCGATCATCCTGATTTGCTTTCAGCTTTACGATTTCTTTTTGCAGCTGTTTAAGCTTTTCTTCCTCTGCCTTTAACTTTGTGTTATTTAAAATCAGATGTTCGTATTTTTTATACTCCTGAACAACCGGCTCATTTAAAATCATTTCATTCAGTTTTAAAGCCAGCATATCAATTTTATTCAACCTGTTCACCCTTTAATGCCCAGGTTTTTACTTCTGTTACCTTAACCGGTACAATTTTTCCAATATCTTCTTTATTGCCTTTAAAATTAATCAGTTTTTGATGTTCAGTATAACCTGTCATCATGTTTTCATCTCTTTTTGATGGACCATCAACCAGAACCTTAACAACCTGGTTTAAAAATCTCTGATTCTGTTTCAGAGCTTTTTCCTTCACTATTTCATTAAGTCTTTCTAAACGATGCTGTTTTTCTTCAAAAGACACATTGTCCGACATTTTAGCAGCTGGAGTTCCATCTCTTGGTGAATAGATAAAGGTATAAGCCAGATCATATTCACATTCATTATATAGTGATAATGTATCTAAAAACTGTTCTTCAGTTTCGTTAGGGAAGCCAACAATGATATCTGTTGTAATTGTACAATCAGGAATCATCTCTTTGATCATATGGAACAGCTCTAAATATTGTTCACGGGTATATCTTCTGCCCATCAGTTTCAGCACTTCACTGTTACCTGACTGTACCGGTAAATGAATAGCTGGCATGATATTATCATAACGGGCAATGACCTCGATCATATCTTTTGAAAAATCCCAAGGATGGCTTGTCGTAAAACGTATACGCGCTATTCCAGTTTGAGCCACATTTTCCAGTAAAGATGCAAAAGATGACCCATCTGCCAGATCTTTTCCATAACTGTTAACATTTTGTCCCAGCAAAGTGACTTCCTGATAACCATGATCCTTCAGATCTTTAACTTCCTCAACAATATCACTCATTAGCCTTGAACGTTCTTTACCACGTGTATATGGGACAATACAGTACGTACAGAATTTATTACATCCATACATGATATTGACCCAGGCTTTATGATCGTTAGCACGTGTTACTGGCGTATTTTCAATAACATCACCTTCCTTAGACCAAACTTCAACTACCATTTCCTTACTGTACATCGCTTCTTTTAGTAATTGCGGTAATCTATGGATATTATGTGTACCAAAGATCAAATCAATATGAGGATGTTTTTCCAGAATCTTTTTAATGACAATTTCTTCCTGTGCCATACATCCACACAAACCAAAAATCAGATCTGGCTTGCTTTTTTTCAGATTTTTAACATAGCCTACTTTCCCAAATACTTTCTCTTCTGCATTTTCTCGTATCGCACATGTATTAAGCAATATGACATCTGCATCTTTTATTTCATCACAGACAGTATATCCTAATAATTCAAAGATACCTGCCAATGTTTCACTGTCTCTTTCATTAGCCTGACATCCATAAGTATGGATATAGTATTTTTTTCCTTTACCAATATTTACCATATCAGCAGGTATTTCAAAAGCATCATGAATATGATCAACTTGATTTTTACTTCTTTTTTTGGCCTCCTGTAAATTTGGACCATTAAAATATTGACTATAATCTTTCATTTTATCACCACTTTCGAACCTATTATATACATAATTTATTCATTTGGCTAGAAAAAAAATAAGGACTTTTTAAGTCCTTATTTCTATCCAAAGAATCCGTCAGGTTGAATTGAGAAATATAAAACTGCACCATCAGGTGTCTTTTTAAATAAACCTTTGCAATATGAAGCAGCTTCATCTGGTGTCATTTCAGTTTCACATTCCATTTCAGCTTTGATTCCTACTTTTTTAATTAATTTACATTTAACTTTATCATCTTCATATCCATCAAAAAAGTTAATAAGTTTTTGTACTTGTGCAGTCTGCATTAATAATTTACATTTTGCCATTTTTAAATCCTCCATTAATCTAATAAATATTATACTCTCAATACCCAAAAAAAGAAACCCTTTTCACCTTAAATTTTCTTAACGTAATTCTATCATCAGGCGAATTGAAGTAATACACTTATCATCTACCATCAAATCATGAAATGAAGGAACACAAATCAGTTCTCTTCCTGTAGGAATAATATATCCTCTGGCTATTGCTATGGCTTTAACAGCCTGATTTAAAGCAGCTGCACCTATTGTCTGAATCATAAGTTTATCTTTGTCCCGCATTAAAGAAGCAATCGCTCCTGCTACTTGATTAGGTACAGATTTTGATGATACTTTCATTATTTCCATATATTTTCCTCCCAAACTATTATATGTATCAGTATACATAATATGAAAAAAGAGCATTAATAATGGTCTTCATTAATTAATACTCTTTCAATAGCTATTGGCTGATTAGCATCATCAAATTCAATGATAACTCCTGCAAACTGTCCAGAATTATTGGATAATGTAAATTTGCTGTTCAGTCCTCGCATTCTTAAAACAACACTATCCAGGTCACATCCTAACGAACTGAGATACGAACCTGTCATCCCTGCGTCACTGATAAAAGCAATTTTATGATTAATAATTCTTTCATCAGCAGTCTGAACATGTGTATGTGTTCCAATCATTGCTTGAACATGATCTTGACAATAATAAGCTAAAGCTATTTTTTCACTGGTAGCTTCAGCGTGGATATCGATAATATGAATATCCTGTTCAAGATGAAGATAATGATCAATGTCATCAAAAGGATTAGAATATCTGCTATCCATAAATACACAGCCTAACACATTAGTTACTCTTATTTTTTTGTTTTTTATCTTAAAAACACGTGTTGCAATACCAGGCAACACTTTAGGCTGATTAAAAGGAACGATCAGCCGATCTGCCTCATCAATAAAATCAAACAGTTCTTTTTTATCAAAGGTATGATTTCCCATAGTCATACAGTCGATTCCCTGAAAAACAAAAAAATCATAATGTTTACGGTTCAGTCCTTTACCATGGGTTGCATTTTCAACATTAGCAATCACAAAATCAATCTGTTTTTCTTTCTTTATTCGATATAAATGATCTTCGATCATCTGGCGTCCTATTTCACCTACTACATCACCTATAAAAAGTACTTTCATTAATATCCCTCATTTCATCAACATTCTATCAAAATATTTAAAACAAAATCAACTCATTGCCATAAAAAAAGGAATCATCAAAGTCTCCCCTAACGATTCCAATTCTGATTATTTAGCTATTTCACTAGCACGAATTTCTCTTATTACCGTAACCTTAATATGTCCTGGATAAGTTAATTCTTCTTCGATCTTCGTCTTAATATCTCTAGCAATCTTATGACTTGCAATATCATCAACTTTATCAGGTTTTACTATAATACGAACTTCCCTACCAGCCTGAATAGCAAATACCTTATCAACACCATCAAAACTGTTTGCCATTTCTTCCAGTTTTTCCAGTCTTTGAATATAATTTTCAATTGTTTCGCTTCTGCTTCCTGGTCTCGCTGCTGAAAGTGTATCAGCGGCAGCTACCAGAATTGAAATAACACTGGTTGCTGGTACATCTCCATGATGAGATTCGATCGCGTTTACTACGGTTGGATGTTCACCATGTTTTTTAGCAAACTTAGCTCCCAGTTCAACATGACTTCCTTCCATTTCATGATCCATTGCTTTACCAATATCATGTAATAACCCCGCACGTTTTGCCATTTGCTGATTAAGTCCTAATTCTGCAGCCATGATTCCAGCTAAATGAGCTACTTCTAATGAATGCTGTAAAGCATTCTGTCCATAGCTGGTACGATATTTCAGCTTACCGATCTGTTTCACAATATCTTTATCGATACGAGAAAGACCTAATTCAAAAATAGCATTTTCTCCGGTTTTACGAATAACTTCATTCAATTCTTTTTTGGTCTTTTCAACTACTTCTTCAATTCTACCTGGTTGAATACGTCCATCACGAATCAAAGTTTCCAATGATAATCTGGCAATTTCTCTTCTGATTGGATCAAAACAAGAAATTGTGATAGCTTCAGGAGTATCATCAATGATCAGATCAGCACCAGTTGACTGTTCGATCGTCTTGATATTTCTACCTTCTCGACCAATGATACGTCCTTTCATTTCTTCGCTTGGTAAAGGTACTACACAAACGGTTCTTTCGCACACTTCTTCTTGAGCATATCGATTAATCGCATTAGCAATAATATCGCGGGAAATTTCCGCTGCTTTGCTTTTTGCTTCTTCTTCCTGCTCTTTAATATACGCAGCCATTTCCAGCGAAATCTGCTGCTCAACCTGTTTGAATAGTTCTTCTTTTGCTTCTCTAGCAGACATAGCTGCAACTTTTTCTAATTCAACAACTTTTGAATCAATTTTTTCTTTAAGTTCAGCCTCTAATTTATCTATTCCTGCTTCTTTATCATTCAATTGTTTAACTCTTTGCGCAAGAACGTCTTCTTTTCCTTGAACCGCAATATCACGACGTTCAATTCCTTTTTCACGTTCTAAAAGTTTATTTTCCAGTTCAGTAATTTCATGTCTTTGTTCTTTAATTTCTTTTTCTGCTTCTAACTTCAATTCATAAGCTTGTGTTTTGGCATCTAAAATGGCTTCTTTAACCATATTATCCGCTTTAGTATTAGCATCATCAATAATCTTTGCCGCATTTACATTTGCTTTAGAAATCAGTAATTTTGCATATATAAAATAAATAAGAAACCCAACAGCGACAGCTAGGACATAGGATAAAATAGTGGCAATGTTCATTTCTGGCATATGACCCCTCCATCTTTTTCACTATGTTTAATAAAACATTTTCTTATTTGTGTTCACGCACATGTCTATTATAAGATAAAATCAATATTTTTACAATAAAAAACAAATTCCCAAGAAAAAAAGAATAAGTTTCCTTATTCTTCCTGATTCTTAAGAATATTTTTGATGGCCTCCGTTACTTCGTTCATCACTTCAGCATGCTCACTTAAATAACGCTTAGCATTTTCTCTACCCTGGCCAATTTTCTCACCTTTATAGGCATACCAGGCACCAGATTTATCAATAATATCTTTTTCTACTGCCAAATCCAGTACTTCTCCATCTCGTGAAATTCCTTTACCATAAATGATATCGACCTGTGTGGCCTTAAAAGGTGGTGCCACCTTATTTTTAACAACCTTGATATTTACTTTATTTCCTACAATTTCACTGCCATTTTTAATAGCTTCACTTTTTCTGATTTCAATACGCACCGAAGAATAGAATTTCAATGCACGTCCACCCGTTGTAGTTTCTGGATTTCCAAACATAACACCAATTTTTTCACGTAACTGATTGATAAATATGATCGTACAGTCAGTTTTATTCATGACCCCTGACAATTTACGTAAAGCTTTTGACATCAGTCTGGCCTGCAATCCCATTTGCTGATCAGACATTTCACCATCCAGTTCCACTTGTGGAACCAAAGCAGCTACAGAATCAACAACTACCAGATCGATTGCTCCTGAACGTACAAGAGTTTCGGCAATTTCCAGTCCCTGTTCACCACTATCAGGCTGAGACAAAATCAGTTCATCAATATTTACACCTAAATTTCTGGCATAAACCGGATCAATAGCATGTTCCGCATCGATAAACGCTGCCGTTCCACCCTGTTTCTGCACTTCCGCAATAGCGTGTAAGGTCAGTGTTGTTTTACCACTCGATTCTGGTCCATAAATTTCGATAATTCTGCCTTTAGGATAACCACCTATTCCCAAAGCCATATCCAAAGTTAAAGAACCAGTGGGAATGACATCAACATCAACAGCCGCTCTGTCTCCCAATTTCATGACCGATCCTTTTCCAAACTGTTTTTCAATCTGTTTTATGGCATCCTGTAATGCCTGTTCTTTTTTCGTGTCTTTATCCCCTTTTACTGCCATAAAAATACCTCCTGATTGTATATATGATAATAACGATTAATTTACTTGAAACTTTGCAATCAGTTTTCTAACCGCAAAATCCATTGCCTGTTTGACAATTTCACTGCGGCTGCCTTTTAAATTTAATTTATATACAGAAATATCATCCTTAAAATTAATGCCAATATACACTTCACCTACCGGTTTATTTTCCATCGCATCTGGTCCCGCATTTCCTGTAAAAGAAACACAGATGTCACTGTTTAAAATTGCTTTACCATTAACACACATCAATGAAGCAATTTCTTTTGAGACAACACCATATTTGGCTATGATATCATGATCAATTGATAACAGCCTTTCCTTTGTCTCACTTTGATAAGTCACCAGACTACCCTTATAAACCTTAGAAATGCCAGGAACAGATCCTAGCATTGAAGCAAAATTTCCCACTGTAAAACTTTCTACAGAAGAAACAGTTATATTGTGACTGATTAATAATTGAGCTAATTCATTCATTATATTGACTCCATTAATAGTTCTTTATTACTTACAAAATAATCAATTCCACTGATGATCGAAACCAGACAGGCAATCCATACAAGAATCTGACCTACTGGCAAATGAAAATACGAAAATGGAAAATCTGACAGCAGGATAAAAACCAGACCTATCATTTGCGTCACCGTTTTAAGTTTTCCTAACGGTTTTGCAGCAATAACAATCTGCTTATTAGCCGCAACCAGACGTATGGCATCAACAATGGTATCCCTGGAAATCATGACGATAGGAATGATTACAGAAAGTATTCCCTCGCTGGCCAGCAAAATAAAGATCGTATTAACAAGCAGTTTATCTGCAATTGGATCCGCAAATTTTCCAAATGTAGTCACCAGCTTTTTTTTACGGGCAATCTGACCATCTAACAGATCTGTCATGGATGCCACAGAAAAGATAACAAATATAATAATATTCACTAATGAAATATCCGCATTCAAAAGATGGAAGACCGGTATTTGAATATCAAACATTTCATAAGGAAACATATATATAACAATAAGAATTGGAACACATAAAATTCTGATAATCGTTAATTTGTTAGGTAAATTCATCTATTTAACCATCGTTAACTTAAATGTTCTGGTCAGACCATTAGATCTTGTACCCTGATGATCATTATCTTCCAAAGGAATCTTCTGATCATTGATATAATAACGATGTCCCAAATTCCAACTATACGTAAATTCTAAATACTGAAAATCAGCAACATTAAAAGTCAGTTCTACACTTTCACAGGCAGCATCTTCTTTTAAAGTATCGCTGGCTGAAATATTGGCCAAATTACTGCTGTAAACTCCTCTTTTGAAAGTGTCACTTTGATAACTGTTAGGATCTCCGTTAACATGCAGATCAACAGTTGTCGCAAAAGTAAAGTCTACCTTTAATTTAAAAGTCTCTTCTTTATATCCCTCTGGCAGTTTAAAACTGAAATCACCATCACCATTTCTGGTAAATACTATTTCAGTAGAAACATTTTCCGTAGTTTCTTCCTGCGTTTCTTCTTTTTCAGTCTGTTCTTTTTCTTGATCTTTTTCTTGATCTTCTTTAGAATCAACAGTTCCCTCTACTGTAGAATTATCATTACTGTTAAATGATGTATCATCAGAACGAGTAAACACAAAAGAATAACCAATCACCGCAATAATAGCTATCACTAATAAACCGATGATGGCATATTTGATATATCTTTTAATATAATGATCTTCATAAACACCTTTCGGCTGCTTTTGAGTAGTCGTCACCTGTATATTTTTTAAAGATTCCGACATTTTATCAACAAATGTAACTGAACCAGCTTCATTTTCATTTTTATCTTCGTGATTCTGGATTTCAGCTAATTTGATTTCACGAGTCTTTATATAATAATCATCCGCTATACTTTCATCTATTTCTAAATATCTGGCAATTTTTCTGATGTACATTTTCACATACAATTCGTCACCAGAAAATCTATCAAAATGCCCTTCTTCAATATCTTTAATTATAGAAGGTGATAATAATGTAGCTTCAGCGATTTCATCTATTGTAACGCCTTTGGCAATTCTGGCTGCTTTTAAGTATTCGCTAACCTTGTCCATTAGACATCCTCCTTTACACTTAAGCACAATTTAACACATAAATTATAACATAATTGTTCCATTTAACAACATCTTATTATATTTCTTTTTCCTAATTATGAACTATTCTATAATATTTTAAATAATTTCTTTGTCTGAAAAAAAATAATTTTAGCGATGACCTTGATCTATAATAAAAGAAATAATGAAAAGAGGTTAATTCATGGAAAGAAAATCAATATTTCATACGAGCGTTGACTTGCTGAATGGTCCCATTTTGCAGTCATTGCTTATTTTTGCAGTTCCTTTATTTATTTCTAATATCTTTCAGCAGCTTTACAATACTGTTGATACAATGATCGTGGGCAATTATTTAGGTGACACTTCACTGGCTGCCATTGGTTCCTGCAGTGCAATTTACGATCTGTTCGTTGGTTTTGCTTTAGGTATCGGTAACGGTCTCGCTATTGTCACTGCTAGAAGCTATGGTTCTGGCAATCAGGAACTTTTAAAAAAATCAGTTGCCTGTTCGATGATCATAGGCATCATATCATCTCTGGTGATTGCTGCCATCGGTATAATCTTTCTATATCCATTACTGGAAATATTAAATACTCCTGAACTTATTATCAATGAAGCTTACAGCTACATATTTTATATTACGCTATTTGTACTGGTTATGTTTGCCTATAATTTATGTGCTGGTCTCATGCGTGCCATTGGCAATAGTGTTATGCCTTTAATATTTCTCATCGTCTCATCATGTTTTAATGTCATTTTGGATATATTTTTTATTACTCAGTTTAATATGGGGGTTAAAGGTGCAGCGATTGCTACAGTGATTGCACAAGGTATTTCGGTTGTCCTATGTATCATTTATATGTTCAGAAAAACAAAAATATTAATTCCCGAAAGAAAACATTTCCATTATGACAAAGATCTATATAAAGAAATGCTTGGTCAAGGTTTATCCATGGGCTTTATGAGCAGTATAGTATCATGTGGATCAGTTATTTTACAATATGGAATAAACTCTCTAGATACGCTGATCATTGCCAGTCATACTGTAGCCAGAAAAATATATATGTTTTTTAATATGCCTTTTACTTCCATGGCCTTGGCAATATCAACCTATGTATCACAAAATCATGGTGCCAATCAGTCCAAACGTATTAGAGATGGTATCTTTATAGCTTATATTTATGATGTCATCGTCGCTTTGATCATTACTGTTACTTTGATTTTTGGCGCTAAGCCTCTGGTTCAGTTTATTTCTGGATCCACTGAAACAGTGGTGATTTCTAATGCCACCACATACCTTTTGGTCGTCGGTCCATTTTATGCTGTTTTAGGAATACTGATGCAGTCGCGTAACGCTTTACAGGGATTAGGCAAAAAAATGCTGCCTCTGGTTTCAAGTGTTATTGAATTAATAGGTAAAATTATTTTTGTCATAGTTTTCATCCCACAATTCCAGTATCTGGCAGTTATTTTCTGTGAACCTGTTATATGGGTAGTCATGACTCTATATCTGGTTTATTGTCTGTTCAAAGATCCTGTCATGCTGGCAGGGAAAAACATAAAAAAAAGATAGCTTTTCATCGGGAAGCTATCTTTTTTATGTTTATTATAATAAAGACTGATACAATGCTTTAATTTCTTCAACACTGGTATCTCTTGGATTTCCTGGACAGCAGGCATCAGCTAATGCACTTTCACTTAAGAAATCAAGATCTTCAGCTTTAACAATATCTTTTAAGTCAGCAGGAATTCCTACATCCTGTGATAACTTTTTCACTGCATCAACTGCAGCCTGACGATATTGTTCCTGAGTCATACCGGTAGTATCTACACCCATTGCTTCAGCGATATCTTTATATTTTTCACCAGTATATTCTGCATTATATGCCATAACAGTTGGTAAGATAATCGCATTAGCAACACCATGAGGCGTGTCATATAACGCTCCAAGAGGATGAGCCATAGAGTGAACCAGTCCTAAACCAACATTTGAAAATCCCATTCCAGCAACATATTGTCCTAAAGCCATACCTTCTCTGCCTTCAGGTGTATTATCTACAGCACCACGTAAAGATCTGGCAATAATTTCAATAGCTTTGATATGGAACATATCACTTAATTCCCAGGCACCTTTAGTAATATAACCTTCAATAGCATGTGTTAAAGCATCCATACCAGTAGCTGCTGTTAACCCTTTTGGCATCGTTGACATCATTTCTGGATCAACAAAAGCAACAACTGGAATATCATGAACATCGACACAAACCATTTTTCTGTCTTTTTCGGCATCTGTAATAACATAGTTAATAGTAACTTCAGCTGCTGTTCCTGCAGTTGTAGGTACAGCAAATATAGGTGTACAAGGATTTTTTGTAGCTGCAACCCCTTCTAGACTTCTTACATCAGCAAATTCTGGGTTGCGGTCAATGATACCAACCGCTTTAGCTGTATCCATTGAAGATCCACCACCAATGGCGATCATATAATCAGCCTGTGCATTATGTAAAGCTTCAACCCCATGCTGTACATTTTCAATAGTTGGATTTGGTTTAATGTCTGAATAGACTTCATATGCTAATCCAGCTTCATCCAATAAATCTGTTACTTTTTTAGTAACTCCGAATTTGATCAAATCAGGGTCAGAACAAATCATTGCTTTTTTAAATCCACGAGCTTTTGCTTCATTTGGAATTTCTTTGATTGCTCCTGCACCATGATAACTTGTTTCATTTAATACAAATCTGTTTGCCATTTTTATTTATCTCCTTTTCTTACTATCAACATTCTATCACCCTTGTGAAAATAAAAACAAGTGACAAACAAAGCCGTTTGTCACTTTTATTTCTTTCAAAATACCTGGAGACTGGAAAGCAGTTCTTCCAATTTAACCGGTAATGCAGCAATCAGCAAATCAGCCATTTCTTCTGGCGATTCTTTCATACCTCCAACAGCCCATTCAACCGTCATCGTAATCGATCCATGACAATACATTTTCAGCAAAAACATAATATCATGTGGTATTTTTCCAATCTTCTTTTCGATGATTGAAGAATAAAAATCCAGAATACACTGATAATCATAATTTTCCACATTATTATAATCTTTAGAGCGAAAAGCCTGCATGAAAAAAACCTGATCATTGAGCAGAAAAGAAAATTTTTTGATCAGTCCCTCACGTAAAGTAGAAGAATTTCCAATCTGGCGAAAAGACTTATCTGCCAGTTTTTCAAAATACCAGTTAACAAGATCATATTTATCCTGAAAATTTCGATAAAAAGTCTGTCTGGTCATCCCACTGCGTTTGACGATATCAGTCACGGTAATTTTATCTAGTGACTGTTTTTCCATTAATTCTTTGATGCTTTGAGCAAATATGTATTTCGTTTCTTCATGCGGATGCATTCTTTTTCACCTCATGTTCATTATAGAAGAAAACAAATAAAGGCGCAACCTTGCATCCAATAACCACATTCATATATTGAATAAACTCTGATAAATGAGTAAAATAATATTAATAAACAGTTCAAATTCAATTCATATAAAACATTATAATATGAAAAGAGGTGACAATATGAACGATATATCAAAACTGTACGAAGTCTACGTCAGCAAAGAACTGCAGACTTTAAAAAATGAATTACTCAATACCCAGAGACTCAATCAGAAAATACTGTCATTTATTCATGATCTGGCAGAAGTATCACTTGATTCACGTGTTTATCTGTTTTGGGAAAAAGAAGATCAAGTTGACCGTCCTCAGTTACTGGAACACTATTTTGAAGGATTGACCATGTTAATGTCCATTGGTTATGAACTGCGTATCGACACGATCAAAAATCATACTGAAATACCAGAACACCGCAAAATAGATGAACTGTTTTTCAAAATTTATCATTCCATTTTGGACGTTCAAAGCCATTTTTCCAGTGAAGCCTATCAAAATACGATCGATGATTATTTTGCGTTAGGTTTTGCCTTAGGTATACAGATTGATGATATTCTTGATCATTATGAATAAAAAAGATATGAGTAAAATGAAATAATCATTTTATTCATATCTTTTATTTTTTCCATAATTTTGGATTAAACAGCATTAACATTGGGAAAATTTCCAGTCTTCCCGCCAGCATGTCGAAAGATAAAACGAGCTTTGACAAATCTGACAGACTTGAAAAATTTTCTACCGGTCCTACGACATTTAAGCCAGGACCCACATTATTCATACATGTTGCTACTGCAGTAAAACCAGAAGCAAAATCAATATTCTGCATAACAACCAGCAACATCGATCCAATAAATATAGTACTATATAAGATCAGATAAGTATGCATCACATTAATGGTACTGTCTTCAACTGGCTGATTTTCAAACATGATCGTATTAACACTACGGGGATGAACCAGCTGTTTCAGTCCAACCGTTCCTCGTTTGATCATCATAACAATACGTGATACTTTAATTCCACCACCAGTTGATCCGGCACACGCCCCTATAAACATCAGCAAGATCAGAATAGTTTGAGAAAAGGCAGGCCATTGCTGATAATCGGCAGTAACAAATCCAGTTGTCGTAATGACCGAAGCTACCTGGAATACAGCAAAACGGAATGCTTTGGCCAAACTTGGATACAAACTGGCAACATTAATAGTAATTAAAACTGTCGCCGTGGCAACGATTGCCAAATACCAGTGCAGCTCTTCTGATTTAAAAGCATCTTTAAAACGACGAATAAAAACTAAATAGACAAGATTAAAATTAATCCCAAACAGTAACATAAAAACGGTAATGACACCATCGATATAGGCACTGTCATAATAGGCAATTGAAGCATTTTTTATCGCAAAGCCACCTGTCCCCGCTGTAGAAAATGCTGCCAGGACGCTGTCAAAAAGAGGCATGCCTCCACAAATCAGAAAAACTGCTTCAATAACTGTCAATACAGCATACATTTTATAAAGCAGTTTTGCAGTTACATGCACTTTCGATACCAGCTTACCAACTACAGGGCCAGGCATTTCTGCTTTAAGAATATGCATGGTCGTCCCTGGAGCATCTGCTAAAAAGGCAACTACAAAAACCAGGATTCCCATTCCTCCGATCCAATGCGAAAAACTACGCCAGAACAGCGAAGCATAAGACAAGGCTTCGATATCTTTTAAAATAGTTGACCCCGTTGTTGTAAATCCTGAAACAATTTCAAAAAACGCATCAACATATGAAGGAATTTCTCCAGTAATACAAAATGGCAAAGCACCGATGACTGAAAAAACGATCCAGGCCAAAGCAACAATGATAAATCCTTCTTTGGCATATATCACTTCATTTTCCGGTTTTTTTCGTGAAAGCAGATAGCCCACAAAATAAGTTAAGATCGCACATCCAAAATACACAATACCTGTTGTTTCCTGATAAATACAGCTAATCAAAAATGGTAAAATCAGTAAATATCCTTCGATTTTAACCATCTTTCCTAATGTATAAACTATCATTCTCTTATTCATATTAAACCTCAAATATATCATTAAATTTCTTTATTGTTGATTTTACAGTTACGATAACGATCTTATCGTCAATTTGAAAAGCTGTATCACCTTTAGGTATGATCATTTCATGATTACGGACAATTCCTGCCATAAGAATCTGGTCTTTAATACGTAATTTTTTCAAAGGCGTATCAATATATTTTGTTTTTTCATTGACAACAAATTCAATAGCTTCAATATCTTCATTTATATTTTTATATACATTAGCAATATTAGAATCATCACAGGCTTTCATACGCACATAACGCAATATATGAGAAGCGATAATACTTTTAGGATCAATGATATTATCAAGATTCATTTCATCCTGCATTTGCGAAAGGATCGAATGATTAACTTTGGCAATTGCTTTTTTAACACCTAATTTTTTAGCTAATAAAGCCAGAACAATATTTTCTTCATCCATTCCTGTCAAAGTGACAATGGCATCAGCCCTATCAATTCCTTCTTCCAGCAGAATTTCATGACGGTTTCCATCCGCTTCAATAATTGTAGAATATTTTAATTTTTGTGTCAGTTCAATGCAGCGTTCTCGATTCTTTTCAAAGATTTTTGTTTTGATTCCCAGTACCCCTAACTGTTTAGTCAGGTAATAAGCAATTTTGCTGCCACCGATAATCATAACATCTTTGATCTTATGTGATAAAAACTTCATATCAAGACTGAAATGCAGCAAATCTTTATGTAATCCAACAACAAAGATATGATCGCCCTGTTCAATGATAAAATCACCATTAGGAATAACCACATTATCTTTGGTTTTAACAGCTGAAATCAAAACATTAGATTTTGTAAACTTATTAATATCACTTAAAGGACTCTCAATCAAAGGACATCCTTTCTTCACCACGAATTCAACCATTTCTACCATCCCGCCTGCAAACAGTTCAACTTTAAGCGCAGACGGAAACAGAATCATCCTTCTGATTTCATTTGCTGCTTCAAATTCAGGATTAATAACCATTGAAAAACCTAAACTTTCCTGCAAAAACTGACGCTGATTTGAATAATCAGGATTTCTGACACGAACAATACAGTGTTGTGCTCCCAATTTTTTTGACAGCAAGCCAACAAGAATATTCAATTCATCAGAAGTCGTCACCGCAATAACGATGTCTGCCTGATCTACAGTAGCTTCTTTTAAAACATCATTATTAGCGCCATTACCATTAATTCCCATGACATCATAATTATCAACCACCTCTTCTACTTTATTGAAATTTTTATCAATAACAATAACATCATGGCCTTCATCAGCCAAATATTTAGTAATGATCTGTCCAACTTTTCCTAAACCAACAACGATAATACGCATAAAATGTCCTCCCCACCAGTTTATACTTTATTATGCTTTACACAACCAGATCATAGTGTTCAATCTTATCTGTTCTAGCTAAAACAATATAACGATCTCCATATTTAAGCACTTCATGGGGATTAACCGGAAGCTCCAGCTTGTTAGTTTCTGGATTCCTTTTTCCCAGAATATTAATACCAGCTACCTGTCTTAAATTCAGTTCATTTAAAGTTTTGCCTACCCAGGCCTGTGGCACAATAATTTCTGCAATACTGTTTTCACTATCTAATTCAATCAGTTCGGTAATATTTTTTCTTAAAAAACGTTTAGCCAGCCTAACGCCCATATCTTTTTCAGGACGTATAACACTATCTGCCCCAACTTTTTCTAAAACCACTTTAAAACGTTTATTTTTAGCTTTGGCAACAATATAAGGAACACCACATTCCTTAAGGTTCATTGTTGCTAAAACAGCTTCTTCAAGATGATCACCAATTGCCATGATTCCTATATCAAATTCATCAACACCTAAACTCTTCAAAAATTCCAGATCAGTGACATCACCGATAACAGCCTTGGTAGCATATTCAGCAATACGCGAAACACATTCTGGATCTTTATCAATAGCCAGGATTTCACAGCCATACTCTGATAATGTTTTGACAACTGTAGAACCAAATATTCCCAAGCCTAATACCACATATTGTTTATCCATCGTTTATTACCCAATCAAGACACGTTCTTCAACGTAATTGATATCTTTACCTTTCTTTAAATTATATTTTCTTGCAAAAATCAATACCATGGTTATTGGTCCAATACGACCAATATACATTAATATAATGATGACAATTTTCCCCATGGCTGTCAAAACCGGAGTCACTCCTGCTGATAGACCAACTGTCGCAAATGCCGAGAAAACTTCAAACAGCAAATCAATAAAATCTATATTTTCAAAAATACTCAGTAAAAACAAACCTGTCAGAGCAATTGAAAAACTAATTAAAACAATCGTCAGGGAGCGTTTAACAATCGGTTCACTAATTGTCTTATTCATACAATGAACCTGATTTTCTCCTTTTCTTAGAGCTCTAATATATAGCACGATAATAGCGAAAGTTACCGTTTTGATACCTCCGGCAGTTCCAGCCGGTGATCCTCCAATAAACATGATCGCCGACATCAGAAATTTGGTCGCGTTATTTAAAGAAGCCATATCAACGGAAGCAAAACCAGCAGTTCTTAACGTTACTGACTGAAAATAACTGGCCAAAACTTTTTCTCCCATTGGCAACTGACCTAAAGTATCGGGATTACTGTATTCCAATACAAAAGTTCCAACCATTCCTGCAAAAATCAAAACTGCCGTCGCAATCAATACAATTTTAGTATGCAAAGTTAAAAAAGAAATAAATTTTTTTAATTTAAAACGTTTAAAAGTTTTTTTATATTTTTTCCAGACTGTACTTAAATCAATCCATACTACAAATCCTAAGCCACCAGCAATGATCAATGCACTAATCACCATATTGATCCAAACATCGCCAACATACTGACATAATGACTGACTGCCCAGTAAATCAAATCCGGCATTACAAAAAGCAGAAACAGAATGGAATATTCCAAAATAAACCCCTTTGATAATCCCAAACTGTGGAATAAAAACCATCATCAGACAAACTGCTCCAACACCTTCAAAAAACATAGTATATTTGATGACGTTTTTAATATACTCACTTAAATCTTTTAATGAATCAGTATTAAGCGCTTCCTGCATGACCAGCTTATTAGAAAATGAAAGCTTTTTTCTAATCAGTACATACATCACTGACATCAATGTCAAAAAACCAAGACCACCAATTTGAATCAGTAACATAATAATGATCTGACCAATCAGCGAATACTGATTACAGGGAACCACACTGACAAGACCCGTTACACATGTTGCCGAAGTAGCTGTAAACAAATGATCGATATACCCTGCAGCCTGTCCCGGCTGGTTAGAAAAAGGCATTGCCAAAAGAATCGAACCTATTAGAATAACCATAAAAAAACTAAATCCTATTCTTCTCACCGATGAATAATTTTTAGTTTTTTTAGGTTTATGAACACTTTTTAGTTTCACTTTATAATACGCTGTTTTTAAAAAAAACAGTTTCTCCTTTCATTTAGTATTATACAATAAATGACTCATGAATACTAATACAAGTGGATTATACATGAAAAGATATAGACTTACAATTGCATAAAACAAAAAACATGGACAAAGCCATGTTTTTAAACAAATGATAATAAGCCAAGTTCTGTACAAGATAATCATTTATCTACGCATTTGCGTCCCTTCCATCGTTCATTTCCCATTTCCGGGTTCCCCTACCAAAATTTGGGTTTCTGCCTTGCGGAGCTTTCCTCTTTTCACTCATGGTTTCCCATGACATTGTCTCTGTGGAGCCATTTATGAGTTTCCACCATAGTTGCCCTTAGGTTTTCACTCTGTCGTTAGTTTTCACTACCCTCACTTATTGATTCGTGAGGCACAATCACTACAATCATCGCAGATTGTGGCAGCCTGGACTTTCCTCTACTATTGCTAGCAGCGATTATCTGTCATTTGTTATCTGTTTTGAGAAAAGACAGCTTTTTCAAGCAAAGATAATCTTTTCAGGATATCAACATTTGATGATACATTATCTTCTAAAGCACGGATGTTATCATCCTGTAATGCTTTTTCTCTTTCTAAACGTGCAATGATATTTTTCTGATCAGCTAAGCGTCTTTCCAGCTGTTCAATACGATCATATGAATTATTCAGCAATGCTGCAAAAGCTTCATAATCTTTCACTATCTGATCTAAGAAATGATCAACTTCATCAGCATTGTATCCTTTAAAATCAACTTTAAATTCTTTATTAACAATTTTTTTTGGACTTAATACAACTTTGTATTCCATACGACATTGCCTGCCTGTAAAAGCAGATCCCCCTTTCTTCTATATCCATGTTCATAGATAGTTCATTTTTCCTCTCTATGATATTGACGATAAGATTCATCATTTCAAAATAGATGACTTTTTCATAGTTTATAATATTTTTCACATTTTAACAACCATATTTTTCAAAAAACATTTTATCAATTTATTCCTTTTTTTCAAGGATATTTTTCATAAAAGTATTTCTTTATCCTTATAATGAAAAAGTTGTGCTATAATACAAATGAAAAAAAGAGAGGAATCTATGGTCAATTATCCAAATAAAAAAAATATACGTCCCATAGCGATGACACTTGATGGAAAACACAATACCGCACATCGTGGAATGAATCTGGAAGAAGATCTTAATCTGACAAATCAGTATTATTTGGCTAAAGATATCGCAGTAATCCATAAAAAGCCAACACCTATTCAGATTGTCAGAGTTGACTACCCAGAAAGGTCGTCAGCGAAAATAGTAGAAGCTTATTTTCGTACTCCTTCAACCACTGACTACAATGGTATATATAAAGGAAGGTATATTGATTTTGAAGCTAAAGAAACAAAAACCAAATCTTTTCCTTTTTCTAACATATCCATTCATCAGATCAATCATCTGGAAAGCATTCAAAAACACGGCGGTATAGCTTTTTTGATCATTGCCTTTACTTCTTTAAATGAAGTCTATTTTTTAGATGCTTCATATATGATTGAAGCCTATAAAAAAGGTAACAGAAAATCAATGAAATACGAAACGATCAGAAACTATGGTCATCTCATCCAACAGGGCTATATGCCCCGTCTTCATTATTTAAAAATTATTGATAACTATTATTAAAGAGGTGTTCAAATGTCAAAAATTAAAAAAATAAAACTGAAAAAAATTAACATGCGTAAAGCAACGATCACTGCTTTTGCTGTGTTTGTCATCTGCTGTGTTGGTATCGTTGGTGTTTTTGGCTATCGTGTTTATAAAGACACAGCAGCCTTTGATGCTCAAAAGCTGCTCTCCAGCGAAGCCAGTCAGATCTTTGATGCTGAAGGCAATACTTATTATACTTATGGCAGTGATGAAAACGGAAAACGCGAAAATATCACCTATGA
Organism: Thomasclavelia spiroformis; assembly: GCA_016901755.1. Lineage (GTDB taxonomy): Bacteria > Bacillota_I > Bacilli_A > Erysipelotrichales > Coprobacillaceae > Faecalibacillus > Faecalibacillus spiroformis_A. The sequence goes on along the minus strand of JACJKV010000030.1, from coordinate 56 downwards.
TGATCTGCCTCAGGTTCTCATCGATGCCGTAGTCGCAGCTGAAGATTCCCGTTTCT
>JACJKV010000029.1 GCA_016901755.1 Thomasclavelia spiroformis | reverse complement strand
CACCCTCTTGCCGAGTGCTCATTTATATTACCACCTTATCCCTAGCTTGTAAAGCTTTTTCTGCATCTTTTTTTCGCTTTTTTCTGACATCATCAAAAAAGGTGGCTACAGGCCACCTAATTCTTTGACATCACTTTCTTTAATTTTTTCATTTCCTTCTATTTTATTAATAACTTTAATGATTTTGTTTAATTTCTTTTCATCTGCTTCTATAACATAAGTGCCCTGTCCTGGCATTGAATAAGTCTTAGTCGACTTATAACTTTCACCAGTAACCTGCACATTAAACATTTCCCATGAGCCACCTTCATCTAATTGCATATTGATAAAAGATTTTATCGAATCTGCTGACATATTTGTTTCAAAGCATCCTTCTACCGCTGAAAGAATATTATTATAATTTGTAATAATTTTTGGTGAGAGCGCTTTTTTGATCATCGCCTGTAATAAGCGCTGCTGATTCTGACCACGATCAAAATCTCCATTAGGTAATGCATATCTTTCTCTGACAAAACATAAAGCCTTGTCTCCATCCATTTCATTTTCACCTTTTTTAATCAGATAATTACCATGCATTGTTGTAAAATCTTTATAAGGTGAATCAATAGTCACTCCTCCTAAAGCATCAATGATATTAGTAATTCCACTAAAGTTTGTTTTAGCATAATAATTGATATTAAGTTCCAGATAATCTTCAATCGTAGAAATTGTTTCATCTATTCCATACATTGCTGAATGTGTCAGTTTATCTTTTTTCCCTTTACTATGCAATGTAACTAATGTATCCCTAGGAATTGATACCATTAAAATCTGTCTTTCATTTGGATTAACACAAACCAGGAGATTCACATCTGTTCTTGATATCGTTGACACACTGCCATACGTATCTATACCAGTAACATAGACAATAAATGGATTATCTGTAATATCGGTATCTTCCGTTACTGTTTTTATTTTTTCTTCAGTTTCTATTTTATAAACACTTCTTAATTTTTCATCAATACCTTCATGATTAGCTTCCAATAGCGCCATATACGCCTGATCTGCAACGATCGCCTTTGCATCTCCTTCTATGATTGCATCTCCTAATAATGCGTAGTTACCATAATCTTTGGTATCTATTTCCTGGCCCATGGCTTCTTCGATCTTTGATAAAGATGACATCATGATAGAATTATCCTTTTCGGTTTGAATCCCCAAAGTTTCGTCTTTCAAATCATTTAAAGAAGTATAATCACTGTCTTTTAACACATATACTGAAATGACTCTAGTCTGTGTCAAGGAACTCGTTATATTGTTAATAAAATTATTCCCTCGCGCCACCATAACGGTAACATAGCAAAGCAAAATACTTAAAAAAAGACATGTTAATTTACTCACGATCAGGCGCAAATATTTCCCTTCTCGTTTTTTCTTTTTCCATCCTGATTTCATATATAATGTCATTAAGAAAAACAAAACAACAATGATACCCACTAATATCAGATAATACTTCATCGGTAACATCTTTAATATATATATATAAGCTAAAAAAACAGCTGAAACACATAACTGAATCAAAAGCAATACTTTTCTGGAAAGCAAGCGATTAATCAGGCTTCGTTTTTTCTTTTTTGCCATACAATACATCCCTCCATGTTCCATCATTTTATCATATAACCATCATCATTCCAAGTCGAATACGACACCATTAATATTATAGCCATTTTTTTCATCTTTTCTTAATACAAAAAGAGATTTACAGCAACTGTAAATCCCTCTATTTATTTTTTATTGATAATAGCTCTTGCAATCAAGATTCCATTAGCTCCCGCCTGAGCCAATCCACGTGTCAAGCCTGCACCATCACCGCCAACATACAGTCCATCAATTTCACTTTCAAAACCTTCTCTTACTTTTGGTCTTGCTGAATAGAATTTTGCTTCCACTCCATATAGCAATGTATGTTCATTAGCAATACCAGGTGTTACATGATCTAACGCTTCGATCATTTCAATAATAGATTTCATTGTATTATATGGTAACACCAAACCTAAATCACCAGGTACCGCTTCTGGTAATGTTGGTACAGTATAACCTTCTTTTAAACGTTTAACAGTAGTACGTCTTCCTCTTTTGATATCACCATAGCGCTGAACAATAATGCTGCCATTAGATAGCTTATTGGCCAGTCCTGCTACTTCATGAGCAAATTCATTAGGTTCATTAAACGGTTCACTAAAAGTATGTGATACCAGTAATGCAAAATTTGTATTCTGACTTCCCAGTTTTGGATCATGATAAGCATGTCCATTTGCCAGCATTGTTCCTGAATGATTTTCTACAACGACATGTCCACTAGGATTAGAACAGAAAGTTCTGACTTTTGTTCCTACTGATGTATTATAGACAAATTTACCTTCATACAGGTTTTTATTGATTTCATCCATAACGATATTGCTGGTTTCCACTCTGACTCCAATATCAACCTGATTATTATACAAGTCTAAATGATGTTTCTTAAACACTTTACCTAACCATGTAGATCCATCTCTTCCTGGTACTAATACAACATGGTTGGCATAAATTTCTTCACCATTTTCTAACACAATACCATATACCTGATTATCTTTCACCAGCACATCCTGTACTGCTGTTTTAAAAGCTACATCGATATGTTCTTTTAATTCATTAGACATCGCTGTCATAATTTTTAAGTTTTCTTCAGTTCCTAAATGTCTTACTTTGGCACGTAACAGCTTTAACCCTACAGCATATCCTCTTTTTTCAATTTCTTTGATCTTGTCTGTTGTAGGATCAGTAATTTCCAAAGTAGCCCCATGTTTTAAATACAGATTATCGACATAGTGAATCACATCTTCAACTTCCTGATTACTTAAATAATCAGTCAGCCAGCCACCAAATTCACTGGTAATATTAAATTTTCCATCAGAATATGCTCCAGCTCCACCAAAACCAGAAGTAATTGAACATGCTGGTAAGCATCCTGGTTCATTTTCTTTGATTGTTGGACAGTTTTTCAGTTTCTTTTCTTTTATTGGACAATGACGATACATAACATCCTGTCCCTTATCAATTAATAACACTTTCTTTTCTGGAGATTTTAAAAACAATTCATAACATGTCATGATTCCTGCTGGTCCAGCTCCAACAACAATAACATCGTAATTTTTTTCCATCAAAAATCCCTCATTTCTAGGCGTATATATCCTTTTTCATTATATAAATATCTGTATTTTAGTGTCAACTCAAACATGTTTCAACTTTTCAAAACTTGTTACATAAAAAAAGAGTTATCTTAGCGATAACCCTTTATTCACTATTCTCCTTCTTTTTCCATTAAAGTTTTTTCATAAACTTTAAAGAATGGATAGTAAACCGCCACACTAATAGCAATCAGCACAAACATGAAAATAACATTTCTAATATCCAGTGCTGATAAGAAACCTTGTCCAAAGAAAGGTGTAAATGATGGATCAACAATATAACCCATACTTACCAGTCCTACTGACTGAACAAAATATCCTAAACCAATTGAAATACAAGGCATCAAAACAAATGGAATGGCCAGAATAGGATTTAATACAATTGGCCCACCAAAAATAACTGGTTCATTAATTCCACAGATACCTGGAATCACACTTAATTTACCAATTGATCTGATATGTTTAACTTTAGAGAAGCACATCAGGATAACTAAACCTAAAGTGTTTCCACCACCACCTAAAATAGCATAACGATACATCTGTAAATTCATCACATGAGTTGCTTCTTTTCCAGCATTGATCAGTTCTGCATTCAATCCTGAATTTGTAACCCCCAGAACAAATACAATTGGGAAAATAATTGATGAACCATTAATACCAAATAACCATAAAATATTAGAGAAAGCAAAAATTCCCATGTATACCCATAAATTATCAGCACTAGAAATTGCTGGTGTCAAAACGCTCATGATCAGTTCAGGCAACGCTTTTCCTGAAAATGCCATTAAACATAAATTCAAACCATAAATAATAATGATGTTTGCTGCTAAAGGCAATAAAGAATTCACAAAATTAGTCACAGCCGATGGAACAGTTGCTGGGAACGTAAAGACTGCTCGATCACCAACAAAACGACAGATTTCAACTGATAACAGTCCCACAACCAAAGCAACAAATAAACCATCTGATCCCAAGTAACTCATTGATAACTGACCATCAGTCACCGGTGCAGAAATCATTAAGAATACGCTCATTGCGATAATTCCATTAATCGCTGATTTCATATTGTATTTTTCAGCTAATGAATAAGCTACCCCAAAAGATGTAACCAAGCCAATCAGTCCCATTGTCATGGTATATGGAATAGTAATAGTGTTGTAATTAGCTACTGCCCATTGTTTCCAGGCAATCATTCCCTTTAAGAAAATATTACCTGTATTCATATCCACGATATCCAGATTAACTGGTGGATTAGCGATGATCAGAAAGATCGAACCAACTACGATCAGTGCCAGTGACATCATCATCCCATCAGATATCGCCTGCAGATGTCTCTGATTACCTAACTTATTAGCTAACGGAGACAGAATCTTTTCTAATTTTTCTATCATATTTATTCCCTCTAAAATTGCCATCCATTAAATTTAAATGCTGTATCAACAACATTTTCTGGATCATATTCTTCTAAAATTTTGGCATATCTTTCTTTATAATTATTGTCTACTTCTTTTTGTGGATAAACTTTGCTGGCTTCATTTAAGAAGTGGAAAGAATCTCTTCCCATAGCCTGTCCTCTTTGCGTATGTTTATCTAACGCATAATCTGGAATTTCTGGGAATTTACCCATTGCAAAAGATTTAATACAAATATTTTTCAGCAAATCGCTTGAACGGTCTTTTTCAGAAGCACATAAATATCTGATAGCATGAATAAAATACATTGGTCTATCACCATCAGAATAATCAAATTCACGACTCATCTGATAAAGATTATTAACCATAATAGCTGCCATTGGATTTCCCATTCCAATATCTTCTACTGAAATTGTCAATAATCTGCGCCATAATTTTTCTTCTAATTGAGGTGAAGAAATATATAATTCGTACGCAAACATACAAGCCTGTTCTTCTAAACCTCTACGAATTGATTTTTGCAGCGCGGAAATAACTTCATCACCTGCATAGCCATTTCTTGTTGTAATTTTTGACCATGGATCATACATTGTTTTTGCCATAACCTTGCTCCTTTTTTATTTTTGTGACATAATTGATTGATAAGGGGGCTGCATTATGAATATCGCACATTTATCAGAAAAATATGAATTGAATGATCTGGAAAAACAGATTGTAACCTATATCCAGAATCATCAGCACGAACTCAAATCCATCGGGATACGTCAAATGGCAAAAGATAACTTTACCAGTACCTCTTCAATATATAAACTATGCAATAAATTTGGTTTTGAAGGATACAGTGATATGATTTATCATCTGACATCTGCCAAAGAAAACAGTACTGCTTTACAGCTTCCCGTCAGTAAGTATAGAGATCGTTTCTTTTCTATAATCAAAGACAGATCAAAACGCATCGTCGTTTTTGGCCTGGGATTTTCTTCACCGATTGCTGAATATATTGCGCAACGACTCACCCTGTTTGGCTATTCAACGATGTCCGTTATTCATATGGAAATGTTTAATCCAATTTTTCATGATAATACGATCTTCATGGTTATTTCATATTCTGGCATGACACCCCGTCTCAATGAAATTGTAGAAAATGCTTCGAAAAATAATATTCCTGTCATCAGCTTTATAGGCAATAAAGACAGTGAAATCTTCCATCATTCTTCATTGCCTATCATTGTCGGCAATTATAATTCTTTTTCACATGATTTAAATCAGCCGATTACATTTTTTGGTGAAGTGATCATTACTTTTGAAACACTTTTCTTTGATTAATGCCACGAATATTATACAAATTTCGACTTTTATTTTTAACATAAACTTTACAAAAAAAAACATGTTATAAAATTTATAACATGTTTTTATTCGTCATCTTTTTCTTCATCGACACCAGATAAACCTTTAACATCACTGTTTGATAATTTATCTCCAGCTTGAATTCTGTCAATCAGTTTTTTGATCTTGTTGACTTGTGATGAATAAGGTTTCATGACATAAATGCTGGTACCTGACATAGAATATGTCTCACTTGAAAAATAACCTGACCCAGATACCTGAACATTAAATACGTCCCAGTCAGCGTTATCATCCAGCTGCATATTGATCAATGAAGTAATATCTTCACTAGTCATATCTGTTTCAAAGCATCCTTCAACCGCTGATAAAATATTTTCATAATTTGTGATGATCTTTGGTGACATTGCTTTTTCTAAAATAGCTTTCAGCAGTTTCTGCTGATTACGTCCACGATCATAATCCCCAGAAGGAAGGTGATATCTTTCACGAACAAAGCATAAAGCTTTATCTCCATCCATATGCTGTTCACCTTTAACAATTTCGTAGTTTCCATGTAATGTCGTAAACGCATAATCAGAATCAATTGTGACTCCACCTAAAGCATCAACGATATTCGTAATACCACTGAAATTAGTACGAGCATAATAGTTGATATCGACATCCAGGAAATCTTCAATTGTTTCAACAGTTTCTTCTACTCCGTAAATTCCAGTATGCGTCAATTTATCCATTTTACCATTTTTATGCAATTTAATCTGACAGTCTCTAGGAATAGATACCATCAAGATCTGTTTAGTATTAGGATTAACATTGACGATCAGATTGACATCAGAACGTGATACGGTAGAAACACTGCCATAAGTATCGATACCAGTAATATAAACCGTAAATGGATTAGTTGTAACATCTGAAACTTTAGTCGTTACTGATTTTGCTTTCTTTTCAAATTCATAAGTTTTAACGATTCTTGTTTCTTCATCAAAGCCTTCATGATTGACTTCCAGCATTGATTTATATTCATTTCCAACAACGATAGCATCTACCGAACCATCATACAGTCGATCAGCCAATTCAGTATATGTATCGATTTTTTCATATTTTTGTGTATCAATTTCTTCTTCAAGTTCAGCTAATGCTTTATTTAAAGTAGCATTTTCTTTTTCATAAGAAATTCCAAACTGACAGCCATTAAGATCTTCTAATGTTGCTTCAGCATATTTGCCATCTTTTAAGACAATAACATTAACCGCATATTTTTGAATCGTTACCTGCACATTTTCAAGAAATCGAACACCTCTATTTACATATAGACATCCTACACCTAAAATAATAGATAATAGTAAACTGATTATTTTAGTAATAATAACTCGTTTGCTTGTCTTTCCTTTTTCTTTTGCTTTTTTCTTACCGGTTTGAATGATCAACCAGAAAATTCCCAATAAAACAACAAGTGCAGCAGCAATCATCATAAAATATTTTTGTGGTATGATATTAGTTTCATATACAATAAATAAGAAGATAGCACTTAGCAGCACCTGAATAGAAAGAATAAGCGCCCTTGATGTAAATATTCTGATAATTTTCTTCATTAAATTTACCTCCTACTTATTCTCCAAAATCATATCATATTTCAAAATTATAATCAATTTTTTACCAATATTCGACAAATCAAAAAATCAGCTGTTAAGCTGACTTTTTCATTTTTTCTGTTTTTGGATCAATTTGACTTCTTTGCAAAACAGCATGAACTACATTTCTTTTACCATTTTCTCCACCACCACTGGTACATGTTGACAGCGTAATGACTGGTAAATTACTGTTTTGATCAAAGTCTGCAGAAATATCATTACCCTTTAGCATTTCCTGATAGAAATCCTGAATATTTACGATATTGGTATTATACAACACACTTTTTTCTGAAATAATATGGGCCGAAACGACCTTATATTCACTAACCGTTCCATCAGGTAAATAAATATAAATATAAGGATGTTCATCAGCAAACTGCTGATCAGTATATGATTTGATGTCATGAAACATCGATCCGTTTTTCATATTATGACCATAAATCACCGTATTAATATCAGTAAATGGATTTTGATTTTCGCTGGCAATAAAAATTGATCCTGCATTTAGATCATTGCCATCCAGATCACTATGAATGTAAGTATCATTGGTCTTACCCTGTAAAACCGGATAATTGACATTGGTATCAGGAATCTGGATCCAGGCTTTAACATCACTGTTTCTGCTTAACAGGCTGTTCCAGTCAATATCGAGATAGCTTTCTCCTTCTTCTGTTTCCACAGCTGGCTGAGTATACTCTTCAGCGATACCATCATATGTATCATCAATTTTTTTATAATCAAAATAAATACTGATCAGCTGATATCCCGAATAACAGAATACCGCCACACAAATTATCAGCAGTAATGTTCTTATTGCTTTTTTCATTACACATTAAATTTAAACAACATGATGTCGCCATCCTGACCAACATATTGTTTTCCTTCCTGTCTGATTTTTCCAGCTTCTTTTAAAGCTGCCTCACTGCCATAAGTCATTAGATCATCAAAGCTGTAAGTTTCAGCTTTAATAAAACCTCTTTGGAAATCAGTATGAATAATACCTGCCAGTTCTGGTGCCAGCATTCCTTCTTTAAAAGTCCATGCTCGACACTCATCCTGTCCAGCCGTAAAGAAAGTTCTCAGTCCTAATAAATGATAGGCTTCTTTGATCAGTTTATCCAATCCACTTTCTTCAATCCCCAGATCAGCCATAAATAATTCTTTATCTTCTTTATCCATGCCTACCAGTTCCGCTTCAATCTTGGCACAGATACAAACCACATCACAGCCTTCTTTGCTGGCATAGTCAACAACCTGTCTGTAATAAGGATTATCATCGGGATTTTCCAGATCTTCTTCTCCCACATTAGCAACATAAATCAAAGGTTTCATTGTCAGTAATGTATACTGTTTGACAATATTCATTTCATCTTTGTCAAATTCCAGCACACGCGCTGGTTTTTCAGCTTCCAGTGTTGCTTTAAGTTTTGTTAAAACGGCCATTTCAGCTTTAGCTTCTTTATCCCCGGATTTAGCTTTCTTTTCCAGTTTACCAATTCTCTTTTCAACCGTTTCTAAATCTGCCATCACCAGTTCCAGATTAATCGTTTCAATATCTCTAATAGGATCGACATCACCATCAACATGAGTAATATCTTTATCTCTGAAACATCTGACAACTTCACAGATTGCATCCGTTTCACGAATATTTCCTAAAAATTTATTACCTAATCCTTCACCTCTGCTGGCTCCTTTGACCAGTCCGGCAATATCTGTAAATTCAAAAGTTGTAGGTACCCTTTTTTTAGGTTTAAACATTTCAGTTAATTTATCTAATCGACTATCCGGTACTTCAACCACCCCTACATTAGGATCAATGGTCGCAAACGGATAGTTTGCAGCTTCTACCTGCGCATTAGTTATCGCATTAAATAATGTAGATTTACCAACATTAGGCAATCCTACAATTCCTGCTGTTAACGACATTTTAATCACTCCTTTATACCCCTCTATTGTAATGAAAATACCTGTTAAAAGCAACTCAAGACCGTAAATATTTGTTTCTTTACCGTAAATTATTATATAATGATGAAGAAAGAAGGGATTCAATGTTTTCAACAATAGACTTACATGGCTGTACCCGTCAGGAAGCCAAAGTACAGCTTGATCATTATATCGATTCATTATCATCCAGTCCCCATGAAGTAACCGTTATTCATGGCTATTCATCTACTGTTTTAAAAAATTTTGTACAAAAGCAATACCACCATCAGCGACTGAAAAGAAAAATCCTCACCTTAAATCAGGGTGAAACAATACTGGTAATTCAATAATGGCTGGTTTTTATCATTCTCTGTTAAAACAGATACGAAAATACCACCTGGCTAAACCCATTGTTCTGATTGCCCGCATAACCCCTTATCTTGTCGCTGGAATATATGCTTTAACAATTATTTATCTGGCATGTTATGATCATCACTCACTCTTGAAAGTCATCATAAAACCATTAACTGCTTTTATCATCGTAACGGTTATCCGTAAAATCTATGACCGTCCTCGTCCCTGTATAACGATGGATCTTACACCGCTTGTCGGTCACAAAACAGGAGAATCTTTTCCTAGTCGTCATACCGTTTCGGCTTTTTCCATAGCATTAGCGCTGTATTCTGTTTCACCAGTATTGGGGAATGCTACTTTAGTTTTAGCTTTGATTGTGGCAGCTACCAGGATCTTATGTGGTCTACATCATATCAGTGATGTCTTAGCAGCCATCATGATCAGTCTGCTTATTTTCTGGATATAAAAAATATTAGGTTTTCTGACCTAATATTTTTTTATATATTTTAGATTTTTTAATAACTTCATGATTTAAGCGTTGATCGCCAATTTCTTCCATTACTGTTTTTTTACCAGAAAAAAGATTTGTTCCCAGTCCCAGTCTTTCACCTTCTATTTTGACTCCCATACTAGCCAGGATCGTTGGAAAGAAATCAAATAAAGCAAAATCACGATTTTTATGATATTGAGTCTTTATCGCACTGTTAATAAAACAGTTATAAGGCGTTCTGATATAATTGCGGTCAAGATTTTTAAAAAACTTTTCTGACATGCTGTTATGATCGCCGGTAATAACGATGGTCGTGTTTTCATACCATGGCTGTTTTTGACACCAGCTGACAAATTCATCAACCTGACGCGACTGACAGGAAATGACATTAGCATATTGCTTATCATGTTCATGTCGACACGCTGGACAGACATAGCCATCAGGGGTATGAGTATCGATGGTCACCATTTCCAGATAAAAAGGCTGCTGTAAGCTGGCAAGATACGTCAGATCTTCTCTAGCAAAACTAAACAGTTTCTGATCTTCAAATCCCCAGAAAACCATATAATCTTCAGGCAGTCTGCCTGTTTTTTTCATATTTTCATAATCAGCAATATAAAAATCACCATGCTGACGATAATAATTAGAAGTACAGCCAAAATCCGCCTGTGAACCCTGCAGCAGTTCAGTCACATAACCCTGTTCTTTTAAGATTTCGCCAAGACTTTGACAGCCTGGCAGATAGGGTGAATCTTTATCATATTTTTTTGATAAATCAATAAACAGTGGAATTCCAGCTGTCTGGGCTACCATTGAGGCAATGGTCCATTGTGTTCCTTCGATCATTTTAGCCCCTCCCATATGTTCATCATGAGAGAAATTAAGATGTTTTTGACATAACTGACTTAATTCAGGAATGAAATTTTCTTCGAACTGTCCCCCCTGGTCATAGGAAGCATAAGTATTTTCTACTGATTCCAGATAAATATGGATCAGATTTCTTTTCTCAGTGAATTCCAATTTGACCTGTCGCGGATCACGGTAATATTTTTCATAAAGATTTGTCTTTTGCAATGAAAAAAACAAATATCCTGGGATACGATAAATCATCAATGCAATAATCACAGTGACAATCGTCAACACAATGCTGAATAACAGCTGATATTGATATAAGATCTTTAGTGGTGTCCATTTAACCAGCACTATAAATATTGCCGTTATCACAATGGTCTGTGGTAATGTTTCTTTAAACAGGTCCTGATAAACTCCATCATCGGTTCCATCACAGGGCACGACCAGATGATATATCATCTGATTGATACTTTTTACATCGAACGTGCGCACGCTCCACCTGATCGCAAATAAGCCATATACACAAATCATAAAAATAATGATCACTTCACCACCCGCTTTCTGTTATTAAAAATAAAGAAGGTTATCCTTCTTTATGTACTGTAATTACTTTTTTTAATCTTTTTTCAAAATCTCTACGCGAAAACATGACAACGGCATTACATCCCAGACATCGTACTTTGATATCGGCACCCATACGAATAATTTGCCATTGATTTGATTTTTTACAAGGGTGCTGTTTTTTCATTTCAATGATGTCATTTAACTGATATTCCATTTCAATCTCCTTACTGATGATGCTGATAAAAAGCATCTAAAGTATTTTTTAATAACATAGTAATCGTCATTGGTCCAATACCACCAGGCACTGGGGTAATGGCGTAAACTTTATCTTTTACATCTTCAAAATCAACGTCACCACACAATTTATTATGTTCATCACGGTTAATACCAACATCTAAAACAACTGCTCCTGGCTTAACATATTCACTGTTGAGCATTTTGGCCTGACCAACAGCTACGATCAAAACATCAGCACGCTGGCAGACTTCTTTTAAATGACTGGTTTTACTGTGTGCCATTGTGACTGTTGCATTTTTTTGCAGACATAGCATCGCTGCTGGTTTACCAACAATATGGCTTCGTCCTACAACGACAACTTCTTTACCTGTCAGATCATAGTTAATTTCATCTAACAGTGTCATCATTCCTTTTGGCGTACATGGTATCATACTTTTCTGTCCTAAAAAAAGTTTAGCCATGTTTTCCGGATGAAATCCATCCACATCTTTATCCGGTCTGATTGCTTCTAATACTTTGACTTCGTCAATATGTTTTGGTAAAGGCAACTGTACCAGAATACCATCAACCTGCTTATCTTCATTGAGTCGCTGAATATCTTTCAGTAACGTATCTTCATCAATCTGTTCATCATGATAGATCATTTCAGATTCCATGCCAACATATCGACATCCTTTTTCTTTATTTCGGACATAGGTTTGGCTTGCCTGATCATGTCCCACCAGAATAACTGCTAATTTAGGCACTCTTTCATATTTGGTTTTTATTTCATTTATTTCCTGTCTGATTTCATTTTTTATTTTGACAGATATTTCTTTTCCATTGATGATCACCTTTTTCACCCCATTTATTAAATTAAATAGATTATAATAAAATAACGAAGCAAATTCAATAATATCACTTATATTCATGCAAGAGAAAAAGAATCCTGGAAAATCCAGAATTCTTTTACCAGGCTAAATTAACTTTATTAGTCACGGTTACTTGCGTAATATAGATTTTAGGGGAATTTTCTTTCAAAGAATCAAAAGTGATTTTGATACCAAAATCATCATCTTCTAAAACCAGATCATATTTTTCAGTATATTTATTTTTTCTTTTAACGGCTCTTTCTTTCAGTTCATTAGAAAAATCAACAAAACTGTCATGATCAATATCATATCCATCTAAAAATATAAAACCACATGTAATCAGATTAGGATTACTTAAAAATCCCGGTTCCAGTTCCTCCCAGCCTCTGTCACTTCTTAACAAAATACCTTCCAGTGTGATATTTTTTAAATTACTGGTGTCAAGATAAAGTGTAAGATCGATCGAATGATTTTTTTCAGTGAGTTTGCCCTCTACTTTATAATAAAGACCTGATATTCTGCGACTGCTTTTTTTTGCCGCAGCAAACTGTTCTTCATTTAATTCAACTTGAGTATTCTTTAAAAATGAATCTAATGATGTACCTAACTGAAACTTATAATCATTAAAGTATAATGTTTTGTTAAGAGTTATTTTTTCATCATTTGTTTCATTAACTGTACTTGCTGTTTCATTTACGCTTTTGCATCCTGTCACACCTAACAACATCACAACTATTAGAAACAATTTAATTTTCTTCATTTGATAACCCCTTTATTTAATATATTATATTATATCAAATTAAGTCATTTCTTTCGATTGTTTTTATAATAATACTAATTATTTTATATCTTTTTATCTTCAAAAAAGCGCATTTTTTCATATTTTTTTCTGTTTTCATATAAAGTACCATATATATTTCTACATTAAAACAACAGTTCTGCTTACAAGTCATATTTTTATTAGTTTTCTTAGATGTAAAAAATAAACTTAAAAAGTATAAACATTTAATATTCTTTAAAAAACCTCTATTTATGGGCTTTTTTATTTTGTTCATAAAATATAAATATGAACAATAAACATTATCTAATTATGAAATAATGTTTAAATATTTTTTATTTATTCTATAGTTATTCGTTTTAATAATGTTCATTTTAAATACAATTTATCTATTCTTAAATTCGCAATCCACTGATAATAAAATATTTGATATTTATTAAATTGATTTCTATATCTTAGTATAAATAATTAATGTATTAACATAAAAGTCAGAGATAATTAAACACCTCTGACTTTTAATCTTTTTATGTAATTATATTTTTACTTTATTTATTAAAAAACTATCCGATAATGCCTTATCATCTTCTATATACATAACTTTATTTTCATAAAGATTCATATTAGGATCGTATACATAATTATATAGTCTTTGCAAGCAAGATACTATAATATGTCTTTGTTTTTCAACATTAGAAATGATATTATCATCTTCAAAATTTATCATATCTATAGGCACTAAATATTCAAATTTATAATAATCTGACTGTTCATAGAAATCATCAATCAACCGATCATCCGTAAACAAAAAAAGGTATCCAAAAAATTCTGGTCCCTCTTCATGTAATTCATATACTTCACTTTGTTCAATGTTGTCTGCAAACATATACCCCTTAAAATTAAAGTCTTTATATTGATATCCAAATCTATTTTTCAAATAATAACAAGAATAACTGTCATTTTCATCATCTAAGTTTATTTCTTTACCGTTTGCGTACATATTAATACGTTTATCATATTGGAAAGTGATTCCATATTTTTTTAAAAATTTTGATAAAGATGTTTTCTGAGTTAAAGTATTAATAAAATCATAACCATTATTATCTTGATCTTTTTTGAAACGTCTTGCAAGATGAATGAACATAATATGATCAATTGTTTCTTTTTGGTGTTCTTTGACATATTTGAAAAAAAATTCATACTGATCATCTAAAATAAAAATTTGATGATTTTTGTGAAATATATTGTAACATTCATTTATAATTTCATATAATGTTTCTTTATTAATGTTTAATACATTACATAAAGATTTTTGTATACTCTCCTTGCTTTTTGTATTTATGTACATATTCAACTCCTATCTCTAATCATTTAAATACAATTTTGACATTTTTTTGAAATCTTTTGTTAACTGCATTATTACTCCACTATCAAAAACTTAACACAATTATCTATTAAAATATATAAAAATGTACACCTACTAAATAATTGTGTGTTTAAAAAACATTTATCTCATTCCAATTAAAATATCAACAATTTTTTTACAGGCATTTCCATCACCATAAGGATTGGAGGCTTGAGACATTTTATCATAATCCTGTTGATTCTCTAATAACAATTTAAAATTTTGATATATTGTTTGTTCATTGGTTCCAACCAATTTTAAAGTTCCTGCTCTAATTCCCTCTGGTCTTTCTGTTGTATTTCGCATAACCAATACTGGTTTCCCTAAGGATGGAGCTTCTTCCTGGATTCCTCCACTATCAGTTAAAATCATGTAACTTCTAGCTAAAAAGTTATGAAAATCTAATACATCTAACGGTTCAATAATATGAATTCTATCACAATCACCCAATTCTTCTCTAGCAGCTTGTCTTACAACTGGATTCATGTGAATCGGATAAATTACTTTAACATCATCATACTCATCAATAATTTTTCTAATTGCTCTAAACATGTGATGCATTGGTTCACCTATATTTTCTCTTCTATGAGCAGTTAACATAATCAATTTTGAATCACTAGCCCATTCTAATTCAGGATGTGTATAATTATTTTTAACCGTCGTTTTTAAAGCATCAATTGCTGTATTTCCTGTAACAAAAATTGTTTCCTTTTTCTTTCCTTCATTTAATAAATTTTGTTTACTCATTTCAGTTGGTGCAAAATTATATTGACTTATAATACCAACTGCTTGTCTATTAAATTCTTCTGGAAATGGCGAATAAATATCATATGTTCTTAGTCCTGCTTCTACGTGACCTACAGGAATTTGTAAATAAAAACAAGCTAGTGCAGTTACAAAGGTTGTGGAAGTATCTCCATGAACCAACACCACATCTGGCTTGACTTCTTCTAAAACTGTTTTAATACTATTTAAAATATTTGTAGTTACATCGAATAAAGTTTGCTTTTCTTTCATAATTGAAAGATCATAATCAGGTATAACATCAAAAACTTGTAATACTTGATCTAACATTTGTCGATGTTGACCAGTAACACAAACAACTGTCTCTATCTCCTTATGTTTTTTTAATTCTTTTACTAAAGGACACATCTTAATCGCTTCAGGACGTGTTCCAAATACTAACATTACTCTTTTCATAATCGCTACTTTTCTCCTTTTTAGGTATATAATTTTTCAAAGATTGTATTATAGTATGATATTTGCTAAACAAATTATAGATTTATATCTATATTAATAGGTTGAATTTTCTTAACCATTTCTTTTATATTACATCTTTTGATTATACAAAAATATTGTAAATTTTATAATATTATCATATTTTAGTTATGCTTTTTTAATAAAATATAGTATTTTTTTATTTGTTCTTTGTTTATAAATAAAAACAAAAACAGTGCTAATAAGATTGTAATTCGTAAATAAAAATTTTTATATACAAATAGTATAACTAGTGTTGTAATCAACATTACCATTGAAATTAAAACTATTAATCTAGCATTATATATTTTTTCTATACCATATTTTTTTATAATATTTCTATACATTTTGTAGTGAAATAAACACATACAAATGTAACAAATTAATGTAACATAAGCAGCAGCATGAAATCCAAATAATTTTATACCTATATAATTGAAAATTATATTAACCCAAGCACAAACGATTGAAGCTACAACGGTCATCTTTTTTTCTTCAAAAAATAATTCTATTCTAACAAATAATTGCTGTAAAAAATTGAAAAAAACACCTGCTGATAATACTGGAATTAAATAAATGCTTGATTGATATTTCTCACCTGCCATTACCATGATTGCTTCTGGGGCAAATAACATCAATGCTAATAATAGCAAAGCAACAAAAATTAAGACAATTATACTAATCTTATTTATTGATTTATAATCTTTCAATTTCAAATGTTGATATTGCCATGGAACAAAAGTAGACTGAATCGCTTCTGTAAAAATGAAAACTAAAGAAACAACTGAGTATGCTATACTGTAAATTGCAGTAAAGCTTGCCCCACATATATTTCCAATCATAATTCTATCAGATTGGTTCAACACTACTTGTGACAAATAATGCGGTATTAAAGGTATATTAAAAGATATAGCATATAACCATATTTCTTTTGAAAAAAAAATTTTACCTTTTTTAAAATTATAAATATATACACATAGTCCAAATATTATTTCGATAATAATAATTGCATAAATTCTAAAAACACCTTTTCCACCCGAAACTATCACTAAAAGTACACCAACAATACTAACTGTAAATAATTTTAAAATTGAAAATAAAATAGCAGATTTGTATTGATAGGTATACCTTTTTAAAATCAGCCAATATTCTGTAGAAGAAGTAAAAATAAAACTTATCACCATAAACAAAATGATATGAAAAGGTAAACCTATTAACTTAATTAGAACATCTCTAAAAAAATATACTATTACTAGGACAATACCAATATATACTGTAATTAGTCCCTGAAAAGAAGAGACTATACGTTCTTTATTTGAATATTTTACAAATGCATTATTTATTACCCCCATATGAAGATAAAGAGTACATATAATTATCAAAATACTTGACCACGAATTATAAATATTTACTATACCATACTCTTCTGTTGACATTAATCGCGTAAAAATAGGAACTGTTATTACACTTATTGCTTTTTGTATAAAACTTCCTATAGTAAACCAAAAAACAGCCTTAATAGGCAAAGACAACTTTTGATATTTGGATAATAATTTACTAAACATTATTTTTTCACCACACTTAAATATTTCGAAAAGGAATCATAAATGTATTTTTTATATATATCAATTTGAGGTCTATTAGTAACTTCCTTTTCACAATATAGTTTAAATTTGTATAATAGTTCTTTAGCATCAACATTTAATGGCACATTATATTCACTTCTATTAATCAACGCAAAAAAATCGTAAACTTTTCTATCCCATGTAATAGATATACTTGGAATTCCTAAACTATATGCAATAATATGACTATGTAATCGATAAGAAAATATAAAATCATATTTTGATAATAATTTCACCAATTCTTTATCATTCTTAGGACATATGGAAAGAAAAACATTATTGCCGTTATCAAAATTTGAATATAATTGCTGTGCAATCTTATAATCCCTTTTATCTCCATTAGTAAAAATATGTATATTGTATTTTTCATGAATAAGGTTTGTTATCAATAATATCATTTTATTTATAATATCTTCATTTTTAGTTGAATCAATATTTATTACTCCAATACCTATATCTTTCACTCCTCTCCTTTTAATTTGTGATATTCCATAGGCTTCCTTAGTAAATAAAGCAGCATCATAATTTTTAAAAATTGCTTTATTAAATTTATTACTAGTAATTAATTTAGATATAAAATGCCATCCATCCCTAAAAGAAATATATTTTACATTTTTTCTATTTAAAAGACTCAAATATTCATTTAATAATTTACTATTTTCATCCATTCCATTTCCTATAGCATTGAATATTATAGGTATATCATTAACTATTTCATCCATATAATATTTAACTTGGTAATAAAAATAGTCCATAAATAACTGACCACCACAAAAAATAACACAGTCGTATTGTTTAGTTTTTAAATATTTTTTTATTTTATATTTTTTTTCTATATTATTAATAAATAAATTATCTAATTTACATAAATTTAATTTTTTTAAAGATCTACACAAGTATCTTAATGCATGAAAAAAAATTTTTTTTATTATGTTAATCTCATAATCACTACCTCTACAAGATAAGTCTGCCCTCTCACAGGTAATATTAGTATTTAAAGATTTAATCAGATATTCAGTACAATAACATATCACTGCGTCTCCTAAGTTATCAGAAGACCATTCACCAATTAATAGTATTTTCATTTTTTCCCCTTTGTAAATCTTATATTAAATGCTTTTTTTAATTTATCCAAATTTTTTCTTCCCAATAAGGTCAATAGCATTTTTCTAATAGTTAAAACTATTTTTAGACGAATTTTATATACTTTGCTATTTCTTTTTTTTCGTTCTGATTCTGGCAACCATGATCCTTCAAAATGATGAATAGTATAAGTTTCCTTTGAATATTTTTCTCCAATAGATCTTTTCATTGGACAAAAAACTTCTTTTTCGTAAAAAGTAAAATTATCTACTTCTTGATAAATATTATTAGGTAATAATCCCTTTTTTAACATAATATTTGTTATAATATCAACGTTTGTCGTTAAATCCATGTTACCATTTTCATCAATAAAATGTTTATCATTATAATAATCTAATAATTCTTTAATAATTGATAATCCCTTCTCGCTACCCATAATACCAGTTGGTACTTGATTCAGGGATTCAAAACCAGAAAACGCTTTATGACATAAAAAAATATCAAGGTTTCTTAAAACCTCAACATCAGTATCCATATATATACCACCTTCAGTATATAATGCATATAATCTAACATAGTCTGTTACAAAAGCATATTTTTTTGACTCATATGCTTCTTTTACATAACAATTAGAATTGATATCAAATGTATCTTCGTTCCATAATTTCAATTCATAATCAGGTAATTCTTTTTTCCAAGAATCAATATAATATTTTGCTGATTCAGGCATTTGACCACGACCAAACCAACAATAATGTATTTTTTTTGGTATCATTTCTTTCTCCTTTAGATTAAATATCAAATTCTATTGGCATTAAAAATTCTGTAATCCAACTTGTAGTAATTAATTGATTGAAAAAATAATATAAGCAATATAAAATAATAACCAATGTTCCAAACTTTTTTTCTTTTATACCATTTTTTAATACAAATGGTATTAATATTGATCTACAAAATAAAACAAAATAAATTATCCTACCTCCTAGAATTGGAAAAATATAATACGAGAAAACTGTTAGTATTTCGAAAATAATAATTCTTACTAAAAAAATTAATGTATCATTTGATTTATTAATAACACCCCTAAATACGAACAATAAAAAAACAATTGGTAATCTAGATATTAAATTTCCTAATCCAATTTGGGTAGATTCACTATATAAACTATAATCTCTAGAAGATAAATCATTAAAAAAAGATAATATAAAATTCACATTTAAAAACAATGAATAATATAAAATCACAATTAACAACAAACAAAAAAATCTTACTTTATTAGATTTATATGGATAAATAGCAATAGCAATTATAAGTAAAAAAATAGATGATACATGAAATCCAAAAGCAATCAAAAAAAACAATAAAAACATTTTTAAATTTTTTTGTTTCAAATACCTTAAACTATACATACTAATCGATGCAGCACATATTTGTCTTAACATACCAAAAGATACTAACATGTATAAAGTTAAGAGCATCAGCATACAATTAAATCGACTTAAATTTAGATTATTAACATAATAATCTACACTTTTATAAAAAAAAATGTATGTTATGAATGCCATTAATAATGTTAAATATTTATATTCGCCTATTATTTGATAAACTATATAATTTAAAAATTTAAATATATATTCTGTTTGAAATAAGTTTAAAGTTCTTCCATATTCATATTTAAATAAATAGCTATAACTATCGTAATCACTATTACTTTTTTGTAATCCTACTACTAAAATAATAGTCAATAATGATACAAAATAAAATAATTTTGAAATATCTAATTTTGAATTATTGATGTTTATAACAATATTTTTTCCAGCCAAACTGTAAGTGAATGAGCAAAAAAACAAAACAAATAAAAGAAATACCGTTGTATACAAATCCCACGTGCTTACTGGCATAATCTTTCTCCGTATACTCTCATTAAAAATTTAAGTAAAGATTTAACATCAAAATTATTCTCTTTTAATATTTTTATTCTTTCTTCACTTCCTAAAATATTACTTTTTTCACTTAACACTTTAATAATTGTTTTGTTCCAATTTTCGTTATTGTTTTGAAAATAGACTAAATTCATCCCTAAGTCTACTTCTTTAGTTATGGTATCAGAAACAATTGCCTTTAATCCAGAGGCTTGTGATTCTATCAACGTTAAAGGAAATCCTTCAAAAAGTGATGGCATCAATAAGACATCCATCATCTTCATTAAGTAATTTACATCACTTCGTTGACCAAGAAATATACATGAATTGTATATTCCTAATTCCTTTGCATATTCTTCTACATCTTCTTTTAAAATACCGTCTCCTATAAGGATTAATATTGAATTATCATTCTCTTCATGATAATTTTTGTAGATTTCAAGTCCTCTACAGTAATTTTTTTGTTCCACAAAACGTCCAATTATGCCAAAAACAATTTGATTTTTTATTCCTAAGGTCTTTTTGTATTCATTTATATTAAAATCCAAAAAACAAAATTTTTCTAAATTAATCACATTATGTATTACTAAAACATCTTTATTTTTAGTAAATAATAATTTCTTTGCTTCTTTTGCACATGCCATAAAATCTGTTGAATATTTATTAATTAAATATTTCATCATTTCTAACATAATTTTTTTTGAAAAATTATTAAATCCTTCTATTGATGTATTGTGGCAATGACTAATTCTTACTTTTATATTGTTTTTTTTAGCAATATACATAAAAAATCCTGACAAGTGATCCACATGTGAATGAATAACATCAAAAGGGCCGTTTTTTTTAATAACATCATCAATATTATGAAGAAATTTTTTTAAACCGACTTTTCTTAATGGATCAATTTTATATACATTAGATTGCATACTAAGTGCTTCTTCTTCATAAAACCCTTTTTCCTTACTGATTTGAAGAAAGTCAAATTGTATTTTTTCATTTTTTGCTTCTCGCAGCAAATTCATTAGTAATGTTTCAGCTCCACCAGTTGATAGTTGACTAACTATGTGTAAAACCCTCAAACTAACATCCTCCTTTTTTATTTTTTATTATCCATAGTAATCTATGTGGGATTAATCCTACTAATATAGGTTTTAAAATAAAAATAAAACTAATCGGATTCAATATCTTTAATCTCTTAAACCCCAAAAAACGTACTTTTGCTTCATCAAGTCTATATCTATATTTTCTTTTATTCTTCATCGCTGATGGATTAACAAAATATCTAAACAAATATTCTTTGATATTATAACCTTTATATCCTTCAGCATATAATCTCATAAATAAATCATAATCTTCTGCTCTTCTTGTCTCTTTTGCTACTCTATATCCATTTACCTTTAGTAAATCTTTTTTTCGAAACATTGTTGCTGGATGAACAAACGGGGATCTATATAAAAAGTCCCTTTTTTCAGGACTTTCAATTTGATTACTGGATTTAATAATTTTTACACCATCATATGTATGAATATCAGATGAAACAAAAGAAATACGTCTATTAGATTCCAAAAAATCATATTGCACTTGAAATCTATTTGCATAGGAATAGTCATCATCATCCATACGTGCGATATACTTCCCTTTGGCTAATTTCAAGCAATTATTTAAACTTGCACCCAAACCTTGATTTTCTTGATTATGTATGATTGTAATTCGCTTATCTTTTAGTATTTCATCATTAATAATATTTTCAACAGCTATTTTTGAGCAATCATCACAGATAATCAATTCCCAATCTGTAAAAGTCTGATTAATAATTGATGAAATTGCGTCATTGATTTTATCAGTACTATTATACGACCCCATAATAACAGTTATTTTTGGTAAATATAACTTTGATGTCAGATTACCAATTCCGTTCATATATTTCTCCTTTACTCAGATATTTTCTTTTATTAATATTCTTGGTTTATTTAATACAACCGTTGCATTATCAGGAATATTCTCAACTACAATGCAATTGGCTCCAATCTTTACATTATCTCCTATACTTATATCACCAATAATTTTTGCTCCAGCACCAATTAATACATTATTGCCTATTACTGGTGCTTTACCATCTTCTGACTGTCCTATTGTAACTTGCTGAAAAATTGTACAGTTAGACCCTATTTTTGCATAAGGAGATACTACAATACCATTAAGATGATGAGGTAAATGTGGTGGTGTTTTAAATAAAGCACCTTGATTTAAATCTGTTCCCATTGATGCATTTGCATATGCATCGCTTTTTTTTATGTAGAATAAATAGTATAATTTTAATAGGCGAAATGTCTTATTATTTGGATTAATTACAATATTTCTTCTCTTCCAATATTTAATATGATTATAATGTTGGACCATAAACATCAATTTCTTTATACATATATTTTTTGAATTACTAATCATATCTCATCTCCTACCCATATTGCTTTTTCCAAAAACATTATAAATTTCTAATATTTTTTCTTTTATACAGTAAGTATCAAATCTTTTAATTTCTTCCCTATTAATTAAACTAATTTTATTTCTTAATTCTTTATTATCGTAAATCATAAATAAATATTTTTTTAAATCTTCAGTGTTTGATACTAAAAATCCGTTGACTTCATTTTCTACTAAATCACTATTTCCTCTTATATTACTTACTATACATGGTAATCCACTTGCCATAGCCTCCATTAAAGCTCTTGGTAATCCTTCTCTTTTAGATGTAGATATATAGCAATCTGATATGCTCAATAATTCTTTTATATCATTCCTGTAACCAATCAGATGTATTTTATTTTCAATCCCTAGTTGTTTTGACAGATCTTTTATTGATTCTTTGTCAGGACCTTCGCCACATATAATTAAATGACAATTATCTATATTTGCTTTAACTATCCCTTTTATTGTCATTTCATAATTTTTATTAGCTTCTATTCTTCCTATCCCTATACAGATAAAATCATCTTTTTTAAACCCTAGAGCATTTCTTATTTTTTCTTTATCCACTTTTACATCCTGATATTCCTTTACATTTATGCCTACACCATTAACCTTATATCTATTTCCATTTTTTTTTAGTTTCATTTTTTTAGATATTTGATAATCCTCTTCATTAATTGTAATTAAAACATCAGTAAAATGAGATAAAAGTTTTTCAATAGGATAATATATCAGCCAGTTTAATATGGGAGCTCCTTTATAAAAGTGAAAACCATGCACTGTATATATAATTTTATTTACTTTATTTTTCCGACCACATAATCTACCTAATACCCCTCCAATAGGTGTATTGCAATGAATATAATCTATATTATATTCTTGAATGATTTTATTTACTGATTTATAAGATTTAATGTTTTTTAATGATAATGGATTTCTTTCACAATGAATATTATGAAAAATGATATCTTTATAAGGATTATTTTCAAAATCAAAATTATCTAGATTTGCTGCTAAATGAAACTCAAATCCTAATTTTTTGCACGCTAGATATGATGGATAAGAAAAATTAGTTATTTTATTGGTGATATTACTAATAAATAATAATTTTTTCATATTCTCCTCCTAATTATCATTCGTATAGACATTTTCTCTTTTCAATACAGCAACGATAGTCTTTAAGAAAATTTTCATATCCAATAAAAAAGATACATGATTTGCATACCACGCATCTTTTAATCTCTTTTCCCTTACAGATATACTATTTCTATAGTATGCCTGTGTATATCCTGTTATTCCAGGTTTCACTTTCATTTTGCCTATTTCGTCTTTCTTATATGAGGGTAATGCATCCCAGCCACTAGCTCGAGGACCTATAATACTCATGGTTCCATTCAAAATATTCAATATTTGTGCAGTTTCATCTAAACTGGTTGCTCTAATAAATCGTCCAACTTTAGTTACTCGTGGATCATTTTTAGAATTAAATGTACTTCCATCAGGATTCAAAATGTTTGGTGCATTCACTTTCATTGATCGAAATTTATACATATATATTTTTTTACTATTTTTACCAATCCGCTCTGCCTTATAGAGTACTGGTCCGTCATCTTCCAACTTTATAGCAATTCCTATAAAAAGGTAGAGAATCAAGAAAATTGGAAATCCTAAAATGGCAAGTAATTTATCTAAAACTGGTTTTAACAGTACCTGATACACGTTCTATTCTCCCCTTTCGACATTAATTGCTTCTTTTATTGTGTTCAAAGCATTGTCTGCATTTAATTCTGCTTCAAATTCATTTTCACCTGTGCAAATAATATAACCACATCCATCTAGATTGTTTCTATAGCCATGAACCTGACTTCCTATTTTAGGTAAGATCAGTTTATATAAACAGTCTATAGAATTAATCTTATCCATATCAATACTTTGTACAATTCCTGTATCTAAAGTTATGATTCTAGTTGAAATTGGCCTATTAAATTTTATATTACAATCAAATTTGTTACCTAAAGAAACTTCAACCATCATTTTCATATAGTCAATCCCATTGCTATAAGGAATTATATGTGAACCAATAAGATTCCCCCCCATTCGGGCACCAATATCTACCATATATATGTTTTCATTATTAACAATAAAATCCATATTGATTGAGCCAAAATTGATACCTAGTACATTTATTATCTGATGTGCTTTTTTTAATACTTTATTTTTTATTATATCATCTAAACAATTTGAATGTCCCAGTTCAGCATAATAAGGCTCGTTTGTCATTTTCTTTTTCATTACAATCAAATCATATATATTGTCTTCATAAACAAAAAACTCTGCGCCATATTCTTTTCCAGAGATGAAAGGCTCTATAATACATTTTTTAGAAATAGAGTTACTTAATGCTTGCTCTACGCTACTCACTAAATCTTGCTCAAACTCAACCTTACTTATGCCTCGACTACCAGAACCATCACAAGGTTTCACGATAATAGGATATTTAATTTGATCTTTTATTTCTTCTATCTCATTTTGTGATGATAATTCAAAGCAAGGACTATTAATCACCCCATTTTTGTATAATAGTTGTTGCACTAAATATTTATTTTTTATTATTTTAGCTATATTGTAATCCAACCCTTTTAAATTTAATTCTCTTGCAATATAACTCGATGTTAATACCCCATAATCTGTTGCAGCAGTCAAAACACCATCTATTTGTTTTTCTTTAGCATATGCAAGACATGCTTGTTTATCAACAATATCTATTACAGAATACTCATCTGCATACTGAAATCCAGGTGCTGTTTCACTTCCATCTACTGCACATGTATAATACCCAAGTTCTTTAGATTTTTTTATGACATAAGCTTGCAAAAAACCTGCACCAATAACTAATACTCTTTTTTTTATTTGATATTCTAAACATTCAATTACAAAATGTTTTGTTTTTTCTTTATGAGAAAAATAAAACCCGTTATGATAATAAAATAATAGTGATTCTAAACTTTTTTCATAACAATCACATCTCAAATATTTTTTGTTAGCTTCTTTTGCAATTCTTTTTATATATTCTAAAATTTGTTTACCATATCCACATTTCATTTTTGAAGGTAAAACAGCAAACTTACTAAAATATAACGCTTTGGCATCATCATCAAAATAAGCATTTGTATAAGAGATTGTAACAGTCCCTACGTATTCATCATTACATTTAAAAAGATAGACTTCTTTATTCTTTATATCATCCTGTATTCTTTCTAAAGGATAACCGTCTTTCCAATGAACCAATCCATGATTATTATATAAATATTGTCCTGATTCAAAAATAATTGAATATACTTCTTTAGATAAAGTATCATCAATCAATTTAATTGCTTTCATTTGCAATTACCTCTCTATAACAATCTATAATATACTGCACATCTTCATCACTTAATCGTGTATGCAATGGTAATGTAATTTCATTAGTATACAAATCATAAGCATTTGGATAATCTTTTATATTAAAACCTAATTTTTTATATGCAGTTAATAATGGAAGAGGTTTATAATGAACATTACAAGCTATTCCTTGCTTTGCCATTTTTTCAATAAGCATATTTCTTCTTTCTACACCTATTCCATTAACTCTTGTTAAATATAAGTGTCCACTAGAACAATGACTTTCATCATAATGATTTAATACTTGAATATCTAAATCTATAAAACCTTTATTGTATTGTTCAATAATATTTTTCCTTCTTGCCAACAATTCAGGATAACGTTTAAATTGTGCTAATCCAATACCTGCCATAATATCTGTCATATTACACTTGTATGCCGTTGAAACAATATCATATTCCCACGATCCAAGTTTTGTTTTATTTAAAGCATCTTTGGTTTGACCATGTAAAGATAAAAGTTGATACTGTTTATATATTTTCTCATTATCAATTCCGAAAATATCTTTCCATACAACCGCCCCACCTTCAGCAGTCGTTAAATTTTTAACAGCATGAAAACTAAATGATGTAAAATCAGCTACTTCTCCACATGATTTTCCGTTTTTATTTGCCCCAAAAGCATGAGCGGCATCTGCTAAAACGATAATACGATTAAACGCTTTTTGAATATCATTATTAGCTTTAAATAGATATCTTTTACTTTTAACAACTTCAAATATTTTGTCATAATCACACATAATACCAGCTAAATCAACAGGAATAATAACCTTAGTTTTTTCAGTTATTTTATCTGCTAATTGGTTATAATCCATTTCATAAGAATCTTTCGCAACATCTACGAGTACAGGTGTAGCTCCTACATGACAAATAACTGAACAAGAAGCAGTATAAGTATACGCAGAAGTAATAACTTCATCACCTGGTCCTATACCAAGTAATTTTAATGTCATTTCCATACAAGCCGTTGCACTATTCAAACAAACTGCTTTAGAAGTATGACAAAATTCTGCAATTTTTCTTTCAAATTCTTTTGTTTTAGGACCCGTAGTAATCCATCCAGATTTCAGAGTATCAATTACCTCATAAATTTCATCTTCTCCTATATCAGGAGGTGAAAATGATATTCTTCTTTTACTCATTCTATTCTCTCCCTTCTTAATCCCTGTGTTTTTACAATCATTTAACTTTATCTAAACAAAATAAAAACCATATATATTTCTACATATGATTCATTCCATATTTAATTTTTAATAATATATTCCCTATCCGATAAGGTACACGTTATATCAGACTGAAAAAAATATGTTCAAACAATGTAGATAAAGGTAGAGATACCACACGCAATATCTTATTTGTTTTGCTTAAATAAAAGTCCTGCTTTGATATTTCGATCAAGAAATTTAACATCTAATACAGCAATCATATCCCTTTTATCAGAATCGATAATATCATTTTGAAAAAGTAATAGTGGTCCATTTGTTACAATCGTTTTTCCATTTTCCTTATAACCTTCTGATATTCTTAAAATAGCATCTTTATCTAACAAACGATTTAACAATTCAATTTCTTCATTAGTTAAAGCTGTTACTTCTTTTTTCTTTAATTCTTTAATAATGCCATCTTTTCTTTCATTCATTGAATTTAATAAAGAATCAAATTCCTGTTGACCTAATTTTGTCTTAACAAATAAATATCCTGGAAACATCACCTGTATAACAGTAATTTCTTTTACACGAATATACTTTTCCATTTTTGGTATAAACGCCTGTAATTCATCATATTCATTGAGTCTTTGACATAGCTTTTCCGTCTTAATTGTTTGACAAAACAAAACATAATAATTCATTGAATTTTTCACTGATTATCTTAACTTTTAGTTTTAATTTCTAAAGGAACTATTAAAGATAAATTATTTTGTTTAAAATCAAACGTAGCAGTACGACGGTGTCTATTGACTTTGATAATAGAATCTTCCAAGCCACATAAAGGACCATAATCAATCTTCAATTTTGATTGAACAATATTTCCGTAAGAGTGAAGAATAATACCATCTTGATTGAACAACTTTTCATATAAAGCCTGTATACCTTTTTGCATTGAATATGAATTCCCTTGTTTTACCAATAAAGCAACATTTTGTATATCCTTGAAAAAATTCTTATATGTGTCCATAAATTCTTTTTCATCTAGATCAGATTTAACAAATATGTAGTCAGGATATAAATCTTTAACCACATAATCTCTAACACTTTTCGCTCCAAACCATCTTTCTACTTTTGGTACAAAGGCTAAAGTATTCTTTTGACTGTTAAAAAAATTAATAATCTGTTGAGCGTATTTTGACTGAACATTAATGAAATACCAGTACATTTACCATCTTCCTTACAAAATAAGTCATATATAACTAATAAAAGGTCGCAGAATATTCTAATCTACGACCCAAATTTAGATATTTTATTAATCTGTTCTTTTTTATAACTTAAACTAGGATGAACAT
Source organism: Thomasclavelia spiroformis (assembly GCA_016901755.1). Classification (GTDB taxonomy): domain Bacteria; phylum Bacillota_I; class Bacilli_A; order Erysipelotrichales; family Coprobacillaceae; genus Faecalibacillus; species Faecalibacillus spiroformis_A. The sequence continues at coordinate 1,573 of JACJKV010000029.1, read as the reverse complement.
ATAAATCCATTGTGATTGAAGTATTTGAATGTCCTAAAAGTTCACTTAATGTTTTTATATCCATTGCACATTCTACACAATTAGTAGCAAAAGAATGTCTTAATCCATGAAATTTAAGAGAGATATCAAGTTTATTACATATCTTTTTAAAATTTCTTTGAATATTTCGCTCTTCTGGAATATTGCTGCTGTTTGTAACAAAAAAATCATCATTGGTTTTAGGATTATAAATAGTTTTATATATTTTCAAATATTCAACTAAAAAATCAGCAAGCACAACAATTCTTGCTGATGAAAGTGATTTAGGTGAAGAAATCATTTTTATACTTTTGGGACCATTAGGATCACTATTTTTTATTCGTTGAACAGTTTTATTGACAAAAAGAATTTGTTTTTCTAAATGAATATCCTCCCATTTTAAACCACATATTTCACCTATTCTCAAACCAGTATGTAAACTAGTATAAACCGAAACAGTAGTAGGATTTATATTTGTTTTACAATAATTTGATAAGCGTTGATATTCTTCATTAGTTAATGTATGAATTTCTTTCTTTTCTTTAACTTTTTTCATAAATGATAGGTCACATTTTTCAAATCCATACTTTTTTACACCAAAATTCAATATATCTTTTAAAATGATATTAATTATACTATGGGTACTTTTTGATAATTTACTTTCTTTATTAAAATTACAATACCATTTTTGAAAATCCTTTTCCCTCCAACTGCTAATTGGCTTCTCTATATCAATATATTTTAAATGACATTCAATAATACTTTCATATTTTGTTATAGTTGAATATTTAACGACTAACTTTTTGTAATTTAACCATTCTTTTGATAATTCTTTAATATAAATTTTTTTTCTCATTATTTTTTCTCCTTTTCTTTTTTAATATCATACAAGATTGAACAAAATTGCTTATAAGTACATTAACCTTGTCAATAAATACAAAATAGTTAAGAATTAAACATTTATCTTTAAATTATCGAGTATATATGCTATATTTATCGTCGTAGAATAGAATATTCTGCGACCTTTTTTATAAATATATAAATCATAAAAAACACGTACCTATTGGGTACGTGTTTCTGTTATATAGTTATCTAATAGCAAAAATTATTTCTTTAAATAACATAAATTATACAATAAAATCATTTAATATTAAATGTTCTAATCCATCTTTTTCCTCGACATTGATGGCAAGCAATGTGTCCTCTTTTTTTCTTCATTAACCTTTCTTTTACAGACATTAAATACTTTCGTCCACATGTTTGACATTTCCACCACACTTTTTCCTGAAATGATTCTAAAATATTATCTGGTTTAACCCCTATGAGGGTATTTTCAATATAACACCATTCCTCTTCAACAAGTTGTGGATTTTTATCTTTTAATGAGTTATATCCTGGCAGCAATTTCTTATTTTTGCAGTATGGACACGAATCATCGCCTACCTCTCTGTCACGAACTGATGCTGAATATTCTCCCTTGCAAGTCGGACAGATCCACAGAGCCTGCTGAGCAGAATCTGGCAGTACTACATTTGCTCTTTTCTGATTGTTAGGA
>JACJKV010000028.1 GCA_016901755.1 Thomasclavelia spiroformis | reverse complement strand
TATAGATTAATTTCAGGGGAAATTAAACAAAATATATAAAAAACCAAGGTAGAATGGGGTTTTATGGTTAAAAATTATAAAAAATAATTAACTGTTTTTGACACTACCATTAATAAGTAAGGAGAAATTGTATGAAAGTAAAACAATTTAGTCAAAGACAGGCAGGGGTCCTGTTACCGCTATTTAGTTTACCTGGTAAACATGGAATTGGTGATCTGGGAAAAGAAGCTTACGATTTTATAGAGCTTTCGGCCAAAGCTGGTTTTAAGATCTGGCAGCTGCTGCCGATGAATCCCTCAAGTGCAGGCAATTCCCCATATACTCCCTATTCATCATTTGCCGGAGATGAAATTTATATTTCTCTGGATCTGCTGACTGAATGGAAACTGTTAGAAAAAGTACCACCATATCGTCAAGACGAAGCAATCGTTGATTATGATAAAGTCAGAAAATTCAAGAATCAGTACTTAAAACAGGCATTTGAAAATTTTAAAAAGGATCACAGTCAGTTTCAGGATGAATATGAAGCATTTGTCAAAGGTGCCTTCTGGCTGGAATGCTATGCCCGTTTTGTGGCATTAAAAGAAGCTAATGAAGGTCTTTCGTGGGTTGACTGGAATGATGAAGATCAGGATATCAATGGATCTAATGAAGGTCTGGAAGAAGATATTGCCTATATTAAATTTCTGCAGTTTATTTTCGTTAAGCAGTTTAACCTGTTAAAAATTCATGCTCATACCTGTGATATGCTGCTAATGGGAGACTTACCGCTTTATGTCGGTCATGATTCGGCTGATGTTTACGAATTCAGAAAATGTTTTCAGTTAGATGAAAAGTATGATCCGCTTTTTGTTTCTGGAGCTTCACCTGATTATTTTTCTAAAGATGGCCAGTTATGGGGACATCCTTTATATGACTGGGATTATCTGAAAGAAACTGATTATGATTTCTGGGTAAGAAGATTAAAATGGAATAATGAAGTATTTGATATTTTACGTATTGATCATTTTAGAGCTTTCGATACGTACTGGTCTGTTCCTTATGGAGAAAAAACAGCCAGAAATGGAAAATGGATCGAAGGACCAGCCTATGATTTCTTTGATTCTATTTATCAGCAGCTTCCAGAATTAAATATTATTGTTGAAGATCTGGGAGAATTAAGAGAAGAAGTACATGAACTGAGAGATCATTATAAATTATTAGGAATGAGAGTCATGCAGTTTTCTTTTGGTGAAACAGAAGAAAAAGAAGGTTTTAAAATGCCAGAACATTGTGTGGTATATACGGGAACGCATGATAATGCAACATTACAGCAATGGTATGATGAACTGGAGGATAAAGAGCGAATTGAAAAAATAATGAAAAAACTGAAAATGGAAGATGAAACTGTTGTTAAACAGGTATTGCATCATACTTTAGACTGTGAAGCAGTGATAGCCATGATTCCATTGCAGGATCTTTTAGGTTATGGCGCTGAAAGTCGTATCAATACACCTGGTACGGTCGGTAAACATAACTGGTCCTATAAGCTAAATAGCCTGGAAGATTATTCATTGCATATCGATGACATTCATCACCTACTGGTTGCTACAAAAAGGTCATTGTAAAAATGATCTTTTTTTTATCTGGAAAAAAGACACTTTTTATCAATAAATACCATACTTTTTCCTTATATAACCTAAAAAAGCAGCTTGAAAGCGGTTAAATTTTTTTATGAAAAAATGTAAACGCTTGTAATTTATTTTTTTAAATCTTAGCTGTTGATTTTATAAAATGAAAAAATATAATGAATATCGAAGAAACGAGATACAAATAAATAGACCTTCCTTAAATATTTTTTGACACCATAAGATTTATTTGTATCTTGTTTAGAAAAATGACCGTAAGGTCTTTTTTTGTATGAAAAAAAAAACATGTCCTTAAATGATTGACATTATTTTTTTAATTGGCATATAATGTTGTCATAGATATAAACCGTTGAAGTGGAGATAAAAATAGATCGTGCACTTACAGAGAGCTTGGATGGTGGAAGCAAGCAGAACGCAGCCTATTAAATGGACCACTGAGGGCAAAGTGAAAAGCAGCAGCTGAGTATTCTTTGACGTGAGACTTACGTAAGTAGTCATAGATGTGATAGCATCTAGAAAGGGCATGAAGCAATTCATGAAGCAAGGTGGCACCGCGGTCATTTACCGTCCTTGGAAGGTTATTCTTTCAAGGCGGTTTTTTATTTATGACAGACCGGCTTGTAAAGGATAACTGATTATTTAGACAAAGGAGAATGATTATGATTAGGGAAGCTATTATTCAGTTATCAAAAAAACAGGATCTGTCATATGTTCAGGCTTATGAATGTATGAATGAAATTATGGAAGGAAAGGCCAGTGATATTCAAAAAGCGGCTTATCTTACAGCCTTATCGCTTAAAGGGGAGACGATTGATGAAATTACTGCCAGTGCTAAAAGCATGCGAGATCATTGTATTCGTATTTTAAATGACGAAGATGTCTTAGAGATTGTAGGTACTGGTGGAGATGGTTCACATTCATTTAATATTTCTACGACAGCTTCACTGGTGATAGCCAGTGGTGGCGTGAAAGTGGCTAAACACGGGAATCGTGCAGCCAGTTCACAAAGCGGTTCGGCAGACTGTCTGGAAGCTTTGGGAGACAATATCCATACTGATGAAAAACAAAGCAAGGCATTGCTGAATCAGATTGGAATCTGTTTCCTGTTTGCGCAGAATTATCATCTGGCGATGAAATATGTAGCCCCAGTTAGAAAAGAGCTGGGCATTCGTACAGTATTTAATATTTTAGGACCTTTAACAAATCCCGCAGGCGCAACGCTGCAGGTCATGGGGGTCTATGATGATAAGCTGGCAGAACCATTGGCGAATGTACTGATGATGCTGGGAGTCAAAAGAGGAATGGTCGTTTATGGAATGGATGGTCTTGATGAAATTACCGCCAGTGATGAAACTCTGGTTTGTGAAATAAAAGATCATCAGATACACACCTACAGGATTTCACCTGAACAGTTTGGTTTAAAAAGATGTCAAAAAGCTGAACTGATTGGAGGAACGCCACAGGATAATGCGCAGATTGCCTTGGATGTATTAAATGGCAAACCAGGGGGAGCGTATACAGCCGTTGTGATGAACGCAGGAGCTGGTCTGTATATTGCTGATCAAGCAGATTCTTTGGCAGAAGGTATCTTGCTGGCACAAAGACTGATCGATGATAAAAAAGCATTAAAGAAACTTGAACAGTTTGTTCGGGAGTCTAATCGTAAGGAGGAGCAAAATGATATTAGAGGACATAGTTGAAAGTACAAAAGAAAGAGTAGAACAGAATAAGAAGAAATATCCTATTTCACAGTTAAAGGAAAAGGCTTTTGCGATGGAAATTAATCAGACGTTTCCATTTCAGAAAGCTTTGGAAAAGAAAGATATGAGCTTTATTCTGGAAGTGAAACGTAATTCACCTTCCAAAGGACAGATCGTATCACGTTTTAACTTTAAAGAAATAGCTAAAGAATATGAAATGATTGGTGCAGATGCGATTTCGGTCGTCACTGAACCAGAATATTTCAAGGGGGACGACGATTTTTTAAGAGAAATCAAAAAAATCGTTAAAATTCCGGTGTTGAGAAAAGATTTCGTTGTCGATGAATATATGGTATATGAAGCTAAGCTGTTAGGGGCTGATGCGATTTTACTGATTGCAGGAATCATTGATGAATTTACTCTGATGCGCTGTTTAAATCTGGCACATACCTTAGGAATGTCAGCGGTAGTCGAGGCGCACAGTTCAATGCAGATTAGAAAGGCATTACGCGTTGGCGCTAAGATCATTGGTGTAAATAATCGTGATTTACGTGATTTCAGTGTTGACATGAACAACACGCTGCAGTTAAGAGATATGGTAAGTGATGATATCATTTTTATTTCTGAAAGTGGTATTAAGACCAGAGAAGATATCAAAACGTTACAGCAGCATCGTGTTGATGGTGTCCTGATAGGAGAAACAATGCTCAAGAGTCGTAATAAAAGACATACGCTTGAAGTCTTAAAAGGCATTCATCAGGCGGATGAAGATTAAGATCTGCGGCATTAAAAGAAAACAGGATATCTTATATGTCAACCTCTATCAACCCGATTACATAGGTTTTATCTTTGCTGATTCTTCGCGTAGGGTCAGTTTTGATCAGGCAAGAGAGCTTAAGGCTCTGCTTGATCCCAAGATATGTGCTGTTGGTGTTTTTGTCGATGCAGCTATTGATGACATTGTAACCTTAGCTCAGGAAAAGATCATCGATATGATCCAGCTTCATGGTCATGAAGATCAGCAGTATATCGATACTTTACGACAAAGAACCAGCCAACCTATTATCAAAGCAATCAGGGTTATTGACGAAACTTCTTTCAATATCAGTTATGATGCAGATTACTACCTGTTAGATGGTAAAGTGGCAGGAAGCGGACAATGTTTTAACTGGGATTATATCCCGTCAATGGATAAGCCCGTCTTTCTGGCAGGAGGAATCTGTTTAGAAAATATACATGAGGCACTAAAACAGAATGTATATGCCTTAGATATCAGCAGCGGGGCTGAAACCAATGGGGTTAAAGACCGCTATAAAATAGGTGAAATCATGAGGAGGACAATGACATGTTAGGCAGATATGGTGATTATGGAGGACAATATATTCCAGAAACGCTTATGAGCGAAATTCATAAAATTGAAAAAGCATATGATTTTTATAAAAATGATCCAGCATTTAATAAAGAATTAAATCAGCTGTTGAAAGAATATGCTGGCAGACCATCGCTTCTTTACTATGCTGAAAAGATGACAGAGGATTTAGGTGGTGCTAAAATATATCTTAAAAGAGAAGATTTGAATCATACGGGTTCTCATAAGATCAATAATGTTCTAGGTCAGGTACTGATGGCTAAAAAAATGGGGAAAACCAGAGTGATTGCTGAAACCGGAGCTGGACAGCATGGTGTTGCAACAGCAACCGCCGCAGCTTTGCTGGGACTGGAATGTGAGATCTTTATGGGTAAGGAAGATACGGATCGACAGGCTTTAAATGTTTATCGTATGGAACTGTTAGGTGCAAAAGTTCATCCTGTGACAACAGGAACCATGACGCTTAAAGATGCCGTCAATGAAACGATGCGTGAATGGACCAAACGTATCGATGATACAATGTATGTTTTAGGTTCAGTCATGGGACCTCATCCTTTTCCTATGATTGTTCGTGATTTTCAAAGTGTTATCTCTAAAGAAGCCAGAGAACAGATTCTGGAAAAAGAAGGGCGTTTACCAACTGCTGTTTTAGCCTGTGTTGGTGGCGGCAGCAATGCGATGGGCATGTTTTATAACTTCATTAATGATTCAGATGTCAGACTGATTGGCTGTGAAGCGGGAGGAAAGGGAGTCGATACTGCCTTAAATGCAGCTACGATCGCTACTGGATCAGTTGGTGTCTTTCATGGCATGAAATCGTATTTCTGCCAGGATGAATATGGTCAGATTTCACCAGTCTACTCTATCTCAGCGGGGCTGGATTATCCTGGTATAGGACCAGAACATGCTTATTTACATGATATTGGGCGAGTTGATTATGTAGCGATCAATGATGATGAAGCGGTAAATGCTTTTGAATATATCGCTCGCGTGGAAGGTATCATCTGTGCGATTGAAAGTGCTCATGCTGTAGCACAGGCTATCAAGATAGCACCAGCCATGTCAAAAGATGATATCATTATTGTTTGTTTATCAGGGCGTGGGGACAAAGATGTCGCAGCCATTGCCAGATACAGGGGGAAAGATATCCATGAATAAAATTACACAGGCTTTCGCTGATCAAAAAGCTTTTATCGGTTTTTTAACAGCTGGAGATCCAACATTAGAAAAAACAGTAGATTATATTTTAACATTAGAAAAAGCTGGAGCAAGTCTCATTGAAATTGGGATTCCTTTTTCAGATCCAATTGCTGAAGGACCTGTTATCCAGCAGGCTAACATTCGTTCATTAAAAAATAAAGTAACGACCGATGATGTTTTTGCCATGGTCAAAGAAGTCAGAAAACATACTCAGATTCCACTCTGTTTCATGACTTATCTCAATGTTGTTTTTCATTATGGCTATGACCGTTTCTTTAAAAAATGTCAGGAAACAGGAATTGATGGCATTATCATACCTGATCTGCCTTATGAAGAATGTCATGAAGTCAAAGATGTCTGTAACCAATATGATGTGACATTGATATCGATGATCGCTCCAACCAGTGCCGACCGTGTTGTCATGATTGCTAAAGAAGCACAAGGTTTTATCTATCTGGTTTCTTCACTTGGGGTTACTGGAATGCGAGATGATCATAGTTTTTCTAAACAGCTTGAGCATATCTGCCAGGAAATCAAAAGTGTCACCGATGTACCGATTGCCATCGGTTTTGGAATGAATACACCGCAGCAGGTGAGAGCGTTTAAACAATATGGCGATGGTATCATTGTTGGCAGTGGTATCGTTAATATCATTGGTCAATATGGATTCAATGGTGATCAGGCATTGTTTGATTATGTTCGTTCACTGGCTGATGAATTATAAAAAAGACATACCTTTTTCAAAAAATGAGAAAGGTATGTCTTTTTTTAGTAATAAGCTATAATAAAAATGGTGATAAAATGAAACAATATGTAACATATGTTGCTTCGCCATTAGGAAAACTGACGATCTTAAGTGATGGCGAAAGTATTATTGGTTTATGGATCGAAAAGCAAAAATACTATGGATCTTTACTTGATCATCCAGTCGAAAGAAAAATACCTGTTTTGCTCGAAGCGGAAAAATGGCTTAATGATTATTTTGCTGGGAAAAAACCTCAGCTGACTTTTTCTGTTCGATTTAATGCTACGCCATTTCGACAAATGGTTTACGAGCAGTTATTAAAGATTCCTTATGGTAAAGTGATGTCATACGATCAGCTCGCTGCCATCATTGCTTTAAAAACCGGTAAAAAGAAATGCGCTCAGGCCATTGGACAGGCGGTGGGTCATAATCCCATCAGTATCATTGTTCCCTGTCATCGGCTCGTGGGTAAAGATGGTTCATTAAAAGGTTATGCTGGGGGTTTGGAAAATAAAAAGAAACTGCTGGAGTTAGAAGGGGCCAATTTAACAACTTTATATGGTTCATCAAATCAAAGCCATGTATAATGAAATAAAGAGGGGAAGAATATGAATAAATTACGTGATCATTACATTTTTCATGCAGGAATTTCCTGTTTCTTTTATTTAGCTTATGGAGCTTTTACTGTTATTTTATCGATGTATTGTCAGGATATAGGGATGTCAGCGTCGCAAATTTCCTACATCGTATCTTTTGCACCGCTGTTATCTATTGCGACCCAGCCTTTTTTTGGCTACCTGGCTGATAAATGGCATTCACCAAAAAAAGTATCTATTTTGCTGATGACGATTCTGATGGTTTGTATTTTTATTTTTGCAGTCAGCAGAAATTTCTGGATCCTGCTTTTAACATCAGGGATTGCCGTTTCATTTATGAATGCGGTGACGCCTTTAACTGATCGTATTGGAGTATCCTCACCTTATCAGTTTGGAAGAATCAGATTGTGGGGTTCTTTTGGGTATGCTATCATGGCTCAAATCAGTGGAATTCTCTATCAGTATATTTCACCGTTTTCAAATTTTATGGCTGCTATTTTAGGTTCGCTGCTAACAATTATCTGTATTTATATGGTTTCTGATCCTAAATTGAATGAACCTTTAGAAACTAAAGAAAACAGTTCGCTTTCTACGAAAACAATCACGCTAGAACTGTTACATAATAAGCCTTTTGTAGTTTTTCTGATCATTTCGTTATTTTTCTGGGGATCTTGTTCAACGAATTTTAATTATCTGTCGATTTTTATTCGTTATTTAGGGGGTAGCGCTTCGCAGGTGGGAACTTATCAGCTATGTGCAACATTATTTGAAATTCCGATGATTCTGGCTACTGACTATATCATAAAAAAAGTATCTTTTAGAAGCATGATGATCTTTGCAATTATTGTGTCGATGATCAATTTTGCCTGGTATGCGACATTACCTACAGTTAGTTTTATTATTTATGTATTTGTTTTTAAAGGTTTTTCGACAGTACTGTTTACGATGCTGACTGTCAGACTGGTTTTAGTGCTGGTCAAAGATGAATATGTATCTACTGCCTATGGAATTCAGGCAATGTTGGGAAAAGGACTGGGAGCTATGGTTTTTCAGCTGATTGGAGGAAGAATCATTGATGCTGTTTCCATGTCAGCGTTTTACTGGTTTCTGTTTATGGGAACGGCAGTGGCTCTGGTCTTTACATTATTTTTTAAAATTCCAAAAAAAGAAAGGAAAAGAGAAATATGTTAAAAGTTAAAGCGGTTATCTTTGATATGGATGGACTGATGGTCGATACTGAACCAGTTGGTAATATGATCTGTGTTCAGGCTCATAAAAAATTTGGCTATGAAATTACTCAGGAAATGTTATTTGATCTGATTGGTCGCAATGGACATAGTGCCAGAGAATATTATGTGCAGGTCTTTGGCGAAGATTATCCTTACCAGCAAATCAGAGAAGAATCTCAAAAATTACATACAGAATATTATCAGAATCATGAAATTGCTGTTAAGCCTGGCTTGTATGAACTGTTAGATTATTTAAAAAAATCAGGTATTAAAATGGCTGTTGCTTCTTCCACTGTGACTTCCAGAGTGCAAAGCAACCTGGAACGTATTCATGTTTTATCCTATTTTGATGAAGTTATTGGTGGCGATCAGATCATTCATGGAAAACCAGCACCTGATATCTTTTTAAAGGCTTTAGAACTGCTACAGGTGTCTGCTGATCAGGCACTGGTATTAGAAGACAGTAAAAATGGCATTTTAGCTTCATATTATGCTCATATTCCAGTTATCTGCATTCCTGATATTGTCAAGCATACCAAAGAAACATTAGATAAGACCTATAAGGTCCTTGATCGTCTGGATCAGGTCATTAATGAAGTGGAGAAATTATAATGGAATATCATAATATTGAACCAGTATATGATCGTGAATCCAGAATTCTGATCTTAGGTTCTTTTCCTTCCGTGAAATCAAGGCAGGCTCAGTTTTTTTATCATCATGAACAGAATCGTTTCTGGAAAGTTCTAGCACATATTTTTACAGAAGAACTGCCTTTGACCATTGAAGAGAAAAAAACATTTTTACATCGTCATCACATTGCTTTATGGGATGTGATTGCCAGTTGTGAGATAAAAGGTTCAAGTGATGCTTCAATCAAGGCTGTTAAGGTCAATGATCTTGACAGAATTATCAATGAAGCAAAAATTCATCATATTTATACAAATGGTAATTTATCTGATCGTTACTTTCATCAGTATTTTCATTATTCCTTACCTTGTACAAAGTTACCTTCAACTTCTTCAGCTAATGCGCGCTACAGTTTAGAGCAGCTGATTTCTTTTTGGCAGGTAATTAGTGAGGAATAATGGGGAAATGATGTTATTGTGTTTGCAGATGATGGAAATTTTTTTCAAAAAATGGAATAATATGGAATTTAATTATTGTATACAATTTTTTTTAATGATATAATTCAAACAGTTGTTATATAAACAATGATAAAGAAAGGGGAAAGAGTTGTGAAAAAAATGAAAAAATTAGCGATCACTTTCCTTTCACTGATGATGGCAATATCTTTAACTGCCTGTGGTGGAAGTAAAGATGACAGCGGAGAAAAAGTATTTCGTTTTGGTCAGTCTAATCCAAAAGTTGGTTTAGATATGCAAACCAATACGAATTCAGGGGCTTCTTCTGTTGCTGATAACGTTGTAGAAAGTTTATTAAGATGGAACGATGACAACGAAGAAGAATGCGTATTGATTACAGATTTTCCAACTGTATCAGAAGATGGTTTAACTTATTCTTTTGAATTAAAAGAAGGGGTTAAATTCAGCGATGGCAGTGATTTGACTGCAGAAGATGTTAAATATACATTCGAAAGAATGTTCAAGATCAATGGTACAAGTACATACATGTACGATATGATCAAAGGTGCTAAAGCCTTAATGGAAGGTCAGGCAACTGAACTGGAAGGAATCACTATTGAAGATGATCTTCATTTCAGTATAACTTTAGATTATAAGTTTGCACCATTTATCGCTAACTTAGGTATGGACTATGCTTCAATTTATCCAAAAGAAGCTTGTGAAAAAGCTGGTGATGATTGGGGTAAAGGAACTAATTTAATTGGAACTGGTCCTTATGTTATTGTTGAAAACGATGAACAGACAAAAGTAGTGATGGAACCAAATGATAATTATCATGGTGGTACACCTAACTTAGATCGTTTAGAAATCGTTTATATCGATGATTACAATACGAAGATGATGGAATATGAAGCTGGTAACATCGATATGTGTGATTTGGATAAATCATTATTAGATCAGTATCAGAATAGTGATATCAAAGATGAAATTACACAAATTACACCACTGGGAACATATTTCCTGTCTATTAAAGTGACTGATCCTGCTTTAGATGATGCTCGTGTTAGAGAAGCTATTTCATTAGCAATCAACCGTGAAGAATTATGTGAAACAGTATTAAATGGGGCTGCTGAACCAGCAAGTTCATTCTTAAACCCAGGAGTTCCTGGTCATGATGATTCATTAGAACCATATGAATACAATATTGAAAAAGCTAAGCAGCTGTTAGCTGAAGCTGGTGCCAGTGATTTAGAATTTACAGCTAAAGTAAGATCAACAGATGAAAAAATCACTACTGCTTTACAAGGATATTTAGCTAAAGCAGGAATTACAATGAACGTTGAAGTATTAGATAGTGGAGTTTGGTCAGAAGCAAGAAGCAAAGGTAACTTACAGGCAACTATGATTGGATGGTTCCCATTATATGCTGATGCTGACAACCAGATGTATACTTACTATTATTCAGAAAACGCTGTAGGAAAAGGAGTATTCTATAACAATCCTGAATTCGATCAGTTAGTCACTGAAGCAAGACAGACAACAGATAATGATGAAAAACGTGTTGAATTATATAAGAAAGCAGATTACATCTTATCACGTGAAGATTATGGAACTATTCCTCTGTATTATGGAAAACTGCAATTTGTTGCTAAACCATATGTAAAAAATGCTAAATTAGGAAACTTAATTTATCATTTATACAATATCGATATTGATTTATCAAAAAAATAAAATAGGAAAGATATATGGAATGCTTAGGCATTCCATATCTTTGATTATAGAAAGGGGAGAGTTATGAAAAAGTATTTATTAAAGCGTGTGTTACAGGCCATAGGTGTTATTTTTACGATCTCGCTCATTACTTTCTTTGTGTTAAATATAGTACCTGGTAATCCGGTAGAAATCATGTTAGGGGAATTTGCGGATCAGGCTACGATTCAGCGTGTTACTCATGAAATGGGATTGGATCAGCCAATTTTAACACAGTATATTAACTGGCTGACAAACATGTTACATGGTGATTTTGGGGTTTCATATTTCCAAAATCGTCCTGTTATTGATATATTGATGCGTTCATTTGCGGTTACTGCTAAACTGGCAGGAATTGCTTATATTTTGGCCGTTGTTTTAGGGGTTGTAGTAGGGGTTGTTGCTGCTGTTAATCGTGGAAAATGGATTGATTCAGCATTAATGACCATTGCGGTTGTAGGAATTTCAGCTCCTGCATTCTGGATGGCCATTATTTTACAGATTTTTATCTGTCTGAAACTCGGTCTGTTGCCACTTTCAGGAATTGATTCATTAGCTGCGTTTATTTTGCCAGGTATATCTCTGGGAACACGTTATGCTGCAAGTATTGCCAGAATTACCAGAACCAGCATGCTGGAAGTATTGTCACAGGATTATATTCGTACAGCACAAGCTAAAGGGCTTAAATACTGGACAGTTATTATTAAACATGCATTACGTAATGCATTGGTACCTATTATTACTATTTCAGGAACGGATTTAGGAAATATTCTGACTGGGTCAGTTCTTGTTGAGTCAGTTTTCTCAATTCCAGGAATTGGAAAAATGTTAGTAGATAGTATTAATGTACGTGATTTGCCAATCGTACAAGGTGGAGTCATGTATATTGCGATTATTTGCGTTATTATGTATTTAGTTGTGGATCTGTTATATGCTGTTGTTGATCCAAGAATTAGACTGGGAAAGGAGTCAGAATAGATGAAGAAAAACAAAAAGAAAGAATATCGCAGTTATTGGCGAATCAGTTGGGATATCTTAAAAAAGAACAAGGTAGCCATGGTTTGTCTGGTAATTGTTATTTTATTGATACTGATTGCTATTTTTGCTCCTTATATTACTCCTTATGATCCAGATGCACAGGTGTTAACTGATAAACTGACACCACCATGTGCCAAATACTGGTTTGGAACGGATGATTTAGGAAGAGATATTTTCTCACGTGTTATTTATGGTTGCAGAATTTCTTTAAGTGTTGGTATTATTTCACAGATCATTGCGACTGTCATTGGTTATACAATGGGTGTATGTGCCGGTTATTTTGGTGGTAAAGTAGATGCCATTATTTCATTTGTTATTCAGGTATTTTCATCATTCCCATTTTTACTTTTTGCCATTGCCGTTATGTTTGTTTTAGGAACTGGTCTGATCAATCTTTATATTGCTTTAGGTCTTTTGGCATGGGCATCAACAGCACGTCTGATTCGTGGCGATGTTATGCGTCTAAAGAAAATGGAATATATCGAAGCCTGCAGAGTCAGTGGAGGCAGCAGTTTTAGAATTATTATGAAACATTTATTACCTAACTGTTTATCAACTTTGATCGTTACTGTAACTTTAGGTATTCCTAGTGCCATTATGACGGAAGCTTCATTAAGTTTCTTAGGTTTAGGTGTACGACCACCAATGGCCAGCTGGGGAGCTATGATCGCTTCTAGTCAGCCATATATTCGTAGTGCTACTTATTTTAGTGTGATTCCTGGATTGGCAATCATTATTACCGTACTGGCATTTAATATGCTGGGAGATGGACTTAGAGATGCTTTAGATCCTAAGTTGAGATCTTAATAAGGAGGTAAGTCAATGGATACAAATAAAAATGAGAAAATTTTAGATGTAAAGGATTTAGGAATTACTTTCTTTACGGATCAAGGAGCTTTACCTGCTGTCCAGGAAGTGAGTTTTTCGATACATCCTCAGGAAACATTAGGGGTAGTTGGTGAATCAGGCTGTGGTAAAAGTATGACGGCGTTGTCTTTGATGCAGCTGATACCTTCTCCTCCAGGAAAAATTACTTCAGGAGAAATTATATATAAAGGTGACGATCTGTTAAAAAAATCTGCTGAAGAAATGAGAAAAATTCGTGGTAAAGAAATTTCTATGATTTTTCAGGAACCAATGACTTCTTTAAATCCAGTCATTACGGTAGGTAAACAGATCATGGAAGCGATTTTGACTCATGAAGATGTCAGCAAAGAGGAAGCCAAAAATCGTGCTTTGGAAATGATCAAATTAGTTGGTATTCCAATGCCAGAAAAAGTTTTTGCTTCATGTCCACATCAGCTTTCAGGGGGGATGCGTCAGCGTATCATGATTGCAATGGCGTTGTCTTGTAAGCCTTCATTACTGATTTGTGACGAACCAACTACGGCATTAGACGTGACGATTCAGGCTCAGATCTTAAAGCTGATCAATCAGTTAAAATACAAAATGAACTCTTCGGTTTTACTGATCACACATGATATGGGAGTTATTTCAGAAATGGCAGATAATGTTATTGTTATGTATGCTGGTAAGATCGTTGAATATACAGGAGTTGAGGATTTATTTAAAAATCCATTACATCCTTATACTGTTGGTTTAATGAATTCGATTCCTGATATCGATGAAGAAGATGAAGATAAGGAATTAGAAGTTATTCCTGGTTCAGTACCAATGTTATATGAACTACCGGAAGGATGTTTCTTTAGTCCACGCTGTAAATACGCTAAAGATATTTGTCGTCATCAATGTCCAGGAATGAAAGACTGTGGTAATGGACATTTGGTTCGTTGCTGGAAATATGACGAAAAATGGGAAAAGGAGGGTGAATAATGATGGAAAACAATAATGATGTTTTATTAAAAGTTGAACACCTAAAAAAATATTATCCAATCAAATCATCTTCTTTAGGAAAAAATAAAGGATATGTCAAAGCGGTTGATGATATCAGCTTTGAAGTTAAAGTTGGAGAAACATTCGGTGTTGTTGGTGAATCTGGATGTGGTAAATCAACAATGGGACGTAGTGTTATTCGTCTAATTGAACCAACATCGGGAAAAATTGAATTAGACGGTCAGGATTTTGGAGCTTTAAAAGGAAATGATCTGAAAAAAGCCAGAGAAAAAATTAAACTGATTTTTCAGGATCCATATGCTTCATTGAATCCTCGTATGACAGTTAAAGATATTATTGCTGAACCAATCGATATTGCTAAGGTTTATAAAACAAAAGCGGAACGTGATGCTCGTATTGTAGAAGTTATGAATCAGGTTGGTTTGAATTTAGACTATATGTCACGTTATCCTCATGAATTTTCAGGAGGTCAAAGACAGCGTATCGGGATTGCCAGAGCGATTGCTTTACAGCCTAAACTGATTATTTGTGACGAACCGGTTTCAGCCTTAGATGTTTCTATTCAGGCTAAAATTATTAACCTGCTTAAACAGCTGCAAAAAGATTTAGGTATGGCCTATATTTTTATTTCACATGATTTAAGTGTAGTCAAACATATTGCTGATCGTGTCGCAGTTATGTATTTAGGAAATATGATGGAAATGGCAGATACCAAAACATTATATGCCAATCCAATGCATCCGTATACTAACGCTCTATTTTCAGCTATTCCGCGTATTTCTAAGGAAAGAATTGAAGATAAAGAAGTCTTAAGTGGAGATGTGCCAAGTCCGGCTAATCCACCAAAAGGATGCAGATTTTCTACTCGTTGTCCTCATGCCACTGAACAGTGTAGAAATGAACGCCCTGAGTTAAAAGAAATTGAACCAGGACATTTTGTGGCATGTCATTTGTGTAAAAAACAGGGGGAATAAATATGGAAATTAAAGTAGATAGAGAACTTCTGATAAATACATTTAAAGAATTGGTTGAAGTTCCTAGTCCAGTCAGCTATTATGAAGAAATTCATCCACTTTTAGAAAAAAAAGCAAAAGAATATGGTTATGAAGTGACTTATGACCGTAAAAGAACAGCTTATATTACTTTAGATGGAGAAGATAATTCAAAAACAGTTTGCATGGGAGCCCATGTAGATACTATTGGTCTTATTGTCAGACATATAACAGATGATGGTCAATTAGAAGTAAGACAGTTGGGTGGTGTCAATTACTCAAGCTTAGAAGGTGAAGGTGTAACTGTTATTACTAGAGATGGGCGTCATTATCGTGGAATGGTTATCTGTAAATCTCACTCAGTTCATGTTTTTGATGATGCCAGAACTTTACCACGTGATGAAAATGGAATGCGTGTTATTTTACATGCTGATGTCAAATCTAAAGAAGATGTCATGGCTTTAGGTATTGATCATGGAGATGTCATCGATGTCGATCCTCATTTCGAATATACAGAATCAGGATATGTGGTTTCTCGTTATATTGATGATAAAGCTGCAGCAGCTGCTTTATTTGCAATGCTGGATTATTTTAAGAAAAATAATCTTAAACCTAAATATCGTACATTACTGGCTTTCCCATTATATGAAGAAATTGGTCATGGAGGTTCTTATGTACCACCTGAAGTCAGCGAATATGTAGCAATCGATATTGGATTAATTGGTCCTGACTGTCACGCTAATGAAAGAAATGTCAGCATTTGTACAAAAGATGCTTTTTCACCATATGATCGTGGATTAACTAATAAAATTATTGCTTTAGCTAAAAAAGCAAATGTTAATTATTGTCTAGATGTTTTCTACCACTATGGTACTGATGCTAATGCGGCTATTCGTGCTGGACATAATGTTTATACGGCTGCTTTTGGAATGGCATGTTTAAATTCACATGGTAAAGAACGTTGCCATATTTCAGCTATTGAAGATACAGCTAAACTGGCTATTGCTTACACTTTAGATATTTAATTGAACAGGTTATCTTAGTATTTGACTAAGATAACTTGTTTTTTTGTTTGAATAAGCATATGATAATTCTTGAAAAAATAGATGACTGAGATAGTCATTTTTTGTTTTGAAAGGAATTAATATTATGGATAAAGATTTAATACAGGGCAATGTCAGTAAATCTCTGATTTATTTTTCAATTCCTCTGATTCTGGGAAATTTACTGCAGCAGCTTTATAATATTATGGATACACTGATCGTTGGCAAGTATCTGGGCAGTCAGGCTTTGGCAGCGGTGGGATCATCCTTTACACTGATGACTTTTTTAACATCGATTATTTTAGGCTTATGTATGGGAAGTGGTGTTTTATTTTCTATGCTTTATGGTGCTCAGGATCATGATTATCTGAAAATATCATTTTTTGTTTCGTTTGTTTCGATTGGTATTTTATCGATATTGATTGAAATGATCTGTGTCTTGGCTATTGATCCCATTTTACATTTTCTGAATATTCCCCAGGATGTTTATCAGCAGACTCATGCTTATCTGATCATTGTTTTTTCAGGAATTGTTTTTACTTTTATTTTTAATTATTTTTCATCATTGTTAAGAGCCTTAGGTAATTCTAAAACACCTTTATATTTTTTGGCAGTATCAGCGGTAGTAAATATAGTTTTAGATATTGTTTTTATTGCTAATCTGCATTTAGGAATTCAGGGAGCTGCCTTAGCTACGGTCATTGCGCAAGGACTGTCAGCTGTTGGGTTATCTCTATATGTGGTAAAAAAACAAAAAGACATTCTGCCACAAAAAAAGCATTGTCATTTTGATAAAAATATTTTTTGTAAGATTCAGTCATTTTCACTGTTGACCTGTCTGCAGCAGTCTATCATGAACTTTGGAATCCTGATGATTCAGGGACTGGTAAACAGTTTTGGTGTAGTAACGATGTCGGCTTTTACGGTAGCGGTCAAAATTGATGCTTTTGCCTATATGCCAGTTCAGGATTTTGGTAATGCTTTTTCTACTTTTATTGCTCAAAATAAAGGAGCAGGAAAATATCAACGTATTCAGGAAGGAATTCGTCAGGGATTCTGGCTTTCAGGAATTTTCTGTGTGATTATTTCGCTGCTGATATTTATGAATGCGGCGGGTCTGATGAAAATATTTATTGACAGTCATGAAATGGAAATCATTCGTCAGGGGGTACAATATCTGCGAATTGAAGGAACGTTTTATCTGGGGATAGGCTGGCTCTTTTTGCTTTATGGATATTATCGTGGTATTGGTCAGCCAGGAATGTCTGTTGTCTTAACTGTTGTATCGCTCGGAACACGTGTCATTTTATCTTATGCATTGGCACCAGTTTATGGAACGGTGATCATTTGGGCTTCTATTCCCATTGGCTGGCTGTTAGCAGATATC
Source organism: Thomasclavelia spiroformis (assembly GCA_016901755.1). Classification (GTDB taxonomy): domain Bacteria; phylum Bacillota_I; class Bacilli_A; order Erysipelotrichales; family Coprobacillaceae; genus Faecalibacillus; species Faecalibacillus spiroformis_A. Next base: position 15,816 of record JACJKV010000028.1, on the reverse strand, counting down.
ATTGGCATTGCTGTAATGAAGAAAAAGAAAGGAAATATAACTGATGGAAAATATGATTAGCTTTGTGCATGAGCGCATAAAAAAAAGAAAATATGACCATGGTATTGATTTTACGATGGGCAATGGTCATGATACTTTATTTTTAAGTCAGTATTGCCAGCATGTTTACAGTTATGATATTCAGGACCAGGCTTTAAAAAATACCCAGAAACTGATGGCTGGTACAAATAATGTTTCGCTTTATCTGAAAAGTCATGAGTTTTTTGATGAAGATGTTGAACATTTTGATGTCGGAATCTTTAATTTGGGTTATTTGCCTGGTGGTGATAAAACGGTGGTCACAGAGTATCAGGTGACTTTAAAGACGATCCAGAAAGCTTTGATGAGTCTTAACAGAAAGGGATGCCTGTATATTGTTGTCTATACGGGACATGATGAGGGACGAGAAAGTCACTATTTAGAGGAATATTTTCTAGGGTTGGATCATATGATATTCAATGTAGCGAAGTTTGAAATGATGAATAAAACCAATGCCCCTTATGTGGTCATCATTGAAAAAAGATAATTCATTTCACATGCTATAATGATAAACAGAAAGAAGGAGATCATATGGCAAAAAAAATAGAAGTATGTATTACTGATCCAGTAGGATTATACGCAAAACCAGTGACGAAACTAGTGGAACTGATGAAAATATTTGACTGTTATGTTCATCTGCTTTATGGTGATAAGGATATTAACATGAAGTCCATGATGGGACTGTTATCTTTAGGAATTCCCTGTAAGGCGCGTGTAACTATTATAGCTGAAGGGAAAGATGAAGAATATGCGATTGCTTCTCTAAAAGACAAAATATATGATCTGCATTTAGGTCATGTTATATAACGAAAAGAGCTGAAAAAAGCTCTTTTTTTGTAATACCTGGGTGCGGGATAGTATTTGAAGATAAAAATAATTTATGTTATAGTGTAAAGGAGATAAAAGATAAAGGGGAATAGTCATGGAAAACTTTATTAAGCTGATATTAGCATTTGTTGCGGGACTGATCATTGTACTGGCTGCAATGCCTAGGGTCATCCCATTTCTACATAAAATGAAATTTGGTCAGGTAGAACGAGAAGAAGGATTAGAATCACATAAGAAAAAAGGTGGAACGCCAACGATGGGAGGCGTTGTGTTTGTACTTGCGACGGTTATAGGAGCGGTAATCGCTAATATATCTTCAGCTTTTGATCCACATATTATCTTAATTACGATTGTTTTGGTGGGGTATAGTCTGATTGGACTGATTGATGATGCTTTAATTGTTTTAAAACATCATAATGAAGGGCTCAAGGCCTGGCAGAAATTTCTGATGCAGGCAGTTCTGGCAGTCATCTGTTATTTCTTTTTGATGAATTATATTCCAGAATTTACGACCGTCATTGAAATTCCTTTGATCAAGACACAGGTTGATCTGGGATGGCTATATGCTGTTTTGGTATTTATCATGTTTACTGGAGAAAGCAACGGGGTCAATCTGTCAGATGGTTTAGATGGACTGGCAACAGGACTTTCGATGGTTGCGATAGCACCATATGTTATTTTTGCCATCATGATCAAAAATTATGCAGTGGCTTCTTACGCTACAGCGATGATCGGGGCATTACTTGGATTTATGTATTTCAACTATCATCCTGCCCGTATTTTTATGGGTGATGTTGGTTCTTTAGGATTAGGCGGCTTTCTTGCTATTTTGGCAATACTGACTAAACAGGAATTACTGCTGATTCTTGTAGGTGGTGTTTTCCTGATGGAAACATTATCTGTTATTATTCAGGTTGTATCTTTCAAGACACGTGGGAAAAGAGTTTTTAAGATGGCACCGATCCATCATCATTTTGAAATGCTGGGATGGAGTGAACAGCAGGTTACTATTTCATTCTGGTTCATTGGATTTATTTGTGGTATTGTTGCCATTGTTATAGGAGTTATGTAATATGCTGACTGGAAAAAAAGTACTGGTAATTGGGCTTGCCCGCAGTGGTAAAGCAGCAGTTAAGCTGCTGCAGAAATTAAATGCTACAATTACGATCAATGAAGGAAAAGAATTAGAAAAAATTGAGGGTTATCAGGAATATCTTGATGCAGGTATTGAAATTGTGGCAGGTGGACATCCTGATGAGCTGTTTGAAAGAGATTTTGATTTTGTTATTAAAAATCCGGGAATCAATTATCATAAACCTTTTATATTACGTTTAAAAGAACGTGGCATACCGGTTTATACAGAGATTGAACTGGCATATCAGTGTGCCAAGAAACAGCATTATATCGCGGTTACTGGAACTAATGGTAAAACAACAACAGTAACATTGATTTATGAAATTCTCAAGGCACAGTATTCGCATGTTCATTTTGCTGGAAATATCGGTAAACCGTTATGTGATGTTGTATTAGAAAACAATCTTTTAGAAGAAAGTGATCATTATATCGTGATCGAAATGTCGAATTTTCAGCTGTTGGATATTGATCAGTTCAGACCTGAAATATCAACCGTTATTAATCTGACGCCAGATCATTTAGATTACATGGCTTCATTAGATGAATATTATGCTTCTAAAATGCGTATTTATGAAAATTGTCAAGACAATGACTATTTTGTTGAAAACATTGATGATGAAACATTAAAAGAATATTTACAGCGTTATCCTGTACCTTGTCATCGCGTGAGTCAGTCTTTAACTCAGATAGCGCAATGTATGATCAAAAACAGATCGATTTTCTTTGGTGATGAAGAAATTATGCCGCTGGATGATATCAGAATTGTTGGCCGTCATAATGTACAAAACGTAATGCTGGCAACTGCTATCTGTAAACTGGCTGGTGTCAGCACTCAGATCATTAAAAAGGTCGTAGCTGGTTTTTATGGTGTTGAACATCGTATTGAATTTGTATGTGAATATCAGGGAATCAAAGTATACAACGATTCAAAAGCTACCAATACGGATGCCAGTATCATTGCCTTAAAGGCTTTTGATCAGCCAGTTATTTTGCTGATGGGTGGTTTTGATAAGGGATTAGATCTTGCTGAAATGTCCGAATATAATGATCATATTTCGCATTTGATTACTTTTGGAGCTGCTGGTCATCGTTTTAAAGAAGATATGCATCATGCTGACAGTTATGAAGTGGCTCATCTTAAAGATGCTGTAGCAAAGGCATTAGCCATAGCTCAGGAAGGAGATATCATTTTACTGTCACCTTCTACCAGCTCTTTTGATGAATTTTCTGGATATGAACAAAGAGGAACGATGTTTAAACAATATGTTCATGAAATGCTTGGTTAATACCAGGCATTTTTTGTTAATGTCTTTAACAAAATAACAGTGAAATGACTTAAAGATTTGTTAATGGTCTTTAAATGTGCCCATAAAGGCTTTGCAAAAGAAAAAAATAGGATTATGATGCAGATGTGATTTGAAGGAGGACAAGAAAATGAAACTAGAACAAATCAATGAACAGGCTAAATTATCATTAAAGAAGTATTTTAAAGATGCTTATGAAATAAATCATCAAGAAGGATTAAAAAAAGAATTATCTTACAACGAAATGTTAGATATGATTCATACTGATATCGCTAAACAGCAACAACGTTTACAGGAATTAAATATGATGAAAAGTGTTTTAGAACACGATGCTAAAAAAGTTTATGAATATATCTTTGGTGCAGTTAAAGAACAGAATGAAATTCATCATGATACAATTGATGAAATGAGAAAAAAATTAAATGAAAATATGAATGCCCAAATGACATATGTTAATGAATTAAAACAGCAGTCAATGAATAAATAAAATAAAAATTCCCGTTTCATGAGAAATTATTGAAACGGGAATTTTTTTATGTATTTTTGGTTAATGTGTTTTCTTCATTGATATATTCGTAGTCACTGTAGCGATCATCAGCCAGCGAAGCAATGATGATTTTCTGTTCCAGATTTTCTTTATAGTTTAATGAAAAGACACCAGCGTAAATTAAATCTAACAGGTATTTGAGAGAAGTTGCAGAAGAAAAATCACCAATTTTAATATTCAGCATTTCTTTCGAAGATAAAAACAATGTTGCATCGGCAAGTCGATTGATATCATTTTCACCGATACAGGTGATTGCAATCAAAGGAATATGACGGCACTTGTAAATACTGGCTATTTCCTGTAAATAACGGGTCTGTCCCGAATAAGAAATAATGATGGCACAATGTTTTTCTGTAGCGTTATAAGCCATGATTTTTTCATTGCCAGTGACTTCACAGATGTTGACCTGTTTTTTAATAAAGCTCATCTGATTCTGAAACAGTTTTGCCAGGATCATATGATCGGAAATGCCATATACATCAATGATTGGACATTTTCGTAAAATAGAAAATACTTGCGCTAACTGATCATGGTCAATCAGTTTTTGGGTATCAGAAATAGTTTCTGTTTCCAATTTAGCTATATTTGTCATGATCGTTGTCATATCATCATGAATGATAAAAGGAATGCTGGCATCGACATCGGTTTCTTCCAGCAGATAGTTCAGTTCTTTGACATAGGCATTTTTAAAATCATTCCAGCCCTGGTATCCTAATTTTTTTGCTACCCTGACAACTAAGGGAGCACTGGTATAGGTCTCTTTAGCAATCTGACTGGCAGAAATATTTTCAATCTGTTTTCCTAAGCTGGTGATGTGATCGATAATTATCTTTTCACTGGCTGAAAAATGTGTTTTTCCAATTTTTTCTGTAATGATCATAATGTATCTCCTTGATTTTATAAAAAAACAGGGAATAAAAAATTATTCCTTTGTTTCAATATAAAGATAATCATAAGCTTTTTCATAAAGCTTTTCATAGGTAGTATTTTCCATGCTGACTGCTACGCCAATAGCCAGTGAAACTTCTTCAGGAATATTGACCATTTGTTTTTGCTGGAAAAGTCTTAACAGTTCATCTCTTTTTGCCAGAGCTTCTTCAAGACTGCGCTGATTCAAGACGAAAACAATGATTATATCATGTGAGATTCTGCCAATGATATCAAAATTTGAAAAATGAGTAGATATAAATGTAGCTATTTCTTTGATCAAACTGTCACCACGAGCGTTACCTTCTTCCAGATAAACATCGTCAAGTCCATCGATTTTAAATAAAAACAGCATTTTCATAGCTTCAGGATTTTCGGCAATTTTTTCATTGACCAGCCATTTGGCAGTATCGAGATTATAGATTTGTGTCAGAGAATCTATATTCTGACTGTTCATCAGTAAATCCCTTTGGCTGTCTAGTTCTCTAATACGCTGGAAATAGAGAGCAGCATCTTTAATACGTTTTAATGCATCTTCTTCAATAATAGGTTTTGTTATATAATCATAGGCACCAAAATCAAAGGCCTGTATTTTATCTTTAGGATCATCACTTGCAGTGATTACAATAATAGGGACATGGGAAAGTCGTTTGATTTTTTTGATCTGTCTGATCAGGCCAAAGGCACCTCTGGTCATCAGATCTAATAATATAACATCAAACTGGTAATCGTTGTCCTGTACGATATTAGCAGCGTCAGATATGGTTTTTGCAGATATGATTTCAAAATCTTTTTCAAAATACTGCTGAAAAAGAATCAGATATATAGTTGCATCTTCAACTAATAGTAATTTCATTTTCATAAAACACCTCCGCTAATCTAATTATATATCATATTATATATCATAAATTTCAATTTTAAAAAATATTTTTATTATGTTGTTATATATTTTTCATATAAGCTTTAGACATTTTTTTGCAGCTCATGAATATATTGAAAAAGGTGGTCTAGGTGAAGGACAAAAAAATAGTTTTGACAGTCTTTACGATCATGATCATAGGACTGATCATGGTTTATAGTGCTTCTCATATTTGGGCAGCCTATAAGTTTGATGACAGTTTATATTTTATTAAAAGACAGGTTATCTTTGTCATATTAGGTCTAATCTGTATGTGGGTATTTGCCAGAATTGATTATCATATATATCAAAAACACAGTATCGGGATACTGATTTTTGCTTTAATATTAATGATTCTGGTACTGATACCGGGAATTGGTGTAGTAAGAGGCGGTTCAAGAAGCTGGTTTAATTTAGGTCTGTTTGCCCTCCAGCCTTCAGAAATTTTTAAAATTGCTCTGATCATATATGTTAGTGACTACATTGCCAGACATTATCATCAGATGAAAAAAATACGTTATGCTTTTAAACCGCTGCTGGTTACCTTGACTGGATTTATTTTGATCATGATACAGCCAGATTTTGGCAGTGGGGTCGTTATGTGCTGCAGTATTGTGGTGATGATCATGGTAACTCCTTTCCCGTTTCGCTATTTTCTGTTTTTGGGTGGAATTGGTATTTGTGGTATTGTAGGGATGATTTTAACTGCCAGTTATCGTATGAAAAGAATCATGGCTTTTCTCGATCCTTTTCAGGATCCTTTAGGTTCTGGTTTTCAGATGATTCAGTCTTTGTATGCGATTGCTCCAGGTGGATTACTGGGAGTTGGCTTTGATCAAAGTATACAGAAACATTTTTATTTGCCAGAACCACAGACTGATTTTATTTTTGCGATATATCTGGAAGAATTTGGTTTTATTGGTGGTGTAGTTTTGATTTTGCTGTATGCGGCTTTATTTCTGCACTGTTTTCATCTGTCAAAAAAGTGTCATGATCTTTTTGGCAGTTTTATGCTTATTGGCATTGTTTCAGTAATAGGGATCCAGACTTTTATAAATTTGGGGGTTGTTGTCGGCCTTTTCCCTGTGACGGGAGTTACATTACCTTTAATGTCATATGGTGGGACTTCGCTGATGGTGACTTTGACTGAAATAGGAATATTATTGAATATTTCACAATCTATTTAATATTTGATCTTTATTAAGATTAAATATTTTTTTTATGATATGATATCAATAATGAAAAAAGGAGTGGAATGTCAATGACAATTAAATTATATGATACATATCCCTATGAAAGTGAATTTCAGGCAACTGTGATTTCCTGTCAGCAGCATCCTTTGGGATTTGATGTTGTTTTAGATCAGACTTTGTTTTTTCCAGAAGAAGGAGGACAAAACTGTGATCATGGAACGATCAATGGGATCGAAGTAAAAGATGTACAGCTCATAGATGGGATTATCCATCATTATCTAATAGCTGCAGTAGAAGGGAAAATTACTGGTAAGATAGACTTTTTGTATCGTTATTCCATGATGCAGAATCATAGTGGTGAACATATCTTATCTGGAGTGGTATATCGTGACTATGGTTATCATAATGTTGGTTTTCATCTTGGTGATCATGAAATTACGACGGATTATGATGGCTTTTTAAACGATGATCAGTTAAATGCCCTGGAAAAAAAAGCTAATGATATTATTTTACAGAATAAAAAGATAGAGTGCTATTACCCGCAAAGTATTGAACATCTTGATTATCGCTGTAAAAAGGAAATTACCGAAGAGATCCGTCTGGTTGAAATCGAAGATGTTGATTTATGTGCCTGCTGTGCCCCACATGTAAGATCAACGATCGAAGTAGGTGTTATTAAAATTATTAAAGCTATCAGGTATAAAAAAGGAATCAGAATCTATTTTCTATGTGGTCAACGGGCAGTAAATGATTATATGATCAAACATGAAAAAAGTGAAAATATTTCACAGGCGCTTTCGGCTCCAGTCTATCGCATCGATGAATATGTCGATCGTCTACTGATGGAAAATCAGCATTTAAAACAGCAGCTGACAGCATTAAAACATCATATCATTGATCAGAAATGTCAGAATTTAACTTTACAGCACTGTCAGTTAGTATTTACTGAAGAACTGGATCGCTCTTTGCAGCAATATTATGTCAATCAGTTATTGAAGTACAGTCAAAAAATGGCGGCAGTTTTTGTTGAAGAAGAAAAGGGTTATCGTTTCATGATTGCTTCACCAGAAGATGCCCGTGTTTATCTTAACAAACTGAGTCAATGTTTTGAAATCAAAGGTGGTGGCAAGCCAGATATGGTTCAAGGACGTATTTTAGCCAGCCAGGATGAAATAAAAAATGTTTTAACAAAGATTCAGTAAAGAAAATAATGGTACCGCTTTCATAAATATTAAACCTATTGTATAATGTTATTATCAAAGCATTGAAAGGGGGATATATTGATGAGAGTATATCATGCAAACGAACTGGGAAATGTTGCTGTTTTAGGACATTCTGGTTCGGGAAAAACGAGTGTTATTGAGGCTATGGCCAAAAGAGCCGGAATAATAGATAAAATCGGCTCAATTCAAAATGGAAACACGATCAGTGATTATGATGATGAGGAAATCAAACGCCAGGCTTCAGTTAACATGTCAATTATTCCATTGGAATGGGATAACTGTAAGGTCAATTTATTAGACACACCAGGTAATTTTGATTTTGTGGGAGAAGTAGAAGCAGCCCTGCATGCCTGTGAATCAGCGGTCATTGTGGTACCATCTTACAAAAATATCAGTATAGGAACTAAACAGGCGATGTATCGTGCCAAAGATAAGGCTAAGATCATTTATATCAATGGCTTAGACAATCCAGATGCTGACTATAAACAGAAACTGGAACAGTTAAAACAGACTTATGGTAAAGTCATCGCACCAATTCAGGTACCAATGATGCATAATAATAAAATGATTGGTTATGTTAATGTTGCTAAAATGGAAGGACGTATTTTTAAAGGAGAATATACGGAACCTGCTCCAATTCCTGATGAAATGATGGATGAAGTTTTAGAAGTTAAAGAAATGATCGATGAAGCAGTTGCTAATACTAATGATGAACTGCTGGAAAAATTCTTGAATGAAGAACCATTTACGAAAGAAGAAATTTCCTGGGCTTTAAGACAAGGTGTTACGAATCAGACACTGATACCAGTTTTATGTGGAACAAGCAATATTGGAATTCAGATTCTATTGAATTCAATCGTTGCTTTCTTTTCAGCAGCAGGAGATATGTGTAATTCGATTGTTGTTGAAAACATTGATACAAAGGAAGAAGATCTGATTGGATTTGATGAAAGTCTGCCACCTTCATTATTTATTTTTAAAACAATTGCCAATCCATTTGTTGGTAGAGAATCAATCTTTAAGGTATGTACCGGATCAATTCATACAGGTATGACTTTATTAAATGTTAATAAAAATGAAGTTGAAAAAATTCAGAAACTGTATATTAAAAGAGGTAAAGATCTGATTGAAGTTGATGAATTATGTGCTGGTGACATTGGATGTATGACAAAATTAAGTCATTCTGAAACTAATGATACGCTTTGTACTTTAGATTATCGCGTTAGATATCCTGAAATCAGATTTTCCAAACCATATTATGGAAAAGGTATCAAACCAGTAGGTAAAAGCAATGAAGAAAAGATTGCCAGTGCCCTTAATAAACTGTTAGATGAAGATAAAACACTGAACTTTATCACGAATGCTGAAACTAAACAGCAATGTATTTATGGTATTGGTGATATTCATTTGGATAGCGTAGTTGCAAAACTAAAATCCAGATTTAAAATTGATGTTTTACTGGAAGATATCATTATCTGTTATCGTGAAACAATTCAGAAAGCTTATATTCAACGTACTAAATTTAAAAAACAGACAGGTGGACATGGTCAATATGGAGAAGTTGAAATTGAATTTAAACCTACTCGTGACTATGAAACTTCTTATGTATTTAAAGAAAAAGTATTTGGTGGTGCAGTACCAAAAGCTTACTTCCCAGCTGTAGAAAAAGGATTAGCTGAAAGTGTACAGCATGGTGTTCTGGCTGGTTATCCAGTTTTAGGTATTGAAGCTACTTTGCTTGATGGATCTTATCATAGTGTAGATTCAAGTGAACAGGCTTTTAAAACGGCAACATCTATGTGTTTTAAAGATGCAATGAGTAAAGCTCAACCATGTATTCTGGAACCATATGTGACTTTAAATGTTTACATTGATGATCAGTATTTAGGCGATATCATGTCTCATATCAATAAAAAACGAGGACGTGTTTTAGAAAGTGACAGTCTGGAAGATAATCTGATGAAGATCGAATGTTATGTTCCACAGATGGAAATTATGGAATACGCTATTGATCTGCGTTCAATGACACAAGGTCAAGGATTCTATGATTATACTTTTACAGGTTATGAAATAGCCCCTGATTTAATTGCTAAAAAAATTATTGAATCTAGTAAGGTAAAATAATAGAATATAATAAAAATGGGAGAAATTCCCATTTTTTTGTACTTTTATTAACAGTGGAGGACAACATGAAATACGGATATGTAAGAGTATCAACCAAGGAGCAACATGAAGATAGACAGATTATGGCTCTAAAAGAATTGAATATAGAAGAAAAATATATTTTTGTTGATAAAATTAGTGGAAAGGAATTTTTACGCCCCGCTTATCGAAGACTATTAAAAAAATTAAAAGCAGGTGATTTGCTTGTCGTATTGTCGATTGACAGACTAGGGCGCAATTATGATGAAATTCAGAAACAATGGCAACATATTACAAAAAAAGTAAAAGCAGATATTTTGGTTTTGGATATGCCATTGTTGGATACAAGCAAAAAAGAAGATACTGATTTAACTGGAAATTTTATTTCTGATTTGGTTTTGAATATATTATCGTATGTCGCGCAAATAGAAAGAGAGAATATAAAAAAAAGACAACAGGAAGGAATAAAAGCAGCTAAATATAGAGGAGTAAAGTTTGGCAGACCTAAAATAGAAGTCCCAGTACAGTTTGAAAACATCTATTATCGTTGGATAAATAAAGAAATATCATCGCGGGAAGCATCAAAAATACTTGGGATTTCACAGGGAACATTTTTAAAATGGTCACACAACAAGTCACAAAATTCATAAAATTCGTAATTTGAATAATAAAGTAGACATTTTTAAGCTCCTATTGTATATTAAAAATAACAATACAACACTGTAAACCTGTGGTATTTTATATTTTTTTTATAAAATATCACGCATTTAAAGTGAGCAAAAATATCTACTTTTTTTAGCAAAACATATGAATGCCAAAAAATGGAGGAGTGATAATGGATCCGGGATCTTATAATCGTATTATGTTTTTTACAATATCAATGACTTATTGTAAAGAGGGGGACATTGAAGGTGTACTATATTGTCCACAAGTTAAAGGGTTTATTCAATTTGAAGGATTAATAAAACTGATTTTGATCATGGACAAGATAATGGAAGATTGTAATGTGCCTAAATATGATGGTCGATTTAGAAGATTGAATATAGGACAGGAGATAAACAAGATAGAGATAGATTATGTTAATAGCAAAGAAGATATGAAAGATTATTTGAATTTTCCAAAAAAAGAATTGAAAAAATACAATCATGTATTTCATGTCGAAATGATGAGACGACAGAATTATTCTTGGCAAGGGAAAATGACGTTGATCAAAGGAAATAAAGTAAGGTTTTTTAGAAGTTCATTAGAGTTTATAAAGCTAGTTCTTAGTATTTAATGATTAATATTAATAGTTTGATGTTTTTGTATGTATTGTATCTGTTTTATGGTGATGATCAGCGCAGATATTTTTTTATTTTCCATATTTTTTTCATTGCTATAAAAATATGATAAATAAGTTTATTGATATTCGTAAAAACACAAATAGAAGTAAACAAAAGAAAATTTTAGGGAAAGGAGATAAAAATGAAAATAGGGAAAACGACAACAATAAAGTCAAAGAAGTCACGTATTGTTTTTCTTACAGCTATGATATTTATTGTTTTAGCTATGATTGTTGGAACAATATTTACTACTACACCTGTAGATGTGCAAGCTCTTGCCGATAATACGACACTTTATCAATGGGAATCTGATATGGGTGAAAGTAGTAAACATGTGGGAAGAATATGGACTGACAAAAGTGTATCATCACAAGATATTACGCTAAACAACAATAAATTAACTGTTTCATTAAATGAAAATAATGATGAATCTTTTCTGGTTGCGTTATCAGCACTTTCGTCAACATCAAGTCAAACTGTTTCAACAAATCAGCCTTTGGATATTGTTTTAGCACTAGATGTTTCAGGTAGTATGGGAGAAAATCTGACGTCTTATACTTATACAGAAGTTTATCAGAACCAAATAAGTACGTGGCAAACATATTATATTTATATAAATAATGAATATAAAGAGATTAATCACTATTATAATGGCTGGTATTGTGACGGAATCAGATATTATCCAAAAACAAGTGCAAATGATAATGATCCAAATCATGTACAGTTTTATTCTCGTCAACAATCTACTACTTCGAAGCTAAATGCACTAAAAACGGCAGTAAGTAATTTTTTAAATTATGCTCAACAGCAAAATACTCAGGCAGAAACTGATTTATATCATGTAGGTCTAGTCAAATTTGCTGGACAGAAAACAAATGACGTAGGAAATGATACTTATTGGGATGGATGGAATAGTTACAATAATACTCAAATTGTATCCCATTTAACAGATGATATTTCTGGAATTAATAATTATGTGCAAGACTTTTCAGCTGCTGGAGCGACATCAGCTGATTATGCAATGGAACATGTTAAAACTGTTTTAAACAATGAATTAGCAAGACCAAATGCAAAAAAGATTGTTATTTTCTTCACTGATGGACAACCAACATCAGGTAGCAGTTTTGAAAGCAATGTTGCCAATGGTGCAATTCAAGAAGCTAGAGATATTAAGACTTCTGGAGCTACTATTTATTCTATTGGTGTTTTTCAAGATGCTGATCCAAGTGATTTAGATGATCGATTTAATCAATATATGCATGGTGTTTCTAGTAATTATCCAAATGCAGAGACTTATACAAACTTGGGAACTAGAGCAGAAGGATCTGATTATTATAAAGCAGCAAGTGATGCTGATGAATTAAATAGTATCTTTCAAGAAATTGCCGAGGATACTGCAAATGCAGAATCGCCAACTCAAACAGATCCATCGCACCCAGCTAGTAGTGGGTATATTACCTTTACAGATCAGCTTGGTGACTTTATGGAATTAAAGAGTGTCAAGGGTGTTGTTTTTGCTGATACACTTTATGAAAATCGAGGAAATATTAATAATATTTCTTTTGAGGGGAAAGTTGTAGGAAATGATGTTTATCATGATGGGGATTTAAAAGATGTTAAAATGACATATGATAGAGAGACTAATACAGTTGAAGTTAAGATCCCAGCGACAATGATACCATTGCGTTATTATGATATTTCAACCAACAGTAGTGGTCAAACTGAAATGACCATTAAAGAAGCATATCCAATTCGTATTTTCTATGCAGTTGGTTTAAAAGATAATGTTGAAGAACAGTTATCTTCAGGAAATATTACAGATCAAAGTTTAAAGACTTATGTCGATAGCCATACCCAAAATGGTAAAACAAAATTCTATAGTAATGCATTTGAAATAGGAGATAAAGGAAAAACGACTGCAAACTTTACCCCAGCACAATCAAATACATTCTATTATTATGTAGACAATACTGAATTATATACAGATAAAAATTTAACCACTAGAGCAACAGGAACTTATGATCCGGCGAAAACGTATTATTATGCTAATAATTACTATGATAAATCTAGTGGATCAACTACACCTCAAACAGAGGCCATAGCTATAACTGGGGCACCTAAAAATTATATTGACAGTGATGGTCAAGGATTATATGTAAAAGCAGGTAATCATAAAGTAACACGTGCTCAGGCATTCCAAAGCAGAAAAGATAAAAATATATCAGGAACTGCTAAATATTCAATTTATCCTGAATGGGGTGCACAAGAAGATGTTACAGTTTATTTGGGAAATAATGGTTATATAGAAAAGGATGTTTATGGTCAATTATCAATTTCCAAAACTGTTCAAGGAGAAGGAGCACCAACTAATGATGAATTTGAATTTACAATTCATTTAGATGGTTATCAAAATCAGGAAATTACTGGAAAAATTGGAGAAACAGAGCATAAATTATCATTTGATAGTAGTGGTGATGCCAAAGTTAATTTGAAAGATGGACAAACTATCATAATTCCAAGTATTAAAGCTGGAACACATTATACAGTCACAGAAACTTCTAAACCAGATTATCAGTCAACTCCAGCAAATAATGAGGGTACGATTGATCCAGGTATGACAAGTGCTGCTGTCTTTACAAATACTTATGACGTTGATCCAGTCACTTTAATTGGTCAAAATAATCTGCAAGTAAGTAAATCAATAGATGGTCGTGATTGGCTTGATAACGATTCATTTACATTTAATTTAACTCCTGATACAGATACTCAGGCAGCTATAACTGCAGGTAAAATTGAAATGCCTGAGAATACTACGGTGACTATCAATGCTAATACTGCTAATTATAAAGCATCATTTGGTGATATCACATTTAATGCTAAAGGAACATATATTTTCTTTATTTCAGAAAATGATACTCAAATTCCAGGTATGAGTGATGATGAAACAAGATATACTGTTCAAATTAATGTTACAGATGATGATCGAAATGGACAATTAGAAACAAATGTCACATATAAAAAAGGAAACGATCAATTTGTTTATAATGATAGCTTAACATTTACTAATACTTATAATGCCCAAGCTACAACAGTATCAATACAGGGATTAAAGACTTTGAATGCAGGTGGCAGAACACTTAAAGATAAAGAGTTCTCATTTAAACTTCAAAGTGTTAGAGTTGATGATAATGAAGAAATTACATCAGGTACACCAGAAAATGTACCATTACCTGCAAATATCCGTACAATTGGAGATACTGTGCAAAACAGTAGTGCAAGTGCGTTGAATATTGATTTTGGAGTATTAAAATTAGATTCTCATCATGTAGGACATACTTATACGTATTCATTCAAAGAAATTAAACCATCAGAATCTAATGGTACTGATGAAGTTAATATGACCTATGATGAAGCAGTTAAGACAGTTGTTGTTACTGTATCAAGTCAACAGATAAACGGAATCGAAAATGTTGTTGCTAATGTAACAAATGATCAATCAGCTGAGGGTTATGATCAGAATACAAGAATGGTATTTACAAATACTTATACTGCTAGTGGAATTCTTTCAGGAAATGATAAACTGCAGTTTAAGAAAATGTTAAGCGGAAGAGACTGGAAAGATGGAGACGGTTTCAAATTTACGATTAGTGGTTCAAAAGGAGCACCAATGCCATCTAAACAATCAGTAACATTAGAATATAATCAAGCTGCTCCACAGAAAAACGGAGAAGCGATAGAATCAGCCTTTGGAAATATTAATTTTGATCAAAGTAATATAGGAAAGACATATACTTATACGATTGCAGAAGAAGAAGGTACCATAGCAGGTGTAACATATTCTAAGGATAAATATGAAGTTGAAGTAAAAGTCAGTGATGGCGGAAACGGACAACTTAAACTTGAAACTGAATACTTTAAAAATGATGCAGCAATAGCTGATGGAAATATTGTATTCACAAATAGTTATACACCAACGTTTAATAACGACACAGCTGTGACGCTTAATGGAACAAAACAGCTTACAGTTCCAGCAGAAAGTGATAAAACACTTGTTGCACGTCAATTTGCGTTTGATATATCTGGTGCAAAAACAGCCAGTGTAACAAATGATAAAGGTGGAGAACCTGAAATAACAGCTGAAAACAAGATCTATAAAGGAAGCATTGACATCCTGAAAGATCAGACATATACTCAGGCAGGAGAATATGTCTATGAAATCA
>JACJKV010000027.1 GCA_016901755.1 Thomasclavelia spiroformis | reverse complement strand
GGTAATAACCTCCTATTATTGTGGTGTGGTAACTTCATTATAGAGTGGTTATTACCTTTTTTGTATATAAAATGGTTAAGTTTATAGATTAATTTCCAGGGGAAATTAAACTATATATATAAAAAACCAAGGTAGAATGAGGTTTTGAGTTAATTTATGCATTAAATAAACTAACTATTTTTGACACTACCTAATAAAAAGAGGGGAAGAGCTTATGAATTTAATATTTATCTCACCAAATTTTCCTTTGTATTACTGGAATTTTTGTAAATCACTAAAAGATAGAGGAGTTACAGTTTTGGGGATCGGTGATGCTCCTTATGATGAATTAATGAAAGAAACAAAGGATAATTTAAATGAGTATTATAAAGTAAATAATTTACAGGATTATGGTGAAGTATATCGTGCAGTAGCTTTTTTTATCAGTAAATACGGACGTATTGATTACATAGAATCACAAAATGAATTCTGGCTGGAACTGGAAGCAAAACTGCGAGAAGATTTTAATATCTATCATGGTTTTAGACCGAAAGAACTGGAAGTCATGAAATACAAATCAAAAATGAAAGCTGTTTATGCATCGGTAGGTGTACCGACAGCGCGTTATGTCGTGTTCAGCGATCATCAGGAATTATATGATTTTATTGAGAAAGTAGGATATCCTATTGTAGTAAAACCAGACAATGGAGTTGGTGCTTCATCAACCTATAAATTAAAGGATCAAGGTGATACGGAAAGATTTCTTCAGCAATGGGATCCGCAAATCAGTTTTATCGCTGAAGAATTTATCAATGGTCATGTTGAGACTTTTGATGGTGTTACTAACAGTGAATGTGAAGTTTTATTCTGTACCAGTCATGTTATGATGAATTCAATTATGGATAATGTCAATGAAGGGTGCGATACATCTTTTTATGGACAAATGGTTAAAGGAACAGATATTGAAGCTATAGGAAAAAAAGTTGTTAAAGCATTTAAAGCCAAAAACAGATTTTTTCACTTTGAATTTTTCCGTTTGGATAAAGATAAAGATGGTTTAGGTAAAAAAGGAGATATTGTTGGCCTGGAAGTCAATATGCGTGCTCCTGGAGCTTATATGCCAGATATGATGAATTATGCATATAACGCTAATGTGTATGATATATTCGCTGATTCTTTGATTTATGATAAGTGTTTCATAGAACCTCATCAGCAATACTGTATTGGTTATGTAGGTAGAAGAGATGGCTTAAAATATAAGGCACATATCCAGCAAATCAAAATGAAATTTAAAGAACAGCTGATTTCATATCAAAGTGTGCCTGCAGCTTTAGCAGCTGCTATGGGAAATCAGGTTTTCCTGTTAAGAGCCACTAATGAAAAAGATATTGTTGATATGATCAGTTATGTACTGGAAAAAGAAAATGATTAAGCTCAGTGATGAGCTTTTTCTTTTAATTCATATATATTTTCCAATAGGTGATGTTATAATATTTTATGGATAGATTCATCAATAAGCGGATTTTTCAATTAACTGATCATTTGATTTTTTATGTATTTTTTAAAGTAACAGGTAAAAACTGATATAGAGTCTTTTGTCTTGTTCACGAAAATTTAATAAATATTTTGTAAAATGTTGAATGTGGTATAATATGGACCTGAGGAGGAAAAGAAATGAAAAAGATTTTGATTATCTTTATGATAATGCTGATGGTTTCAGGATGTACAAAGAGTCAGGATCAGGAGATCCTTTTTGTAAAGAATGATAAAAAATATGCTTTATGTGTTGATGGAGAAGTAAAAACGGATTATATTTATTCGTCTTTTGAAACAGTAAGCAATCAGGGCTTTGTTGTTCATGAAGGAAAAAAAGACAGTTATATCGATCGAGAAGGAAAAGAAAAAATTGCCTATAAAAAAGGTGTTTCATTACAGGCAATCAATGAAATTATAGTTGCCCAGGATGAAGATGATTACATTATTTATGACAGTTCTGGAAAAAAACTGTATGAATCCGATAAAAATGTAAAAATCAGCTTATTTGATCTGCCAGTGATCGAACAGGATAAACAATATACAGTTTTAGATGGAAAAGGACAGACAGTAACTAATACAAAATCAAAGATTAATTATGTTGGTTTATATAATACTTTTGTAACGGTTTGTTATTCAGATTCTATGCGCATTTTTGATGTAGCGCTGGATCCGCAAATTGATAAAAAGGGATTAAAGGTTGAATTGTCAGGTCAGTATAAAATACTGGATGCTGATAAGAAGGGTTATTTGCTTTATGATGCAAAGCAGTCTAAATTAGCTTATATTAATGATAAAGGTGAAATACAGTTTAAAATGGATAAAACTGTTGATAGTGCAGAAATGGATGATGAAACGATCATCGCTAAAAAAGATGATATGATATATTTGATTTCTCTGGATGGAAGCGTGGATGTTAAGGCTACATCTTATTATAAAAACAGTAATCAGTATCTGATCAAAAATGATAATTATATTTATGGACCACATCAGTTTGTAAATAAGGGAAAAACTGAAGAAGTTACTGGTATTCAGTTAAATCCAGAAATAACCAGTGTACAGGGAAGTTTATTCCCAGTCTATGTTCAAAGTAAAGGATATCAGTATTATGATTTTACTGGAAAAGCAAAAATCAAGACATATTATAAATATTGTGGAGATTTCACGAAAGATCAGGTTGCAATTGTTTCTGAAGATGGTGAAAAATATTATATGATAGATAAAAATGGGGAGAAATTATCAAAAAAATATGTCAAAATGGAAGTAATTGGCCATGGTTATTACGCTGGTTATGAGTCAAGTACTAAATTTGTAGTTTTAAATGCTCAGGGTGAACAGGTTATTGATGATTATTTTATGGGAACATGTGATATTTATACTTATGATGAACAGATTTATGGTCTGTTTAACAAAAGCGGTACAACTCATGTATATAATATGAGCAATCAGGAAGAGATGTTTACTTTAGAAGGAGAATATAAAGTATATCAGGAGCGTTATCTTGTAAGTTCGAATTATAAAAAATATTATGATATGAGTGGAAATTTATATTATAAGAGGTAAAGAAATGAATTATTATTTTGAAATATTAGGATCTTTTATGATCTTGCTGCTGGTGATGAAACTGGCATTTGCAGAAGTTGAAGGAAGACAGGCAAGAAAAATTCATAATATTAGATTTTTTATGAAATTTAATGGTAAATATCAGTATCAGAAACAGTCATCAGTTATTTTTGTCAGTCTTTTATGTTATATTATGGTTTCCATCCAGGAGATATTTTCAACTATATGGTTTTTGGAAATGATAGGATTTATAGCTGGTGGTGTTGTCGCTAATACTTTATCACAGTTTTTATATCACTATTATATTCGCTATCGCTTTAAAAAGGATATTGCTTTAGCGACAGAAATAAAAAAAGAAGTTGATCTGGCTGTTCATGAACAGGGACAACAGCTGATGCAACAGTCTATCCCAAGTTATGATACACATGAAATCGTCAAAGACTATTTACAGAACGATAAACATGTCGCTATTGTGTCAGTGGATGGTGGCGAATTTACTTCTCAATTTACAGAACTTCCAGCTATTACTTATGCAGTTGATTTGAATGTATCAAAAGCAAAAGAGAAACTGGCTGATAAATCGCTTAAGGTGACTTCTTTAACACCTAAGGGAAAAATGCCTTTCAAAGATGAAAAAATAGATCTGGTCGTTAATGAACTTTGTAACTATGATAAATTTGAAATGTACAGGATCCTTAAACCTAATGGGTATCTGATCGTTGATCAGGTGGGAAGTGATAATTATAAAGAAATCATGAATATGTTTCTTCCCTTTAGAGTAAAAGGAAGATGGGATCAAGAAGCCTGTCAGACAACATTAAAAGATATTGGCTTTGATCTGATCAGCGGTTTTGAAGATATCGGACATATTCGTTTTGATTCACTGGCAGCGTTAGTATCTTTTGTCAAATCTATTTCTCCAGAAAGAGTTGAAAAATACGAACAGTTTTTAAATTTTTATGCTGATGCTTTGATGAAAATAAAGAAGATGGGATTTTTTGAATTGACTACACATCGATTTTTGGTCATTGCACGTAAGAAAAACATTTAAATATTTTATGTCAGATATTTACTTATTCTGTTAATTGTGATAAGATGTCCTCAATGAGGGAGTAGTCTCACAATATGTGTGATGTTATCAACAAACGCGAATAAAATTTTTATTCTGGTGCATCTTAAAGACAAGACTCGTTAAAGAAATATTCTTTAGCGTGCTTGTCTTTTTTGTATGCTAAAGGGAAAAAGGAGAGATTCGATGTATTATCAAAAAAAAGTAGAAGAGATTTTTAAAGAATTAGACACTTCTAAAAAAGGGTTATCTGCCAGTCAGGTAGCTGCTCGATTAGAAAAGTACGGGAAAAATGAACTGCTTGATACCAAAAAAGACAGTCCATTTATGATCTTTTTAAAACAGTTTCAGGACTTACTGGTTATTATCCTGATTATTGCTGCTTTTATTTCGGGATTAAGCGGACAACTTGAAAGTACGTTCGTTATTGTTGCTGTTATCGTTGTTAATGCGATATTAGGAACAGTTCAGACATTAAAAGCGGAAAAATCTTTAGACAGTTTAAAGAAACTGTCCATTCCTAAAGTGAAAGTCATTCGTGATCAGTCGCTGCAGGAAATTGATTCATCTATGCTGACAGTTGGTGATATCGTACAGGTCGAAGCTGGAGATGTCATTAGCGGTGATGGGAGAATATTTCAGACATCATCATTACAGATTAATGAAAGTGCATTGACAGGAGAAGTAGACAGTATTGACAAGATTACTGATGCCATTGATCATCAGGCTGTGGTTGGTGATCAGAAAAATATGGCTTTTTCTGGAAGTCTGGTTACAAATGGTACAGGAAAATATGTTGTAACCAGTATTGGAATGGATACCGAAATTGGTAAAATTGCTTCTTTGCTTAATGATGCAAAAGAAAGAAAAACACCTCTACAGAAAAGTTTAGATGAATTCAGTGGTAAACTGTCTGTTGCTATTATGGTGATTTGTGCAATTGTTTTACTGATGAATATTTTTCTGGCAAAACTGCCAATTCTTGATGCTTTAATGATTGCTGTTGCATTGGCTGTAGCAGCTATACCTGAAGCTTTAAGCTCAATAGTTACTATAGTACTTTCAATGAGTACACAGAAAATGGTCAAAGAAAATGCTATTATTAAAAATCTGAACTCAGTGGAAAGTTTAGGTTGTGTTTCTGTCATCTGCAGTGATAAAACAGGAACTTTAACTCAAAATAAAATGACACCACAAACTGTTTATTTTTATGATTCACTTTTATCCTTGGATCAGCTGGATTCTTCAGATCATGATCATCGTGTGTTGTTAAAGTCATGTCTGTTATGTAATAATGCTGTGATCAATGAAAACCAGAGAATTGGTGATCCAACTGAATTGGCATTGATAGATCTGGTGAATATGTATACTCAAAATGATACCGATTTTCAAAATACAGCAGTTAGAAAATCAGAATTACCATTTGATTCGCAACGTAAACTGATGAGTATTTCATCTTTAAGTCATATTTATACTAAAGGTGCACCGGATGTCATTTTACAGCGTTGTTCTACTATTCTGATAGCAGGAAAAAAAGTAAAAATTACATCTGAACATATTGATGCTGTATTGAAAGTAAATAAAGAATATGCTGAAAATGGTTTACGAGTACTTGGCTTTGCATATAAAGATTACCAAGGTACGCAGGTGACTTTAGAAGATGAAAATGATTTGACTTTTGTTGGTTTGGTTTCCTTAATGGATCCACCACGTGAAGAAAGTGCTGATGCAGTCGCTAAATGTAAAATGGCAGGTATCAAACCAATCATGATTACTGGAGACCATGTTGTAACTGCAAGAAGTATTGCAAAAACGATAGGTATTTATGAAGAAGGTGATCTGTCAATTGAAGGATCACAGTTAGAAACAATGAGTGATGCTGAACTGGATGAAAAACTGCCAAAAATCAGTGTTTATGCTCGTGTAGCTCCTGAACACAAAATTAAAATAGTGAAAGCCTGGCAAAAACGTGGTGATATCGTAGCAATGACAGGTGATGGGGTCAACGATGCACCGGCACTTAAACAAAGTGATATTGGTGTAGCCATGGGAATAACTGGTACTGAAGTATCAAAAGATGCTGCCAGTATGATTTTAACTGATGATAATTTTTCGACGATTGTCAAAGCTGTTATTACCGGAAGAAATGTATATCGAAATATTAAAAATTCTATCAATTATCTTTTATCAGGTAATTTTGCAGGTATATTATGTGTTTTTGTGGCTTCGTTACTGTTGCTGCCAACACCATTTTATCCTGTACATCTGCTGTTTATGAACCTGATTACTGATTCTTTACCAGCGATTGCTATTGGTATGGAAGTAGGCAGAAATGATGTCTTAAAAGAAAAACCTAGAAGTTCAAAA
The DNA here is from genome assembly GCA_016901755.1 of Thomasclavelia spiroformis. Classification (GTDB taxonomy): domain Bacteria; phylum Bacillota_I; class Bacilli_A; order Erysipelotrichales; family Coprobacillaceae; genus Faecalibacillus; species Faecalibacillus spiroformis_A. The sequence continues at coordinate 29,686 of JACJKV010000027.1, read as the reverse complement.
GAATCAATTTTAAATAATGAATCATTAATACAAATTGGTTTTGAAGGCTTGGTTATTGCTGTTTGTACAATGATAGCCTATATGATCGGATTTGGTCAAAGTGCTGCTGTTGCTTCAACGATGGCGTTTGCGACGATCTGTATTGCCCGTCTGTTGCATGGCTTTAACTGCCGCAGTAAACAGCCATTATACAAAATAGGTTTATTAACAAACAAATCTAGTATATATGCATTTATCATTGGTATAGCATTGTTACATATGATTTTGTTTGTACCAGCTTTACATCAGCTGTTTATGATTGCTGATTTAAAAATGGAACAGCTTTTATATGTTTATATCTTTGCCTTATTGCCAACACTGATCATTCAAATCAGAAAAGTTATTATAACAAAATAATATAAAAAGACTCCTCATGGTAAATATCACTTTGATGTGTACCATGGGAGTTTTTTTATATCATGACATGACGGTTAATATGAAGATAGAATACGATTGCCTGGATCTGACAGTCTGGGAAAACTTTATACATAATTTCTTTATAATAGTTCATTTGTTCTTTATGGAGATCTATCAAAATAGCTTCATCAGTATCTTTGGCAATTCTGTCAGTTTTATAATCAATGATGGTTACTACACCATTATTGATACAGATAACGTCAAAAATACCATGAATGATCTGTTGATTCTCAGCTACAAATGAAAATGATTTTTCTTTAAAACATACTTGACTGTTAAGCATTAGCTGATAAACTTCACTATTTAGAAAATCCTGAATTTTATTTTTGTATTTTAAGATCATATCCTGTGTCTGCTGATCATAGGCTTCTAAATCAAATATGGATAATAAGGTTTGATCAAGATTTACATTATCTGTTAAAGGCAGTTTTTCCAGTATATGATGAATAATTGTTCCTCGATCGGTGGCTTTCATTGCTGAAAGATCATCTTCAAATTTTAAATCAGGATAATACCTGTCACCATCATCAATAATTGAAGTGACTGCGATTGTTCTATCTAAATTATTTTCAGGTATATAATTCCATGAACTGTTTTGCTGATACGTTTTTTTTGCTGAAGTTAGATATTCATGTCTTGGATAAACGTATTCATCAATAGTCTGACAGGTCATAACAGAAGTATGAAATTTTGAATGAACTGTATTTTCCTGCCAGTTTTTTTCCTGATATATTTTTATTTTTAAAGCATTGTTTTTTACTTTTGACAGATCATACTGATTGATAATTGAATCGTCAAATAAAGAATGATCGATACATTGTTCAATAAATTGTGGGTGACGGATAATAGCCAGCATGATCCAATGCAGCATATTATCACTTTTTCTCACTGGCGCTGGAAGCAGATGATGAGATGCGTCAATACCGTATTGAATGATCTGTTCTTGCCATTTTTCAATCATATCAATTGATTTGATATGACCGGTTAAAATTAATTTTTGAGAAGCTCGTGTAAGAGCCACGTAAAGAATGCGCATTTCTTCGTTGATTGTTTCATTATCCAGCAATGTACCAAAGATACCACGCAGTGGATTTTTAAATTCAATGACTACATCTTTGTAACTGCCTAGATTGGTTTTTTTGTAGGCATTCATGATGATACCAAAGTTTTTATCTTGAATTAAAGGGGCTTTACTGTCAGAAAAATTAAAACGATGTTCTAAGGAATTGACAAAAACGATTGGAAATTCAAGCCCTTTAGAATGATGGATCGTCATGAATGTGACGACATCACCATCTTGAGAAATAGTAGCAGGTTTATAATCGGTATTTTCTTTTAGTGTCATATCAATTTTAGTGATGATCTGCTGTAAAGACAGCTCCTGATCATTTTTAAGCATTTCGATCATAAGTCTCAGATTTTCATAACGTTGTTTTCCGTTGAATAATGAGGCAACAAAAGTATCATACTGACTGTCATGCAGAAATTTTTCCAGTAATTCAAAAACAGGATGCTGACGACTGTATTCTACTAATTCATGATAGTATTTTAAAAATAGAACGGATTCTGGATCATTGTTATTTAAAAGGGATTCATACATGGACATGTCCTTTATTTTATGCTGGTACAGCCAGCTTTCAGAAAAGTGGCTGAAGTGATATGGCCCTTTTAAAATACTGATCAAAGCAATATCATCAAAACAGTTGTTGATTGCTTTTAAAAATGAAATACAGGAAATAATTTCTGGACTTTCGAAAAATCCTTTTGTTAAAATGATCAGATTTGGGATATGCAGCTTATCAAATGTTTTTTTGTAAGTGATCAGATCTCCTGCATGTCTGGTCAAAATAACAATATCTTTGAATGTTGCTTTGCGTTTTGTATTACCAAAATCAAGATCAAGATGGTCAACCATATCATATATTTTTTTACCGATCATTTTCGCTTCATATTCATGAACATCAAGTCCAGGATCTTCTGATTTCAAAACCAGCATTATTTCGCTGTCAAAGCGATTTTCTGCAGTGAGTTTTTGCATCGCATTTTTTTTCTGTTCAGGTGTTTCGCATTTTTCTTTTCTTAAAAAGTCATAGTTAAGCTGAGCATGAGGGTCCTGATCATAATCCAGTCCGCCATAACGCTTATCCATGATGGCATTGAAAATATAGTTAATACTATCGAGCACAATTTTATTGGAACGATAGTTAAATTTTAAATCGATACGAATATTATCATTGCTTTGACCATATGTCTGATATTTTTCATTAAAAATATCCAGATCAGCTTTACGGAAACGATAGATTGACTGTTTCATATCTCCAACCATAAAACGATTGATTTCTGGCTGCTGAAAACATGCGATTTTTAATATCAGGTTTTCTTGAATTTCATTGGTATCCTGATATTCATCAATCATGATTTCCTGAAGCTGATGATATAGAGTTTCACTGACACCATATTGGGGTTCAAGCAGCTGCAGGCTATATTGTTCCAGATCATTAAAATCCAGATAAGAGTGTTGCTGCTTATAATTCTGATATTCCTGCTGAAATTTTTTCATGTATGATAAATACTGCTGCAGGCTTTGATATGAAATTTTTAAAACTTCAGCCAGTTCGTCAATCGATGAGGGAACACATTTTTCATATATTTTCGCAAAAGTTGTTTTGGCTTTTTCTAAGAGTTCCTGATAATTTTTTTTGATTTCTTCATCAACATCTTTATAGCTGGCATTACGATGCTTTTCCATGGTAATAGTTTCACCACAGAAAATATTATCATGATCAATTGCTGTTTTGAGCTGATCATAGTAATGCTGTAATGCTTCATAAGGACTTTGTTGTGTTTTAGTTGATTCAAAATAAAAATTGAGACCATGATCCTGACATAACTGAGTCAGTTTGGAAAAGGCATCACAGCCATCATAGTATGCCTCGATAAGAATATCTTTTAAATATGAGGCAAATGGTGTACTTTCGTAAGAATGCTGATTGATAACATGATCATATAAACTGGATTTGACTTTCTGTATATATTGATCAAACTCATAAACAGTATGAGAGAGATTATCTAACTGAAAAATAATATTTTTAAAATTCTGAAAGTGATATTCAGTATGATGACAGCGATAAAAATGCATAAAAGTGGGATCTTTGACCCACTGATCCAGACATTGTTCAAGTATTTTCTGCTTGATTACGTCAGTATTTTCTAATATCTGGAATTGTGAATCAATATTGATCATATATCCATATTGACTAAGTATATCACTGCAGAAAGAATGAAAATTCGTGATATAGGCATCATTGAGCAGTAATTTCTGCTTTTCCAGATGGCTTTTTAAAGCAGGATCACAGGTAAGGATCTTGGTATTAAGCTGTTGAGTTAATCTTTGTTTCATTTCTAATGCAGCTGCTTTAGTAAAGGTTAATACCAGCAGTTCGTTGACATTGATATGATCATCTTCAATTAATGATAATATACGATTAACTAATATTTTGGTTTTACCAGAACCAGCTGGTGCAGATACTAAGATCGAATGATCACGTGAGTATACGGCAAGATTCTGTTCATCATTTAAACTTTTATCTTTTTTCATTTTGACCTCCTGGTTCTATGAGATGATCTTCATTATAGAAAACATCATAATGACAAAGCGGACGATAACTGCAGTATGGACAAGGATTTATATTTTGGTCAATCGTGCTGTTATCACTTTTTGTTGGAAATATGCTGATATCGCCTTGAGTCATTTGCTGGTAAAGATGTTGAATATGATTGGCAATATCATGAATTATGTCATTCATTTCTTCTTTGGTAATTACTTTTGATTTTTTATCAGGGGTACCATCTTTTTTTAATTTGATGGGTAAAATAGAACTTTCTTTTTCTATTTCACTGTCAATATGGCTGAAAGTCTGATCAATACTGTAGCCATCCATTTTATAGAGTTTGAAATAATCATCAGGATTCTGTTTTTCTAATATTGATATTTCACTTTTTAACAGCCTTTTTTTAGTATTGAAATATAAAACAGCTCCTTTTTCAATATGTTCTTTTTTTGTCAGCATTTCTAAATACAGCAGCATCTGAATTTTAAATCCTAAACGAGCAAGATTTAAATCAAGTTTTTTTTGTGATGATTTGTAGTCGATCACTTTTACCTGATTTTGAAAAATATCTACTCTATCAATAAAACCTTTTAATTCGAGATCATCAAGCTGATCATAGACTCTCTGTTCACAGGCGTGTAAGACAAACAGACCTTTTTCCATTTGCTGAGAGAGAATAATGATCGTATTGTAAAGATCTTCTTTGATCAGCTGTATAAAAAACTGATTTTGAGGTAAAGCCATTTTTGGCTGGCTGTTTTGTTTTAAATAAGCATCAATAGAATTATTAATATCTTTTTGCAGCTGATTGAATGTTTTTTTATGATTATCGCAAAAATATTTTGAATTTTTTTCCAGTACATAATGGACCATTGTCCCTATTTCATTACTTTGCAGACGATAATCCCTGATTTCATCGATATTCATAACATATTGATGAAAATATTTATATGGGCATTGATTATACGTTTCTAATTTGCTGGCAGAAAGGGGATTGTGTTCGATGACAGGATTAAGTCTGTCAACCTGATTTTTTGATTGCTGGTAATGATGAATCAGATCATTGAGTATTGTATAGTTTTCATCCTCTTCATTTTTCAGATACAGTTCTTCTTTCATCGCAAAGTGTAAAAGATCATGCTTTTTCATGATTTTTACTGGCAAGATGGTATTTATTTTTTTTACTAGCGAAGAAATGACCAGTTCACTGCCATCATTATTTCTTAAGGCATAGCTTAATATGATTTTATGATGTCTGTTTGCAAATACATGTTCTAGCTGTTTGTGATGTTTTAGCATCAAATCATAGGTTGTAGGATAACCTAGACTTTCTGCTTCAGGATTAAGCAGTAGCTGTGTATTTTTAAATTCCTGAGGAATAACTGTTTCATTCAGTCCCAGACAATATATCATTTTGACATGAAGCAATTCACTATATGGCTGCTGATATGACAAAAGGTAAACACTGTCATATTTTGGTTTGGTATATTTTGTCTGTTTAGTGATAACAACTTCTAAAAGCTGCAAATATTCATTTAGACTGACTATGTCTTGATCGTTCATCTGATCCAGTTTAGCTTTTAATGACAATGTATCTTCACTGATTAGAAAATATTGCTGTATAAAAGTGATCAGAGCCTGAGAAATAGATTCAATGGTATGATACTGTCTGATAGCTAAAATGTCATTTTTCATTTGCTGATAAAATTCGTCATGAATGATTTTCTGCTGATAAAACTGCTTTTTTAAAAGTGAAACATATCTAATATCCTGAAAATACTGAAGATAACCACTGCTGATTAGACTTAACAGCCAGTTTTCATCATCATCTGATAAATAATGCAGCATATCTTTGATAGCGTGTAGTGCATAGTTTTCAATGGTTTCATGATGATTATAGGATATTTGAAACTGATCTAACTGTCGAGTAAGCAAAAGATAATATTCTTCGTTAGGATAATATATTGCAAAATCATAACAGTGATGATTTTTTAATGACAGGAATAAATCAAAAACAACCTGTTTAATTTCTTCTTCAATATTGGCCCCAGATAAGATCTGGTAAGGATGAGCGATATCTTTCTGACTTTGATATGAATCAAAAAGATGTCTGCAGACATAGCTGGAATAATCATTTTCGATATATTGACCAGGTCCAGGTATATAGACATCACCAAACTGATCGATTCGGGAAATCATTTTTCTGATTTTAGGATTGTTTTGATCAGATATTAGAAAATAATAGGCATTATTATCATTCTGATCGATCAGAGCGGTAATAAAATCGTATTCCATAAATGCAGTTTTTTCAAACTGATCATATAAATGCAGTAATGTATTTATTTTTCTTTGAGATAGATTTGATAAACCCTCTGCTGAGTGATGGATTTCATACAGATAAAAATTTTCGAATACTTTTAAAATGTTTTTAGCTGTTAAAAACAGATTCATTGATTTTTCAAAAACTGACGGATTGTTTTTTAGCAGACGAAATATTTCGATGATATTGTCATAAGTACTCTTTTTCAAAAACACCTGCTGATGAGCATTGGTGATTTTTTCAAAAAGGTGTAAAAGTGAAACAATCTCAATATTAAAAATATAGGGTATTTTTTTTAATATGATTTCTTCAAAATATGATTCATCATCAACGATAAGATAATGAATTTGAAATGGGTTAGCTTGAGCGTGTTTGATACACTCATTGATCATATGATCAACGGTTTCTATATAATGATTGTTTTGATAGATATACATTGAAATCACCCCATCTCATTTTATCATGGATCATAAAAAAAACCATAGTAAGAGATACTATGATTTTAAAGATTTTCTAATTCGTCGATCCATATTTGCACATTGGCATCGCTTGGCATTCGCCAGTCACCGCGAGGAGAAAGGGCAACAGAACCAACTTTTGGACCATCAGGAATACAACTGCGTTTAAACTGCTGTGTAAAGAAACGCCAATAAAATAATCTTAGCCATTTTTTAATTGTTTCCCTGTCGTATTTTTCTTTGAAAGCCAGCTGGGTTTTCCTTAACAGTTTTCGTGGTTCATCACCAAAACGAACCATGTGATAAATAAAGAAATCATGCAATTCATATGGACCAACAATATCTTCGGTTTTTTGTACGATTTTATCATCTTCCTGTGGCAGTAATTCTGGCGATACAGGGGTAGCCAGGATATCCTGTAAAATAGATTCCAGAATTTGTCCCTGATATAGTGTAGAAACATAATTAACCAGATAACGAACCAGGGTTTTAGGAACGGATACATTGACGGCATACATTGACATATGATCACCGTTATAGGTTGACCAGCCTAAAGCTACTTCACTGAGATCTCCCGTTCCAATGACCAGGCCACCGACCTGATTAGCTTTATTCATGAGTATTTCAGTACGTTCACGTGCCTGAACATTTTCATAAGTAACGTCATGAACGTTTTCATCCTGATCGATGTTTTTAAATTGGGCTTTGATTACTTCAGCAATATTAATAGTGAGACTAGTAACCCCTAATTCTTCCATTAGTCCTAAAGCATTATTTTTAGTACGAGATGTTGTACCAAAACATGGCATCGTAATAGCGATAATATTTTTTCTGTCATAACCTAGCTTATCAAAAGCCATGACACATACCAGTAAAGCCAGGGTAGAATCTAAACCACCTGAAATACCAATAACCGCTTTTTGAATATGGGTTGCTTTAAGTCTTTGCATTAGACCACGAGTTTGGATTTCAAATACTTCTTTACAGCGTTGAGCACGTTTATTGAGATCATGAGGTACGAATGGATGAGGATCGTAATAGTAATTGGTATCCAGATCGGTCATCTCCATTTCAAAATAGACATGATCATAATCATCATGTGTCTTGTAAGTTGTCATTTTTCTTCTTTCGCTAGCCAGTTTCAATACATCCAGATCGCCATATATCACGGCAGCATCAAAACCTTCACTTTCGTTGATGACAGTTCCATTTTCACAAATCAGATGATGACCACTAAAAACAACGTCTGTTGTACTTTCACCACTGCCGGCGTTACTGTAAACATAACCTGCAATCAGTTTTGCTGACTGCATGGCAACTAAAGCCTGACGATAATCTTTTTTGGCTGTAAGTTCATTACTGGCACTGGTATTACAGATGATCGTTGCACCGTTAAGTGCTAGTTCATTGCTGGGAGCATCTGGTAACCATAAATCTTCACATATTTCAATACCAACATCTAAATAAGGAATATTACTGCATGAAAAAACTGTCTTGGTACCAAAAAGCACAATTTCATCAAAGAGTTCGATTTCGATATTATGACAGAATGCTGATTCAAATCGTCTGCCTTCATAATATTCACTGTAATTAGGAATATGAGTTTTAGGTATTATTCCTAAGATACTGCCATCGTAGATTACAGCAGCAGCATTATATAGGCTGTTTTTATAGCTAAATGGTAATCCTAGAATAATTAACTGCTGATAACCCTTTGTAAAATCTCTTATGACTTTAAGCTGGCTTAGGCATTCATTCAATAATCTGTTTTGCAGAAATAAATCTTCTAAAGTATAGCCTGATAATACCAGTTCAGGAAAAACAACAATTTTAGCATCTTTTTTTCTTGTATCTGCGATAGTATTTTGAATCGCTTGACTATTATGTTTTACATTGCCAATGAGTGTATCAATGGATGCACAGGCAACTCTAATATAACCATCTTTCATATTATAACCTCCGAAATTTATTATATCAAAAAAAGCTGTCAGATAATATATTTCTTTATTGACAAAACATGAAATATCATTTATATTAGAAATAGAATAATTTTAATAATGGAGTTTGTTATGAAAAAGAATTCAGAGTTAATTATATCGATCATCAATGAATCTGATGAACATTTAACAGCAGAACAGATTTTCTTTAAAGCGAAAGAAATAAATCCCAAAATTGTATTAGCTACAGTTTACAATAATCTTAATAAACTGACAGATGAAGGCAAGATTCGACGTTTGAATTTTCAGGGGATGACTGCATTTTATGATAAGGTTATCAGACATGATCATTTGATTTGCAAAAGATGCGGAAAAGTTCAGGACGTCTATTTAGATGATTTGTCAAAAATGATTGATAAAAAACTGCATATTAAGATTATTTCGTATGATATGGATATATACTATATTTGTGAAGAGTGTTTAAACAAAAAGGAGGAAACAACATGAATTTAAAAGGATCAAAAACTGAAAAAAACTTATTAGCTGCTTTTGCGGGAGAATCACAGGCACATACTAAATATAATTATTATGCTTCTAAAGCAAAAAAAGATGGATATGTACAGATTTCTAAAATTTTTGCAGAAACTGCTGCTAATGAAAAAGAACATGCTAAAATCTGGTTTAAATTACTGCATGATGGAGGAATTCCTTCAACTATGGATAATTTAAAAGATGCTGCAGCTGGTGAAAATTATGAATGGACAGATATGTATGCAGGTTTCGCGAAAGAAGCTAAAGAAGAAGGATTTGATGATATCGCATTCTTATTTGAAGAAGTTGCTAAAATTGAAAAAGAACATGAGGAAAGATATAAAAAATTGCTTTCAAATATTGAAGAAGGTATTGTTTTCTCAAGAGATGGAGATCGTGTATGGATCTGTGGTAACTGCGGACATATCGTAGTTGGTCAGAAAGCTCCTGAAGTTTGTCCTGTATGTCAGCATCCTCAGGCATATTTTGAAATCAGAGCAGAAAATTATTAAAATAAAGAGCTATTGCTTCAGCGATAGCTTTTTTCATGAATAAAATCTGGTATAATAATGATAATCTTATAAACAGGAGGATGACAATGGAAAGAAAACTGTTTCTGATGGATGTTGATGGGACTTTGATCAGCTATTCAAATATTTTGCCAGAAAGTGCTATTCAGGCCATTCATTTAGCACAGCTGAATGGACATTTATGTTATATAGTGACAGGAAGAAGCAGATCACATATTGAAGATGAAATTCTTGCCATCGGATTAGACGGCATTATTGGTAGTAATGGTGCTTATATTGAATGTGGCAATGATATCATCAGAAATCAGACTTTTTCATTAAATGAAATAAAGCCTTTGACTGATTATCTGGATGAACATCATCTGGAATACTTTTTAGAAGCTAATGATGGGCTTTATGGTTAACATCACTTTTCAACCAGAGCCATTCCAGCATTGAAAAGCTATGGCATAGAAAATCCTGCTATTGATGTCGTATATCCTCACATGACTTTTCCTCAATGTATGTCACAGCCAAATGTGATCAAAATCAATTTTATTCTGGAATCTTATCAGGATTATATTGATTCTAAAGATACTTTTCCTGAATTTGTGGTAAGTACATGGGGAGGACAGGGTGAAAAAGCATTATTTGGTGATTGTACATTAAAAGGTATCAGTAAAAAAGATGCAATTATTACATTAGCAGATCATTTAAATATTACCAGAGATAATATTATTGCTTTTGGTGATGCAGAAGTTGATATCAGTATGTTTGAAATCAGTGGGCAAAGTGTCTGTATGAAAAATGGACGTGAAAAGGCGAAACAGGCTGCTACTTATATTACTGATGATGTATTAGAAGATGGCTTAATGCATGCTTTTCGTTTTCTGCACTTGATATAAAAAAATATTGATTTATTTTTAAAAATAAATATAATGTTATATGGTTATTGGGGTGTAGCTAAGTGATAAAGCAATAAGCTTTGGACCTGTCATCCATAAGTTTGATTTCTGCTATCCTAACCATATAAATGACGGATAGGTTGAGAATGTTTCACCTATCTTTTTATTTGTGTCAAGATAATTAATGGAGGAAATAACATGTCTGATTTTGAATTATTGAATGGTTTAGCTTTGTCTAAATATCAGATGGCTAAAAATGATCCATTCCGTTTTCTGATAAGAAGTATTGTTGCTGGACTGTATCTGGGAATGGCGACGATCTTATCTTATACTTTATCGGTAGTATTAACTGATGTATCACCCGAAATGGCAAAAATTGCTTTTGCGGCTGCCTTTGGTATAGGTCTGGTGGTTATTGTTTTATTAGGATCTGAATTGTTTACAGGAAACTGTTTTACAACGATGATAGCTGTTTATCATGGTAATCTGAAATTTTATCAGTTATTGCCAATGTGGCTGATTTGTTATATTGGAAATTTTGTGGGTATAGCTTTTTTAATGTTTCTGTTTATTAAAACTGGTTCAAATCACGATATGCTGAATGATTATTTGACAACTGTAATTAATGGTAAACTGAATTTTGATTTTGCTCAGCTGTTTATAAAAGGTGTTTTGTGTAACTTTATAGTCTGTGTTGCAGCTTTCGAAGGAATGAAACTGAAAAGTGAAAGTGCCAAGGTTATCGTCATGATGATTGCGGTTATGTCATTCGTTCTTCCTGGTTTTGAACATAGTATTGCGAATATGGGAACTTTTTCGATGGGATATTTTGCTTTAGGTCAAAGTATTTCATGGAGTGGAGTAGGATTACATATGCTTGTGACAACAGTAGGAAATATCATTGGTGGAGGGGTTTTACTGGCCCTGCCAATTTATCTGATGTCTAAGCCAGAAAAAAAGTCAAAGATCAAATGATCATTTGACTTTTTTTATTTGACTGTAATTAATGAGTTCAACAGTTGATGTGAGATCTTTGACTTCATCACAACATAGAATTTCTAGTTCGTCAGTTCGTTTAAGATGATAGCTGGAATGGGTATAGAGGTATTTGTCGACAAATGCGGGATGACACATCATCTCAAAAATTTCATCTTTAAACTGACATATGTCAGCTATTGTCTGTAATGATACTGTATCATTATAGAATATTTCTGCGAATCTGACATCTTCGTACTGTTTTTGGACATATTGTTCCTGACGAATCGGCAAATGATATTCGCTTGCCAGTTTAAGTGCAACAGGCAGATAATCTGGCAGTAAATGAATATGATGATGTGAATCTAAATGAGTTGGCATATGACCAGTCATGGCTATAAATCTTTCAATCTGAGCTTTCCATTCATTATAGAGTTCATCTTTATTAACGATAGGAATAAAATCAGGGTAATGATTTCGTGGAAAAAAATTACCATTTTCATCACTAAAACTGTTAGCAGTCAAAGCAGGGCCAGCGGTAATATTCAGATGAACTCCCAAACCTAAATCGGGATAATTTTTTGCAATTTCAAGATGGTATCTAATATCAGGCATATTCATCATGCAGGTAGTTGAGGTCAGAATCCCCTTTTTATGAGCTGTCAGTATTCCTAATGATACACCATCACATAAGCCAAAATCATCAGCATTGATAATCAGTTTTTTAACCATTATTTCCTCCACAATAAAAGTATTTTCATTTACATTATAAATGATTATTTAATTTATAACAGTAATTTAATCAGAAAAGCTTTTATTTATTGCTATGCAAAGTTTTCTAGTATAAAATAAGGTGACGAAAGAGAGTGATAAAATGAAAGAATTAGTAATAGCGACAACTAATGATGGAAAAGTTAAAGAAATCGCAGCAATGTTAAAAGATCTTGACATTGAAGTGAAATCTATGAAAGATGTTTATGATGTTGTTCCTGATATTGTTGAAGACGGAAAAACTTTTCAAGAAAATGCTTTGATCAAAGCTCAGTATGTAGCTAATGATTTACATAAGATTGTATTAGCTGATGACAGCGGTATAGAAATTGATGCTTTTGGAAAACTTCCAGGTATTTATTCAGCAAGATTTTTAGGTAAGGATACACCTTACGAAATTATTAATCAGACAATTATCGATGCTATAGAAGGTAAAGAAAGAACCTGTCGATTTGTTTGTGCGCTGGCATTGGTGATTCCTGATGAAGAACCAGTACTGATTGAAGAAACATTTGAAGGACTGATCAATGATAGAATTGCTGGAACGAATGGTTTTGGATATGATCCTATATTCTATTTTCCGCCTTGTGGAAAAACAAGTGCAGAAATGTCTTTGGAAGAGAAGAATCAGTACTCACACCGTGCCAAAGCATTAAAAAAACTATATAAAGTTTTAAAGGAAAAATTATAATGAATCATATAGTTTTAGTTCACCCTGCAATTCCTCAAAATACTGGAAACATCATGAGAACCTGTGTAGCTACCAATACATCTTTGCATATTATTAAACCAATGTCTTTTGAACTGGATGACAAAAAAATGAAAAGAGCGGGATTAGACTATATCAAAGATCTGGATTTACATGTATATGAATCTTTTGAAGAATTTAAAAAGCAAAATCCTGGAGAATATCATTTCTTCACACGTTACTCTAAACTGTGTTATACAGATCAGGATTTTAGCGATTCTTCTTTGGAACACTATCTTTTCTTTGGACATGAGCATGATGGCATTCCTAAAGAAATTTTAAAAGAATATCTTGATCGCTGTTTGAGAATTCCGATGTCAGATAAAGTTAGAAGTCTTAATTTGTCTAACTGTGCAGCTATTTGCATTTATGAAGTATTAAGACAACAGGATTATCCATCCTTGAGTAAAGTGGAAATTCAAAAGGGAGAAGATTTCCTTTATGAGTTATAGTAAAAAGGATATACTTGCAAGTATATCCTTGATGTTTTTTATTATCAGTTTTGCGATTGTATTTACTGTATTTTTTAAACCGCTTTACTATAGTGATATATATCGTTTATCAATAGATGTTTCTTCAGGATATTCCATCACTGTTATCAAAGAAAATTACGACATTCTAATTAGCTATCAGTCTATTTTCTATCAGGGACCATTAGTATTAAAGGATTTTGTCATGTCTGAAGGGGGAAGAATACATTTTGAGGAAGTCAAAATAATTTTTGAAATCGTTCAGATGATCATGGCAGTATCATTTTGTACATCCTTATTTTTAGTATTAAGCCAGCTGAAAAAAGGAGAGTTCCGCTTTTTTAGACTGACGGCTATCATTACAGTTGTTTTGCCGCTGATTATTGCAGCGTTAGCTGCTATTGATTTTGATCAGGCTTTCATCTTGTTTCATAAAGTTGTTTTTAGAAATGATTACTGGATTTTTGATGCAGTGACAGATCCAATTATTAATATTTTACCTCAGGATTTTTTTATGCATTGTCTAATGATGATTATTGGAATCGTTATAGCTGGAGTATTTATTTGTTATGGAATATATATTAAAATGAGAAAACATTATCTAAAAACAGATGAGATGTAATATGCTCATCTGTTTGTTTTATCAAAGTAATGATGTATGGGATAGTTTTCTTTTTTTTGTGATTTTTCATAATATAATGTTTTGATTATCATAAAAAGCAGCAAGAAAAAACATCCTGACATCAAAGCAAACATAAAAACCGATTTTGATTGAAAAAAGAAATAACTGCTAAGGCATAAGATAATCAAGACAATAAAATAATCATATAAGGGAATACAGTGTAAATCTGTTTTTGTTCTTTTTATCATTTTTAAAAGCTGTAAACGATCTATGAGCATGATATCATTACATTGAGCCAAAGTAACTGCCTGGCTGGTAAAATAAGAATTGGTGATGACAGCAACGCAGTCCAGCTGATAATATGACTGACCGGCTTTGGTTTGAGAAATGGCTTCAACCCCAATATTTTTCTGATATCGTTTGCATTGGAAGCCATAGGTCAAATGATTTTTTTTAGCCAGGATATCAATTCCATAGTCATTACTGCTTTTTGTTAATGTTACATGCCGATAACCACTTTTTTTTAGAATTTTACTGATCAGAATCTCAAATTCCAGTCCAGTAAGATTATCAAGCTTTTTTTCATTGATATGAAAAAAGAAAACAGTTTTAAAAAAATGCCATAAACCCTGAAATATAATTTTCAATAACCAGTAAGGATAGAGTAGAAATATTCTATATATAAAAGAAATCATGTTTTTGAGCTAAAAAAGCAGCGTAGCTGCTTTTTATTGACATGAGCATTCCTGACAGATGCCAGTAAGTCTGATATGAATACTGTTAATCTGATGAGAATGATTAGATTTTAGTTGTTCAAGCAGAAGCTGATCATTAGCTTCAATATCATAAATTTTTCCACATTGATCACAAATAAAATGAATATGTGGCTGAATATTTCCATCATATCTTACCATTGGACCACCAATATCAAGTTTTAAGATCTGATGGTTCTCACATAACTGATTCAGGTTACGATAAACTGTTCCTAGACTTAAATTAGGATGTTGAGATTTTAAGTCTTGATAAATCATTTCGGCAGTAGGGTGGTCACTACGGCTTTGAAGATTTAAAAGAATCAGTTCACGCTGTTTGGAATATCTGATTTTTGCTGTTTTCATAATGACCTCCTTAATAGTAATGATTACTGCTATTATATATGAAAGTTGTCAAGAGTTCAATCTATAAATAAAGATATCAGTAAAAAACAGATAACAGCAGAAAATAAACCGTGATAAAGGCGTACCAAAAAGTATTGTTTAAATGAATAAGGAATGTCTTCCAGCAGGTTATCCGCTTGCATCATTACACTGAAACTGCCAAAGGATAAGAAAAAAGCTACTGCTGGCAGATATTTGGATACAAGATGTAATGAACCGCTGCTGAATTCCATAGTTCCTTTGATAATATCAATCAATAAACTGCAGCCTAACAGTTCTTCTAAAAATGAGCCAATAAACTGAAAAATAAGCATATATCCTAAAATGAATATAAAAGCATAGATACTTGAAATAATACTTTTTTTAAAAGCTTTGACAAATGTCAGGTGAGGCTGTTTCATGACCTGAATAGATTGTTTAAAGCTGATCTTCTGTTTTTTGTGTTTATAAAAAACCGCCAAAATAAGACTAGGTAATAAGTGCGAAATCCACAGCAGTGAAGCATAAGGTGTTTTCAATGATACAAAAATAAAAGAAATTGAACTGAATGATGCAATGTGTAACAAATGCTGTAATTCATTGATATTAATATAGTGCAGCTCATAAGCCTCTTTGATGAGCTTGACATTAGTAGGATAACCACAGAAAAACGATAC
Organism: Thomasclavelia spiroformis; assembly: GCA_016901755.1. Lineage (GTDB taxonomy): Bacteria > Bacillota_I > Bacilli_A > Erysipelotrichales > Coprobacillaceae > Faecalibacillus > Faecalibacillus spiroformis_A. The sequence continues at coordinate 13,560 of JACJKV010000027.1, read as the reverse complement.
AAAATATAATGAAGACATCATAGGGGTTAAGGAAAACAGCCAGTAAAATGGTTTCTGGATAATATAGCTGAAAATATCAAGAATTCCTAAATTTAGACATAGCGATGTTAAAATCATAAATGGCAATAAAGATGGCAGTAAATTATCGAAGACAATATTTATGACTTCTTGAGAAACATGGACGATCGTAAACATATGAAAAAAGGAAAAGATGGTTAAAAATGTTACCAGAATTAAAGTTAAAATGTTATTATATCTTTTCATAGCAGCTCCTAATTGATAGAATACTGAAGAGGTGGATAGAATGAAAGCAATACTTGTCATGACAAACCAGGAATCCTACTTATATGAAGAACTCAAATCGCTTTGTCATGCCTGCCAGATAGAAGTCAGTAATGTACTGGTTCAAAATATTGAAAAAATAAATCCAGCAACCTATATAGGTAAAGGAAAAACCGAAGAACTGAAAAAGATGATTGACGATGAAGCAGTTATTTTTGATAACGAACTGACACCGCTGCAGGTGAGAAATCTTAGCGATATTTTACAGTGTCGGATCATGGATCGCAATGATCTGATTTTACAGATTTTCGAAAAAAGAGCTAGAACCAAAGAAGCAAAATTACAGGTTGAAATTGCAAAAAATCAATATCTTTTACCACGTTTGGCTGGGATGCAGGAACACCTGTCTCATCAGCAGGGAGGATCTGGATTTCGTGGCCGTGGTGAAAAACAGATTGAACTGGATCGCCGAATAATTGCCAGAAAACTTTCTAAGGCCAAAAAGGAATTACAGGCAATCGTTAAACAGCGACAGGTACAAAGACAAAGAAGAAAAAATAATGATGTTTTTGTTATTGCTTTAGTAGGTTATACCAATAGTGGCAAGTCAACTTTATTAAATGCTTTCTGTCAAGAAAAACATAAAAAGGTATTTCAGGAAGATATGCTTTTTGCAACTTTGGAAACGGCAACGCGTAAAGTGAAAATAAAAAATCATACGTGTCTGTTGACTGATACCGTTGGTTTTATTGATCGTTTACCGCATCATCTTATTCAGGCTTTTCGCTCTACCTTAGAAGAAGTTAAAGAGGCAGATTTGCTTTTGCATGTTGTTGATGGCAGCAATCAGGATTATTCCAGACAGATTGAGACAACTAATCAGGTTTTAAAATCATTAGGGGTCGAACATACACCTATGCTCTATGTTTATAATAAAACTGATTTAGGAGGCCATGCTTTCATTCATCCTGAATCACCCTATGTTTTTATCTCAGCAAAGAAAAAAATTGGTTTAGATCTGCTGGAAGATGAAATTGCTCATCTTCTCTTTAAACAATATGAAATATTTGAATTAAGTATACCTTATGATCAGGGTGAGATTTATAAGCAGCTCTGTCATGACTGTCAGGTGATTGATACTCAATATTCAGATGAATATATTTATGTAAAAATAGAAGCAAAAAGGAGAGAAATAAGTCAATATTATTCTTATATCCTGAAAAATTAAAAGATATTCCGTAAAATTTGGAATATCTTTTTTTATTTCTGATAGATTTTTCTGAATTGAAATTTATCTTCGCAAGTTAGACGGATTCCCAGTTTTCTTAAAGTTGAATTATCAACTTCGGAAAGAATAACTGAAGAATGTGCTTCACAAAGCTGAAGCTGAGCAATACAGGCTAAAGCTTTTTTTGCGTTGACGTTGTGGTTTGCTGAAATTGATAAAGCTAGCAGTACTTCATCAGTATGCAAACGCGGATTTTTATTTTTAAGAATAGATGTTTTTAATAATGATACTGGTTCAATAACTTCTGGTTCAATCAGTAAGATTTCGTCATCGATACCTGCCAGGTATTTTAATGCATTGATCAGACAGGCTGATGCACAACCTAATAATGATGATGTTTTTCCGGTAATGATTTTTCCATCATTTAATTCGATAGCAAAACCAGGATTGTTTGTTTTTTCTTCTATTTCTAAGGCATAGTTTACACATTTTCTGTCACTAGGTTTTAAATCCAGAGATAACATGATGGCTTCAATTTTAGAGATTGCAGATTTACTGATCAGGCCACGTTTATAATCCAGTTTGATCTGGAAGTAACGTCTAATAATTTCTTCCTTGCTGGCTTCTTTGCAGGCTTCATCATCAATGATACAGTTTCCTGCCATATTAACTCCCATATCGGTTGGTGACTGATATGGACATGTTGACATGATCTTTTTAAATGTTGATTCCAGAACCGGGAAAATTTCAACATCACGATTATAATTAACGGTTGTTTCACCGTAAGCATCCAAATGAAATGGATCGATCATGTTAACATCATTTAAATCAGCTGTTGCTGCTTCATAAGCTAAATTAACAGGATGTTTTAATGGAATGTTCCAAATTGGAAAAGTTTCAAATTTAGCATAACCAGCTTTGATTCCACGGACATAATCATGATAAAGCTGTGATAAACAGGTAGCCATTTTGCCACTTCCTGGACCTGGTGCTGTTACTACGACTAGTGGTTTTGTGGTTTCAATATAGTCATTTTTACCAAATCCCTCTTCTGAAACAATTTTTTCTACATCATTTGGATAACCATCGATCGTGTAATGTCTAAATACACGAATTCCTAGAGATTCTAGTTTCTTTTGAAAAATAAGGGCATGTGGCTGATTTTCAAATCGAGTGATAGTCACGCTGCCAACGTAAAGTCCGATATTTTGAAAAGCATCGATGAGTCTTAAAACTTCCATATCGTAAGTGATACCTATATCCCCACGAATCTTATTATTTTCGATATCATTGGCATTAATAACAATGATAATTTCTGAATCCTGTTTTAATGCCAGCAGCATTTTAAGTTTACTGTCTGGTTCAAAACCAGGTAATACACGTGAAGCATGGTGGTCATCGAAAAGTTTCCCACCAAATTCTAAATATAGTTTGTTATCAAACTGTTTAATTCTGTCTTTAATATGTTTTGACTGTAATTCTATATATTTTTCATTACTAAATCCTATTTTTTTCATTTCTAATTTCTCCCTGTTTTCTATTATATATAAAACTCTTTTTTTTGAAATAAAATAATAAATATTTATCATTATTGAAGAAAACATCATATTTTGTTAGAATTATATCATTAAAGGGGGGATGCGATATGAATTTAAAAAATAGAAGTTTTTTAACTTTAAAGGATTTTTCTCAAGCAGAAATCAGATATCTTTTAGATTTGGCACATCAGCTAAAAAAAGATAAAAAAGAAGGAAAAATCAAAAAATATCTGGATGGTAAAAATATCGTATTGATATTTGAGAAAACATCAACTAGAACCCGTTGTTCCTTTGAAGTAGCAGCATTAGACGAAGGTGGTCATGTAACGTTTCTGACAAATTCGCAAATGGGGAAAAAAGAATCCATTGAGGATACAGCTAAAGTATTAGGAAGAATGTATGATGGTATAGAATTTAGAGGATATAAACAGAAAACAGTTGAAGATCTGGCAAAATATTCAGGGGTTCCAGTATGGAATGGATTAACTGATGTTGATCATCCTACACAAACGCTGGCAGATTTTCTGACAATAGAAGAACATTTGGATAAACCGCTCAAAGACATTAAATTTGTTTTTACTGGTGATATTAGAAATAATGTCTGTTATGGTTTAATGTATGGTGCTGTCAAAATGGGAATGCATTTTGTTTGTCTTGGGCCAAAAGAACTGCAGATTGATCCCGAAGTATTATCATACTGCAAACAGGAAGCTGAAAAATCTGGTGGAAAGATAGAAGTAACTGATAATGTGGATTTAGCTGTTAAAGATGCCGATGTTATTTACACAGATATCTGGGTAAGTATGGGAGAAGATGAAAGTTTATATAAACCAAGAGTTCAAATGTTGTCTCCATTTAAAGTGACTCAGGAAATGATGAAAAAAACTGGTAAGAAATCAACTTTGTTCATGCATTGTCTGCCTTCTTTCCATGATTTTGAAACAGAAGTGGCAAGAATGAAAAAGGAAGCTGGGATTGATATCCGTGAAGTAGAAGATGAAGTCTTCAGATCTGAAAATTCGGTTGTATTTGATGAAGCTGAAAATAGAATGCATACAATTAAGGCTGTCATGGTAGCAACCATTGGCAGAGATGTTGAATAAATAATGAAGATGCCTGTTCGAGGTATCTTTTTTTTGGATTTATCAAATAAAATAATTTGTGATAAATAATTTTAAGGCTGAATCTTTTTTATATCCTGATTAGAAAAGTTATTGACTTGTTATAAAAAAAACTTATAATATTATGTATAATTGAATACAAAGAGGGGGATAATTATGAAACTGAAAAAGATTTTAGCCTTAGTTGCTGCATCTAGTATGTTAGTAGCTTGTGGTGGATCTGGTGGTTCAAGTGATAGTAATACTTTCAAAATTGGTATCTCTGGACCATTGACTGGCGATAACGCTGTTTATGGGAATGCAGTAAAAAACGCCGTAGAATTAGCTATTGAAGAAGTTAATGAAAAAGATGGAATTCAGTTAGAATTCAAAATGGAAGATGATGTTGCTGATCCTGAAAAATCACCAACAGCTTATGGAAGCTTAAAAGACTGGGGAATGCAAATTGGACTTGCAACAGTAACTTCTAGTGCTGGTGCAGCTGTATCACAAAATTATGCTGATGATACTACTTTTGCTTTAACACCATCTGCATCTTCACCAACAGTCATTTACAAAGATGCAAAATATACAGAGTCATTTGGATATGTTTATCAGATGTGCTTTACTGATCCTAACCAGGGATCAGCATCTGCTGATTACATCAAGTCACATTCTGAAATTGGAACAAAAGTTGCAGTTATTTATAAGAGTGATGACAACTATTCAACAGGAATTTATCAGAAGTTTGTTGCTGAAGCTAAAGAAATCGGTTTGGAAGTTGTTTCTGAATCATCATTTGATAATTCAAGTGCTACAGATTTCAACGTTCAGTTAAAAGATGCACAATCTAAAGGTGCTGATGTTGTTTATTTACCAATTTACTATCAACCTGCTTCATTAATTTTAACACAGGCAGATAAGATGGGTTATGAACCTACTTTCTTTGGTGTTGATGGTATGGATGGTATCTTATCATTAAAAGGTTTTGATAAGAGTTTAGCAGAAGGTGTTTATTTATTAACACCATTCTCAGCTGATGCAACTGATGAATTAACTGCTAACTTTGTTAAAAAATATGAAGAAAAATATGAAGAAACTCCAAATCAGTTTGCTGCTGATGCATATGATTGTATTTATGCAATCTATAATGCTTTAACTGAAGGAAAAGCAACACCTGATATGAGCAATTCAGAAATTGCTGATATATTGATTGAGCAGTTTACTTCTATGGAATTCAACGGAGTTACTGGAACAAAGATGACTTGGTCAAAAAACGGAGAAGTAAGCAAAACACCAAAAGCAGTCATTATCAAAGACGGTGCATATGTAGGTGTTCAAGACTAATCTAAATTGAGGTTGATGAGAGGTTAGCAACATGTTTGTTAACCTTTTCTTTTAAATGAAAATATAGGGGAGGATTATTTATGGATTTTTTATCGTATTTAATCACGGGTTTAGGATTAGGAAGTGTTTATGCGATTATTGCGCTCGGTTATACGATGGTATACGGTATAGCAAAAATGCTTAATTTTGCTCACGGTGATGTCATTATGATTGGAGCGTATGCGGCTTTTTTTGCCGTTGGAAATTTTAATATGCCAGCAATCATAACTGTGTTATTTTCAGTGCTGGTATGTACAATTTTAGGGGTCATTATTGAAAGATTAGCTTATAAGCCTTTACGACAGGCTTCAACTTTATCTGTATTAATTACAGCAATTGGTGTCAGCTATTTTTTACAGAACGCAGCCCAGATTTTATGGGGGACTGATACAAAAATATTCCCAACTTTATTTGATTTTGGAAATCTGAATCTCTTTGGTGGTAAACTGCAGATTTCTTTACTTACAGTTGTTACAATACTTGTATGTATTGTAATCATGATTGTTCTTACACTTTTTATTAATAAAACAAAAATTGGAAAATCTATGCGTGCCTGTTCAGAAGATAAAACGACAGCGCAATTAATGGGAATTAACGTGGATACTACGATTTCTATTACCTTTGCTATTGGTTCTGGACTTGCTGCCATAGCTTCTGTTCTGTTATGTTCTACATATCCTGCTGTTAATCCTACATTGGGTTCAATGCCAGGAATCAAAGCTTTTACGGCTGCCGTTTTTGGAGGAATTGGATCGATTCCAGGAGCTTTTGTCGGTGGACTGTTATTAGGTATATTTGAAACATTAGCAAAAGCATATATTTCTTCACAAATGTCTGATGCTGTAGTATTTTTAATTCTGATCATTGTGTTACTTATTAAGCCAACTGGTTTATTAGGTAAAAAAATAAGTGAGAAAGTGTAGGTGAATGATGATGAATAGATTGAAAGCTACCTTTCTAGGAAAAAATAAAAATCGTACTATCTGTATGAGTGCAGTTATTATTGCCTATTTTATTGTTGAAGCACTGATGATTTCGGGATCTTTAAAAAGCCTTTTTATCAATCTGCTGGTTCCCGTTACAAGTTATATCGTTGTTGCTTTAGCACTTAATCTTGTTGTTGGAATTTCTGGAGAATTAAGTTTGGGTCATGCTGGTTTTATGAGCATTGGTGCTTTTACTGGGGTCATTGTCGCTGGTATCACTGAAACTATGATTACTAATGATATTGTACGTTTGATCATTGCAATTATTATTGGAGCTATAGTTGCTGCTGTTTTTGGATTTTTGATCAGTATTCCAGTTTTAAAACTGGAAGGTGATTACTTGGCAATCGTGACCTTGGCTTTTGGTCAGATCATTAAAAGTCTGATCAATAATACATTTTTAGGATATGATGCATCTGGTTTTCATTTCAGTTTCATTACCAATAAAATCGTTCTGGATGACAGTGGTATGATGCTGATCAATGGACCGATTGGTGCCACAGGAACTAATCGTATTTCTACATTTACTGTAGGTGTTATTTTAATCCTGATTACAGTTTTTATCATTTTTAATTTTATTAACAGTAAATATGGCCGTAATGTCATGGCGACACGAGATGATAGAATTGCAGCTCAATCAGTAGGTATTAATATTGTAAAAACGAAAATGATTGCATTTGTGCTATCTGCTGGAATCGCAGGAGCGGCTGGGGTTTTATATGGCTTGAATTTCTCAACTTTAGTACCTGCCAAGTTTGATTTTAACCAATCTATCTTGATCCTGGTATATGTTGTATTAGGTGGTTTAGGTAATATGATGGGAACTATTATCTCAACTACTATTCTGGTGCTGTTACCAGAAGTATTAAGATTCCTGTCTGATTACCGTATGTTGATTTATGCTATTGTGTTAATTGTGATTATGATTGTCACAAATAATCCAACGATTACTTCTTTCTTGAAAAAAATATTCAGTAATAAAAAGAATAAAGGAGATCAAAACGATGGCTAATGAAAATTATGTATTAAAGACAGAAAATTTAGGTATTGATTTTGGTGGTCTAACGGCTGTTAATGATTTTAATATAGCAATTAAAGCTCACGAAATTTACGGGTTAATTGGCCCTAATGGAGCTGGAAAAACAACAATATTTAATTTACTGACAAAAGTATATGAGCCTACACGAGGAAAGATATTTTTAGATGGACAGGAGATTACTCATGAATCAATTGTTCAGGTCAATAAATTAGGAATTGCCCGTACTTTTCAGAATATCCGTTTATTTAAAGATTTAACGGTTTTAGATAATGTTAAAATTGGATTAAATCAGTCGATCAAATATACTTTGATAGAAAGTATATTGAAATTGCCACGTTATCATAGCGAAGAAAAAGAAGTTGAAAAAAAAGCTTTAGAATTATTAAAGGTAACAGGTTTAGATGAATTCTGTGATGTAAAAGCCAAAAATTTACCTTATGGTAAACAAAGAAAACTGGAAATTGCCAGAGCTATGGCTACTTCACCGAAATTATTGCTGTTAGATGAGCCAGCAGCTGGTATGAATCCTACTGAAACTGCAGAATTAATGGAAATGATACAACTAATCAAAGAAAAATTTGATATATCTGTGTTACTTATTGAACATGATATGAAATTTGTCATGGGTATTTGTGACCGTATCACGGTCTTGAATTTTGGTCAGGTACTGGCAACAGGCTTACCTGAAGAAATCAGAAACAATGAAGAAGTTATAGCTGCATATTTAGGTAGCGATAAGGAGGGATAACATGTTATTAAATGTTAAAAATATTAATGTATATTATGGTGTTATTCAGGCTATTAAAGATGTAAGCTTTGAAGTTAATGAAGGAGAAATTGTTGCTTTGATAGGAGCTAATGGTGCTGGTAAAACATCTATTATGAAAACGGTCAGTGGTTTGCTTCATAGTCAGGGCGGTTCAATTATCTTTGATGGGCAGGACATTTCTAAATTATCAGCTCATAAAATTCCTGGTATGGGTCTGGTTCAGGTTCCAGAAGGACGTCGTGTTTTTACTGAAATGACAGTATTGGAAAATCTGGAAATGGGTGCATATTTAAGGAAAGATAAAGAAGGAATTCAACAGGATCTGGAAAAGATTTATCAGCGTTTTCCACGATTAAAAGAAAGAAAAAATCAGCTGGCAGGAACATTATCTGGTGGTGAACAGCAAATGCTGGCAATGGGGCGTGCTTTGATGGCAAAACCAAAACTACTTTTATTGGATGAACCATCTATGGGATTATCTCCTATCCTGGTCAGTGAAATTTTTGATATCATTAAAAAAATTAATGCTGATGGAGTTACAGTTCTTTTAGTAGAACAGAACGCAAATAAGGCTTTATCTATTGCTAATAGAGCGTATGTACTGGAAACTGGTGCTATAACTGTTTCTGGAGATGCAGATGATGTTGCTAATAATCCAAAAGTTAAAGAAGCTTATTTAGGTTAAGGAATCGATCAGATTCCTTTTTTTTATAAAAAATATGAAATAATTTAAAGAAAAGAAAAATTGTGTTATGATAATAGTAGGTGATAATCATGGAAGGTAGAACTTATGTACTTTCGGACATTCATGGTAATTTTGAAGTATTTAAAAGAATGTTAGAAAAAATACAATTTAATGAAAATGATCGTCTTTATATATTAGGGGATATTTGTGACCGTGGACCAGAAAGTCTGGCAATATATTTCTATATTCAGAAATTTAAAAATATTACTTTACTGAAGGGAAATCATGAATACATGATGCAGGAAGCTTTAAAAGCAGCTGTTCGTTATAATGATTTTGATTATCCAAGCATGGAATTTAAACTTTGGTCACAAAATGGAGGAGAGAAAACGATTGAAAATGTACGTCATTATCTTCATAAAAGTGGCTTAAATCATTTGGATTATACAATTGTTAGAAGTGCCTTCTTAAAAAATCTCTATACATATTTGGAAAAACTGCCATTATATTTAGAACTGACAGTTGAGGGAAAAGATTATGTTCTAGTACATGCCGGAATTGATCCCGAGGCTTCACTGCCAGAACAGGAAGAAGATACACTGTTGTGGATTAGAGATTATTTCTTCTTAAGTGAATGCGATTTAAGTAAAACCTATATTTTTGGTCATACACCATTGTGTTTTATTAACCGTGACGGTGGATTTGACATTTGGTATGATGATGAATTTCACAATAAAATCGGTATTGATGGTGGATTAGCTGTTGGAATGAGAGGACAATTAAATTGTCTTTGCTTGAATGATCAGCAGGTATATGTTGTAAAAATGACGGAGGTATATGATCATGAGGGGCGCCTTCTATAGCCTGATCAATTTTATTAATACGGCAGATATTAATGATGTTTATTCAAATGCCGCTAAGATCATTTTAGAAAACATTGGAAAAATACCTGAATTAACTATTACGGATGTTGCTAATATGTGTTATGTTTCTACTGCAACAATATCAAGACTGTGTCGAAAGTTAAATTATGAAAGTTTTGCTGATTTTAAATCTGATATTACAATGAATCTGAGATATTTTAATAGAGACGCTATTAGAATGCAGTTTGATCATCAGTTACCGGTTTTTCCGGTTCAGGGAATAACAACTAAAGAACTGTTCCATGATCATTTTGAAAATATTATCAGTAATTTGCGGGCTACGTACGATGCTATCAGATTTGAACAGTTAGAAGAAATTGTTGATATCATTCATCAAAGTCAGGAAATTTGCTTTGCGGGTAATTTCTTTACCCAATCTGTCTCTATGCAGTTACAGATTGAACTGGCATATTTAGGTAAAAAATGTTCGGCCATGTATCCATTGGATAGTCAAAGGAAAACTGTTAAACAGCTTTCATCGAAAGATGTCATTATTGTTTCAAGCATTGCTGGTGGATATTGGATCGATCATCCCGATATGATGAGAGAAATAGCTAAGAGTCCTGCACATAAAATCTGTATTACTCAGGTTGACCATTTTCCTTATTATGATAGTTTTGATACTATTGTAAAAGTAGGTACTGATCACTTATCACTGATCGGAAAATTTTCTATTACATATATTTTTGAAGTGTTAGAAGCATTATATCATGTAAAATACGCATCTATACAAAAAGAAAAATAACGATGAATTCATCGTTATTTTTTTATACATTATTTAAATACTGTTCGTTTAACGATATAACCTGTTTCATTGCATCCTGACCGCAGGCACCAATGGTATTTCTTTTGTTGACACATGTATAAACATCTATCGCTTCGTAAATATCCTGATCGAATTTATCAGAAATTTTCTGATATTCTTCTAATGTCAGTTCATCCAAAGCTTTATTCTGTTCAATAGCATATAGCACTAATTGACCAATAATACCATGGGCGTCTCTAAATGGGACACCTTTATTAACCAGATAGTCAGCTGCATCAGTTGCATTAGTAAAGCCACCGGTTGCTGAAGCTTTCATTCTCGCTTTGTTAAATGTTGTTGTTTTTAACATATCACTTAATAGCTGAAGGCATCCTTTTGTGGTATTTAATGCATCAAAATACATTTCTTTATCTTCCTGCATGTCTTTGTTATAGGCTAGAGGGATACCTTTCATGGTTGTTAAAAATCCCATTAAGGCACCATAGACTCTGCCGGTTTTTCCTCTGATCAGTTCACATATGTCGGGATTCTTTTTTTGTGGCATAATTGATGATCCTGTTGAAAACGTATCATCTAATTCTATAAACTGATATTCATTAGAATTCCAGATTATCATTTCTTCTGCCAGACGTGACATATGCATCATCATGGTTGACATTGCTGATAACAGCTCAATAAGATAATCTCTGTCTGAAACACCATCAATACTGTTTAGGCAAGGACCATCAAATCCTAATAATTTTGCACTGTATTCTCTATCTAAAGGATATGTCGTACCAGCCAGTGCCCCAGAACCAAGGGGACAATAATTCATTCTTTGGTAAATGTCATGCAGGCGTGAACGGTCACGTTTAAACATTTCAAAATAAGCGCCCATATGATGAGCTAAGGTAATTGGCTGTGCTTTTTGTAAATGAGTAAAACCAGGCATGATCGTATCGATATGATTTTTCATGATTTCATGTATTGTTTTCAAAAGATCTACCAGTAAAGTATTTAACATTTCAATCTGATCTTTGGTATATAGACGCATATCTAAAGCAACCTGATCATTTCGGCTTCTGCCTGTATGCAATTTCTTTCCAGTATCACCAATACGTTCAATAAGAGCTGATTCTACAAAGCTGTGAATATCTTCACAGGATTCATCAATGGTCATAGTACCTTCATCAAGTTCTTTTAAAAAATCGTTAAGTGTTTTTTCAATCAGCTGACCTTCATCTTCAGTTAAAATTTTCTGTTTGGTTAACATTTTAACATGTCCAATGCTGCCTTTAATATCCTGTTTGACAAACGTTTTGTCAAATGTGATCGATGCATTGAAATCATAGACAAGCTGATTTGTTGGTTTGGTGAATCTTCCACCCCATAAGTTCATAATTATCCTCCTTGAAATAAAAAGAGCAAAAGCTCTTTTTATTTTTTGTTATTTAATTTCATAGCACGTACTTTTGTTGAAAGACCATATAAAGTAATGAATCCTTCTGCATCATGATGATCATATAAATCACCAGTTGTAAATGAAGCAATATCTTCATCATATAATGAATAAGGTGAAGTAGTTCCTTCTTTAATGATGTTTCCTTTATAAAGTCTGAATTTAGTTGTACCAGTAATATATTCCTGAGTTTTTGTAACAAAAGCACTTAATGCTTCTCTTAATGGTGAGAACCATTTAGCTGCGTATACTAATTCAGCGAATTCTACGGATACTAAACGTTTGTATTTTAATGTTTCTCTATCTAATACTAATTCTTCCAGCTGTCTATGAGCTTCCATTAAAATTGTTCCACCTGGAGTTTCATAAACACCACGTGATTTCATACCTACAACACGGTTTTCAACAATATCAATGATACCAACACCATGTTTTCCACCAAGTTCATTTAATTTTTCTAATATAGCTGTTTGTGACATTTTTTCACCATTTAAAGCAACTGGAACACCTTGTTGCCAGTCAATAGAAATACTTTCTGCTTCATCTGGAGCTTTTTCTGGTGTATTAGATAAAACAAGTAAATGATCATAATTTGGTGCACATGCTGGATCTTCTAATTCAAGTCCTTCATGAGAAATATGCCAGATATTTCTGTCACGTGAGTAACTGCTGTCTGCTGAAAATGGTAAATTGATACCATGCTGTCTGCAGTATTCAATTTCAGATTCACGAGAATCTAGAGTCCATTTTGGATCACGCCATGCAGCAATGATCTTTAAATCAGGTGCTAGAGCTTTGATTCCTAATTCGAAACGAATCTGGTCATTTCCTTTACCAGTAGCACCATGACAGATAGCTGTTGCTCCTTCCTGTCTGGCAACGTCAACCAGAATTTTAGCAATCAATGGACGTGCAGTTGCGGTTCCCAGCAGATATTTATATTCAAATACAGCATCTGCCTGAACTGTTGGCATGATATAATTTTCAACGTATTCTTCAACTACATTTTTAATATATAGTTTTGTTGCACCACAAGCTTTGGCACGTTCTTCTAATCCATCCAACTCATCTTTTTGACCAACGTCAATACAGCAGCATACAACATCATAATCATAGTTTTCTTTTAACCATGGGATGATAGCTGTTGTATCTAAGCCACCTGAGTAGGCTAAGATTACTTTTTCTTTCATATGATAAATCCCCCTTTTTTAGCTAAAATTATCATAAACTACTTTTTTTAATTATGCAACATAAATTTATTACGAATATATCGCTGAATTTCTTTCCAATTATTGACAAATTTATATAATGCCTGACTTTGGTATCCAGCATTAAAACATAGTGATAGTTTAAAAAAAAGACAGCAGAAAATCAACTTAAGATTTCCTGCTGTTTTTTATATTTTGTAGTTAAATATCTG
>JACJKV010000026.1 GCA_016901755.1 Thomasclavelia spiroformis | reverse complement strand
ATCGTGAGAATAGAAGCTTTCAACAATAGATAAATAAGTACGACCTTTAAGGGTCGATTTTTTAAGGAAATAAGCCATGCCAACACCTCCAAATATCATATCACCACTAGCACTATGTATATTATAACATGAAAAATAAACAAAAAAAATCAAAAACGCTGAAAAAATCAGTATTTTTGATTAAGAATATTGGTATGACTTCTAAAGAAATGTAGTGATAGCTTCGAAAGACGGGTTTATTACGAATATATCGCTGAATTTCTTTCCAATTATTGACAAATTTAAATAATGGCATATAATAACTTTAAACTTGATGACTAAAAGAGTAGTTTTTATAGAAATCACAGCGATCCTATGATGGTGAAAGATAGGAATGGAAATAAAAATGAAGCGCATTTACGAGAGGAAAGATGGAATTGAGTATATCTTTAGGTAAACCTGCCTTAAAGGTGAGAGTGGCTATAAGGTCAACTTATAGCAATTAGAGTGGTAACGCGGTCAAATCGTCTCTATTTTTATAGAGGCGTTTTTTTATTTGTTAAAAGGGGGATATAAAATGATAAACGTAGGAATAGTAGGTGCAACAGGTTATGGAGGATGTGAACTGGTAAGATTGCTGTTAACTCATCCTGAAGTTCATATTGAATGGGTTTCTTCACGAACATACAGTGATCATGAATACAGTGATGTGTATAAAAGCTATTTTACTTTACTTGATCAAAAGTGTATAGATGATCATATTGAAGATTATTTAGATAATGTTGATGTTGTTTTCTTTGCAACACCACAAGGTGTATGTGCTAAAACAGTTACCGAAGAAATGTTAAAAAAAGTAAAAGTTATTGATTTATCTGCTGATTACAGAATTAAAGATGTCAATACCTATGAATCATGGTATGGTATTCAGCATGCTTCGCCACAATTTATTGAAGAAGCTGTCTATGGATTATGTGAAATTAATAGAGAAGATGTTCAAAAAGCCAGAATCATTGCTAATCCAGGGTGCTATCCAACATGTTCGATCTTATCAGTTTATCCGTTAGCGAAAGCAGGACTTATTGACATGGATACTTTGATCATTGATGCAAAAAGTGGAACCAGTGGTGCTGGTCGTGGAGCTAAAATTCAGAATCTTTATTGTGAAGTTAATGAAAATATCAAAGCTTATGGTGTTGCCAGCCATCGTCACACACCAGAAATCGAAGAACAGTTAGGCTATGCCAGTGGAAAACAGGTCGTATTGAATTTTACACCTCACTTAATAGCAATAAACAGAGGAATTCTGATCACTGCTTATGCTAAATTAAAGGCTGGAGTCAGTGAAGATCAGGTAAAAGCTGCTTATGAAATATATAATGATGAATACTTTGTTAGAGTTTTAAAAGCAGGCGTTGTACCAGAAGTAAGAAATGTAAAATGTTCGAATTTTGTAGATGTTTCTTATGTGATTGATCCAAGAACACAGCGTGTGATCATGATGGGAGCAATGGATAATTTAGTTAAAGGTGCAGCTGGTCAGGCTATCCAGAATATGAACATAATGTTTGGATTGGATGAAAAAACAGGATTAATGCTGGCTCCAGCAGTATTATAGGAGGTATTTATGAAAATCATAGAAAATGGAACCGTGACTGCTCCTCAAGGATTTAAAGGTGCAGGATGTCATATTGGAATTAAAAAGAAAAATAAAGACTTTGCCTTAATTGTTTCTGATGTTGAAGCTAAAGCGGCAGGAACATTTACGACAAACGTTGTTAAAGCTGCTCCAGTTTTATGGGACAGACAGATTGTAGAAAACAGCGATTATGTTAAAGCAATTGCTGTTAACAGTGGAATTGCTAACGCATGTACTGGTCAGCAGGGAGAAGCAGCTAATGAACAATTCGCATCCATTGTTGCGAAAGCATTGGATGTTGAAAAAGAAAATGTGCTGATCTGTTCAACAGGTGTTATTGGAAAACAGCTTTCTACAGCACCAATTGAAGCTGGTATTGATCAGGTAGTAGACATGTTAAGTAATAGTGAAAGTGCTGGAATTGATGTTGCAACATCAATTATGACAACTGATACAAAACCAAAACATATTGCAGTAGAAATTGAGATAGATGGTAAAATCGTTACTATTGGAGCCTGCTGTAAAGGTTCAGGAATGATTCATCCTAATATGGCAACTATGTTAGGTTTTATCACAACAGATATCAATATTTCAAAAGAATTATTAAGTAAAGCTTTAAAAGCTGTTATCCCAGATACTTTTAATATGATTTCTGTTGACCGTGATACTTCTACAAATGATACAGTTTTATTACTGGCCAATGGATTAGCTGGTAACAAGGAAATCGTTCAGGAAGATCAGAATTATGAAATTTTTAAAGAAGCTTTATACTATGTTAACGAATATCTGGCAAAATGTATTGCTGGTGATGGTGAGGGAGCAACTAAGCTGTTAGAAGTAAATGTCTATAATAGTGTAGATGTAGCTCAGGCTAAAGTGATTGCTAAAAGTGTATGTACTTCACCATTAGTAAAAACAGCAGTTTATGGAAATGATGCTAACTGGGGACGTCTGTTATGTGCAATGGGATATTCAGGAGTGACATTTGATCCATATCAGGTTGATTTGTATATTGAAAGCGAATTTGGAAAGATCAAACTGGTAGAAAATGGAATGGCAACAGATTATAGTGAAGAAGAGGCTACAAAAGTTTTATCTAGTGAATATGTGAAAGCTAATATCGATATGAAAAGCGGTAAGGCCAAAGCTACCGCTTGGGGCTGTGATTTGACATATGATTATGTAAAAATCAATGCCGATTATCGTTCGTAGGAGGATATCATGCAGCAATCATTTGAAAAAGAAATTAATAAAGCGCAAATTCTTGTAGAAGCTTTAGGCTATATGCAAAAATATGAAGGGGACATTGTAGTTATCAAATATGGTGGCAGTGCAATGACCAATGAAATTATAAAGCAAAGTGTTCTGAAAGATATTGCCGTATTAAAATCGGTAGGATTAAAACCAATTATTGTTCACGGTGGTGGTAAAGACATCAATAATATGTTAAATCGTGTTCAGATTCAAAGTCAGTTTAAAAATGGTTTAAGAGTAACCGACGCATCTACTTTAGAAATTGCAGAAATGGTTTTATCTGGTAAAATTAATAAAGGTCTGGTAACTCATCTGGAAAGAATTGGCACACATGCAGTGGGCCTTTCTGGAAAAGATGGTAATATGATCACGGTAGAAAAAGTTATGCCACAAGGTGAAGATATTGGTTTTGTAGGTAAAATTACGGCTGTTGATTCATCGCTGATCCATATATTGCTTGATCAGGGATATACACCAGTTATTTCTACTATCGGCCTTGATAAAAAATATCATGCATATAATATTAATGCTGATGATGTTGCTACTGCAATTGCCAGAGCTATAAAAGCCAGCAAGTTAGTATTTTTAACTGATATCGAAGGGGTGTTAAAAAATCCTGAAGATCCAAATACTTTGATATCTAAAATTGATACTGAGTCAGCACAAGAACTGTTTGCCTCTGGTGTTATTAGTGGAGGAATGATTCCAAAATTGAAAAACTGTCTGGAAGCAGTACAAAATGATGTTCGAAGAGTACATATTCTTGATGGACGTTTAGAACACAGTCTGCTAATTGAAATATTTACAAAGAAAGGTGTAGGTACCATGATAAAAAAATAGAGAATAAAAATTCTCTATTTTTTCTTTAAAGTAATAATGTTGATTTCATCGCGAGTAAAGATGCGATATTTTTCATTCGTTTCTTTATTGATACCATTAGAAATGATAAGAGTTGTGTTGTTGCTTTCATGTTGACCACTGACATAATTTGTACCAAGATCTTTTTTGATCATACCACCGAGAAATGGCAGTCTAATATAACCACCTAAAGTATGTCCAGATAACTGTAACTGTACAGAACTTTTCTTAACTTCATCGAAATAATCAGGCTGATGAACGATGGCTAATTTAAAATTGTTTTTATTAGAATCATTGATCAGTGATGAGCAATCTCCATTGTTTTCCAGACCAATTAAATTAATACATGCATTTTGATAATATATATTGCGTATTTCATTGTGAAGAACTTCAAATCCTGATTCTGTAAGAATATTAGTACATGTATTGATGTCAGTCTGATCTTTCTCTCCTGTTACTGCAAATTTACCATATTTTGAATGAATAGATTTTAATACTTCAATCGTCTGTTCGTTTTCAAAAGGAGTACTGTCGAAAATATCTCCTCCAAAAACGATCATATCGATATCTTTTTCATTAAGTTCGTTAACGATCTTATCTATTCTTGTTAAATCACTTTTATCAGCAATATTCAGATCACTGATAAAGGCTATTGTAAAGCCATCAAATTCTTTAGGTATTGTATTACTGCTAAATGTGTCTTGAGAAAATGAATAATTTGAAGAAAATCCAAAAAGATGATCACCAACAAATAATAGCAGCAATAATCCTAAGAGAATGATGATAGTATTACGAATCCAGATAAATTTTTTTCTCATTGTTTTTTATTCATAATAACAGGAATAATCATAGGATTTCGTTTTGTTTTACGATAAAAATACTGTGATAAAACATCACGAGTCGTATTTTTAATTTCACCGAAAGTAGTTTTATTGGCCAAAAGCTGACTTAATGCATTTTCCACTAATGATTCGGCTTCTTTGATCATAGGTATACTGTCTTTCATGAATACAAAACCACGAGAGATAATAACTGGTTTGGTTAACAGTGTACCTTTATGTGAATCCATGGCAATTAAGACCGATACCATACCATCTTCTGATAATATCTGACGATCACGTAAGACCGCAGTAGACAAACCGCTGAGATCATTACCATCAACGTAGATATCATCAACATGAATTCTTGGTCCAAGTCTTGCTTCACCATTATTGAGTAAAATTGTATCACCGTTACTTAAGACAAAAGTATGATCTTTAGGAAGACCAACTTCCTGTGACAGTTCCGCATGAATTTTAAGCATACGATATTCACCATGAACTGGGAAGAAGTATTTTGGTTTTGTCAATAGCAGCATCAGTTTCTGTTCTTCCTGACTGGCATGCCCAGAAGTATGCAAATTATTAAATGCAGTGTTCACTAATACTCTGGCACCTGCTCTAAATAATCGATTAACAACAACATTAATATTTGGAGCATTTCCAGGAATCGGACTAGATGAGAAGACAACAGTATCACCTGGTTTGATTTTAACATGTTTGTGAGTACCATTGGCGATACGGCTTAAAGCTGCCAATGCCTCGCCTTGACTTCCTGTACATAATATCAGTATTTCATTGTCAGGAAGATGTCTGGCTTCGTTGTTATTGATAAAAAACGAGTCAGGGACTTTGATGTATCCCATTTCTCTAGAAACCTGAATATTATTTTGCATAGAACGTCCATATACCAGTATTTTTCGATTAAATTTTACTGCAGCTTCAACAATTTGCTGAACACGGTGTACATTTGAGGCAAAGGTTGCCACAATCAGACGACCTTCAGTTTTTCTAAACTGTTCTTGAACAGA
The DNA here is from genome assembly GCA_016901755.1 of Thomasclavelia spiroformis. Lineage (GTDB taxonomy): Bacteria > Bacillota_I > Bacilli_A > Erysipelotrichales > Coprobacillaceae > Faecalibacillus > Faecalibacillus spiroformis_A. Next base: position 32,109 of record JACJKV010000026.1, on the reverse strand, counting down.
ATATGCCACCTGTTTTTCACTTTTTGAAAAACTTGGAACTTCCGCATTAGTTGAATCACTTAACAGTAATGTAACTCCGGTTTCACCTAAAAAAGACATTTTCTGGAAATCTGCTGGTTCACCTACTGGAGTAAGATCAAATTTGAAATCACCAGTAGAAATAATTCGGCCATTAGGGGAGTTAATAATAATTCCTACACTTTCAGGAATAGAGTGATTGGTTTTGAAAAAACCGATATTAAAATATTTTGATTTAATCTGATATTCATCATTTATTCTAATGAGTTTTGTTTTATTAGTTAAACGTTTTTCTTCAAGCTTTCTGGTAATCATGGCACATGCCAGAGGCGTAGCATAAATAAAAGGAATATTGACAACCTGCAGTAAAAACGGTATACCACCGATATGGTCTTCGTGACCGTGAGTAATCATTAATCCTCGAATTTTTCGTTCATTACGTTTAAGATAGCTGTAATCAGGAATAACGTAGTCAATTCCAGGCAGGCCTTCTTCAGCAAATTTTACACCTGCATCGATGATAAATATTTCATTATCATGTTCGATACAATACATATTTTTTCCAATTTCATTAAGTCCTCCTAAAGCAAAGACTTTTGTATCTATTGTATTTTGCTTTTTTGTGGAGGAGTTGTTTTTATGATGATTGTATCTTTTTTTGCCATTGATTTTATTATGTTTTGGCTTTTCGCGCATAGATAACCTCCTTCTTTTCATTTATTAATATTATACCACATATTTTTTACTATTATCTTTATTGAATAGAAAAATAAATTTTAGATAAAAAAAAAGAAATAAGATTCCTGAGAATCTTATAATTTCTTACTTACAGCTACTGCTAAAGAATGCGGACCAATATGACATGATACGCTTAAAGAAAGTGGATCACAGTAAATTTGTGCATCAGGATATAATTCCTGTAATTCATTTTTAAATTCGATAGCTGCAGCTCTATCAAAAGTATAAGCTACATCGATATATACATGATGATAATCATTGCCAAATCTTTCAGCAATGTCTTTGGCGATAGCGTCTTTCATGATCTGTTTACCTTTGGACATAGTTCTTGTTTTAGCAAATGCGTCCAGTTTTTCACCTTGAATTGTAAGAATTGGTTTGATTTTTAACATGCTGCCTAATAATGCGGCTGCTGGCGTGATTCTTCCACCTTTTTTTAAGTATTCTAATGTGTTAACTGTTATATAAATAGATGAGTTTAATTTATTGCTCATGAGGATTGATTCAATTTCTTTGGCTGATTTTCCTTCATCAGCAAGTCTTTTAGCATCTAATACATCTCTTTTCTGTGTGACAGAAATTCGTTGATTGTCAACAACAACTACCTTGCCATTATATTCCTGAGCCAACATCAAAGCAGTCTGACATGATCCGCTTAATCCACTCGACATAGGAATGTGAACTAGTTCATCATAATCTTTAAGAATTTCATCCCAAAGTTTACTTATATCTCCAACAACAGGCTGAGAAGTAAATACTTCTGCACCGTTCATTAATTTATCATAAAATTCATCTTGAGTAAGATTGATATCTTCGAAATATGATTGACCATCAATCGTAAAAGGCATTGGTAAAATAAAAATTCCCAGTTCTTTTGCTTCTTTCTGATGGATTCCGGCATTACTGTCTGTTACTATAGCAGTTTTTCTCATATGATCACTCCAATCTGATTAATTATAAATTATCAAAGTCATTATAATAGGATTAAATATAAAATTCAAATATTAAAGCATATAACTTGTAAAAAATATATCTTTTGGCATAATATAATCGAGGTGATACTTATGGAAATAATTAATAGTTCTAATTTTAATGAGATAACATCTAAAGGAATTGTTTTAGTTGATTTTTTTGCGAACTGGTGTGGACCATGTAAGATGCTGGCACCTGTCTTGGAAGAAACAGCTAATGAAATGAAAAATGTCACTTTTGTTAAAGTTGATGTTGATCAGGAACCTGGGTTAGCTGGAAAGTATGGTATTCAGGCGATTCCTCATATGGTTATTTTTAAAGATGGAAAAGCAGTTGATTCTATTACCGGATTTGTAGGTAAAGATGTTATCGTGGAAAAATTGAATAATTTATAAAAATAGGCGTTAAGCCTATTTTTTTGGAGGTAATCATGATCAGAAATATTGTGTTAGATATGGGAAATGTCTGCTGTCGCTGGGATGTGTCATATATCGTTCAGGCTCTGACCAGTCATAAGGATATGCAGCAGCTAATAAAGAATAAAGTTTTCTTATCATCGCAATGGCAGCTTTTAGATGCTGGGGAAATATCGCTTGTTCAGGCAGAAAAAGAAATGTCTGAAAATCTTTTAGAAAATGAAAAACAGATGATTCATCAGGCTTTGTATCATTGGCATGATCATTTTGATCAGTGTGATATGATGGAACAATACATAATGCATTGGAAAGAAGAAGGATATCGTCTTTTTTTGCTTTCCAACTGTTCACTGCAGTTTTTTGATTATTTTCAGAATAAATCAATTTTCAGCCACTTTGATGGCTATTATATTTCGGCACAACATCATCTGTTAAAACCTGATATCAGAATTTATGAGGATTTTCTTTGTCGTTTCCAGTTAACAGCGAAAGAATGCCTTTTTGTTGATGATGTTGAAGAAAATGTCATCGCAGCACGTAAAACAGGAATGAATGCTATGATTTATGATGGTAATCCGGATGCTGTTGAAAAGATCTTGGATTCAATATAATAAGTACCATACTTTTTCTATTATATTTCTGCATTTTGTGCTAAAATGTATGTGGATTTTTTGGGGGAGAAGGATGAAAAGTTATGAAAAAATGGTATTTGAAAAATAAAAAATCAGTTTATATAATGTGTAGTTTTCTGCTACTGATCATGATAGTCTATGCTGCTGGCATTATCTATTATCATGATAAATTTTTATATAATACGCAAATTAATGGCTTAGATGCTTCGAATATGACTGTAGCCCAGGTCAATTCAGCGTTATCTGATAAAGTTGGAAAACAATCTATTGATCTGATTTTTAATGATGGTCAAAAAGAAACATTACAGTCTCAGCAGTTAGGAATTTCATTTAATAAAGATAATTCATTAACTCAACTTTTAAACAGTCAGAATAAATGGTGCTGGTTTTTAGGCTTTTTTAATAATCAGGAACTTTGGGTCGATGATGTTCTTCATATTGATGATGAGGGATTAGTCCAGGGAGTATCTTCTTTACAGCATGTTCAAACTCAAAATCAAATAGCACCAGTCAATGCTTATATTCAATATAATAATGGTGATTTTGTAATTATTGAAGAAAATAACGGTTCATTATTGAAAATGGATGAGTTATATAAAAATATTAAATTAGCTTTAGCCAGCGGGAAAAGCAAATTAGACATTAGTAAAGTTAATGGCTATGAAATGCCGCAAGTTACCAAAGATGACAAGGTTCTTAATAATAAACTGGCTGCAGCAAAAGAGTTTTGTTTATCTAAAATAAGTTATAAAACAAAAACTGGAGAAACTATAACTCTAGATGGGGGAACCATGATGGATTGGTTAACTCAAGGTGAAGATGGGACATTTACTAGAAATGAACAGGTATTCAAAGAAAAAATTGCTGATTTTGTTTCTTCACTGGCTAAAAAAATGAATACTTCTGGCGAAACCAGAACTTTTACTGGGGCCGATGGATCAAGTCATACGGTATCAGGTGGAAACTATGGTTTTAAGATCTCACAAAGTGCTGAAACAAATGCCATATTGTCATTAATCAAAGAAAATAAAAGTGAAGAAAACAGGACACCAATTGGTACTGGTCAGCTTAATGGAGCTAATGGAGGATTGGGAGATACATTTGTAGAAGTTAATATTACTAAACAGCATTTGTGGTTTCATAAAAATGGGGCTGTCATAATGGAATCGGATTTTGTCAGTGGAACAGAAACTAAAGCGGACAGATTAACACCAAGTGGTACATATTATTTATACAGCAAGGAAAGAAACCGAGTTTTAAGGGGACAGAAAAAAGCCGATGGAACTTATGAATATGAATCACCGGTTTCATATTGGATGCCTTTTAATAAAGGAATTGGTTTTCATGACGCTTCCTGGCGAAGTCAGTTTGGCGGACAAATATATATAAACAGTGGATCGCATGGATGTATCAATTTACCAACAGGTTTTGCTGGAAATCTGTATTCTCAGATTACAGTCAATACACCGGTCGTTGTATATCGATAAAAAAAAGATTGTCAAATTTGACAATCTTTTATAATACTACAACATCTTTAGCCTGTGGCCCACGATCAGTCTGAACTTCTTCATATTCAACAGTCTGACCATCTTCAAGAGTTTTAAAACCATCGGCTTTGATTGCTGAATAATGAACGAAAATATCTTTTCCTTCATCGTTTGTAATGAAACCAAACCCTTTTTCTGAATTAAACCATTTTACTTTTCCTGTTGCCATTATGATGGTACCTCCTTTTTAAATTACATCGGAAATACTCTATGTATATAATCACAAATATGAGATTGTTTACATAAAGTAAAATACAACTTCCTGCATATTTGTGATATTTGAGAAAATCATATAAAACCTCTGCACTATTATTATATCATCATAAAAAATATTTTGTAAACACTTTCATTTTATTTTTTTGATGATACAATATAATCAATGAAGGAGGAATTACGATGCCATATATTTCGTTTAAAACTAATCATAAACTTACACTTAGACAAGAAAATATTATAAAATCTCGTGCCGGAGAACTGATCAGTATGATACCTGGAAAATCTGAGAAGTCTTTAATGATTCATATGAAAGATGATCAGATCATGTATTTTAGAGGTGAAGAAACTGTGTGTATGATGATTCATGTTAATTTATATAAGAAAGCTGAATTTGAAGACAAGAAAAAATTTACTGAAGCACTTATTAAAATGGTCAGTGAAACGACACGTATTGAACCTAATAATATTTATGTTACGATTGATGAGCATGAAAATTGGGGCTTAAATCAGACATTAATATAAAAAATGATATTTTTGATAATTAAGATTATTCATTCCTGCCAGTAGCTGGCAGGTTTTTTTGTGTTTATTAGTACGCAGAAATAAACAGATATAAAATAATAAATGAAATTATTTTGACAATGTCATTATTTTTGATTAAAAATGATTCAATAAATATTCCAGCCGATCATTTTTATCATTTGTACGATCGGCTGGTATTTTATTATCGTGTATAAGTTTTTATTGGACATGTCCGCTGTTTAATCCATCACTGTTTTCATTAAGTGGCAGCCATTCAAGAACTTTAAGAATATATCGGTCCCAAAAATCCCATTCATGGCCACCAGGACCTTCTTCATAAGTGATATCTACACCTTTTTTTATAAGAAAATCACGATATTCTCTATTATTTTCAAGCAGGAAATCCTCTGTTCCAATACATAAGTACATATGAGGTAATTCTTTGATATCCTTTTGTTCAACTAAGGCAAAATAATCTTTATCGCTGCCTTTGAGTTGTGAGAGATTACCAAAAATACTTTCGTAGTATTGTTTTGGATCAGATACTTTGATTAGTGGCTTTTGACAGGAAATCCAGTCTTCGAGTAATAGACCGCTTGATAGACCAGCAATATAACCAAAAGTCTGATTGTACTTTAAGCCATTCACTATTGCTCCATAACCACCCATTGATAATCCTGCAATGAATGTGTCTTCCTTTTTTGATGATAATGGTAACATAGCTCTTGTCATTTCAACCAGTTCCTGACCGATAAACTGACCAAACAATTTGTGAGTTTCCTCGTTATCAACATAAAACATATTTTCTCCGCTAGGCATAATGACACAGAGCTGTCGTTCGTTGGCCCAACGCTGAATACGAGTTCCATAAAGCCAGTCATTCTGGTCACCGAAAATGCCATGAAGTAAATACAGGGTTTTAAATGGAAGATGATACTGATAAGACATAGAATTCATATCCAAATGATCAACAGGCAAAATAATATTGATATCAACTGTACGCATGAGACATTTAGATAGATAATTTAATTTGATAATTGCCATAAAAATTGTCCTCCTTAATGCATATTTTATCATATAAAGAGAAATAATCTTTTTTTTATTACTTTTTTTTACATATTTGATAAAATAAAAATGGTGATAATAATGAGTATAAAGAATGATTTTTCAACAGGAAAAGTATCGCAACATATTTTATCAATAGCTGGGCCAATGATCGTAGCACAGCTGATCAATGTTCTTTATAACGTCATTGATAGGATTTACATTGGCCGCATTCCTCATGTTGCTACATTAGCGATGGGAGGACTGGGTTTATGTTTACCACTTATTTCAATTATTATTGGTTTTGCCAATCTGTTTGGAATGGGTGGGGCACCACTATGTTCTATTGCTCGTGGCGAAGGGAATAATAAAAAGGCTGAAGAAATTATGGGAAACAGTTTCATAATGCTGATCATCTGTGGAATTGTCATTATGATTGTTGGTTTCATTTTTAAAAGAGATCTGCTTTGGATGTTTGGTGCCAGTGCAAAAACGATAGATTATGCCGATGATTATATGACAGTCTATATTTTTGGGACCTTGTTTGTCATGATTGGTTTAGGTATGAACAGTTTTGTTAATAGTCAGGGTTTTGCTAAGATAGGGATGATGACCGTGCTGATTGGAGCTGTTGTCAACATAATTCTTGATCCGATTTTTATTTTTGTATTTTCAATGGGAGTTAAAGGTGCAGCCTTAGCAACTGTAATTTCACAGGCATTATCAGCAATCTGGACATTAATTTTTCTATCTGGTCAAAAAACAATTTTAAAACTGAAAAAAGAATGTTTTCGCTTAAAAATAAGTTATGTAAGCAAAATCATTTCTTTAGGAATGGCAGGATTTATGATGGCAATCACAAATTCGGTTGTGAGCATTGTATGTAATTCTATGCTGCAAAAATATGGTGGAGATGTTTATATTGCGATTATGACGGTAATTAATTCAATAAGAGAAGTTGCCTCTTTACCAGGACAGGGTATTGCTAATGCCAGTCAGCCGGTTTTAGGTTATAATTTTGGGTCAAAGAAATATACGCGGGTTTTGGAAGGAATCAGGTTTACGACTTTCACAACAGTTATCATGATGACTCTTATCTGGTTGTGTATTACTTTGTTTCCTGATCAGTTTATAAGAATATTTTCAAATCATAAAAATATCCTGGAATTAGGCAGTCATGCTTTAAGTCTGTATTTCTTTGGTTTTTTTATGATGGCTTTTCAAATGACAGGACAGGCTGTTGCTGTTGGATTAGGAAAATCAAAACAGGCGATATTTTTTTCTGTATTTAGAAAAGTAATCATAGTAGCACCACTAACCATTATTTTACCAGCATATATTGGAATAAATGGGATCTTTATTGCTGAGGCCATTAGCAATTTTATAGGTGGTGGAGCGTGCTATATAACAATGTGGCTGACAATTGGAAAAAACCTCAAAGCCCGAAGTTTTGAAAAGTAAAAGAACGAACCGAGAGATTCGTTCTATATTTTTCTTAAAATATCAACTGTGTGAGAACTTGCTCCAATCATGTCGGTTCTTTCACAAGTGGATAAATGATATTGAATAAACAGCTCAAATGTTTCTTCATCCATTTTATTTAAAATGGGGCGCATGTAATCGGCTGGGCCATCACTGGCAATAATTTTAATTCTTTGCAGTTGTGTGACCTGATTTAAATAGTCAATATCTTCAATTCGTATATAACTGTATAAATCTTCGATTGAAGTGTGAGTCTGGAAATTTTCGTCTATTTTTCCTTGAGCCAAAGATTCTTTGATATAACCATCCCTGAAACCATGAATAAGTATGCTGTAATCATTCATGACATACGCAACCAGGATAATACCATTGGTCTTGGTGACACGTTTGGCTTCAGATAACGCTTTGATTTTGTCTTCCGTGGTAAAAAGATGATACATTGGCCCAAAGAGCAATGTTAAATCAAAGGTTTCATCCTGATATCTAGATAAATCTAAGGCAGTTCCCTGATAAGCTTTGACGGTACTGTTGTGAGCTTTAAGCATGCCTAAATTATATTTGACCAGTTCGATGGCATCTACTTCATAGCCTTCTTTGGCAAGCGCTATTGAATATTTTCCAGTGCCTGCACCAATATCCAGAATCTTATCTCCAGGTTTTAGATAATCATGAATATATTTCATAGAGGTACGAAATTCAACCTGACCATGTCTTCTTGTCAGCCTTTTATCTTCACAGAATTTACCATAATACTCTTCTAATTCATTCATTTTTTATGTCCTTTTCTTTATTGATTTCAAATAAATTATATAGATTTCATAAAAATAAGCAAGCTGAATTCTCTTTAATCATGAGCGAAAGAATTTTCGTATAATGCTATTAATTCAGCATCGTCCATCTCTTCTACGTCTAAATAAAAATGTTTAATACCAGTTGCATCGTAATATTTAATTACTTCTTCTTTCATTGTATCTCTATCAACTGTTTTTATCTTTCCGTAAACTGTTGCCTGTAGTTCCATAAGCTCCCTTCCTTTCTTATAACCTTTTTTTCAGCATGATAATATGTCCTCTTTGCCATGTTTCTTTAAAACCCAGCTGTTTAAACATATTAATGGCTGGATTATGAATATCAATATCATCACATAAAAAACGAATACCATTTTCTTTTGCTTTTTGACATAATAGTGAAATAGCTTCTTTTCCTTTGCCATGTTTTCGAAATTTTGCTTCGATAATTATATTTAAGACAAATTCATTATATTCAGTTTCAAAATAATAGGATACTTCACCTATATATTGATTAAGTTTTTGATCATAAATATAAGCGTAAAAATGATCATCACTGTTCATCCATAACTCATACCATTGTTTCCATAGTTTTTTAGAAAAGTCTACTGTACCACCGTTGCTGCTGTTGAAAGACATGGTTGGTTTATCTTTCAGCAAATGCTGGCGATAAGTCAGTTCATTGAATTTAGGTTTTTTTAATTCTAACATAAAAATTCCTTTCGATAAAAAAATATAAATTTTTTTGATATTTCTCTTTACAAAATATATTTTATTCTATATACTATTACTTGCAGTTGAACATGGCGGATGTGGCGAAGTGGTTAACGCACCGGATTGTGGCTCCGGCATTTCGTGGGTTCGATTCCCATCGTCCGCCCCAGATTAAATATTAACTCCTTGTAAAAGGAGTTTTTTTATTGGAACAGTGTCTTAAAAAGCTGTACTATTTTATCCTGGTTTTCATCACTGATTTTTTCTGGATGCCATTGTACTGACATGATTCGATCATTTTCCATGGCTTCTATAAGACCATCCTCACTATAAGCCATCACCTGAAATCCTTTAGCCAGTTTTTTGATTGCCTGATGATGGAAAGAATTGACAGTAATCTGTTTAGGAAAAAACTGTGCCATCGATGAATTTGGCATGATACTGACTGAATGACAGTATTGCTGATTTATTTTTTGGCTATGTTGAATACTTGTGTGATATTGAGCTGGAATATCCTGATATAATGTCCCACCAAAAGCTATATTGATCAGCTGGTGTCCGCGACAGATACCGATAATTGGTTTTTTCTGCTGATGAAACAGTTTAATAAGTTCTATGTCCATTTGATCGACTTCTGGCAATTCAAGTTGATTTACTGGCAGGTTTTCTTCATCAAAATAACTGGCATCTATATCAAGACCACCGGTTAACAGTAAACCGTCACAGATTTCAGATAGTTTTTCATAATTGTTTACATTGGATGGTGCTATGCAAATCAATTCGGCATTAAGTTTTTTAAACATATCAATGTAATACTGATAGATATAATACTGTTTGCCTCTAGGATGATCGATCGTTTTTAAAGGCGTCAGCAAAAACAATGTTTTCATTTTCTCACCTCAATATTATTGTATAAATCTTATATCAAAAAATCTATATTATTATGTAATGTTTTAAAAAATATTTGGTCATCTGACTTGCTAAAAACACAGGAAATTTAGATAATAGTTTTGAGGTGATAATAAATGAAAATAGAATATCAGAAAAACTATATTTATATTAAAGATCAAGATCAGGAAGTAGGGTATATACGTTTTAATTATAAAGATGATCAGGTAATCGATGTTTTGACAACTTATGTAAATGATGAATATCGTGGACAGGGGATAGCTGGAAAGCTATTTGCAGAATTAGTTTCTTTTTGTCGTAAACAGCATTTACAGATCATCCCTAGCTGCAGTTATATTAAAAATAAACTAGAAAATTCACATGAATATGATGATATATATGTAAAATAGTTATATTTTTATCTGTTATTGATAAAAATATAAAGAATATTCGCATTTTTAACAATATTTTCTTGCAATTAAAAGTAATTCTCTATATAATACTTTTGTATCTTAGAGTTAAAGGGGGGAATTGTTATGGCAAAAACTGTAGTAAGAGAAAATGAATCGCTAGATGATGCTTTACGTCGTTTTAAAAGACAAGTATCTAGAACAGGGACCCTTGCTGAAGCTCGTAAAAGAGAATTTTATGTTAAACCAGGATTAAAAAGAAAATTAAAATCTGAAGCAGCAAGAAAAAATAATAAAAAAAGATAAAAAATAACAGCATTTAATGCTGTTTTTTTCTTGTCATAAACTGACATTTTTTTTAGAAGCAATGATGTATAATGATGAAGAAATCAAAAAAATAATACACTTTTACCAACATCATAATAAATCGAATAGATATCGGTATGATTTATTATACATATTTTGATTTCAATGATATCTATAAAAGAATATAAGAAAAGATATGGCGAAAGCGATATCTTTTCTTATATTCGGTTTTATAAGTTGAAAATAAACAGGAGATTTAGTATACTGATTTTAGTAAGAAAAAGCTGTTCAATAGATTATATATAGGCATATCATATTTTGATATGCTTTTTTAAAAAGGAGAACGTATGAAAACAATCTTAAAAAATGGCAATGTGTTTTATCATGGGAAAATTCAAAAATCAGATATAGAAATTACAGATGAAATAATTACAGCTATAGGTCAACATCTTGAAGGTGAGGAGGTTATTGACTGTCAAGGGCTTTTAATAACACCTGGATTTGTCGATTTGCATGTTCATTTGCGTGAACCGGGATTTGAACATAAGGGAACGATCAGGACGGAAACACTTTCAGCTAAATATGGGGGTTATAGTCATATAGTAGCAATGGCAAATACAAAGCCATGTATGGATGATGTACAAACGATTGAGGATTTTGTTAAAAGGGTTAAACAGGATAGCTGTATTCATACTTATACATACAGTGCTATTACTGAAGATTTAAAAGGAGAAAAGCTGACTGATTTTGCAGCTAACAGCCAATTTGATATTGTTAAAGGATTTTCAGATGATGGCAAAGGTGTTCAAAATGAGACAATGATGAAACAGGCTATGTATGCTGCTAAAAAATATAATTCGATTATTGTTGCTCATTGTGAAGATGAACATGAATTACAGCCAGGAGCCTGTGTTAACCTTTCGAAATTTTCTGAAGATCATGAACTGGTAGGAATTAATAATGCTTCAGAATATAATCACGCTATTCGTGATCTGAAATTAGCTGAGCAAATAGGCAACAGATATCATATCTGTCATATTTCGACAAAAGAAACTGTTGAGGCATTAAGACAGTACAGGAAAAAGGGATTGCCGGTTTCAGGTGAAGCCTGTCCGCATCATTTGATTCTGACAGATGAAAATATTAAAAATCTCAATCCAAATTATAAAATGAATCCGCCATTGCGATCACGAGAAGATCTGAATGCTTTGATTGCAGGGATTAATGATGGAACTATTACCTGTATTTCTACCGATCATGCTCCTCATAGTGATGAAGAAAAACAGCAGCCGATAGATAAAGCTCCATTTGGTATTATTGGAAATCAGCATGCTTTTAGCCTTGTTTATACTTATCTGGTAAAAAAAGGACTTATAAAGCTGGAAACTGTATTAAGCTGCATGACAGTTAATCCTAGTAAGGTTATTGGTTTGGATCATGATCTGGAAATAGGAAAAATGGCAAATCTGACAATTATTGATTTGGATGAAGAATATGTCATAACTAAGGATAGTCTGAAATCTAAGGCAACGAATACGCCATTTATTGATACAAAATGTTTTGGTGCTATCAAATATCATATATTAGATGGAAAAATTGAAAAATTATAGGAGGATATTATGGCAAACTTTCAAGGAATGATGGAAATAACAAAAATAGAAAATATAGCTGATGATGTTTATGAAATGACATTAAAGGGTGATGGAGCAAAATACATTACTATGCCAGGACAGTTTATTAATATTAAGATCAATGATAGTCTGCAGCCATATTTACGTAGACCAATGTCTATTTCTGACTATGATGATGAGACAATTGTGATTGTCTTTAAAGTCGTAGGGCAGGGAACCCAAATCCTGAAAAATAAGGCCATTGGTGAAAAACTGGATTGTCTGATTGGATTAGGAAATGGTTTTGAGATAAAAGAAGGAAATGCATTGCTGGTTGGCGGTGGATTAGGAACACCACCTTTATATAATTTAGGAAAGAAACTTCAGCAAAAAGGAATCAAAGTGACAACAGTTCTAGGCTTTAATTCTAAAAAAGATATTTTTTATGTAGATAAATTTAAAGAATTCGGTGATGTTTTACTGGCAACCATGGATGGCAGTGTTGGTGTTAAAGGTACAGTTGTTGATGTGATCAAGCAAGCATCGCTTTCTTTTGATCATTATTACACATGTGGACCTGAACCAATGTTAGATGCAATGGTTATTAATTATCCTGAAAATGGACAGTTATCATTTGAAGCCAGAATGGGCTGTGGTTTTGGTGCCTGTATGGGATGTTCATGTAAAGTGAAAACTAAACCATATAAACGTATTTGTGTTGAAGGACCGGTATTATTAAGTGAAGAGGTGATCGTCAATGGCTAATTTAAGAGTAAAACTACCTGGTTTAGATATGAAAAATCCAGTTATCCCAGCATCGGGAACTTTTGGATTTGGATATGAGTTTACCAGATTTTATGATATTAATATTTTAGGCAGTATCATGTTAAAAGGAACAACATTAGAACCACGTTATGGTAATCCTTTACCTAGAATTGCTGAAGGGCCAAGTGGAATGCTGAATGCAATTGGTTTACAGAATCCTGGTGTTGATGCGGTAATGAATGAAGAACTGGAAAAATTAAGACCACATTATCAGGATAAAGTGATTGCTAATATTGGTGGCAGTGCTGTCAATGATTATGTTGAAACCGCTAAAAGAATTTCTCAGCATGATATGGTAGGTGCTTTGGAACTGAATATTTCTTGTCCAAATGTACATAGTGGTGGTATTCAGTTTGGTACTGATCCAGAAATGGCAGCAGAAGTGACAAGAAAAGTTAAAGCTGTTTCCCAAAAACCAGTCTATGTTAAACTGTCTCCAAATGTTACTGATATTGTTGCCATGGCTAAAGCGGTCGAAGCAGCTGGGGCCGATGGTATTTCTATGATCAATACCTTAGTTGGAATGAGATTTAATCTGAAAACAGGAAAGCCAATCATTGCTAATGGAACAGGTGGATATTCCGGACCTGCTATTTTTCCAGTAGCATTAAGAATGGTACATCAGGTTTCTAAGGCGGTTTCTATTCCAGTAATTGGCATGGGTGGTATTTCCTGTGCACAAGATGTTATTGAAATGATGATTGCAGGAGCCAGTGCAGTTGCTATTGGATGTCAGAATCTGGTGGATCCATATGCCTGTCAGACAATCATTCATGATTTAAATGAAGAATTGGATCGCATGGGAATCAAAGATATTAATGATATTGTGGGGTTATCACATCAGTATTAAAAATAGAGTTGTTAGGAAAGTTTCTTGAGGAAGAAACTTTTTCTATGTGCCAACATTGAAATCATGTATAATAAAATAGGAGTGATTGTATGAATTTAGATCAATTATTAAATAAAAATCAAAAAGCGGCAGCAACTTATCTTGACAGTCATCTCAGGATCATTGCTGGAGCTGGTTCAGGGAAAACCAGGGTAATCACTTATCGTATTGCTTATTTAATTCAGGATGTTGGTATTGACCCTCGTTCTATCCTGGCGATTACTTTTACCAATAAAGCAGCTAATGAAATGAAAGAAAGAGTCAATGATATTGTTGGTATCATGGGCAGCAGTACTTTGATCTGTACGATCCATTCATTTTGTGTTCGTTTGTTGAGACAGCATATTAATGTATTAAATTATCCCAGCAATTTTACAATCATGGATGAGGAAGATCAGAAATCGCTGATAAAAAAACTATATACACAAATGGAAATTGATTCCAAAGTCATTTCCATAAAAAGTATGATCAATACTATTTCTGCCTATAAAGTGGCTAGAGTATCACCTCAGCGTGCCATTGAACTTGCTGGCAGCTTTTCAGGAGAACTGAAGAAAGCTCAGGTTTATCAGGAATATGAAAAATATAAAGAGGATCATTTTTTACTTGATTTTGATGATCTGTTATTAAAAGCTGTATATATATTAGATAATTATCCTGAAATTTTAGAAAAGTGGCAAAGAAAATTTCAGTATATTCATGTAGATGAGTTTCAGGATGTAGGAGAAATCGAATATCATCTGGTTCATTTGTTGTCCAAATATGCAACTGTATGTGTGGTAGGGGATCCTGATCAGACGATTTATAGCTTCAGGGGTGCTGATGTTCATTTTATTCTGGATTTTGATAAAGACTTTAAACCTAGTCATACAATCGTACTTGATCAGAACTATCGTTCTACCGGTAATATTTTAAATATATCAAATAATCTGATTCGTAAAAACAGAAACCGTTTAGAAAAAGATCTGTACACAGAGCAGACTGGTGGACATGAAGTTATTCATTATATTGGTAAAAGTGAAGAAGAAGAAGCTAACTGGATAGCCAGTCAGATCGAAGATATTGTCAGCCATGAAGAAGGAGCCAATTATCGTGATATTGCCATTTTATATCGTGCTAATTATTTATCCCGAGTGATTGAACAGGTACTGATCAAAAGAGGTATTGATTATAGAATATTTGGCGGACTGAAATTCTTTAATCGTAAGGAAGTGAAAGATGCATTGAGTTATTTGCGTCTGGTTTGCAGTCAGGAAGATCTTGCCTTTGAAAGAATTATTAATGTACCATCACGTGGTATCGGTAAAAAGACTTTAGAAAATATTCAAATGGTGGCTTTGAATTACCAGGTTTCTTTATATGAAGCCTTAACATTGCATAGTGATGAAATCAGATTGTCTACTAAGTCGAAAAAAGAAATCAGAGTACTGGTTGAAGCCATTGAAAAAGCGAGAAACAGTAAATTGCCTTTACATGAAATGTTTGAAAATCTGATCATTGATGTAGGATATATTGAAATGCTGAAAAATGATCTGGAAGATAACCGAATTGATAACATTCATGAATTACAGTGTTCAATTTATGATTTTGAACAAGCTAATGAAGAAACCGCAACATTAGAAAATTATTTACAGGATATTTCTTTATACACCGATAATGACGCTATTGATAATGGTCAGTATGTTTCTTTGATGTCAATCCATATGGCTAAGGGACTGGAATTTGATTATGTCTTCGTTTTAGGACTTTCTGAAGGAATTTTTCCAAGTTATAAAAGTATTTCTGAAGATGGTGACGACGGTCTGGAAGAAGAAAGAAGATTGGCTTATGTTGCTTTTACTCGAGCTAGAAAACAGCTTTTCCTTTCAGATAGTGAAGGCTTCAGTTTTGTTACTGATTCACCTAAGATATCTAGCCGTTTTATTGATGAGGTTGGTAAAGAGGGTATCGTTCATAAAGGACAGCGTCCACGCTATAAAACCAGTAATTATGTTTCTTCATTACCTAGTAAAGAAGAACTGATTGGAAATAATAATGTTGATGACTGGAAAATAGGTGACCTTGTTCATCATGATGTTTTTGGCAAAGGAGTTGTTGTCAAGGTGAACAAAAATATTCTTGATATTGCTTTTGAATTACCTGTTGGATTAAAAACATTGATGGCAAATCATAAGGCTTTAAAGCGTTTAACTAATTAAAAGTGCGGAAATCATCATTTCGCACTTTTTTTAAAAAAAATATTTTTTTTGAATGATTCTTTGTCTTTGGAGCGTATTATATGTGAAATAGGTTATAGGAGGATGAAAGTGTGAAAAAAATTATTTTTATTGCGGGTGCAATGATCATTGTATGTGTTATGACGATGACAGGTATTTTTGCTGGCAGCCCTGATGAAACCAATCTGCAAAAGGTTTCATCAGACAGTGAAAATACAGTGACAGAAAATACTGGAAAAAACTATCTTGATATAAATCAGGATGGAATCTGTGATAACAATGTAAATTATCAGTGTTCAACCTGTGGACAAAGTAACTGTCAGGGAAATTCGAACTGTCAGCAAAACTATGTTGATGAAAATCAGGATGGAATCTGTGATAACAAAGTAAGTAACCAGTGTTCAACCTGTGGACAAACTAACTGTCAGGGAAATTCGAACTGTCAGCAAAACTATGTTGATGAAGATCAAAATGGCATTTGTGATCATCGTCAGGATAAAGTCTGTACACAAGATGGAACAGGCCGACAATTGCAACATCATAAAGGAAGATAAATATGAACTATGCGTAGTGATCAGGAAGTTTTGCAGGCAATAGAAGAATATAGTGATACAGTCAATCGTATCTGTTTTCTCTATTTGAAAAATAAAGCTGATACCGAAGATATTTTTCAAAATGTATTCATGAAATATGCAATTAATGAAAAAATATTTGCCAGTCAGGAACATGAAAAAGCCTGGTTTATTCGCGTAACGATCAATGAATGTAAAGATCTGCTGAAAAAATTTTTTAGGCGAAAAACAGTATCGTTAGAAGATATCAAAGAAAAAGTGCCAAGTTTAGATAATCATTATTCAGAGGTGCTTGAAGCGGTACTGGAATTGCCTGAAAAATACCGAAATGTCATCTATTTGCATTATTATGAAGGATATACAGCTCAACAGATAAGTCAAATCATCAGGAAAAACGTTAATACCGTCTATACTTTATTAACAAGAGGAAAAAAGATGTTAAAAGAAAAGTTAGGAGGTGATACCGATGCATGAAGAAATAAGATCAGTATTTGATGAAATTAAAGCTGAAGAACAGTTAAAGATCAAAACGAAAAATTATATCAGGGCACAGTACGCTAAGCCAAAGAGCTCATTTTTTATAAAAAAGAGATATGTATCATTAGCTTTCACCTGTTTTGTGTTATTGATCAGTATCATCGGTTATCGCTTTTACTATACGGTATCTTCGATAGTCAGTATAGATATTAATCCATCGCTGGAACTGGAAATCAACTATTTTGGTAAGGTAATTTCAGCTAAGGGTTATAATAAGGATGGAAATCAGCTGCTGGATTCATTAAATGTATTATATTGCCAATATGATGAAGCAATAGATGAAATTATGAAAAGTCAGACAATTCAGGAATGCATGAATAATGATGAGTATTTATCAATTGCCGTTGTTAACATCTATTCTCAACAAAGTGATGATATTGTCAGTTATGTCAGTAATTGTCTTTATTATAATAATTCAAATTGCTATTCATTGGATATGGATGATGTAGAAGCAGCACATGAGACAGGATTATCCTATGGGAAATATCAGCTTTATCTGCAAATTAAAGCTGTTTATGATGATATCACAACGCAGGAAATTCAAAATATGTCAATGAAAGAAATCAGATTACTGATGGAACAGTTAGGTTTGTCTGGTGAACATCATGATGATCAGAGTAATCAGCAAATGCAAACTGGAAATGGTAATGAGCATCATGAAGATTCAAACCAGCATCGCTATCGTTCACATCATTAATTATTTTAAGCCAGAGATCATATGGATTTCTGGTTTTATTTTGTAAAAATAAAAAACATTTACAATAATGTGAAATTGCAAAGTTTTTGTATTTCTTGTGGTTGTTTGTATATAATGTTTTACAAGTTATCTGATTTTGGTATAATATTGAGGAATAAAAGGAGAGTAGCTCATGGATGATTTAAAAAGATATGATGAACTGAAAAAAACAATTGAATATCATAACGACAGATACTATAACCAGGACGATCCAGAAATCAGCGATTATGAATATGATATGCTGATGCAGGAACTGAAATTGATTGAAAAAGCTCATCCTGAATATATTACTCCAGATTCTCCAAGTCAGCATATTGGTGGTCATGCTAAAAGAGAAGCCGGTGTATTGGTAAGACATCGTGTTCCAATGCTGTCTTTGCAGGATGTATTTTCTCGAGATGAGGTGGCAGATTTTGTTGAATCTATGCAAGAACAGCTAACTGATCCGGAATTTGTAGTTGAATATAAAATTGATGGTCTTTCAATGGCCTTACGCTATGAAAACGGCTCATTAGTAACAGCAATTACTCGTGGTGATGGTATTTTGCAGGGTGAAGATGTTACTGTTAATGCCAAAGTGATTAAAGATGTTAAAAACAAACTTAAAGAACCTATAGAATATCTGGAAGTACGTGGTGAAGTATATATGACCAATGAAGCTTTTGAACGCGTAAATGAAATGCAGGAACTTCGTGGGAAAAAGACGTTTGCCAACCCTCGTAACTGTGCAGCAGGAACATTAAGGCAGTTAGACAGCCGTATTACCAAAGAACGTCAGCTTTCTATGTTCGTTTTTAATATTCAGGATATTCGTGGTCAAAATATTACAACTCATAGTCAGGGATATGAATATTTGAAAAAACAGGGAATAAAGGTAATCAATGATTATCAGGTCTGTAAAACATTTTCTCAGGTTTGGGAAGCTATTGAAAAAATTGGTAATAACCGTGATCAATTAGGATATGATATTGATGGTGCGGTTGTGAAAATTAACAGTTTTGCTGATCGTCTACAGTTAGGACAAACTGCTAAAGTACCACGTTGGGCCATTGCTTACAAGTACCCACCTGAAGAAAAAGAAACTAAGTTATTAGATATAGAGTTATCTGTAGGCAGAACGGGACGTATTACACCTACGGCTATTTTTGAACCAGTACGTTTATGTGGAACTACCGTATCACGTGCTACTTTGCATAATCAGGATTTTATCGATCATCTGGATATTAGAATTGGGGATACCATCGTAGTTTATAAATCAGGTGAAATTATTCCTAAAATTAAAAGTGTTAATAAAAATAAAAGACCTGAAAATACTGAACCTTATCACATAGGGCATACCTGTCCGGTTTGTGGTTTTCCTACTTATCAGGAAGAAGGTACAGTAGATATCAAATGTTCAAATCCTCACTGTTCCAGTAAACTGATTAGAAATGTATTGAACTTTGTGGGACGTGATGCTATGGATATCAAAGGCTTTGGTCTTGCTTATGTTGAAACACTGATCGATCATGGTTATATTCATGATGTGAGTGATATTTATACATTAAAAGATAAACGTCAGGAATTATTGGATCATAAGATCATTGGTTTGCAGAAAAGTACGGACAATCTATTAAATGCTATTGAAAAAAGCAAAGAAAATGATGCAGTGAAAATACTAACAGCTTTAGGAATATCTAATATTGGCAAAGCGGCAGCAAAATCGCTGATGAAAAGGTTTAAAACAATCGATAATCTAATGAATGCATCTTACGCTCAGCTAATTGAGGTCAACGATATCGGTGATACGACAGCCAATATTCTGATACAGTATTTTAAAGATACCACAAACCGTGAGGTTATTGGCCGATTAAAGGCGTATGGACTGCATATGGAAATCGATGGTCAGAATGTTTCTGCTAAACTGGAAGGATTAACTTTTGTTGTAACTGGAACTTTGCCAACGTTGGGAAGAAAAGAAGCGACAGCATTAATTGAAAGCCATGGTGGAAAAGTCACTGGTTCAGTTTCTAAAAAAACAAATTATCTTCTAGCTGGAGAAAATGCCGGAAGCAAGATGATAAAAGCGCAAGCTATAGGTGTTGCTGTTATTCAGGAAGAAGATTTATTCAAAATGATAGAGAAATGATATAATCTATATAAGGAGGTTGTAACATGAAAAAATTACTGATCATTTGCCTTTGTCTGATCATGATGTCAGGCTGTTCTTCATCTGATACAGAAAAAAAAGAAGAAAACAGTACCGATACTTCTTCTACGGATTCATTGGATGATACTTTTTATCCAATGGTAAATTTAGGAACAAATATTATCAGAGAAAATTATTATAAAGATTTCTATTCTTCAGATGACTTTCAGACGATTGGAAGAGAGCTGCAGGTTTTGGCAACTGAACATTTTTCAACTTCTGATTATTATATGTCTGAAGGACTGCAACTGGTAAAAAAAGATAAAGATAAACTTCTTACCCGATCTACTGCTCCTGAATATACTTTACAGCCAGAAAAAGGAACAACTATCGAAAATGTTGAAGATCCAACAATGGTGGAAAATATATGTGAACAGGATCTTTATAAAAAAAATGGTACCGATTATACATTGGCAGGGATGGCTATTGCAGTCATTCTTGATCCTACTGGTGGAGGAGATAAGAGAATGTCTGATGATACCATTTACAGTTATGGAAAACAGTCTATTGAAAAGATGTATAAATATTTACAGTCTAAAAAATCTTTGAAAGATATCCCAGTGGTCATTGCTGTATATTGTGAAAATATCAATTCTGAAAACAGCTATAACGGAAAATATATTTTAAGCAGTTATTGTGCTAATGGATCTGTTGGAGAGATTAAATCATTGGATTACGATACATATATATTTACCAGTGATGAGGCAAAAACGGCTGATGAAGAAACAGAATCTCAGTTTTCAGTCTTTAAAAACAATTTAAAAAATGCTGCTACTGAAGCAGTTGGCGTTGTTGGATACGGTAAATATAAAAATGGTTCTATACAATCAATGAAGATCCAGTTGACTGTTAATGTAAAAACTTATACTGAACTGATTTATATGGTCGAACTGACAGCTGATGAAATGGATAGCCGTTTTACTGGTTTTGACTGTTATACGATTGTTAATGATCAGGATGGTTTAAAGGCTGTTATCATCAAAAAAGCTGGAGAGGATGCACAAAGCCAGTTATTATATTAGCTTAAAATAGATGATGTACTTTTATTGATATATTTGCTACAATTGTATAGAAGAAGGTGAAATGATGGCAAAAAGATTTTCTTTTGATGATACAATAGAATATGATAAGGATGATTTAACACCTAATGAAGATTTTCTTCCATCGAAAAAAAACAATCAGTTTAAATTTGATGATAATGAAACTGATGATACTTTAAAAAATGGAGATAAGAAATTGAAAAAAGGCGCTAAAAAGAAAAGAAAATTAAAAATATGGGTAATTATTTTATTGGTTATCGTAGTTGCAATGGTATTATTTCTGGTTTATATTTTTGGATTTACTGGAAATAATGATGGTCCAGTTTATGGAGACAGATGTGCCAGTATACTATCAATTGGTGATGAGCAGTTAGCACAGGGTGAAGCTGCGATAGAAGCTAATGAAAATGTTACAGATGTGAATATAGAAATCAACTGTCGTACGATTAAGATGACTTATACATTTGTAGATAATATATCTACGGATGATGCTATGACTATTACAGAAAGTACTTTGCATAGTTTTGATGATGCCATAGGATTAAATAAAGATGATGGTGCTGCCTGGTCGCAGTTATTTAATAATGCTAACGGCAGAATGCAGTATGATGTAGATATTATTCTGAAATCTAATGGAGACGCTGGTTTTCCAGTTTTCGGGGTGAAACATGCTGGTGTAGATACAATTACATATACTACGCAAAATGTAAAAGATCAGTCATCTGCTGATCGTGCATTGCAGAATCAGGCAGAGATTGATGCGGCTAATCAGGCGCAGGGAAATTAAAACGAGCTTAGCTCGTTTTTCTTTAGGGAGGACATATGAAAAAAAATGACTATTTTATAGCGGAATGTGTTGATCAGGCACATGATGGAAAAGGTATCGTTAAATATGAGGGTTTTACATATTTTGTCAATGGAATGATTACTGGTGAAACTGGTAAAATCAAATGTATCAAAATATTAAAAAATTATGGAGTTGGCAGATTAATTGAGATAGAAAAAGCTTCTCCATATCGAGTCAATCCTAAATGCCATATTTATCAGGGCTGTGGTGGCTGTCATTTGATGCATATGAATCAGTCAGGACAGCAGCAATTTAAAACGAAAAGAGTCAAAGACTGTATGCAAAGAATTGCTGGAATAGAAGTTCAGGTGAATCCTTGTTTGATGCAGGAAGAACCTTGGTTTTATCGTAATAAAGTACAGATGCCAATAGGATATGATAAAAATGGAAGACTGATCACCGGTTTTTATAAACAGAGAACCAACGATATTATTGACTGCGATTTATGTCTGATTCAGAATAAAGAATCAAATTTACTGGTACAAAGAGTCAAAGAACTGTTTATACAATTTCATATTGAACCCTATGACAAAGTATTACATCAGGGAAATATCAAGCATATTCTAACTAAAAAAGGTTATCATAGTCAGGAAATGATGCTTTGTTTTATTACTTATCAAAGATCGATACCTCATCTTAATGAAATAATCGACGTTATTATTGAAGAATTCCCTAATGTTAAAACTATTATTCAGAATATCAATCCTCGTCATGATAATGTAATTTTAGGAGATGAAGAAATTATTTTATATGGACCTGGATTTATATATGATAAATTACTGGACAATACATATAAAATATCGTTGAAATCTTTTTTTCAGATTAATCCGATCCAGGTTGAAGTACTTTATCAAAAAGCAATTGAATTAGCACATTTGAATGATAAAAGTGTTGTGCTAGATGCATACTGTGGAATTGGAACAATAGCCCTTTCTTTAGCTAGACATGTCAAGAAGGTTTATGGTGTTGAAATTGTAGAGGATGCAATAGATGATGCAAAAAACAATGCGGTTTTAAATCATATTGATAATGTAGATTTTGTGTGTGAAGATGCTGGAAAATATATGATTGAGCTGGTAAGACACAATATTCATATGGATGTTGTTTTTGTAGATCCTCCTAGAAAAGGCTGTTCACAGCAATTTCTAGATTATCTGATCCAGGCCAAGCCAAACGAAATAGTCTATATTTCATGTGATGTAGCAACCCAGGCAAGAGATATTAAGATACTGCACGAAAACGGCTATGAGATTGCATGTATGCAGCCAGTAGATATGTTCCCGCAGACTTATCATATTGAAAATATTTGTCTGCTGAAACTGCGTTGACAAAAGGAAACATATGTTAAATATTGATAATTTGACAGGGTTGTATCTTGTCGTTATGAACATTTTTACTTTTTCGCTTTTTGCGCTAGATAAATATCGTGCAATTCATCATTTATGGCGTATAAAAGAATTTACCTTAATGATGATGGCCGTTTTGGGTGGTGGATTAGGAGCTTTTTTAGCAATGCAAATCTGTCATCATAAAACCAGACATTTTCGTTTTAGAGTTTTTGTTCCCTTATTTATGATTATTCAGATTATAGGGTTTATCGTGTGTTTCAAAATATAAAATAAATATTTATGCTATACTATTATTAGTAATTGTCTTTTTGATAAATCAGACGAATGCAATATTTTATTGATATAGACAGTATTCATTAAAGCTGGCAGCTTGAGCTTTTAAAAGAAAGAAGAAAGGGTGAAAAAAATGAAAGTATTATTAGTGAATGGAGGTCCTCATCCTCAAGGATGTACCAATCGAGCATTAGAAGAAGTTGAAAAAGCATTAAATGAAGAAGGCATTGAAACAGTCAATTATTTTATTCCTAATACTGAGATGCATGATTGTATTGCCTGTATGTCTTGTCGTCAGACAGGACAATGTGTTTTTGATGATGCAGTGAATGAATTCACGGCTATGGCACAAGAAGCTGACGGTTTCGTTTTTGGAACGCCGGTATTTTTTGCTCATCCTACAGGAAAGCTTTTGAGTTTTATGGATCGAGCATTCTATAGTGCAAAAGTAAATTTTGCTCATAAACCAGCAGCTGCAATTACTTCATCAAGACGCGCAGGAAACATTGTTAGCATGGATGTTATCAATAAACATTTTGGTAATAGTGAAATGCCAATCATTACTTCAAATTATTGGAACGAAGTTCATGGTCAAAAGCCAGAAGAAGTAGAAAAGGATGAAGAAGGTTTGGCTACTATGTATGCTTTAGGCAAAAATATGGCATGGATCCTTAAATGTATTGATGCTGGTAAAAAGGCCGGAATTGAGATTCCACAAAACGTTAAAAAAGCAACCAATTTTATCAAGTAATACTTGAGGCATAACAGCTAAAAACTGTTATGCCTTTTTACCTTTACGGGCAGTTTCCTTTTTAATATAATAAAAATGGTGATGAAAATGAAAACTTTATATGTCAGTGATTTAGATGGAACTTTATTAAATTCTAATCAGGAAATTTCGGTCTATACTGCAGCCATTATAGCCGAAGCAGTTAACCGTGGTATACTTTTTTCCTATGCAACTGCCAGATCATATTATTCAGCTAAACCAGCTACACAAAATTTAAAGGCTGAAATACCTGTCATTTTATATAATGGAACATTTATTAAAGATAGTGTTACTCAGGAAATATTAGTGTCTAACTATTTTTCAAAAATGGAAATTCATGATCTGTCTCATTATTTTTCCAATTTTGGTTTTTATCCTATTGTTTATGCCATGAAAAACAATCAGGAAAAATTCAGTTATTATCCTGAAAAATCTACTCAGCAAGAAATGGATTTTGTGGCTACTAGAAATGATGAAAGAAAAAATCCTTTAAAGAACAATGAAAATATTTATGACGGAGATGTTTTTTATTTTTCCTGTATTGGTGAATATGATTTACTAAAAACATTTTATGAAGATCTGAAAGATCAGTATCATTGCCTGTTGAGTGAAGATATTTACAGTCATGACTGGTGGCTGGAGGTTTTGCCTAAAAACGTATCGAAGGCACAAGCAATTTTACAGCTAAAAGATTATTTAAAATGTGATCGGATTGTCGCTTTTGGTGATGGCATCAACGATCTTTCAATGTTTCAGATTGCTGATGAAAGTTATGCAGTAGCTAATGCATGTGAAGAATTAAAATCTATGGCTACAGGAATTATTGGTCATCATGATGACGATGCCGTAGCAAAATGGCTTCAGGAATTTGTAATCAGTAAGTTATGAAAGATCTGTATTATGTTTTAATGTATAATCATCTGGGTAATGCCCGACAATGTAAAACTCTTATCAGACATGGTAAGATATCAGTCAATGGAACGATAATTTATGATCCGGTATATCAGGTTCGTTATAGTGATATTCTGCAATTTCAAAATCGAATTTTAGATTCCCAGCCTTTTACTTATATTATGTTCAACAAACCTCAAGGGTATATTTGTGCCAGTCGTGATCAGAAAGAAAAATGCGTTGTTGAGCTGATAGAAAATCAAGATTGTTTCTGTTTAGGCAGACTAGATAAAAATACGACCGGATTAGTGATTTTAACCAATGATAAGAGTTTAAAAAAATTGCTTTTACCTGAAAATCATGTAAAAAAAAGCTATTTTGTAACAACCAGAAAAATACTTTTACCAGAAATCGTTGAACAGTTTCATCAGGGAGTAATCATAGATCAAGATGTGCGATGTTTACCAGCTGATTTAGAAATTGTTGATGATCATCATGGCATTGTAACTATAGAAGAAGGTAAGTATCATCAGATCAAAAAAATGTTTTTATCAGTTAATAATCAGGTTGTTTTATTGCATCGACATAGTTTTGGACCGATCATTTTAGATTCGGGATTAAAACCTGGAAAATGGCGATATTTAACTATATCAGAAAGAGAGAAACTTTTAAATGTCTGCAAAAAAGAGTTATGATATATTAATGGATAAGTATTTTAAAGGATTAAGCGATTGTGTATTAGGACTTTTGCTGGTTATTTTCAGTGTTTTAGCCATTGTTCAACAGTCAATGTTTGTCATCCACGTATTCGATATTCTAGCTGCAGTATTGATTGTTCACGGTATTCATGAGTTCAAACATTATTTATATGATAGACATCGTCTGATCCGTTTCTGTAAAAGTGCAGTTCTGTTATTGACAGGGTGTGTTATTTTGTTTTTCCCTGTGATACCTTTGAAATTTATGTTATTTGTGTTTTCGGTGTATCTAACTGTTAATGCTGCTGTTAAATTTCTGACATATATGAATTATCGAAAAGATAAGGTTAAAGGAAGAAGCTATGTATTATTAGCTGCAGTATTTTTAATGATCAATGGTTTATCTTTTTTGGTTAGTGATTACATGACTTTAAATATAGTCATCATTATTATTGGTTTTTATGCTTTGTTATTAGGTATAACCTATATATTAGATGGTATTTTTGCTGTATTGCCAGCCAAGAAAAAAGACGGATTAAAAAGAAGAATACGTATTCCTTTACCAATGGCTATTGCAGCTTTTATTCCCGTTTCTATGAGTTATATTATTAATCAGAAACTGGAAACAAAACATCAGGAAATGCAGTGGGACAATAATGATGTTGACCTTGAGGTTTTTGTCCATGTATCTAAACAAGGATTCGGGATTGTAGGTCATTGCGATTTGTTTTTTGCAGGGGAAGTACTGTCATACGGTAATTATGATCAGCAATCAACACGTTTGTTTGAAGCTATAGGTGATGGGGTCTTATTCTCGGTCAAAAACAAAAAGAAGTATCTGGAATTCTGTATTAAAGAAGATAAAAAAACTATTTTTGGCTATGGATTGAAATTAACTGAGCTGCAAAAAGAACAGGTTAAAGATAAAATTGATGAATTAAAAAATAATGCTGTTCGCTGGTATCCGCTTTCTTATTATAAAAAAGATTATCGTGAAGATTATGCCAGTCGACTTTTTCTGGAAACTGAAGCTGATTTTTATAAATTCCAAAATGGAAAGTTTAAAACTTATTTTGTACTTGGAAGCAACTGTGTCTTGCTGGCTGATCAGATTATTGGCTCTGCAGGTACTGATATCATCGATCTGAATGGAATTATTGCTCCTGGAACATATCAGGAATATCTCGAAAAAGAATATCAGCGTCAAAACGGCTTTGTTATCTGTAAAAATGTTTATCATATTTAAAAAACATCATAGGCATAAAGCTTATGATGTTTTTATACTTTTTCGGCAGTCAGACAGACTATAACTGCACCAATCACTGATAGAACAGCACTTAAGAGAAGGACTTGTTCAACACCTATGGCATCAAGAAGAATACCACCACAAAAACTGGCAAAAACACCAGATAAAGTCATAGACATTGTAACCAGAGACTGACCTTTGACCCTATCTGCTTCTGCTACTTTTTGGTTGACATAATATACTGATGCCGGGATAAATAAGGCATAGGCAAACATTTGCAGTACCTGCGCAGCATAAATCATCATCATGTTTGTAGCAAAATATGTTAAGGTATGTTTGAAGACAAACATGACAATTGAAAATTTAATGAGTGTAGCACAATTGATTTTTTCGCTTAATTTACTGAAAAATGCCATTGTTGGTAATTCTAACATTGCTGCTACAAATACCGCATTTCCCATATCTGAACTTGTTCCGTTAATATTGTTAATGACCTGAATAAAAAAGTTATTGATAATTGTATGAGCAAAATATACAAATACAAAACCTAAAAGAAATATAATAAACTTTTTATATTTAAAGCAGAATTTACCAAAAGAAAGCTGAACTGCTTCGGTTTCCTTTTCTGGTTTTGCAGCTTGTTTTTCTTTATCAGCATTTGAATACTGAAGCGTTTTAGGAAGAACGAACATTTTTACAGTGATAAACAATAAAGCTGTAAAAATAATATAGAAAAGAGGTAAGATACCAGGAGAAAATTTTTCAACAATATAACCTAATAACAGACTGGCAAAAGCGTAAGCCACGGAACCTAATCCTCTAGCGAGTCCATAGTTGATTTCTACACCATATTTTTCGAAAACGAATGCTAAAGAATTCATCAGCGGCATGACAGTTGACATGATAGCAAAAATGGTAACTACCAGAAATAATACAAAAAATGGACTTACGGGAACCAGATACAGGATGATCGATAGTATGATCACCGATAAGGCCATGAGTGCTATGACATTTCTGATTTCTATATTTTTGTGATCATCAACGAAAGAAGCAATAGCTGGTTGAGAAAATACTGCAATGATATTGGCTAATGCCAAAGCAATTCCTATTTCTGAATTGGAACATCCTTTATCTAACAGAAATACTGAAGCATATCCCATCATTGAGCAAAATGCAGCAAAATAAAATATTTGGCTGCCTGAATACTTTAAATCTAGACTTAATATTTTTTTCATAAAACCCTCCTCAATAGTATTTTACAATAAAATCAATATTATAAAAATTTTTTTCATATTAGAAAAATAGTTTATTGATGTTCTTTCTTCCATTTCTTTATTTGCATAAGTCTGTTTTTTACTTTTACTTCACTGCCGCTGTTGCCAGGATGATAGTAACTGGTGCCCTGTAGATTTTCTGGCAGGCAGGACATTGTTGTCAGTTGATCAGGATAATCATGTGCGTACTGATACCCTTTACCATAATTGAGTTCTTTCATCAGCTTGGTTGGTGCATTTCTTAAATGCAGGGGAACTGGTTCAGCAATGGAACTGATGGCATCTTTTTTGGCTTTTTCATAGGCCACATACAATGAATTAGATTTCACCGATAAAGATAAATATGTCACAACGTGAGTTAAATGCACTGAACATTCAGGCATACCCAGAAAATGACATGCCTGATATCCATCAACAGCTAACTGTAAAGCATGGCTGTCAGCCATACCGATATCTTCGCTGGCAAACCTAACAAGTCTTCTGGCAATATATAGGGGGTCTTCGCCAGCTTCTAACATACGAGCCAGCCAGTAAATGGCGGCATCAACATCGCTGTTGCGCATTGATTTATGCAATGCAGAAATCAGATTATAATGTTCTTCGCCTTTTTTGTCATACAGTAGAGACTTAGTATTTGTGCATTGTTCAATAATATCTTTACTAACGAAAATTTCATTATTTTCTTTAGGACTGTTAATAATGACCATTTCCAGTATGTTTAATGCTGTTCTGGCATCTCCGTTAGAAAATAGGGCAATGATCGATAAATAGTCTTCATCTATATGTATGGTTTGCATTCCATATCCTCTTTCATCTTTGATAGCCTGTTTTAATAATTTTATGATATCATCAGGTTGTAAAGCGTTTAAAACAAATACTTTACATCTTGACAAAAGAGCGGAATTGATTTCAAATGATGGATTTTCCGTAGTAGCTCCAATCAGAATAATACTTCCTTTTTCTACATAGGGTAAAAATGCATCTTGCTGTGCTTTATTAAAGCGATGAATTTCATCAACAAACACAATTGTTCTGATTCCTTGCTGTCTTGCTTCTTCGGCTTGTTTCATGACTGTTTTGATATCTTTGATACCGCTGGTTACCGCTGAAAAGTCAATAAATTTGGAATGAGAAGAGTGAGCAATGATTCTTGCCAGCGTAGTTTTGCCTACACCGGGAGGACCCCAAAAAATCATGGATGGGATCACATCGTTTTCAATCATTTGCCACAAGATCTTATCTTTACCCACCAAATGCTCCTGACCAACGTATTCTGTAAGATTTCTAGGTCGGATACGACTGGCTAAAGGATCTTTAACCTGATTTTGAAACAGATTGTTTTGATTCATATTGACACCTGCCTAAAATGATATTATTTTGAATCATATTTCAAAAAGATTCTATAGATTATTTTATCATAGATATCGTACCAGCGATAAAATATATCCAAAAATAAGAAAAACTTTTTTTCTTAATATTTTCATGGTAGAATATATTTTATAAAAAATCATCATGAAAAATGATAATTATTATTGTGATGAGAAAGTGACATGAGTTGTCAAAATTTGTAAAGATGGGGTAAAAATATGAAAACATTTATTAGAGAAAAAATCGATCATAATCCAATTGTAGATAATGTATTTAAAATTGTTAATATGGCAAATTCAGCGATTGCTGAAAAAGGCGAAGAAAATGTTGTCAATGCTACGATTGGATCTTTATATGATGAAGAGGGTAAACTGGTTGCATTAGATACTGTATTTGATACTTATAACAGTTTAGATAATCGAACTAAAGCTAAATATGCTTCTAGTTTTAACGGGAATCCAAATTTTAGAGAACAGGCCTATAAATGGGTTGTTCAGGATGTTAAGCTGAATCTGGCTCATAGTGTTATTGCTACACCTGGAGGATCAGGTGCTGTCAGTTCAACTATTTTAAACGTTTTAGATGAAGGACAGACTTTGATCATTCCAAATATTGCTTGGGGAAATTATCGTTCAATGGCAACTATTGCCAATTGTCAGGTAACAGCTTATCAGATGTTTGATGGTGATAGTTTTAATTTAGACAGTTTTAAAGATGTTTGTACTTCAATCATGCAACAGCAAGGAAAAGTGTTAGCTGTTATTAATGATCCTTGTCATAATCCTACGGGTTATTCGATGACTGTTGAAGAGTGGCAGCAGGTCATTGCTTTTGTCAATGAGTTATCTAAAGAGGGCCCAGTTATCCTGTTAGATGATATTGCTTATATTGATTATGCTTATGATCTGGAAAAATCACGTGATTATATGCAGACTTTCAATGATATAAACGATAATGTTATGATTGTTATTGCTTTTTCATGTTCTAAAACATTAACTTCATATGGCTTAAGATGTGGAGCTGCAATTATTCTGGCAAAACAACAGCAAAGTGTAAGAGCACTGGAAATACTGATTGAAAAACACGCCAGAGCCAGCTGGTCAAACATTCCTAATGCAGCTATGGAAAACTTTGTTAAAGTGACTACTGAACATAAGGCACAATTCAATGCGGAAAAAGATCAGTATGTTCAATTGCTGAAACAAAGATGTGAAATCTTTAAAAAGGAAGCAGATGCCTGTCAGTTACCTTATTATCCATATAAAGAAGGATTCTTTGTGACAATCAAGGTAGAAGATGATGAGTTATTAACTCGTTTTCATGAAGCTATGCTGGCTCAGGATATCTATACAATTAAGGTCAATAAAGGCATTCGTGTTGCATTATGTTCTCTGGCGGTTGAAAAATGTCAAGGTCTGGCTCCACGAATGAAAGCAATTCTTGATAGTTTAAAATAATGTCTGTTATTAGAAGAGAGTATCGTTTTAAAGGAAGAGTCCAGGGCGTTGGCTTTCGCTACCGATGTATGACTATTGCTGGCAGACTGCATTTGACAGGATTTGTCAAAAATGAATACGATTATTCAGTAACAGCACAAATTCAGGGAGAACAGAATGTTATTGAACAAATGATCGATCAGTTATTTAAGGAACCATTTATTCAAATTGATAATATTACTTGTCATGAATTACCGGTTATTAAAAATGAGTCATCATTTGAAGTAAAATATTAATAATTTATAAAAAATCATGGATTATTACCCATGATTTTTTACATCTACGCTACGTAGATACATTCTTTACATGGTATGTTGTCAAATTTGGGAACTTTTTATAGTATGAAAGAGGATAAGGAGTTTAGAAATATGGATAATATAAAAATTGGAAAATTAATTGCTAAAAGAAGAAAGCAAAAAGGATTAACCCAAAGTCAGCTGGCAGAATATTTGGGAGTTTCCAATAAAACTGTTTCGAAATGGGAAAATGATATCCCGACTTTCTAAAGATTCCGACAATTACAAACTTAAGACCAATTATCCTTTATGATAACTGGTCTTTTTTGATATGAAACGATTAAAATGTCGGAATC
>JACJKV010000025.1 GCA_016901755.1 Thomasclavelia spiroformis | reverse complement strand
TGTTTACGACATACTTTAATTTTTTAAGAAATCATACAGCACTTGGCTATAAGCCACCAGTTGATCTGGATTGTCTTAAAAAGACACATAATATGCCAAGCAAATGGAAATATTACTGGATGAAGCATTGAATTACTACATAGAATCGACTATGGAGTTCTAGTTATGAAAAAATTTCATTTTTTCATAACTTATTTGACACTACCTTTTATTATAATATCTGATCTAAGAAATATGGAAACTGAATTCTCCACCATGGCCAGTCATGGTTAACATCATATCCCCAGAAATCTATCCAGGCATTTACTCCCAAACGATCAAATGTCTGTTTCATTAAACCAGCTGATCTGATCATATCATCTTCCCATGCTCCTTGACCACAACATAAAATGATTGATCTTTCTTTATACATTTGAACATAAGGATGATCTAAAGACATTCCATTTAAATATTTTAATGGACTGTTATTATAAATAAATTCATCAACGTAATTTCCAAAGAAAATATCAGTATCATAATAACCACTTAAAGCAATACATCCTTTAAAAATATCAGGACGTCTCAACATCATATTTGCGGCATGCGTACCCCCCATCGAACATCCAGTTGTATATAACATGAGTCCAGTACCATTGATTTCTTTGACTCTAGGTGCCAGTTCATCACATATATAATGGTAGTACTGTTCCAGCATAAAACTACGATGTGCTGGATTTCCTGATTCATCAGAATAACTTTCCTGATCTACACATCCACAGCAAAACAGCTGAATCTGTCCACTTTCAATTTTATCAGCTACTGTATCGACCATTCCAAAACCTTCAAAGTCCTGACAATGACCATCCTGTGCCGGAAAAACCATGATTGGGATACCAGTGTGCCCATAAACCATAAATTCCATATCTCGATTTAGATATTGACTATATTCATTAAAATATCTTTTTTCCATTTTAAAACCTCCCCTTATGGTACTATTGTAACATAGTTAAAGAAAACTAAAAAAAGAAAATGAATTTTTTTCATTTTCTTTGAATATTATTGCATCAGTTCATGCGCTAAATTTTCAATTTCCTTTACATTTGCCTCATTTATCGCAGATTTAATGGATACACTGTTTTGTGCAAATGTAATATTTTTACTTTTTTCAAACATCTGTTTCATCACTTTATTAGCCACTGGTGCCCAAGATCCATTTTCCATAAAAGCAACCAAGCGATTCTGATAATTTTTTTCTACCAAATGATCAATAAATGTTTTCATATGTGGAAAAATACCAGCATTGTATGTCACTGATGCTAAAACGATTTTGCCATAACGGAAAGCATCTTCAACAACCTCTGCCATATCTTCTCTTGCTAAATCATTAACAGCTACTTTAGGACATCCTGATTCTTTCAGTTTCTGAGCTAACAGTTCAACTGCTTCTCGTGTATGACCATACACTGATGAATAAGCAATCATGACCCCATCACTTTCAATACCATATGTAGACCAAATCTGATATAAATTGAGATAATACTCCAGGTTTTCGTTCAATACTGGTCCATGTAATGGACAGATTGTCTGAATATCTAATTGTGAAGCCTTTTTTAATAGAGCTTGCGCCTGCATTCCATATTTACCTACAATGCCAAAATAATATCTTCTGGCTTCACATGCCCAGTCTTCATCATGATCCAAAGCTCCAAACTTACCAAAAGCATCCGCAGAAAATAAAGCTTTAGCTGTTTCATCATAACTTACCATGACCTCTGGCCAATGTACCATTGGAGCCATCATAAATGTTAAACTATGTTTTCCCAGGTGAAGTGTATCTTTTTCTTTAACTGTTATCTGACGAGCTGAATAATCTACACCATAAAACTGTTTCATCATATCAAATGATTTTGCAGTAGAAACAATCTGCACTTGAGGATATTTTTCCATAAAGTCACTGATATTGGCGCTATGATCTGGTTCCATATGTTGAACTACAAAATAATCAGGTTGTCTTCCTGACAACACTTTTTCAATATTATTGAGCCATTCGTCTTTAAAATGAACATCAACGCTATCCAAAACCGCAATTTTTTCATCCATGATCACGTATGAATTATACGCCATCCCATTTTCTACAACAAACTGACCTTCAAAAAGATCAATATCATGATCGTTGACACCTACATAATAAATGTCATTACCTATTTTCATAAATGCACCTCCAAAATCTTCTTTTATGGTATCATGTCAACTCTTTTTTTTCAATGCATTTATTTTTTCTTTGATTTTTTAGGTACACTTAATAAATAGATCCCCAAAAAAGTAATAAAAATCGTCCAATATTCACGAATATAGTACACAATAATATGAACAATCCCCTTAAATTCATTCGTTTTATCTAAAGTTAATATGATTCCAAGGACAATTAAAATAATCCCGCTGTTTTTTTTTAAATCCATCATTGCTCACCCATTTTATTGTATAACGTCTTCTATAAAAAAGTTGTCCATAAAAAAAGAAATCCGCAGATTTCTTATAAAAAACTTTTGGCATAATCAATAAGCTCATATAAATCAACTTCTTCTTTTCCCTTTTGAGAAAAAACAAATATCTGATGCTCATCAATAAATTCAAATTTATTAGAATGAATGATGCTGTTAACATCTTTACGCCTGGCCTGATTAAGTTTAATAAAATCATTTTCATTCATTTTTCTTAAAATAATACATAATGAAGCTAAAGATAATTCTAACTGAAACTTGGTACGAATCATATCTTTAATAATGATCGTACGATCAATTTCGTCATTATCATTTAATTTTCGCAACTGATTGAAAACCATTTCTACCGAAATAAGCGCATTATTTAACTGTTCAAAATAACATTCTTTTTTTATTTTACGGTTACTCATGATTTTAATCCCTTGATCATCTCATATATTTGTTTGGCGTAAAGCACAAAAGATAAAAACATAAGAATGGAACAGACAGTAATTAAAATCGTAGGAACAATTGAATCAGGTATATGCAAACCGATCAGAACAATGACAGTCACATCAAAAATTGCTGTAGATATTTTTCCCCACCATGATGCTCCTCTAATCTTTTCTCCTTTTTCAAATAGATAAAAACTGCCAAGCGCCAACATTGCATCTTTGACAAAGATAATAGCTACTAAAAGCCACATCAATGAATAAGTATAAATCAAGGCAACAGCAACACTGAATTGTGTCAGCTTATCAGCAATTGGATCAATCAGTTTACCAAAATCAGTAATCATATCATACTTTCTGGCTATATATCCATCCAAAAAATCCGTAAAACCAGAAACAATCAGAATCAAAGCTGAAATAATATAATCCATCTGTCCTTCAGCCTGAAAATAAAATACAAAAAAGACTGGTATTAAAATTATCCTAAAATAACATAAACAATTAGGAATATTAAAAAATTCTTTTAATGTTATCTTGTTCATTTCATACCCTCCTTTATCCTATAGTAGTATCTTACAATAAATATCTTAATTATTCAATCTTGAATCCTGAAGATCAGTTCTCCCTAAAGGAACCATTTAAATTTCAAAATTTTGCACATACCGTACAATTTATCCCATTATTTCAAGAAAAAAGCTTATATTGTCAAACAATATAAGCCTAAATATTAAAATTTTAAAAATCTTCGAATAGACACAAAACTTCCTATTAAACCAACTCCTGCTCCTAAACCAGCAATCAGCAATGAAAAGTTTCTAATAAAAGGCATAGGTTCCTTTAAAACCAGCATCGTTGACATTAATGATCCACCAGTAAAATCATATACAGCACCATATCCATATACCAGCAGTATAATTGGAATAATAGCACCAAATAGTCCAATCATCATTCCTTCCAGCATAAAAGGAATACGAATATACCAGTTGCTGGCACCAACCATTCGCATAATAGATATTTCAGTAGCTCTCGTCGTAATCGTAATCTTGATCGTATTAGAAATCATAAATAAAGCAACGATCATCAAACCAACGATAAAAATTGAACCACCTGTTTGTATCGTATGTAATGTTTTGACCATACTCTGTGTTGATTCTCCACCATAATTTACAGTATTGACATTTTCAATATTTTCAATTTCTTGTGCTACGGAAGCAATCTGATCAGAATTTTTAACTTCTACTTCATAAGCAGCTCCCAATGGATTATCATCACGATAAGATTCAAACAGTTCTTTTCCATCTTCTCCCTGTTTTTCAATCAGTTTGGTCAATTCATCATCTTTTGAAGAATAAACTGCACTTTTGACTCCTTTAATATCAGCAATCTGTTCACCAACTGCTTTTTCTGCATTTTCATCAATATTTCTTTCTAACTTGACATAGATACGTACACCTTCTTCGATATTTTCAGAAATATCCTGTACATTCAATGCCAAAACCCCTATAACACCTATTAAAGCCAAGGTAATCATAACAGCAAAAATTGAAGAAAAACTCATAGCACCATTTCGCCAAATATTTATCAATGCCGTCTTAAAATGCTTAGGAAGATTTTTAATAACACTAACCAATTCTCTCATTATAATTGATAACCTCCTAATGTTGTATCAGCATTAATACAACCATTTTCCATAATAATTGTTCTTTTTTTATGTTCCTGAACAATTTTTTCATCATGTGTGACAACTAAAACTGTTGTTCCCTGTTCTTCGTTAATACGTGTCAGAACATTAATAATTTCCTTTGAAGTTTCAGGATCCAGATTCCCCGTTGGTTCATCAGCTATCAGTACTTTAGGACGATTGACAATAGCTCTGGCAATGGCTACACGCTGCTGCTGCCCACCAGATAATTCATGAGGAAATGAATTTACCTTATCTTCCAGTCCAACCAGTTCTAAAGTAGCTCGAACGCGACGGCGAATTTCATTTTTTGGTGTATCAATAACTTCTAAGGCGTAAGCTACATTTTCAAAAACTGTCTTTTTAGGTAATAAACGGAAATTCTGAAAAACAACGCCAATATTTCTTCTAAAATAAGGAACTTTACTGTTTCTTATTTTAGAAACATCTCTACCAACAACCTCTACTTTACCTGAAGTAGGTAACTCTTCACGATATAACAGCTTGATAAAAGTTGACTTTCCAGCACCGGTTGTCCCGATGACATAAACAAATTCTCCCTGATTAATTGTTAAACTTATATCATTAAGTGCTCTTACACCGGTTTTGTAAATTTTGG
Organism: Thomasclavelia spiroformis; assembly: GCA_016901755.1. Classification (GTDB taxonomy): domain Bacteria; phylum Bacillota_I; class Bacilli_A; order Erysipelotrichales; family Coprobacillaceae; genus Faecalibacillus; species Faecalibacillus spiroformis_A. The sequence continues at coordinate 33,631 of JACJKV010000025.1, read as the reverse complement.
TTACATTTGTAAGTTTTATCATAATTCATCACTCCCACGGGTATTATAGCATAATTTGTCAGTTTTGTTTCCAGATAATAGCTATTAATTATGTTTTTTCATGGTATAATATAGAAAAGGAGAGATAAGATGAAAAGGATTTGTCCAAGATGTCAAATTGAGATGAAAAACAATTGTTATGTTAAAGATCTTGGGAAGTCATCTCTTAGTTATCTGCAGCTCATAGTTCAAAATGATACATTTTCAAAAGAAAAAAATGAAATAAAATCCTGTTATTGTCCACAATGCGGATACGTCGAACTATTTATTGATACAGACAAACAAACTATTAAGAAGACACATGATGATGACAGCACTATGCTGATGCAAACAGTAGAAAAATATGCCAAGGAACATCATCAAAGATTGAAAAAACAGACAAAAAGCTCAAAAAACAACCCTTGAATAAAGGGTTGTTTTATATTTACAGATCAATATTCGGCAAGGTAAAACCTCTTCCTTTAACGTTATGTGTCTGATTTGATATAATAAATGCAGTTTCATCAATGTTTAATATCGCATTAGTAAATCTGTGTAATTCCCTTTTGCTGACAACAGCCAAAACCGCATACATATCTTCCTGCTTATAACCAGTTTTTATATTTAATAAAGTACATCCTCGATCAATTTCATTAAACAGAATATCTCTGATTTCATTCCATTTAGGAGAAATCACAATCACCTGGATCTTTGATTCACCAAGCATGATCATCTGATCCATCACTAAAGCTGTAATAATGACAACTAAAATACCATATAATATCTGTTCAATATTAGAAAAAGGTATCTGCAAAGCCAGAATAATACAATCAAGACTGTTAATTAAAGTTGTAGATGAAATTCCCGTATACTTACTGACAATCAAAGGAGGAATATCACAGCCTCCGGTACAGGCTCCTACACGAATGACCAGTCCCAGTCCCGCACCTGTCATGATCCCAGCATAAATTGATGCCAGCAGCATATCCTGAGTAATCGTCTGTAATGCGGGAATACGTTCAAATACTGCTAAAAATGTTGGAAAAAATATAGTACTGACCAACGTTCCCAAGGCAAATGTCTTACCTAATATTTTATATCCTAAAATAAACATTGAAATATTCATAGCATAAACAACATAGGAAATGGGTATGCCAGTCAGTTTTTTTATCAGGATCCCAACTCCTGATGAGCCGCCAACAATTATTCCTGAAGGTGTAATAAAAGCACAGATTCCAAAGGCCAGAATACAGTTACCTGCAAGAATAACTATCATATTGACAATGTGCTTTAAAATTGTTTTTTCCACTTTAATTCTCCTTTTGAATTAACGTTTTCAAATATGCATACACAAAATCGTCTAAATCACCATCTAATACATTTTTAGGATTATTACTTTCAAATAAAGAACGATTGTCTTTTACCAGTGAATATGGATGTAAAACATACGAACGAATTTGCGAACCCCAGGCAATTTCTTTCTGTTCTCCCTGAATTTCTTTAAGTTCTTTCGCCTGTTTTTCTTCCATTAGTGAAAAGAGCTTACTTTTTAACATGATCATAGCCTGTTCACGATTTTGAATCTGACTGCGCTGACTTTGACATGTTACCACAATTCCAGTTGGAATATGCGTAATACGAATTGCTGAATTTGTTTTATTAATATGCTGTCCTCCAGCACCACTGGCTCTATACGTATCAATTCTCAAATCTTCACTACGAATATCTATTTCAATATTATCATCTAATTCCGGCATGACATCAACCGATGCAAAAGAAGTATGTCGTCTTTTAGACGAATCAAATGGTGAAATTCTAACCAGTCGATGCACTCCTTTTTCTGCTTTTAAATGTCCATAGGCATATCTGCCTTTTACCATGAAAGTCACAGATTTAACACCTGCTACTTCTCCATCCAGATAATCAAGCACTTCAATCTGATATCCTTTTTTATCACAATATCGCTGATACATGCGTAATAACATTTCAGCCCAATCCTGACTTTCAGTACCACCAGCTCCAGGATGAATCTCAACGATAGCATTGAGATGATCATAAGGTCCTGATAAAAGTAATACTTTCTCAAATTCAGCAAGTTTTTCTTCAAACTCCAAATAATCACTTTCCAGAATCATTGAAAATTCTTCATCACCAGTTTCTTTAACCAAATCATAAGTTTCATCTAATGAAGCTAACAGATCTGCCAGCACCTGATATTCATCAGTTGTTTTTTTCATATCATTAAGCTTATCATAAATTTTTTTTGCATGATTGACATCATCCCAGAATCCATCCTGCATGATCTGGTATGATAATCCTTCAATTTCTCTTAATTTTTCCTCTATCTGAGCTGAAGCCTTATACTCTTTTATTAATAAATGGGCTTTATCAAGCCCATTTTTAATTTCGTATAGTTCCATTAGAATTTAATATCTAAATTCAATTGTGGAATATTTCTATCTTGTGCACTTCCTGGCTGAACACCTAAACGCACAATATTTTTAGAAATAACATCAACAATTGACATTTTCATTTGTTCAAACATATAGAAAGCTTCTTCAGTATATTCAGATAAAGGATTCTTTTGTGCATAAGCTCTTAAATAAATACCATTTCTCAGCTTTGTCATAGCATCAATATGATTGATCCATGAATAATCGATGACTCCTAATAAAATACTTCTTTCATATTTTAAAACCTGCTGTGGGTCAGCACTGTCACTGATTCTCATCTGGAACTGTTTAAAACATACTTCAGATAATATCTGTGATAATTTTTCTGCATCATGTTCAACCTGATCTTTATTTTGAGCAGTAACACTGCATTTCAGCATATAATTTTTACCAACATATTCTAGTACCGCATCAACATCAATAACATCATGTTTATCATGTTTTGTACATTTTTTAATGATGATATCAATACCTTGCGCAAACATTCCTTTGATAATTTCATCCAGATTTTCTGCTGACATGATTTCATCACGTTCCTGATACATAATTTCACGTTGCTGTCTCATAACGTCATCGTATTCCAGAATATGTTTACGTGAATCAAAGTTTTGTCCTTCAACACGTTTTTGAGCATTTTCAATAGCCTTCGAAACCATTTTATTTTCAATGACATCATCGTCATCCAAATACTGAGTAAATGACTGCAGTTTTTCTCCTCCAAATCGCTGCATCAGCTCATCATCAAATGAAACATAGAATACCGAATATCCTGGATCGCCCTGACGTCCAGAACGTCCACGCAACTGATTATCAATACGACGCGATTCATGTCTTTCTGAACCGATGACTGCTAAACCACCAATTTCAGGAACTCCTTTTCCCAGTTTGATATCGGTACCACGTCCTGCCATATTGGTAGCAATCGTAACTGCTCCCAGTTGACCAGCACGTGCAATAATTTCTGCTTCTTTGGCATGGTTTTTGGCGTTCAATGTATTATGACGAATTCCTCTTTTGTCAAGCATTTGTGACAGTACTTCGGAAGTTTCCACAGAAACAGTCCCAATCAGTATAGGCTGACCATAAGAATGTCTTTTTTCAACCTCATCACATAAAGCTTTAAACTTATTCGTTTTTGTTGAGTAGATTTTATCAGATCTGTCTTCACGAATAACAGGCATATTCGTTGGAATTTCAATAACACGCATGTTATAAATTGTCATAAATTCTTCTTCTTCTGTTTTAGCAGTTCCAGTCATCCCTGCCAGTTTATTAAACAATCTAAAGAAATTCTGGTAAGTAATCGTAGCACGAGTTTCAGTTTCTTCTTTGATAGGCACACCTTCTTTAGCTTCAATAGCCTGATGTAAACCATCTGAATAAGCACGTCCTGGCATGACACGACCAGTAAACTGATCGATGATCATAATTTTCGCATTTCTAATATCTCTTGTTCCATCTTCGGTTGCAATCATGTACTCAACATCTCTGGTCATAGCATAGTTAGCTTTTAAAGCCTGATTAATATGATGAACCAAAGCAGTATGCTGAATATCATAAAGATTGCTGATATGGAAACCTTTTTCTGCTTTTTCAATACCACGTGAAGTTAAAGTAACTGTTTTAGTTTCTACATCTACTTCATAATCTTCTTCGTTTTTCAGACTCTTAACAAATCTGTCAGCCTGCAGATACAATGCTGCAGTATTTTTCTTTCCTCCGGAAATGATCAGTGGTGTTCTTGATTCATCAATTAAAATTGAGTCCACTTCGTCGATTAAGGCAAAATTCAAACCTTTAACTAAAACTTTATCTTTCATCGAAGTAACCATATTATCACGCAGATAATCAAATCCTAACTCAGCATTTGTAGTATATGTAACATCACAGCCATGCGCTTCCTGTTTTTGTTCAGGCGTCAGTTCTCTTTTGTTCAAACCTACAGTAAGTCCTAAAAAATTATATACTTTACCATTATTACGAGCATCACGTTCAGCCAAATAATCATTGACTGTAACAACATGAACTCCCTGTCCAGTCAATGCATTTAAATATACTGGAAAAATTGAAGTTAATGTTTTCCCTTCACCGGTCTTCATTTCAGCAATATCACCATTATGTAACGCAATACCACCCATCAGCTGCACTTTAAATGCCTTTAAATGTAATTGACGCCACGCAGCTTCTCTAGCCACCGCAAAAGCATCTGTCAGAATATCATCTAAAGTACTGCCATTTTCTAGCTTATCTTTAAAGACCTGAGTCTGTTTTGCCAGTTCTTCATCCGACATAGCTTCATAATGACTTTCTAAAGCCATAATTTCTGCTGCCGTTTTTTCTAACTGCTTCAGCTGTTTCTTTTCATCATCAAAAACACTTTTGATTTTAGAAAATAGACCTTTTCTTGATTTTTGTGGAGCAGTTGAAAAGGGAATGACCTCTCCATTAAATTCTTCATCCTTGAAATCTTCAACATGAATATTTTCACCTTGCTGATCCTGAAGATCAACGATATTTTTAGAAGCTTCCACGTCAAGACCTAATTTGGCGTTTTGCTTTTTAATCTTCTGTCTTATTTTTTCTTTTCTACTAGTCATGTATATGCACTCCTTCACACTTGTAGTCGACACTATTATATCAAAGAACTCTATTTAATAAAAGAGAAACTTTTTATAGTTTTACAGTCGAAAAAATCCAGGTTTAACCTAGATTTTTACGACATGTCTGGCTTGCATTCCGCGCTCACTTTGATACAGCTCAAATTCTACCAGTTCACCTTCTTTTAGAGTCTTATACCCATTTTCAACAATCTGACTATAATGAACAAAGATATCTTTTCCTTCTCCTCGATCAATAAAACCAAATCCTTTTTCTGAATTAAACCATTTTACTTTTCCTCTCATTCACATTCACTCCTTCTTTCACATATTTAAGTATATTGGTTAGTGGCTTAAAATGTTATTTAATTTAGTCGACAAAATATTTACCCAGGAAAAATATTGTCAGCTCTTGTCTTCAATATTGTCAAAAATATGTCAGGAAAAACTTTATTTGTTTAAAAAGCGATGAATATGAGGACTAGACAAAACAAGTATTTCAATAGATTGAGGGTGACATTTTTCAATTAAGGAAATAGCCGCTTGAATTGTGTTTGAAGATGTCATCACATCATCAAATATTAGAACTTTTCTATTTCTTAATTGTATTCCATTTCTAATTCTTAATATTTTCCTGATTAAAGTACGATCTTTCTGCCGGGTCTGTTTATAATCATTAATTTTATACAGCCCGTTGAAAATATGATTAGAAAAAACCTTTGCAATTTCATCATTAGGACTAAATCCTCTACGGTTATTATCTTTTTCACTGCTAGGTATTGTCACAATAACATAATTCTTGAATTTCTTTTTTAATTCAGGAAAACAACATAAAAAGACTTCTTTTAAAGCATAATCATCAAGTGCTTTGTACTGAAATAGAATTTTTTTAAAAAAATCATTATAACGATAAAGAATCAAAGCAGGATAAGACTGAATAGTGACATTGACTTCCAGAATTTCTAACTGCAGAATGCATTGCTGACAAATTTGAGGGTGATACAAATATGAAAAAAGATGGGTTTCATTATCTAAAGATTCATGGCAGATAAGACATTGTCTTGTGTCAGCTGCTTTATACATTGTCTGATTGCCTTGGTTTTACGACAGGTATAAATCGTTATCTGTCCATCCACATAAGGCTGGATCCTGCCAGCTCTGCCAGCAATCTGAATCAGCGTTTCTTTAGAAAACACCTGATGCTCACCATGAAAAACTATCACCTGAATATTCGCTATTGTTATACCTCTTTCTAAAATGGTCGTTGTGACAATAGCAGACAGCTGATGCTTTTTCAGGCGATCAATAAGGCCATGAATATGATCACATTTTGAAGAAGCAACACCATGATTTACAGCAATTATTTTCAGAAATCTAGAAACCTTTTTTGTTTGTGCAATGGTAGGAACAAATATAAGCACCGGTTTATTGTCATGTTCATATTTTTTCACCTGTCTTAACATAAGAAAAATATTAATGGCATGCAAAGCAACAATACAGCGGGGAACCGGTATAGGATTTTGATGATATCGTGATAAAATATTAATATCACCCTCTTTCAATGTTGCTGACATAAAAATGTAATGTCCTCTGATACTGGTTTTTAAAATGTTTTCTAAAACCTCATTATGGTAGTATGGAAAAGCATCGTATTCATCCAAAATCAGTAAATCAAAATAATGTCGATAACGATAAAGCTGATGTGTAGTACAAACAATAAACTGTCCTTCATCTGTCTGACTGTGCCCGCCATAAACAACAGTTGGTTCGATATGTTTAAACTGTCGTTTAATTCTCGTCGCTATCTCAATCACCAGTTCTTTGCGTGGAGTTGTAAAACAGACTCTTTGACCTTTGTTCAAAGCATACTTGATGACTTCATAAATCATTTCGGTTTTGCCAGCACCACAAACTGCTTTTAAAACAGTATCCTGATGATTTTGATATCTTTCAACCAGTGTTTTTGAAATTGCTTTTTGCATCGGTGTCAGTTCATAATTAAGATAATAATCCACCTGTGGCCCAGGGTCGAATTCTTTAGATAATATCCTGCTTTTTCCATATTCTATACACTTTCGACAATAATAATGACCATGATAATAATAAAAATACTGTGGATCTTCATTAAGACAACGATCACATTTCATTATTCCTCACCCCCTTATATCATAATATAGAATTAACTTTTAACTGTCTCATGATCATATCGATTTTGTCTGACATAACATTTTTTCAACGGTCCATATTGTGCAGATGACAATGGAATAATACTATTATCAAAAAGAATAAGCCTATCACTTTCAATCACACTGATATAATCAACATTAACAATATAACTTCGATAACATTGCTTAAAACGCTGATCCAGCAATGTTTTTATTTTTTGCAGTGAACTATAACAGGATTCAACATGATCAAAGCAATGAATATAACAGCTATGTTTCTTCACCTGAATATATAAAATATTTTCAAATTTAATCTTTCTGATCATACTTTGTTTTTTATATATCAGACATTGATTTTTTTTCACGCATAAGCTATCAAGAAAACGATAAATATCTTTAGTTTCAACGGGCTTTGATAAATAACCTAAGGCTTTTAAACGGTAACTTTCAACCCCATAATGAACACTATGACTTTGGAAGACAATTTCGATATTCTGGTTATATTTTCTTAAATATGTACAAAAACTGATTCCATCTATTACAGGCATATGAATATCGACAAAAGCTATATCACAACGATCAATATGTCGAGGCAACTGATAATACAGTTCATTATGATAATAAATATGAATAGGCTCGTTACGCCATTTAGACCATTTTTCAATAATTCTTCTTAAATACAGATAATCCTGAAGATTATCTTCTGCAATAAAAATATTCATTTTGACACCTCCTAGCTTATTTTAGGTCATCTCATCTTAAATAGCGTTGTTTAGAACAGATTGGTCAAAAAAAAAACAGCTTTTTAATAAGCTGTTTACCTCTTTATTGTCTTAAATTTTTGCTGCAAAGCTTTTTCAACACATTCAGGAACTAAATCAGTCAATGTTTTATGATAACTGGCTATCTCTTTAACTACTGATGAAGAGATAAAAGAATGTGATGGTCTTGTCATGAGATACATAATTTCAATATCCTTATCCAAATACTGATTAGATTGAGCATACGATAATTCATAATCAAAATCAGTCGTTGAACGTAATCCTCTGATTAAAACTGATGCATTCTTTTTTTTGAGATATTCAACGGCTAACAGATCAGTAGAATCCACAAAAACATTATCAAACTGACTCGTAGCCTGTTTCAGCAGTTCTTTTCTTTCTTCTAAAGAAAAAAGACCTTTTTTTGTTGGATGAATACAGATTGTAACATACAGTTTATCAAAGATTTTAGCAGCTCTTTGAATGATATCCAGATGTCCATTGGTCACCGGATCAAATGTTCCATTATATACTGCAATTTTTTCCATATTTTACTCCTTTTGATAACAGAATATATTAAATGCTGTTATTCCATATTCTTTTCTTTTTATCAGTTGCATTTGTTGGGAAAGATTAAATGAAACTTCTTTCAATTCTTCAACAACAATTATAGCCTGATCATTAAGCAGATGATGTTTCTCCAAAAAAGCTATAATGCCGTCAACTAATGATTTACCATATGGCGGATCTAAAAAAACATAGTCAAAAACTATATCATGATCAGCAAAATACTGCAGAGCCTTACGATAATCCATTTTTAACACTTTTGCATCCCTGATTTTTAAATCTGCTATATTTTCCTTAATTGTCTTAAATGCCTCAAACTGATGATCAACCGAATAAAGATATGAACATCCTCGAGACATTGCCTCTATTCCTAAACCACCGCTGCCAGCAAACAGATCAAGAACAACACCGCCATCAAAATATGGTCCAATCATATTAAACAGACTTTCTTTATTTTTATCAGTAGTTGGTCTCGTCAAATGGGACTTTGGTGTTTTCAATTGTCTTTTCCCATAAATTCCCGCTATTACTCTCATAATTGAATTCCTGTCATGTCTAATGAATCACTGATATTTTGAAAAACCAGTTTCGTTACATGGTCAAGCAATTCATTGACTGCAAAATATTTCTCATAATATAACTGTATAATCTCGTTACTTCCAATTTGTTTTTTTATTTCTTTTAGCTTTTCTTTTTGCTCTGTCAGATCTATGTAAGCATCAAACTGTTTTAAATCATTCAGTTCACTTAAAGCACTTTGATACTCACTCAAAAGATCTTGTACTGTTTGTATTTCCAAAGTTTTTGATGCTTCAATAAAATCAAGATAACGCTGATCTTCTTTGATAGCATCAACTAACTGATAAATCACTTCGTTCATTTAAACATCTCCAGCATTTGAATAAATAATGATACCTTATCAAGTTTATCCCCAAAACTGGAATGATTCTGGCGTTCTATTTCAGCAACCAGATCATAATAGCTTTCAGGATATCTGGATAAAGTAATATACCAATGGGGATGATTTCTTAAATATTCTATGACTTCTGGATTCATGACCATTTATCATCTTTATTCTTAACCAGCAAAGTCGATACAATATTGAGAATTTTTTCAATTGACTGTAACGATGAAGATAAAGTATCCAGGTCTACATTTTTGATAATCTCCAAAACATCATTAACATCTAATGAATGTGTCGCTTTATACGGTTTAAAGAAATCATCATCTTCCCCATATATTGTATAAATTTCATAAATCTGCTGCCAAGTATACTTCTTGGCAATAACATCCTTTTTAATACTAGGAACAGTTTTTAAAAAAGCTTTAAATTCATTTAAATTATCCATAAAGTCACCTGGTATAATTTATGCACAAATCTATTGATTGGTGTCTATTTGGCTTTTATTATATTTTGAAATAATAGCCTGTGCAATCCCAATTGCCATCAACGCTGCTACAGTTGAAGATCCTCCTGATGAAATCAGCAAAATTGGAACTCCTGTCATTGGAATCAAACCTGATACTCCACCAAGATTAATAAAAAGATGCAACATAAAATAAGAAGAAATTCCTATTAAGATAACTCTTGATTTATTATCCTCAATCTTATCTGCATATTTTAACAGTCTAAAAATAATGACTGCAGTAGGAATAACGATTAGCGCTAAACCAAAAATTCCTAATTCCTCATAAATGATAGCGCCAATAAAATCATTGTGTGCTTCAGGAATGTAATCAAACTTCTGAATAGAATTGCCTGGTCCACGACCAAACAGTCCGCCTCCAGCAAAAGCAATCAATGAATTGATCAGCTGCCACGAACTGCCATATATATTTTCGATAGGCTTAAGCCATGAAGCAATACGAGCTAACTGATAACCCTGTAAAACAACACTAATCAATAAAAACATTAAAATTACAGCAATCACAATAATGATCCAAACAATCTTCTTATACTTTTTATAATAATTTCTCGGTGTTGACATAAAACAGATAAAACAGATACATGCCAAAATAATCGAAGTCCCTAAATCCTTTTGAACCAGCACTCCAACTGCAAAAGCAATTAAAATCAGCAATACAGGTAAGCCAACACATTTTAAAAGCTTATCTTTGTAAAATTTAGATTTTAATTCCGCCGTACGGAAACGTCCCTTGACCACGTAAGCAGAATCTGTTTCAGTGAACATATAACCTAAAATCAAGATCATGAAAACTTTCATAAATTCCGCTGGCTGAACGGTAAAGGGTCCAATATGAATCCACGCATGTGATCCTTTTGTAGTCCAAAATACACAAAGGCACATTGAAATAATACCAATCACAAATAATATCATAGAAAAGCGATAATTAATAATTTTTGTCTGAAACAACTTAGTCAAGATCATCATTATTATCAGCCCACCACAGGCATAGATAGTCTGCGTTATCATGTTTTTGATTGCATAGATATTACTGTTTGAGGGAACAGCTCCAACTGATGCTGATCCTATCATTATAATACCAAAACACAATAAAATGATAACTGAAATAAAAATAGGTTTATCCGATCCTTTTTTTCTAAAGAAAACCTTTAATTTTTGCATCATTACAGCTTGATCCATTCCTGTTTCTGACTTGCTTCAAAAACTTTATAGATCGAATAACCAGAAACTTTTGCAAAATCTCTATCTATCTGTTTTTCTTCACTTTTTGTTCCAACTACTTTTTTAAACTGGCGATATGCCTTAAGAAAATCATCTTTACTTATTCCCTGTTCATAAGCCTGTTCAACAGCATTATATAATGACATAACATCAATAATATCCTGTGTTGACCATGTATAATCCAATGGATAATTATAGTCCATATTTACACCTCATTTCGAAAGATATTATAACTTAAAACTCTAAAAAAGGAAACGAAATATGACAAATACCCCCTACAAAAATAAAACATCAGAATATTGTATACTAGAAGGAGGGAAAAGATATGAACTGTGGATGTAGCTGTAACAGCTGTGTAACTAATCCTTTTGGTTGCAGTGGTTGCAATGGTTGTGGATACAATTCTTTATCATTTACACCATGTAACAATACATTTGGATATAATACCGGATGTAGCTGGTTTGCCATTGTTTTAGTTGTTTTCTTATTATTAATCATTTGTGGTAACTCAAGAATTAGACCATAATTGTTCAAATCACCTCAAAATGTGCTATAATATGCACGTATGAGGTGATTGATATGTTATTAATGAAAGATATAATTGATGATACAAATGAATTGATCAGAACAGTTTCAAAAGAAGTCCAACTGCCTTTATCAAAAGAAGATCATGATTTACTGATGCAAATGCATGAGTTTTTAGTTGCCAGTCAGGATGAAGAAAAAGCTGAAAAATACGATTTGCGTCCTGCAGTTGGCATTGCAGCAATTCAGCTAGGAATTCCTAAAAGAATGTGTGCTATTCATGTTTTGGATTATGATGAAGATGGAAATGTTGTAAAATCAACAGATTATGCCTTAGCTAATCCAAAAATAGTGTCTTATACAGCTAAACAATCTTATCTGAAAACAGGAGAAGCCTGCTTATCTGTATTAGAGGACGTTCAAGGATATGTTCCTAGACATGCCAAAGTAACTGTTGAAGGCTACGATGCTCTTACTGACCAAAACGTAAAAATCGTTGCCAGAGGATTTTTGGCTATTTGCATTCAACATGAATTAGATCATTTTGATGGTGTTCTTTTCTATGATCACATCAATAAAGACTATCCAATGGTACCTATTGAAAATGCAATGATCATTGAATAGTCAAAAGGTCACAAACGTGACCTTTTTATTATGTTATTTAATTTAGTCATTTATTAACCAGTATTGAATTGATTTTGGCGGTAATTTGCTGCCACCACCGAAATCATGTTCTTTATCCCTGATTAACTCTATTGCTCTTCCAGCTCGAGCGTTAAAGTGTAAATAATAATCGTCATTATCCAAATTCAAAGCAACGATGATACGTTCATCCTGATAAGTTCTTTCAAATACAAATTGTTTGTTTGTCAGCGCCAATTCCTGATAATCACCTTGCTGTAATGATAAGTAGCTGTTTCGCAAAGAAATAAGCTTTTTGATATGATTGGTTAATTCATTAGGATGAGGTTCTGTATATTCAGGACGTAATGAATCATCACTCCCTGGTTCTTTCTTCCCGGTTGCGCCCCATTCACTGCCATAATAAATACAAGGAATTCCTGGCAATGCCAGCAGCAAACCATAAATCAAAGGCAATTTATCGGGATCATCCAGTTTAGAAGCAATACGTTCAACATCATGATTATCAACAAAGGTTAATAAATCTTTGCCTTTGTACATTTCACCATAATTTCGTTTAAGGGTATGGGCCAGTTCAAACATATTCATAGTATTGAATGATGACCACAATCCTTTAAATCCTGGATAATCAGTTATGCTGTCCAAATGAGCTTCACTAAACATATATCCAGCATTATCACCCATTACTTCTCCTACCAGGAAGAAATCTTTTTTCAGATTTTCACAATGAGCTTTCAGTTTTGCCATAAACCATCGTGGTAAACTGTAGGCAACATCGAGACGAATACCATCAATGTCAAACTGTCTGATCCATAATGTCACTGAATCAAACAGATACTGCTGCACTTCTGGATTATCAAGATTTAATTTAACCAGCTCATAATGTCCTTCCCATCCTTCATAGTAAAATCCATCATTATAATTTGAATTTCCATTAAAATCAATCAAAAACCAATCTTTATAATAACTGTTTTGCTGATGAAGTTTGACATCTTCAAAAGCAAAAAAGCCACGCCCCACATGATTAAAAACACCATCAAGAACAATCTTGATTCCATGATCATGAAGATTCTTTGCTACCAGTTCAAAATCTTCATTAGTTCCAAGACGTTCATCGAGTCTTCGATAATCTCGTGTATCATAACCATGACTGTCACTAGAAAAAATCGGGTTAAAATAAATTGCCTTAATGCCTAAATCTTTGTAGTAATCAATAAAGTCATTAATTCTTAATATGCGATGTTCAATGATTCCATCATTGTGTTTTGGCGCTCCACAAAAGTTTAACGTATAAACCTGATAAAATACATTTTCTTTATACCACATAATAACCTCCTATACTATATTATAGCATCTTCTTACCTTGTGTTATAACAAAATGTGATATCATATAAAATAAAATTGTGATATCATATATTATATATAGGAGGTATGTTTTATGACACATAAAATAATAACAATTACTAGAGAATATGGATCTGGTGGTCGACTGATTGCTAAAAAGGTTGCGGAAAAACTGAATATAGCATTTTATGATAATGAGTTAATTGATGAATGTGCCAGACAGCTTGGAATTGACATCGACACGATTCGAAAAGCTGCACAGGAAAAAACATCTAGCTTTGCTTATTCTTTAAATACAGGACCTTTAGTATTGCCAATCAACGATCAGGTTTACGCTACACAAGCCAAAATCATTAAAAATCTAGCAACTAAAGAAGACTGTATCATCGTAAATGGATGTGCAAACTACATTTTAGAAGAACATCCTAATGTACTAAGAGTATTTGTACATGCTCCATTACAGTCACGTATCAGACGTGTGGAAGAAGATTACAAGGAACAGCATGATAATACAAAAAAATACGTCATGAAAAGAGATAAACAACGTAAAAATTACTATAATTATTACACCACTAATACATGGGCAAACGTTAAAGACTATGATCTGTGTATTAACAGTGATATGGGGATGGATGAAATTGCTTCATTAATCGCCGAAGTTTATAAAGGAGGGAATCTATGGACGGAAGAATAGAATCCCAGCCAGAAGAAAATAAAATGGGCACCATGCCTGTCAATAAACTATTAATTACTATGTCATTACCAATCATCATCTCGATGCTGGTACAGGCTTGTTATAATATAGTTGACAGTATTTTCGTTGCCCAGATTAGTGAAAATGCTTTGACCGCTGTTTCACTTGCTTTCCCAGCACAAAACCTGCTAATCGCATTTGCAGGTGGTACCGCTGTCGGGGTTAACGCCCTGTTAGCAAGAAGTCTGGGAGAAAAAAATCAGGAACATGCCAATAGCGTTGCTAATCACGCAATCGTGATTTGGATTACGATGTCTATTATTTTCGCTATCATTGGTTTAACATGTGGAAAATTCTTTTTTTCCGTTCAAACAAAAGATGCTGACATACTTAAACTTGGTATTCAGTATTTTACGATTGTCGTAGGTTTATCCTTTGGTTTATTTGGTCAGTTCACTTTTGAAAGACTGCTGCAGGCGACAGGAAGAACTGTGCAGACAATGATTACACAAGGTTTAGGGGCTATCATAAATATTATTTTTGATCCTATCTTTATTTTTGGTTACTTTGGATTACCAAAAATGGGCGTTGCCGGAGCAGCACTGGCAACAGTCATGGGACAGATCATTGCCTGTCTGCTTGGAATCTATATCAATGTCAGACATAATCCCGATATTCACTTTTCATTAAAACATTTTAAACCAGAATGGTTTGTTATCAAAAGAATATATGCGATTTCAATACCATCAATTATTATGCAGTCAATTGGCTCTGTCATGACTTATGGAATGAATATCATTCTGATCAGTTTCTCAACAACAGCTACGGCAGTCTTTGGGGTTTATTTTAAACTGCAAAGCTTCTTCTTTATGCCGGTATTTGGATTAAATAATGGTCTCATTCCAATCGTATCATATAACTACGGGGCGAAATACAAAGATCGTATGATGAAAGTTATCAAATTAGCGATGATTTATGCGACAATGATGATGATTATTGGTATCATCGTTTTTGAAACGATTCCACAGGTATTATTTTCATTTTTCAATGCCAGTGACCATATGCTGTCACTAGGTGTTCCAGCATTAAGAATTATTGCCATTCATTTTATTTTCGCTGGTTTTGGAATTGTCTGCTCTGCAGTATTTCAGGCAGTTTCAAAAGGTACATACAGTCTGATCATCTCTTTGGTTAGACAACTGATCGTCTTATTGCCTGTAGCCTTTATCTTATCATTATTTGGTAATGTCAATCTGGTTTGGTTCGCCTTCCCAATTGCAGAAATATTTTCAGCTTTATGTGCGTTATTCTTCTTTAGAAAAGTAAAAAAAGAACTGCTCGTTTAAAGAATATTAGCGAAGATCATGAAAAAAGACAATGCTTTCAGCATAATACTGATTGCAATGTCTTTTTTATATAATCAAGATATGGTAACAACAATACAATGTCATGAAAATACTAACTATATTTCTATTATCCTTGCTACTGAAATAAAAAACAGAGAAGCATAGAGATTCCAGACACATTTAAGATGACTAAAAAGAATTGAAATACAAAAGGAAATCAATTTTCGTTTTGACATCTTTTCATTTTCCTTTACAAAACTTTGATATAGCCATATAATAATATTGCATAGAATAAATCTTCGGGGCAGAGTGAAATTCTCGACTGGCGGTAAACTCCGCGACCTCTTTAATAGAGCTGAACTGGTGAAATTCCAGTAGCAACAGTAAAGTCTGGATGAAAGAAGAGATTTTTTGTTATATTTTTATAATTCATACAAAAAACGTACCTGGAAGTTTTATTTTAGGCACGTTTTCTTTGTTTATGGAGGTGGAAATATAATGAATACGAAGAAAATAACAACAATAGGTATGCTATGTGCAATGGCCATTATTATCAATTTAATGATTAGTTTTCCTATTATTCCATCAGTTTCATTTTTAAAATATGATCCAAAAGACATTATCATTGTCATTGGTGGATTTATTTTTGGACCATTAACATCACTGATCATGAGCGCCATTACTTCAGTACTGGAAATAGTATATCGCGGTGGAACAATATTAGATATTCTGATGAATATGATATCAACCTGTACCTTTGCCATGACAGCAGCCTACTGTTACAAAAAAATGCATACAAAAAAAGGTGCAGTTTTAGGTCTGGTATTTGGTATCATTGCCTGTACGGTCAGTATGATCATTTGGAATTATGTCATTGACCCTATTTATTTCCAAATGCCTAGAAGTGCAGTTGTTGCGATGTTACCAGCAATTGCCTTATTTAACATCATTAAATGCGGATTAAATATGGCAGTTACATTATTCCTGTATAAACCGGTCATTACGATTTTACGCAATACCAATCTGGTGGAAAAACACGAAGAAACTTCTTCTTTATCACAAGATATCATGATCCTGGCATCATTTATCTTAATAACTGGTATTGTATTGATCTTAAGTTTTCAGCAAATCATATAAAAGGAGAACATAAAATGGAATTTAAAGAAGCTGTAGAAATTATGAAGAAAAAAATGGGTGATTACAAAATCATGGCTCTTGCCAGCTGTGTTGATAACTACCCCATGGTAAGAAATGTCAGCTGTTTATTTTATAATGACAAAATTTACTTTAAAACTGATAAAAATTTCAGAAAGACACAGCAGTTATTTAAAAACAGTCAGGTAGCCATGTGTTTTAATGGCGTTCAGGTAGAAGGAACTGCCATTAATAAAGGCTTGGTAGTCGATGAAAAGGATCGTATTTTTGAAAAAAAATACAAGCAGTATTTATGGCAAAGCTACAATGCTTATTCTCATGTTGATACTGAAATACTGATTGAAGTTACACCTGAATTTGTTGAAATCTGGGATGAAGATGAAAATAGAAATGCATTTCAGATCTTTATTGATTTTAAAACACAAGAAGTTGAATACAAACCTTACGATTAATGAGCATCCCTCATTAATCTTTTTTTATAGGCAATAAAAAAAGTCTTTAATCAAGACCGTTTCAATTATACCAGTAAATTCAGCAAGTGTTCCACACACTGTACCATAATTGAACTTGTAGCCATCACTGCAAGAATAACTGTTACTAATCCTCGATTTGTCATTTTTTCCATTTGCTTTCCCTCCCAAGTATCTATTCATTCAACAATCCAAACAATTATCATAATTGTATCTTTTTAAGACACTTTTAATATATCGTTTTTATCAAAATATGTCAATAACAAAGTGTCTTTTTAGGATATTTTTGTTTACTGTTAGATAATTTAATGTTATTATAAAGACACAGGAGTGATTATATGACAGGTGATATTATCAAAAGACTTCGAAAACAAAAAGGCTTGACACAACAGGAATTAGGAAAATTACTTGGTGTACAAAAATCAGCGATCGCTAAATACGAAAATGGACGAGTTTCTAATCTTAAAAAGGAAACAATCTCTAAGTTAGCAGAAATATTCAACGTTTCTCCAAACTATCTGTTAGATATTAACGAACCTGAGTTTCCACAGTTATCTCATAATGTACATATTCCCTTATACAGTGATATCTGTTGTGGTGATGGTCTATTTGTTGAAGATAACATTGAAGAATATATTTCTTTGCCAGACACTTTTTTAAGCAGCAACAAGGAATATTTCTGTCAATACGCTAATGGAGACAGCATGCTGGCTGAAAGCATTTATCCTGGCGATCTAATAATCTTTGAAAAAACTCAATCCTTAAATAATGGTGATATAGGCTGTTTTACAGTTGAAGATAATGTGGCAACCTGTAAAAAGTATTTTTTTGATCAGTCTAATCATTGCGTTATACTACAGCCTGCTAACGATAAATATACACCAATTATTATAAATGAGTTTAACTATCAGACTTTTAGAATTATTGGAAAATTAACTTTAGTAATTTCAAAAAGAGCATAAAAAAAGTGAATGCGTATTTGAAATATCAAATACTGCAATTCACTTTTTATTTTTATTTAACTGTAATCAATTCAAGATATGATGTTGTTCCAGGAACACCTGGTGTTCCAGCAGTTACGATGATCTGTTCACCTGCCTGAACAAAGTTTTCTTTAGCAATAATTTGTGCATATTCGATCATTGCCTGTCTTGATTCCATCTGTTTAACACGAACTGATTTTACACCCCAGTTTAAAGCCAAAGCTTTAGGTGTTTTTTCATTAGGTGTAGCAGCAATAATCATAGATTTTGGTCTATAACGTGACATTTTTCTAGCTGTAAATCCTGAATCAGTAAATGCAATGATTGCTGCAACATTAAATTTATAGGCAATTTCAGCAACCGACATACAAATAGCTTCACTTGTATCTTCTGGTGCACTATGAATTGCTTTTCTTTGTAATGAAGCATAGTCTAATGTTTCTTCAGTTTTTAAAGCAATTTTAGTCATAGTCATTACTGCTTCTTCAGGATATTTACCAGATGCAGATTCACCAGATAACATGATTGCATCAGTTCCATCATAGATTGCATTAGCAACGTCTGATACTTCTGCTCTTGTTGGTCTAGGATTTTCCTGCATACTTTCAAGCATTTGAGTTGCTGTAATAACCACTTTACCTAATTCTTTACATTTTTTAATAATGTATTTTTGAATTAAAGGTACATCTTCAGCTGGTACTTCAACCCCTAAGTCACCTCTGGCAACCATGATACCATCAGCAACTTTAATGATCTCTTCGATGTTTTCAACACCTTCATCATTTTCAATCTTAGCAATAACCTGAATGTTACCTTTTCCATTTTCAATTAACAGTTTTTTGATATCTAAGATATCCTGTGGACGACGACAGAATGATGCAGCAATAAAATCTACATCCTGCTGACAACCAAAAGTAATATCCTCAATATCTTTCTGTGATAAATAATCAAATCCTAATTTAACACCAGGAACATTGATTCCACGTTTATTTTTAACTGTTCCATCATTAGCACATACACAAACAATGTCAGTTCCTTCAACATGATCAACTAATAATTCAATTTGACCATCATTGACTAAAATAAATCCACCTGGTTTAACATCTTGATATAAATTTTTATAAGTAATTGTGAAACGATCACTTGTTCCTTCAATATCTTCTGTACAGATTACAGAAACCTGACCTTTTTTAAATTCTGTTTTTCCCCCAACAAAGTCACCAGTTCTGATTTCTGGTCCTTTTGTATCAAGTAATATCGCAACGTTTTTATTTAATTCTTTATTAACTTCTCTGATTTTTTCAATTTTTCCTAAATGTTCGTCATGACTTCCATGTGAGAAGTTCAAACGCATTACGTTCATCCCTGCTTTAACTAATTTTGTCAGCATTTCTTTGCTTTCAGAAGCTGGTCCAATTGTACAAACTATTCTTGTCTTTTTTTTCTTTTCTCTTTCTAATACCATTTGTTTAACCCCCATTTCAATTTTTTTACTATCTTAATTTAATAGCATCTTCATAAATAGAGAAATCAGTTTTTCTCTTATGGCTTAATACTTCAGTTATTTCTTTTCCTACAATTTCCCCATGAACATAACTTACGCATAAACCACCTTTACCTGCTTCAAGTAATTCAACTGCATAAACCCCCATTCTTGAAGCCAGGACTCTGTCTCTAGCTGATGGTCTACCACCACGTTGCATATGTCCTAAAACATTAGCACGAGTTTCAAAACCAGTAGCAGCTTCAACTTTTTTAGCTAATTCATGAACATCAGTGATATGTTCAGTTATAACTACGATAGCATGATTCTTGTCAGACTGTTTAGCAGCCTTTAATACTTCGATCACTTTATCTTCATCATAACCAATTTCGCTGGTAATTACCATTTCAGCTCCATCTGCGATTCCAGCATTAATAGCCAGATCCCCACATGTTCTACCCATAACTTCAAGAATTGTACATCTTTGATGTGAGCTAGATGTATCTCTTAATTTATCCAGTGCATCTACAATTGTATTTAAAGCTGTGTCAAATCCAATTGTACGATCAGTATCAGGAATATCATTATCAATCGTTCCAGGAATACCGATACAGTTAACACCCATTTTAGTAAGCTCTAAAGCTCCATGGTAGCTTCCGTCACCACCAATAACAACTAATGCTTCAATACCTACTTCCTGCATTTTCTTGATTGCTTCTTTTCTAACTTCAGGATCTTTAAATTCTGGGAATCTCGCTGATTTCAGAATTGTACCACCAATATTGATGATATTACGTGTACTATGACGGTCAAATTTAATAAATTCACCATCGTGTAATCCTTTATAACCAAGTTTTACACCATACACTTCAATTCCTTTGTTTAAACAAGTTCTTGCTACTGCTCTAACAGCAGCGTTCATACCTGGAGCATCTCCTCCAGAAGTTAAAACTCCAATACATTTTACCATAATTATCACTCCTATATATGTTTCTTCTATTTAAAATTTTATCACAAATACAATCTTTTCTTCAACTTTTTTTCATATTAATTACTTCATTCTTTTACCTTTGATTTTTAATGGCAAAGACATCGTAAAAATACCATTGATCAGACGTTCTACCTTAATTCTGTCACGAGGATCTTTTGGTTTTAAAGAATACAGTTTGATCAAATCTTCCTGTGAGTATTCACTGGTAAAAAAGATTGGTTTTTGGTTTTGCATACGATAAGTAATAATTGATGATAAAACTTCATCTCGTGACCAGGCAGTAACGTTTTCACCGCCTAGATCATCGATAACCAGATAATCCAGCTGTCTTAAAGATTCCACATTATTATCGTTCCCATAATCACCAAAAGAATTCTTTAAATCCAGTAAAAATGTAGGAAAATGAATATAACCACAGGTATAGCCATTTTTAGCCAGATTTCTGATAAGAAAACCAGCCAAAGTTGATTTTCCTGAACGTGCCGGTCCCTGAATGATAAAACCATGATTTTTAGGTTCTAAAATATAACCATACACTTTCTTTACAGCATCTTCATCACTGGCTGATAATCCCTGTATGTCTTTTGGTGTCACCAGTACTATTTTTTCACTGACATTTCTAACCGGAATGCGACTTAAAATATCTTTTTTTTCAAGCAGTTCCTTTCCATACTGACAAGGCATAGAAGAAATGATGACCTCATTATTGATAATTTCAAGATAATGCTGCATTCCCTGTGTCACTTTAACACAAAAATCCAGTCCTTGGCAATGCTGACATTTATTTAAATCATCCTGATAATCTAAAAATTCTGCCCAATTGTCCTCAATAATAGTACGATCCAAATGATACTGCTGTAAAATTTTCATAATATGTGGATCTTTCATCAGTTCATTAATACTGGTTTCTTTTTTTAATTTAAAATCATCATCAAATTCTAATATATTCATGTCTTTAATGTTTTCCATCTTCTATACCTCATTCATATAAACTGTTGAGCATATTCATCAGATCCTGATTCGCCTCTTGAACTTCCTGATCATTAGATTCTACTGGTTCATGATGGAACCACTGATCATCACTGTTATCCTTACTATAATGAATATAAGCCTTTCCTTCAGCAATTGCATCCTTGACCGTCGATATTTTTTTTCTTTTCCATTGGCTGGCAACAGCTTCAATGAAGTTTCTAGGTAAAGACTGATTACATTTATATAATGTCAGTTCAATAAGAGCATTCATAACGCCTGGTTCCAGCTGCAAATCAGTTAATACCGATTCAATGACCTGTAAATCTCTTTTTAATGGTTCACGTCCACCCATCTTATCTTTCAACAGATCATAGGGACTAATATTTTCCAAATAGTAAATATGCCTGTCTAAATCCGTGGTCCCTTGATTTTGCTGCAGTAAAACCGACTGTTTATGAAAAATTTCTTCAAACTTCTGTGGCATTTTCAAATCATAATATTGTCGACAGTTTTCAGTCAAAGTCTGTTCATTAAGATGATCACCGTTCATATTCTGTTTTACCATATCCAGCATATCTAAAGCATTGATCTTATATAAGATACCTAACTGCTGAATCAGCTTAATATTATCCTGGCTGAGCATTTTTCGTGAAAGCTGTAAGCTTTCCATGCTTTGATAAAAAAGAGTCATATCATAGTCATCTTCAATCGTATTATGTACCTTCTTTTGATACTCCTTTTCCTGTAAAACCTGTTCACTATGCAGCTGAATATCAAAAACATCCGTAAAAGAGACAGAAACATCATCATATTGATTCAAATCAACATTATAGGTCTGAAAAGCCATTGCCGTTTTTGTATATTCATCATGAAGTCTTTGGACCAGCAAAGTGTTTAAAATCTTATGTTTCATAAACTGATTTGCTGATAATGGCATCTTCAGATCAAAAAGATAACGATTATCATGATGTTTCACATAGGTTGAAATCAAACCGACTGCTTCTAGTTTCGCTAAAGCCTGTGACAAAGAAGATACAGGAAAACCTGTAACTTTGCATAATCTGGAAATCAAGGCTGGTTTTTTTGTCAATGTGAGCTGATTTAGTTCTGAAAACAGTGTTAAATATAAAATTGTTGATTCATGACCAATCAAAGGCTGATACAGCTGCAGTATCACACGCTGATCTTCAATATCCAGATGGTGGCTGCTTCGCACCTGATATATATCACTCATTGACAATACTTTCATTTTCAATTCCTTTCATCATCTTTTTTATCTGTTTATAAAGCTCATCAGTATTTCCATTATTATCTAACACTATATCTGCTTTATCTTTTTTTATTGAACTGGAAATCTGATTGGCAATAATGGCTTTGGCATAAACTTCATCAATATGATCTCGCTTCATTAAACGCTGCAGCTGTTTTTTTTCATTTGCATAAACCACAATAACCTTATCACATAAATATTCTAAATGCGATTCATATAATAATGGAATATCCAAAAAAATAAAGTCTTTATCACTGTTATCACTGATAGCAGCTTTTAAGCGTGCAATAACATATGGATGAATAATAGCTTCCAGCTGTTTTTTAGCAGTTTCATCATGAAAAACTATCTTACCTAATGCTTTTCTATCAATCTGACCATCATGAAAACAGCCAAATAATGTTTTCACCTGTGAAATACAGTTTTCATCAACTGTCAAAGCTTCTCTTGAAATCTTATCTGCATCAATGACAGTAAAACCATGATCAATAAGATATGCTGTCACTGTACTTTTTCCACAGGCTATCGATCCTGTAATACCATATACTTTCATCTTCTTTTCCTCTGACAGACAGGACAATAATATGTTCCTCTGCCATTTATCATAATTTTTTTAATATCGTGTCCTAAAGGACATGATGAAGCTAAATGAACCTTAAGCTGTACCTGAAACAAACCATCTATTCCATTACTGCTGAAAGAATGAATGGTCGTTCCTCCCTGATCAATAGCACTATTTAATATCTCTGAGGCAATCAGCAACAGTTCATTGACCCTTTTTTTACTGAGACGATTCGCTGGAGTTCGAGGATCAAGATGCATCGAATAGCAGATTTCATTAGCATATATATTACCAATTCCAGCTAAAATCGTCTGATCCAGTAATGCCGTTTTAATAGCTACTGATTTTCTTTTAAAACGCGAATAAACTTCATCTAAAGCAGCATCAAATGGCTCTGGACCCAATTTACTTAACGGCAGCTCCTGACGATAATTATCGTGATCACAAAGTTTCATCCTGCCAAATTTTCGCGTATCATGATAACGCAGCTCTCTGCCATCGTCAAGTTCAAAAATCAGGTGAACATGTTTGGAAATCGGATCTTGAGCCTGACAGATTAAAAATTTACCTTCCATTCTTAAATGAGAAATAAAAGCTATATCATCCATTTTAAAAATCAAATACTTCCCCATTCGGTCAATTTCCTGAAAAGTACGACCTGCTAGTGAACTGACAAACGTTTCCTGATCATCTTCAATAATAGGAGCGTATAATACTTTGATAGCCACAATTTTTTTATGCAGTATCAGCTGCTCTAAAGTTCTTCTCACCGTTTCTACTTCTGGTAATTCTGGCATATTATCACCTACTTTAATTCATACCAGTTTTTAGCATAACCGCCATCAGCCTTTAATTCAACTGACAGCTGGTAAGCTTCTTCCATACCTTTTTTAACAAGTTCCATTACTGTAGTCAATTCTTCTTTATAGACATCAAAAATCAGTTCATCATGCACCTGTAAGATCATTTTTGATTTCAGTCTGTTTTCTTTTAAAAGACGATCTACCTTGATCATAGCCAGTTTAATGATATCAGCAGCAGATCCCTGGATTGGAGAATTCATAGCCAGTCTTTTGCCAAATTCCTGGCGCATACGATTTTTTTCATTTATTTCCGGAATATATCTTTTACGATTTAAAACAGTTGCCACATAGCCATTTTCTTTACCAAAGGCAATACATTGGTTCATATAAGTTTTAATTTCCTGATATTGCTGGAAATACTTTTCAATAAAATCTTTGGCTTCTTTTACACTGACTCCTAGCTGTTCAGATAATCCAAAATCAGACATTCCGTAAATAATTCCAAAATTGACTGCTTTGGCATTTCTTCTCATCAATGGTGTGACCTCATTTTCGGTAACACCAAAAACGACACTGGCAGTATGTGCGTGAATATCTTTATCTTCATTAAAAGCCTGAATAAGACTTTTGACCTGAGCCAGATGAGCCAGAACTCTTAATTCAATCTGTGAATAATCAAAAGACACCAGATAATCATATTCAGGAACAAATGCTTTTCTGATCATTTTTCCCTCATTTGATTTAACTGGAATATTCTGCAAATTAGGATCTGTTGAAGATAAACGTCCAGTTTGCGTCAATGCCTGATTATAAATCGTATGAATTTTACCATCAACGAAAACCTGATCCTGCAAACCAACGATATATGTTGAATACAGTTTCGTCAATGTACGATAACTCAAAATTTTTGATATAATAGGATGAACATTGATCAGTTTATTCAAAACATCAACTGCAGTAGAATATCCTGTCTTCGTCTTTTTCGCATGAGGCAGCTGTAAATCTTCAAACAGGACTTCACCTAACTGTTTTGTCGAAGAAATATTGAATTCCTTATGAGCCAATGCATAAATTTCTTTTTCCAGTTCCTCAATTTGCTGGCGAAAATCTGTTTCCAGCTGTTTTAACACTGTCTGATCGACCTTAGCTCCCTGGAATTCCATATCACTTAAAATAAACGCAACTGGCATCTCAACATCTTTAAACAGTTCGTATTGCTGATCATGTATCAGTTTTTCACATACCTTATCTTTAAGTTCATAAACAGCTTTAGCCTGTGTCAGATAATGTTTTGCTAAAACATCGATTTCAGGAATATGTTTTTTTGCTCCTTTGCCAAATACCTCCTCGTCATACATCACATCATAATACTGAAAATAGTCACAGACGATTTTCATTTCATCTTTTAACGAAGGATTTAGAATATAGGCTGCCAACTGCAAATCAAATACATATCCATTAACTTCCAAACCATGCCAGCGACAGGCATTAATACATTTTTTGATATCATAGCCATATTTTTCAATACTCTGATCCTTTAAAAAATCTAAAAATCCAGCATCAGTCAACGCCTTTTCCACAGTTATATAATAAGCCTGACTGTCATTATATACAGCAAATCCCAAAACAGGTGATTTATGATAATTTGTATCATAGACTCCTACCACCAGTGTACTTGCCTTTTTTATTTCTGGTAAATGATCAACGATCTGATATTCCAGTTGTGACGATGATGGCTGATCTTTTTGAACACTCATTCGTTTCAATAATGAATTCATATCATAACGGCGATAAAATGAAGCCAGTTTATCATAGTCATACCCGTTATATTTCCAGGCATCCAGGTTCAATTCAATAGGAGCATCCGTTACAATAGTAGCTATTTTTTTAGACAATAAGCCCAGATCTATATTATTTCTGACTTTTTCTCCCATTTTACCTTTAATTTCGTTCATATGTTCTTTAATATTTTCCACTGTACCATATTGATAAAGCAGTTTGAGTGCAGTTTTTTCACCTATACCGGGAATACCAGGAATATTATCCGCACTATCTCCCATGAGACCCAACAGATCTCGCATCTGATCAGGTTGAAGCTGATATTTATCATAAAATGAATCTAATGTAATGATTTCATAATCATTTGATTTTTGTGGTTTTTTATACTGAACGATATTTTCATCAATCAGCTGCATCATATCCTTATCATTAGTATAAATTCCTACTGACATATGATTTTGTGATGCTTTTTTAGAAATCGTTCCAATGACGTCATCACCTTCAAAACCTTCTAATTCAATATAAGGAATATCATGTGCCTCCAAATATTCTCTTACCATCGAAAACTGACAAATCAGTTCCGATGGTGTTTCTTTTCTGGTTCCTTTATACTCTTCCAGCAGTTCACTTCTAAATGTTTTTCCCTTTGCATCAAAGGCTACTACCAGATATTCAGGATTCTGTTTAAGCAGATGTTCCAGTCTATTTGCAAATCCATAAACCGCATTAGTGGGAACACCATCTTTATTAACCATTAAATTTCCCATAGCTGCTGTAGCATAATAACAGCTAAACAGCCAAAAATTTCCATCAATAACGACTATTTTTTCCATTTACTACCTCTTAATTTATATCTTTGACAGTATTAACGATCAAAGATAATTTATCTCTATATTCAATTTTCCCTTCAATATAAACTATTTTTCCTCTTTGCAGTACCAGTTTTGCTTTCTGATATGCAAACGAAAAAACAACACCTTCAATATTTCCTGTTTCATCATAACCTTCGATAAAACACATTTCATTACCTTTTTTATCAATAATTGGTCTGACACGCGAAAGCTGTAATACAACCGTTACCCTTTGATTAACATATTGATTTAAGGCTGCAGCTGGAATAACAGATTGCTTTAATCGCTGTTTAACGTAAACAATTGGATGTTTAGACAGGTAAACACCTAAAACATTTTTTTCTGACTCCAGCTTTGTCATTTTATGATCATTAACATGATCAAGGATAGGTGGCTCATCAATTCCAATTTTATTTTTCAAATCTGCATATTCCATAATTTTAGTCAGATTCGCTTTAATCGTTGCTCGATTAATACCAAATTCATCAAAGGCACCAGCATCAGTCAAACTCTCCATCATTTTTGTATTTAGTCTGCTGTCATCCATTCTAGATACAAAATCATAAAGATCCTTAAATGATCCACCTTCCTGTCTTTGATTTAGAATTGCTTTACATCCTGCCATACCAACATTTTTAATCCCAAGCAGTGAATATCTGATATGGCCATTTTCTACTTCAAATCGGTCAGTAGAAAAATTTACAGATGGCAAAAGAATTTTAATACCGTATTTTCTAGCTTCGCTCATATAATTGGCTTTATTTTTGTCACTGCCCTGCTCATTAGTTAATACCGCACTATAAAAAGCTAGAGGATAATTAGCTTTCAGATAAGCCAGCTGATAAGCCACGATACCATATGCAACCGAATGTGATTTATTAAAGCCATAATCTGCAAACCTTTCAATCAGTTCAAAAATATGTATTGCAATATCTTTGCGGTATCCTTTAGCGACCGCACCATCAATAAAATCATTTTTCATTTCTGCCATTAGACTGGCTGTTTTTTTAGACATAGCTTTTCTTAAAACATCAGCCTTAGACAGCGAAAATCCTGCAATCACCTGTGCAACCTGCATAATTTGCTCCTGATATATAAAAACCCCATTGGTCGACTCCAGAATATTCTTTAATTCGGGCAAAGGATATTCAATTTTTTCTTTTTTAAATCTTCTGGCAATAAAATGAGATATTTCATTCATTGGACCAGGACGAAATAAAGCAATTGCATCAATGATATCTTCTAGACAATGAGGTTTCATCTGTCTTAACAGATTCTTCATTCCCGGAGATTCCAGCTGAAAGACACCAAGCGTATCACCACGTGATATCATATCAAAAGTCTTTTTATCACAATAATCCAGATCATTCAATTTCAGTTCTATTTTCTGATGATGCTGTATACTTTTTAAAATATGAGCAATGATCGTCAGATTTTTCAAACCTAAAAAATCCATTTTCAGTAAGCCAACAGTTTCAATATAATCTTTAGAATACTGCGTCAGAAGATGATGATTTGGACCTTTGGTCAAAGGAACAACATCTATCAAAGGATCACTGGACAGAACTACTCCTGCTGCATGCATCGAAATATTACGTGGCAAATGTTCAACGACAGATATTGCTGGTAAAATTCTCTTTAAAGCTGGTTCCTGATCAATCATATGACAAAAAGCATAAGAAGTCTGATAAACTTCCTGAACTGTCTTTTTGTTTTTTCCCGTAGGAATATATTTCGTTAAAAGTTCCAGTTTAGGCAAAGGTACCGAAACTACTTTACCTAAATCTTTTAAAGCAACTTTAGGACCATAAGTCGAAAACGTGACGATCTGTCCAGCATGGCGCTGTCCATATTTATTCGTTACATATTCAACCACTTCATCCCTGCGATCATCCTGAAAATCTATATCAATATCGGGCATAGATATTCTTTCTTCATTAAGAAATCTTTCAAAAAAAAGATTATATTTAAGTGGATCAACATTAGTTATTCCTAAAACATAGCTAACCAGACTGCCGGCTGCCGAACCCCTGCCAGGTCCTACCAGAATATGATGATTTTTAGCATATCTGACATAATCAAAAACTATCAGAAAATAATCATCAAATCCCATTTTATGAATAACTTCAAGTTCTTTTTTCAGTCTTTGAATATAATCTTGCGGTACATCCATTCCTTTAAATCTTTTTTTGAGTCCAACAATACATAATTCTCGCAAATACTGCTGGCTGGTCGCCTGTACAGACAACGGATATTTTGGCAGATGCATCTGATGAGTATCAATGGTAACATGACAGCGACGAATGATCTCATTAGTATTTTCTATAATTTCTTTTGGAAAGAGCAATGACATTTCATATCCCGCTTTAAGATACATCTGATTTGTTACTGGCTGATAATTGATGTCAAGTTTTAGTCCTTTTTTGCTTGCCTGCAGCAAATCAAGTGTCAATGCATCTTTTTTATCAAGATAGCGCACTGAATTAGATGCACATACCTTGATATGAGCCAGTGTTGCTAAAGCCTGCAGTCTTTCGTTAAGATGCTGCTGCAATTTCAGGTGATGATTCTGAATACAAATATAATAGTTTTTTCCAAAAAGCTTTTTAAACTGTTCCAAATATTTCAGGGCCTGTGATTCCATTTCTTTTAAGACCAGTCTTTCAATCAGCCCTTCTTTACAGCCCGATAAAATAAAAAGATGGTCTTTATACGTGCTTAAATGTTCCAGTTCAATCGCATGGCTTTCACTAAGATTAATTTCACTGCATATTTTCATCAGATCATGATATCCAGTCTGATCAATACTAAGCAGTAAAAAAGGATAAACTTCATTTTCGACAGAAACACTTGCCTGCATACCAAAAATCGGCTTGATGCCATATTTATGACAGGCCTGTGAAAATTCCATAGCTCCAAACATATTATCTTCATCAGTCAGGGCTAAAGCTTCAAGTTTCAGTTCTTTAGCACGGGCACACAATTTATCAATTAAAATTGTACTGTTTTGAAAACTGTAACAGCTATAAACATTTAATTCTCCAATCATCATATTCACCACCTTTTTCAATTATTATACGCTAAAACCATGGTTAATAAAAGTTTTATAAAAATGTTTTACAGGATATCAGTACCAGCATCATTCCTACGTAAATAACTGCAAGAATATATATTAATTCTAATAAATCAAAACACAGAACCAAAAGAATACATAGACGAAAAAAATAAAGATAAATCACATAATAATGATACTGAATCTGTAATACCCGAAATTTTCTTTGCCATAAGATGATCATTACTGATAGAAACACAGCAATCAAATGAAATGGTATATAATATCCTGATAAAACAATCTGCAACAGCAGACAGATGCCTGTAAGTAATTGTATTTTTTTTATTTGTAATAACATCCTATCACCATTACATTTTATGAACAAATAAAAAAAAGAACACTCTACTGAGAGCATTCTTCTAAACATTTTGCCAATTGTGCAGGACAGCTGGTTGGTTTCATTCCACATCTGATATCTTTCAGTCTTGCAATGACATCTTCAACTTTCATGCCTTTAGCTAAGGCAGCAACTCCTTGCGTATTACCATGACAGCCACCATAGAAAATAACATTTTGAATGATTCCGTCTTCAACTTCTACATGAATTTTTTTCGAACAAACTCCTCGTGGTGTAAAATTAATTTCCATTGATCTATTCCTCCCTATTTTCTTACTAGTTTAATAACCGTTGTAACATAAGACTGATACAAATGACTGTCAATCGGCTTAATTTCACTTACCTGATAATATTTTGATAAATCCTGCAGATCCTTAGCCATTGTACTTGGGTTGATACCAACATATATAATTGTTTGCGCTTTGGCTAAATGTAAAGTTTCTTTTATTGATTTAGAAATACCATTTTTTTCATTACGAATGATATATGTATCATAGATCTTCTTTTTCGCAAATGGAATCACTTTTTTATCCACTGGACCATAGACAAATTTGACATGATCATTGCCTAAAGCTCTGGCATTATAGCTGGCATCTTCTACATGATCCTTCTTTTCATCAAAGGCTACTACTTCCTGATCCAGTAACACTTCCATGATACCTAACTGACTGTAAAGTGAAATGATTTTTTTACTGTCTTTAACCATATTTCTGATTACTTTATTGATAACCATAAAAGCTTCCTGATTAGCTGGAATATCCGATTTTACTGAAATCAGGTATTTTTTTCCATCATAAACATAATTGTTTTTTGTATTACCGAAAAGTTTTTTATAGCCCTGATCTTCAAAATCCTGATATCGAGAAGTATTTATCGACATAAAAAGACTTTTCACCAGATCTATTTGTTTTATCTCAGAAATGACTTCCTCTTTTAATCCATCCTGCCCCGTAATAATAACTAAATGAACCTGATTGGCAATAACGCGTATCTTGATAAATCTTAATCCCTTTTTAAATTTATCATTATAAGTTTTGCATTTATGTTCAGTAAAAATTTTTTCTAATTTCAATAGTGTCTCATTAATCAAAGGATGATGTTTCATACAGCCTGTCATAACCGTGAGATATTTGCTTTCACGCTGATATATTCCAAATGTAACTCTATTTTGAAATTCCACAATAGGTAAATCTGCACACATCTGATAATGTTCACGCTGATTCATACCGATAACATCATGAACTTTTACATAAGATAAATCGATATCGGTATATTTTTGAATTGACTCCTGAATCAAAGCTTTTTTATGTTCAAGCTGTTTGGGATAAGCAAGATGTAATAATTGACATCCCTGACAAACTTCATGCTGATAACAGCAGCTTTTGACACGATGAGAAGAAGGTTTGATTATTTTTAATAACTGTCCAATATAAAAATTCTTATTATTAACCTGTTGGATGTCAGCTTCTACCTTTTCACCTACTAAAGCTCCTTTGATAAAGCAGACTTTTCTGTTAACATAGCCTATTCCTTCACCATTAATTCCTAATTTTTTGATTTCTACTATTTTTTTCATAGTTCCTCCACAAAAGAGGAAAAGCATCAATGATGTTTTCCCTCTTCATCTTCTTTCTCTTTTTCTTCTTTAATAAGAATTCTTAACTGCTCTATTCTATTTTTATGCATTTTGCAGATGATAATCGTTGTATTAGCAAAATGAATACGATCATTGACTTTTGGTACACCTGAGAATTCTCCTAATACCAGGCCGCCAATCGATTCAAAATCCTCTGATTCAAAATGAGTACCCAATTCATCATTAACTTCATTTAAATTCAGACTGCCATCAACCAGGAATTCATGATCATTGATCTTGATGACCGAATAATCATTGTCATCATATTCATCATCAATTTCACCAACGATTTCTTCAACGATATCTTCAAAAGTTACGATTCCACTCATGACTCCATACTCATCTAAAACGATTGCCAAGGTCGCATGTTCCTTTCGCATAGAAGCGAAAACATCATTAACCTGATTGAATTCATAAACTACAAAAGTATCACGCATATAATCTTTTACATCAAAATGATCACGATCGATATCATAAAACAACAGATCTTTAACATTTAATACACCTATTATTTCATCAAACGATTCATCATGAACCGGATATCTGGAAAAACGTCCCTGATGATAAATATCCATCAGTTCATCATAAGTACAGTCGCTAGGCAAACTTTCCACATGAATACGAGGTGTCATAATTTCTTTGATTTCAGTTTCACCAAATTCAAAAACATTATGAATCATTTCTTTTTCTTCTTTTTCAATGACACCTTCTTCGTGACCCACGGTCACTATAGTTTTTAATTCTTCTTCAGTTAAAGTTGGCCCACTAGTCTTATCGCCACCTAACAAACGAATGAAAAACCCCGTAATGATATTTAAAAACAAAACAACTGGAGTCGCTACGACATAAGTAAATTTTACAAAAGGTGTCAGCGTAAGAGCCAGACTATCAGCATTTTTAGTTGCCAGCGATTTTGGAGTAATTTCGCCAAAAATCAATATCAGCAAAGTCATGATCCCAGTTGCATACGCAATAATTTCTGCTCCATCGCCAAATATCGACATGATCGTGGCGGTTGACAATGATGAAGCCCCAATATTAACAATATTATTTCCTACCAGGATAGCACTAAACAGATGATCGCTGTTATTCAGCATTTTCTCAATCGTTTTAGCTTTTTTGCTTCCTTCTTCTGCCATATTTCTTATCTTGATCTTGTTAACCGATAAAAATGCAGTTTCACTGCATGAAAACAGCGAAGATAAGGCAATTAATATAATTAATAAAATGATATTCGTAATCTCGGTCGGGTCCACTTTATACAATTCTCCTTTTAAAATATTATTGAATGTATCATAGTATATTTATTCCTAATTGTCAATATTTTAGAAATAAAGTCCGTTTTGACCATCTAAATATCTTTACCTACGGCTTTAGCAATCGCTTGAAGACTGTTCATCACCTGTTCAAATTTTTCTGGCTTCAGTGACTGTGGTCCATCACACAGCGCCTTTTCTGGATTGTTAT